>NZ_SCTC01000079.1 GCF_004299445.1 Phenylobacterium sp. | reverse complement strand
GCGCGGGCGCCGGCCAGGATGCCGGGGAGGGCGTAGTTGCCTTCGTGGCAGGCGTATTCGTAGATCACGCCCACGCCCATCGGCGAGAATTCGTATTCCCCGCCCCAAGGCTTGTCCCAGATCGTCGGGTCTTCGACCGTGAAGGCGTAGTGCAGGCGGTTCTTGCCGACGCGGGTAAACCGCTCGGTGACCTTCAGATCCTTCCACGAACCCATGAAATGCTGGTTCGCCGGGATGTGGGTGGTCTCGACCACGAGGGTGTCGCCCTCCCACCAGCCGATGGAGTCGCCCATGTAGGGGCGGACGTTATCGGTGCGGTGCTTGGAGTTCAGGCGAACGATCCGCAGGTCGTGGATCATCTCGACCTCGATCAGCACCGAGTCGCCGGTCTGAACGATCTGGTAGTTGTTGTTGTAGAAGCCGTTGGGGAACATCGGCGGGCCGGCGTTACGGCCAAAGCTCATGATGCAGCGCTCGCCGAGCGA
This sequence comes from Phenylobacterium sp., assembly GCF_004299445.1. Lineage (GTDB taxonomy): Bacteria > Pseudomonadota > Alphaproteobacteria > Caulobacterales > Caulobacteraceae > Phenylobacterium. Next base: position 17,945 of record NZ_SCTC01000079.1, on the reverse strand, counting down.
ACGGGACTCGTAGCTGTCGAACGAGCCCATGCCGCCGCCGAAGCGCGGCGCCGGCGGTGCGCCGGCCTTGCGGGCCGGGGGCTGGCCGTTGGGGGTGGTGATCAGCGAGGTGCGGGGTTCGCCATTCACGCGCATCACGTGGCTGCCGGGGTCGAGCCAGCCGCGGTTGTAGCCGCCCACGTCACCGCCGGCCGCGGCGAACTCGGGGCGGATGTTGGCGCTGGGCGGGGTCTTCGGCGCCTCGGCCGGGGCGTTGGGATCGGTGTCCTCGTTGCCTTCCTCGACCTCGGCGGCCGCGTTGGCCTCCATCTCCTTGACCTGCTCGGGCGTGTAGTTGAGCTGGTCCTTGAACTGGGGCCGGCGCGCCATCGGAGTGAGCGTGGCGTTGCTCCAGAAGCCGGAGAGGTCGGGCTGGTTAAAGGCGTTGCGCGGAGCCTTGTAGGACGCCGTCGCGGCCTTGGCCGGGGCCTTTTCGGCGGCCGCGGCCGTGATCGGAGCGGCGGCGACGCCGGCCAGCAACAGAGTTCCAAGAGCGGCGATGACGGCGCGATGCAAGTTTCGACTCCCCAGTTCCCGCCGCGCTTCAGCGTGGCTGCATACCGATTTTACGATCGGCGGTTCGACGCGCAACTAACCCTTGGTCATTGCGCTGCTGTTTCAGAATTGAAGGCGCGGTAGGTTTGCGCGCAGTGGAGGACACGATGGCCGAGTCTGACGATGCGCCCGCCAATGGGGCCCCTTCTGGCGAAACCCCGATGCAGAGGGCGCTGCGCCTGAAGAAGGCGGCGCAGGCGGGCCGCGGCGGGCCGCCCGGGCGCGGCGCGCTCGAGGGCGAACGCACGGCTGCGGCGCGTTCGCAGTCGAAATCCAAGCCCTGGATGAAGAAGTAGTATGCGCGGCGCGGCGCTGGCGCCGGCGCTCGCGCTGGCGGCGTGTTCGCCTGGAGCCACGCCGACGGACCCACCCGCCGAACGGTCGACGCCCTGGATCACCTATGTCTGCACGGACGGGCGCACGTTCCAGGCTTTGTACCCCGACGCGAAGACCGCCCTGGTCCGGCTGGCCGGACGCGAGCACACGCTGAAGATCGCCGTGTCAGGCAGCGGCGCGCGCTATGCGGGCGACGGCCTGCAGTGGTGGAACCGTGGGCCGGAGGGGATGCTGGCGACGCTGGAGCCGGGCGAAACGATCGCGGGCGCGCCAGGGGTCAGTTGCTACGAGCCCGGCAAGGGTCCGGTGGAACCGCCGGCCCCCGGGACGCGGGGCGGCCTGTCCGATGATCGCACGGCGCTCAGCGAGGGACCTGCCGCGCCGGGTAGCGGCCGGGCGGCGGCCAGGGTGGTCGAGACCTATTTCGCGCTGGTGGAGAGCGGCCGTGGCGCCGAGGCGGTCAGGTTGCGGCGCGACGGGCAGGTGTTCGACGTGAGGCCTTTCACGCGGCTGAACGCCCAGGTGGGCGGGCCGCGGCGCGTCGAGGCTGCAGCGGGGTCGTTGTTCGTGGACGTTCCAATCGTCCTGTATGGCCGGCTGGTCTCCGGAGCCGAGTACCACGCCTCAGGAAAGGCCACGCTACGTCGGGTGAACGACGTGCCGGGCGCCACGCCTGAACAACTCGAATGGCGGATCGAGACGATCGAGGTGAAGACCGCGCCGTAGGCTAGTGCTTCACGACCCACTGGCTGACGTAGGCATGCGTGGCGCGGACCAGCTTCGGCGGACCCGAGAAGTAGAACTCGCTGCCGAACATGGTCTTGCGTTCGCGCCAGGTGACGGCGCCGGTGTCTTCGGCTTGCAGGACCGACCGCAGCTTGGCGGACATGCCGTTCGGCACAAAAGCCACGTACGTCGCTTCGGGCATCGCAAAACACTCCCACTTAGCCCCTTGAGTGCGCAACAGACGGTGAGTCCGCGACGAGACCAAGCGTGGCCGGGCGCCGCAGGCTGGACAAGCTGTGGACAGGCGGGCGAGGTGGCGGCCTGTGAAGCCTGGAGGCCCATCTGTGCGCCTGATTCCCCTTACCCTTGCGCTGTCGCTGCTGGCGGGAGCCGCGTGGGCCGACGAGACGGCCGAATGGAAGGCGCAGGCCGCAGGGATCAGCATCGTCCGCGACGACTGGGGGATCGCGCACATCAAGGGCAAGACCGATGCCGACGCGGTGTTCGGCATGGCCTACGCCCAGGCGGAAGACGACTTCAACCGCATCGAGATGAACTACCTGACCAACCTGGGCCGGATGGCCGAGGCGGAGGGGCCCAAGGCGGTCTGGCAGGACCTTCGGATGCGGCTGTTCATCGATCCGGCGGACCTGCAGGCGAAGTACCGCGAGAGCCCGGCGTGGCTGCGGGCGCTTATGGACAGCTGGGCCGACGGCCTCAACTACTACCTCGCGACCCATCCGCAGACGAAGCCGAAGGTGCTGACGCGGTTCGAGCCTTGGATGGCGCTGTCGTTCACCGAGGGCAGCATCGGGGGGGACATCGAGCGCATCTCGCTCGGCGAGCTGGAGGCCTTCTACGGCGGCACGCGGACCGCGGCGCTCCCTGAGTTCGCGTTCAAGGATCCTCCGGGGTCGAACGGCATCGCGCTGTCGCCGAAGGTGACGAAGGACGGTCATGCGCTGCTGCTGATCAACCCGCACACCTCGTTCTTCTTCCGCTCGGAACTGCAGGTGACGAGCGAGGAGGGGCTGAACGCCTATGGCGCGGTGACCTGGGGGCAGTTCTTCATCTACCAGGGCTTCAACGAGAAGGCAGGCTGGATGCACACCTCCAGCGGCGTCGACGTGGTGGATGAGTTCGCCGAGACGATCGTGCGCACGCCCGGCAGCCTGATGTATCGCTACGGCCGCGAGGCGCGTCCCGTGACGGTGAAGGACGTGACGATCCGGGTGCGGGACGCCGACGGGTCGATGGGCAGCCGGACCTTCACCACCTATCGGACGCATCATGGGCCCATCGTGCGGGCCGAGGGCGATAAGTGGATCGCCACGGCGCTGATGTTCAAGCCGATCGAGGCGCTGCAGCAGTCGTTTCTGCGCACGAAGGCCACCGACCTGCCGGGTTTCCTGAAGGTGGCCGAGCTGAAGGCCAACTCGTCGAACAACACGCTGTACGCCAACGCCCAGGGCCAGACGGCCTACCTGCACCCGCAGTTCATTCCGAAGCGCAACGACCGGTTCGACTACACGAAGGTGGTGGACGGGGCCGATCCGGCGACGGACTGGCAGGGGCTGCACGCGCTGTCCGAGGCGCCGACGGTGATCGATCCCAAGGCGGGGTGGGTCTACAACTCGAACAACTGGCCCTATTCGGCGGCGGGGGCCGACAGCCCGAAGCGCGAGGCGTTCCCCAGGTACATGGACACCGCCGGCGAAACGCCGCGCGGACTGCATGCGATCCGGGTGCTGGACGGCAAGAGCGGCTTCACCGTCGAGGGCTTGCGGGCCGCCGCCTACGACCCCGACCTGCCGGCCTTCGATCGCCTGATCCCCAAGCTGTCCGAGGCGTACGACCTGGCCTCGCCGGACCAGAAGGCCGCCTTGGCCGGCCAGATGGCGGCGCTGAAGGCCTGGGACCGGCGCTGGGGCAAGGATTCGACCGAGACGTCGCTGGCGGTGTTCTGGGCCGAGGCGCTGTGGGCGAAGTCGGCTGCCGGGGCCAAAACGGCCGGGATGACGGTGTACGAATACATGGTCGAGAAGAGCCCGGCCTCCGACCGCATAGCGGCCCTGGAGGAGGCCTCGGCGCGTCTCGTGGCTGACTTCGGCAGCTGGAAGACCCCCTGGGGCGAGATCAATCGCTTTCAGCGGCTGGACGGCGCCATCGTCCAGACTTTCCGTGACGACGGCCCCAGCGTGGCGGTGCCGTTCACCGCGGGGACCTGGGGCTCGCTCGCCTCGTTCGCCTCGCGCCGCTACCCCGGCACGAAGCGGTACTATGGAACCAGCGGGAACAGCTTCGTCGCCGTGGTCGAGTTCGGGCCGAAGGTGAAGGCGGTGGCCATCAGCGCCGGCGGCGAGAGCGGTGATCCGGCCTCGAAGCACTTCAACGACCAAGCCGAACGCTACGCCAAGGCGGCCTTCCGAGAGGTCTACTTCTATCCGGGGCAGCTAGAGGGCCACGTCGAGCGGACCTATCGGCCGGGAGAGTAGAGTTCGCCGAGGCGGGGACTGATCGGCGACCCCGCGTGCGGCCGTGAGCCGCAGGCCATCCGCCTGATTGCGTAATACAAAATCAGCGTTTGAGCCAGATATTGCGGCCGAATGTATCTGGAACTGTCGACATGTCTGGCGCGCGAGGAGCGGGCCACCCGGCGCTTCGTCGGCAGGGCCTGACGCGGCATGCGCAGGTGGCTCGCTAGCCGTGAGTGGCGATTCTCGGGCGGCGTGCTCGGACTGGCGATAGCGGCCGCGCTGATCGTTTTCGGGGCCTGCGGCGTGCTGGTCTACTACGCCAGCGTTTCGGTGGATCGCATCACCGAGGTCCGCGAGACCCGTTTGATGGAGCGCTCCGTCGTTCGGCGCCTGGCGCGGTTGAAGGACGACGTCGTCTCCGTCGCCGTCTGGACCGAGGCTTACGACAAGACCGCTCGGCGGTTCGATCGCGACTTCGCCCAGGTGAACTACGCCGACTACTTCTTCGACTACCTGCGGCATGACGTGACCTTTATCGTCGATGCGCAGGATCGGTTGACCTATGGAGCGGTCAAGGGCGAGGTCGTCGATCCCAGGACGCTCGACGGCCTGATGGCGGCGTCTCAGACGCTCAGGGACGTGGTTCGATCGGAAGAGGCCGTAAGGCACCGCCGCGACCCGAAGGCGCGCGGCTTCGCCCGCGCGGCGACGGCGCAGGCGGCGGTGCGGACGGGGGAGCGAGTGTACCTGCTGGCCGCATCGACGATCGTGCCGGAGGTCGAGGACGCAAAGCCGCTTCTCCCCGGGCGGGAGCCCATCGTGGTGTCGGGCGTCGAGGTGAATGGCGGCTATCTCCGGGAGTTGGATGACGATCTTGGCCTGCGCGCGGCGCGGTTGACCGCCGCAGACGCGACGGCGAGACCGGCTGTGCGGTTGACCGACGCCGAGCGACGCGCAGTCGGCGCCCTGACCTGGTCGCCGGAACATCCTGGTCAAGGCGTCTACGCCGAGGCCAGGTGGGCGATCCTGGGGCTGGGGCTGGTCGTGCTGGCCGCAGTCGCGCTGGTGATCCATCGCTTGTGGCGCATGGCGCGGCAGGTTGTTCAGGCGCGCGACCGGGCCGAGGCGGGAGACCGCGCGAAGTCGGAGTTCATCGCCAACATCAGCCACGAGATCCGCACGCCGCTGAATGGCGTGCTGGGGATGGCCCAGGCGATGGAGGCCTTCGAGCTGAGTCCCGATCAGAGGGGGCGCCTACGCGTGATCCGCGAGTCCGGGCGCACGTTGCTGGCCCTGCTGAATGACGTGCTGGACCTGTCGAAACTGGAGGCCGGCAAACTTCAGGCGACCGCGGCGACCTTCCGGATGGAGGACAATCTGGAATCCGTGAGCGCCATCTTCCAGGATCTCGCCACCGAGAAGGGGCTGGACCTCCGCATCAGCATGGCCCCGGAAGTGGCAGGCTATTGGTCCGGTGATGATCTGCGTATTCGCCAGGTCCTGACCAACCTCATCTCCAACGCGGTGAAATTCACGGAGACGGGCGTCGTCACATTATCGGCCGAAGAGACTGGGGGCGGTGTGCGCTTCCAGGTCAGCGATACGGGCATCGGTATCGACCCTGCGAGCGCCAGTGACCTGTTCCGCAAGTTCGAACAGGCCGACGCCTCGACCACCCGGCGCTACGGCGGCACCGGTCTTGGCTTGTCGATCTGTCAGGGGCTGGTCGAACTGATGGGGGGAACCATCTCGGCGACCGGCCAACCCGGCCAAGGCGCCTGCTTTACCGTGGATCTGCCCCTCAGTCGGGCCACCGCGCCGGTGGCCAGTCCCGAGCCTGCCGTCGAGGCGGGGCGAAGGCCGGGCCGGCCGCTGCGCATCCTGGCGGCCGAGGACAACGTCACGAACCGCATGGTGCTGAAGGCGCTGATCGATCCCCTGGGCGCCGATCTGACCCTGGCTGCTAACGGGCGGGAGGCCATCGAGGCGTTCGTCGAGGCCCGCTTCGATGTGGTGCTGATGGACGTCCAGATGCCTGAGATGAACGGACTGGACGCCACGCGCGAAATCCGCCGGCTGGAAGCCGAGTGGGCTCGAACGCCGACGCCTATCCTGGCGCTGACCGCCAACGTGATGAGCCACCAGTTGGAGCAGTACCTGGCGGTCGGAATGGACGGCCATATCGCCAAGCCTCTGGATGTGGGGGCACTCTACGCGGCGCTCGACGATGCGCTGGCGGGCGCGCAAGAGGAGCGGGCGGTGTAGAGCGCTACCCTCTCAGCCGAGTGGCGCAGCGGGCGCGCCCGCAGGCGCTTCAGGTTGGAAGGGTTCGCGCTAGTCGCGGCGCTGGTTCGGCTTGCGGCCCTTGGGCGGACCGCGGCGGTCGCCGCCGGGCGGCGGGCCGCGCCGGGGACCGTCGTGGCGGGGACCATCGCTGCGAGGGCCTGAAGGCCGCGGACCCGAGGGACGAGGGCCGGCCGGGCCGGGGGGCGCCGAGGGGTTGATGCGCAGTTCGCCCGAGTCGGCCGCAGCGCGGATGGCCTCGCCGAAACGCGCCTCGACCTCGCTGGAGATCTGGAACTTGGTCTCGTGGTCGAAGATGCGGATCAGGCCGATCTCCTTCTTCGTCACGTGGCCCAGGCGGCAGATCAGCGGGACCAGCCACTTGGGGTCGGCGTTCTTCGAGCGGCCGATAGGCAGGCGGTACCAGGCGCCATCGGCGGATTCGATCTGGGCCTGCCGCTCGGGGCGCAGCGGGCGGGGCTCGCCGCCGCGGTCGGGCAGCATCTCTTCCGGCGCCGGCAGGCGCGAGCGGTAAAGGCGCACCAGGGCGGCCGCCACCGCTTCCGGGCTGCGGTCGGCCAGCAGGCGCTGGGCCAGCTCCAGGTCCTCCGGCGAGGGAGCCTCATTGAGCAGCGGATCCTCGAGCATCCGCACCTGGTCCTTGGCGCGAATCTCTTCGGGCAGCGGCGGGCCGGACCATTCGGCGTCCACGCCGGCCACCTGCAGCAGGCGCTCGGCGATGCGGCGCTTGGAGTGCGGGACCATCACGACCGAGACGCCCTTCTTGCCCGCCCGGCCCGTGCGGCCGCTGCGGTGAAGGAGGCCGGCGGTGTTGGCGGGCAGGTCCGCGTGGATCACCAGACCCAGGTCGGGCAGGTCCAGGCCGCGAGCGGCGACGTCGGTGGCGATACAGGCGCGTGCATGGCCGTCGCGCAGAGCCTGCAGCGCGTCCGAGCGCTCCTTCTGGCTCAGCTCGCCGGAGAGCTGGACGACCGAGAAGCCCCGCTCGCGCAGCGCGGCGTGCATATGGCGCACCCGTTCGCGGGTGGCGCAGAAGATCAGCGCGCCGGGGCTTTCGAAATAGCGCAGGACGTTGACGATCGCCGTTTCCATCTCGGTCGGGGCGATGCGGACGGCGCGGTAGGCGATGTCGCCGTGGGCCTCGTCGCGGCGCAGTGTGTCGATGCGGTGGGCGTCGCGTTGATAGCGCTTGGCCAGGGCCGCGATCTCGCGGGCGATGGTGGCCGAGAACAGGAAGGTGCGGCGCTCGGCCGGCGACGAGTCGAGGATCGCCTCCAGGTCTTCGCGGAAGCCCATGTCGAGCATCTCGTCGGCCTCGTCGAGCACGACGACCTTCAGGGCCGAGAGATCGAGGTTGCCGCGCTCCAGGTGGTCGCGCAGGCGCCCGGGGGTGCCGACGACGATGTGGGCGCCGGCGTTGAGGGCGCGCTGCTCGGCGCGCGGATCCATGCCGCCCACACAGGTGGCGATGCGGGCCTGGGCGTCGGCGTAGAGCCAGGTGAGCTCGCGAGCGACCTGCTGGGCCAGCTCGCGGGTGGGGGCGATGCATAGCGCCAGCGGGGCCTCGGCGCGGCCGAAGGTGTCGGCCTCGCCCAGGAGGGTGTCGGCGGCGCCCAGCCCGAAGGCCACCGTCTTGCCCGATCCGGTCTGGGCCGAGACCAGCAGATCGCGGCCGGCAGGAGCTTCGAGCACCGCGGCCTGGACCGGCGTCGGCTCGTTGTAGCCATGCGCGTCGAGCGCGCGGGCCAGGGCGGGATGGGTGGCGGGAAAGGGCATTCGGACGTCCAATAGCGCGCCTGGAGGCGCGCCGCTGATAGAGAGCGCCTCTCGGAGGCAAAAGTGCACCACTTTTGCTAGAGGCGCTCGGGCGGACAGCGCCTGGCGTCAGGAGTCTGTTCGGAGTGGGAGGTTCGCCACCGGAAGTGGCGCGAGTGACGGGACTCGAACCCGCGACCTCCGGCGTGACAGGCCGGCGCTCTAACCAACTGAGCTACACCCGCGCAAGGCCGTCCGGCGCTGCGAAGGCGGCTCTCATATGGGCGGGCCGGAATCGTGTCAACGGGAGAGTTGGAGCGGGGGCGGTTGGCCGCACCGGAAAGGGATCACGCCGCCCGGCGCACGACCTTCGGCGGCGGAGGAACCTTGGCCGCCTCATCGAGGAGCCAGGCACGGAACTGGGCGACGGCGGGCTTGGATTGGCCGGCCGGGGTGAGGAACCAGAATTTCGACGGTGTCGGCGCAAAACCCAAGGGCGCGGCAAGGCGGCCGGCGGCTACGTCGGCGGCCACATAGACCCACGGCGTCAGGCCCACGCCAAGGCCCGCGGCGGCGGCCTCCAGGGTGTAGAAGATATGCTCGAACTCCTGGCTGTCGGGCGGGGAGGGGAGCGTGACGCCCGAATGGTGCTCCCACTCGGCCCAGGCGGTCTGCCGCGTGCCCGTGGTGAGGCGCGTCAGGCCCTCGAGGCCCGTGGGCCCCGCGCCCACAAGGGCCGGAGCCACCACCGGGCCGTGGAAGTTCTCAAGGAAAGGGACGGCCTCCGCGCCCACGATCGGAGCCGTCTCGTTGACCCGGATGGCGGCGTCGAAGCGGTCGCGATGAAAGTCCACGGCGGCGTACGATTCGGTCACCTTCACGCGGACCAGCGGGTGGAGAGCGTGAAAGGCCGGCAGGCGGGGGATCAACCAGCGAATCGCCAGGGTGCCCACGCAGGACAGATGCAGTTCGACGTGATGGTCGCCGCGAATCCCGGTGAGGGCGGCCTCCATCTGGTCGAAGCTGGCGGACAGCGCCGCGGCCAGCCGGGCGCCGGCCTCGGTGAGTCTCAGGCGATGACGGGGCCCTTCGGTCAGGTTGAGGCCCAGGGCGGTCTCCAGGCTGCGGATCTGGCGGCTGATGGCGCCGTGGGTGACGCAGAGCTCGTCCGCGGCGGTCGTCATCTGGCCCCGACGGGCGAAGGCCTCGAAGGCGCGCAACGCCGTCAGCGATGGCAGATGCCGCTTTTCCACGTCGTCAGTTCCTGTGATTTCAGCTCACAAGAAGATCGCGGTTATATCGTTTCCCTGAGCGTCGCAATCCGATGATGTTGCCGGGCGTCGAACGGAAGCCCACCCGCCCATGACCGACGCCAGTCTGACATACGCCCACGTCCCCGCTGTGAGATTCCGGCCGAGTGCGCCGGAGCCGCTCGAGCGCGATCCCGGCCTCCTCCCCATGCTGTTCAGCCCGCGCATGTCGCGCAACGTGCTGACGGCGATCCCCCGGGAAGCGTTCGAGCGGTCCTACCGGCAGGTGAAGGTGTTGAACCTCACCTATCACGGGATCAACGAGCCCGATGCGATCAAACGGGTGTTCCTGGACAACGCCCAGAACTATCGGCGGCCGGGCTTCGTGAAGCGGATGCTGCAGCCGATCCTGGGCGACAGCCTGCTCAACACGGAGGGCGACGCCTGGCGAGGGCAGCGTCGGCTGATGGCCGGGACGTTCACGCCTCATGCCGTGGACGCGGTGACGCCCCTGTTCGCGCGGCTGGCGGAGCGCAGCTGCGACCGCACGCCTGGCGATGGCGGGCCCGTGGACATGGCGGCCGAGGCGACGCGCACGACGCTGGAGGTGATCGACGAGGCGCTCTACTCGGGCCAGACAGGGATGCCCTTCCAGGAGGTGTCGAGCCTGGTGCGCGACGTCATGGTCGGGACCGGCCAGTTGCGGCTGAGCCTGCTCCTGGGCCTACAGGGGCTCGACCCCGGGGCGGCGCAGCGGCGGGCGCGCCGGGCGCAACGGATCCTGGCGCAGAGGATGGGGGGCTTCATCCGCGCCCGTGCGGCGATGGCGGACGCTCCTGACGATTTCATCACCCGGCTCTACCGGACCTTCGCCAGCGAGCACCCCCACGACGAGGCGATCCAGCTGACGCTGGACAACGCCATGACCTTCTTCGTGGCCGGTCACGAGACCACGGCCAACGGGCTGGCGTGGGCCGTCTACCTGCTGGCCAGCGACGATCAGGCGCAGACGTGGGCGCGCGAGGAATCGCTCGCGGCCTGGCGCGAGGGCGACCCGGCCCTGGTCGCGGAGCGGCTGCCCTACCTGAGGATGGTCTGGGAGGAGACACTGCGGCTGTACCCTCCGGTGCACCGCATCGACCGGGAGGCGTTGGGCGACGACGAGCTGTGTGGCCAGAGGATCCGCAAGGGCGATCAGGTCACCATCTGGCCCTGGGTGCTGCACCGGCACCGGACGCTGTGGGACGAACCCGACCTGTTCAACCCGGAGAACTTCGATCCGGAGGCGAAGTTGGGACGCCACCGTTATCAGTACATCCCCTTCGGAGCCGGGCCGCGAATCTGCATCGGGATGGGCTTCGCCCAGACGGAGGCCCTGATCATTCTCTCGCGCTGGCTGGCGACGTTTCGTTTTGCGCCCGCGCCCGGCCGCAAGGTGGAGCCCTTGGCCGACTTCACGCTGCGGCCTCAAGGCGGAATGCCGCTGCTGGTGGAGCGCATCTGAGGCGCTCGCAGGTGTGTAGTTGCGACGCATTCGCAGCGTCGCGGGGGCGCGTCGTTTCGCGTCGCACAAGGCCTGTTTGAAACGCCATTGTGATCGGTCTAGAAGGGCGCCGCGACTCCCGCCGGAGACTCCATGGAAGCCTATTTCAAAGAGTACCTGCCGATCGTGATCTTCCTGGGGATCGCGGCGGTTCTGGGCATTGTCTTCATCCTGTTCGCGAGCGTGCTCGCGCCGAAGTCTCCCGACCCGGAGAAGCTCTCGTCCTACGAATGCGGCTTCAACGCCTTCGACGACGCACGGATGAAATTCGACGTCCGATTCTATCTGGTCTCGATCCTCTTCATCATCTTCGACCTGGAAGTGGCGTTCCTGTTCCCGTGGGCGGTCTCGCTGATGAAGCTGCCGGCGGATGTGGCGATCTTCTCGTTCTGGTCGATGATGACCTTCCTGGGCGTCCTGACCGTGGGCTTCATCTACGAGTGGAAGAAGGGAGCCCTGGAATGGGAGTGATCGTTCCCCCCGGTTCCAGTGTGACGGGGTCCGGCACGGTTCCGGCGCTGTCGGCCGGCCGCAGCACCGTCGAGGGCTACGACCCTCAGAAGCACGACCCGTTCTTCGACGGCGTGTCGCAGCGCCTGGCCGACAAGGGCTTCGTGACCGCCAGCGTCGATGACCTGATCACCTGGGCGCGCACCGGCTCGCTGATGTGGATGACCTTCGGCCTGGCCTGCTGCGCGGTCGAGATGATGCAGGCCTCGATGCCGCGCTACGACCTGGAACGCTATGGCTTCGCGCCGCGGGCCAGCCCGCGTCAGAGCGACGTGATGATCGTAGCCGGCACGCTGGTGAACAAGATGGCCCCCGCGCTGCGCAAGGTCTACGACCAGATGCCCGACCCGCGGTACGTGATCTCGATGGGCAGCTGCGCCAACGGCGGCGGCTACTACTACTTCAGCTACTCGACCGTGCGCGGCTGCGACCGGATCGTGCCGGTGGACGTCTATGTGCCCGGCTGTCCGCCCACCGCCGAGGCGCTGGTGTACGGGATCCTGCAGCTGCAGAAGAAGATCCGCCGGACGGGGACCATCATCCGATGAGCTGGCCCGTTTCGGACGCCGACCTGGGCAAGCTCGGCAAGACCATCGTGAAGGACGCCAAGGGTGTCATCACCGGCGCCCACGTGGCGTTCGGCGAACTGAACCTGACGGCTCCGGCGGCCAAGATCGTCGAGGCGCTGACCTACCTGCGCGACGTGCAGGGCTTCCACCAGCTCATCGACCTGTGCGGCGTGGACTATCCCGAACGGCCGCTGCGGTTCGACGTGGTCTACCACCTGCTGTCGATGACGAAGAACCTGCGCGTCCGGATCTCGGTGCAGACCGACGAGGACACCGCCGTGCCGTCGGTCGTCCCGGTGTTCGTCTCGGCCGACTGGTTCGAGCGCGAGGCGTTCGACATGTACGGCATCTTCTTCGACGGGCACCCCGACCTGCGCCGGATTCTCACCGACTACGGCTTCCACGGCCATCCGCTGCGGAAGGACTTCCCGATGACCGGCTACGTCGAAGTTCGCTACGACGAAGAGCTGAAGCGGGTGGTCTATGAGCCCGTGAAGTCGGTCGAGTGGCGCAACTGGGACTTCCTGAGCCCGTGGGAAGGCGCGGAGAAGGGCTTCGCCGCGATGCTGCCGGGCGACGAAAAGGGCGGCAAGTGATGGCCGACGACAACGCACCGGCTCAGGCCGCCGACTACTTCCACGACCCGAAGGTCCCCGAGACCCCCGTCCGCAAGTTCAACATCAACTTCGGCCCGCAGCACCCGGCGGCCCACGGCGTGCTGCGCCTGGTGCTGGAGCTGGACGGCGAAGTGGTGGAGCGGGTCGACCCGCACATCGGCCTGCTGCACCGGGGCACCGAGAAGCTGATGGAGGCGCGGCCCTATCAGCAGACGATCCCGTACATGGACCGCCTCGACTACGTGGCGCCCATGAACCAGGAGCACGCGTACTGCCTGGCGATCGAGAAGCTGCTGGGCGTCGAGGCGCCGCGGCGCGCGCTCTTGATCCGCACGCTGTACGACGAGATCGGGCGCATCCTGAACCACCTGCTGAACGTCACGACCCAGGCGATGGACGTCGGCGCGCTCACGCCGCCCCTGTGGGGCTTCGAAGAGCGCGAGAAGCTGATGGTGTTCTATGAGCGCGCGTCGGGCGCCCGGATGCACGCCAACTACTATCGCGTGGGCGGCGTCCGCCAGGACCTGCCCGAGGCGCTGGTGCGCGACATCTCGGACTGGTGCGACCACTTCCCGAAGGTCTGCGACGACCTCGAAGGCCTGTTCGGCAACAACCGCATCTTCAAGATCCGCAACGTCGACATCGGCGTGGTGTCGAAGGAAGAGGCCATCGCCCGGTCGTTCTCGGGCGTGATGGTGCGGGGCTCAGGCATCGCCTGGGACCTGCGGCGCGCCCAGCCCTATGCCGCGTACAACGACATGGAATTCGATGTTCCGGTCGGCGTGAACGGCGACTGCTATGACCGCTATCTCTGCCGGATGCAGGAGATGCGCGAGTCCACGAAGATCATGAAGCAGTGCTGCGACGCCCTGCTGAAGACACCGGGTCCGGTGCTGATCGAGGACAACAAGATCGCGGCGCCCCGGCGCGGCGAGATGAAGAAGTCGATGGAAGCGCTGATCCATCACTTCAAGCTGTTCACCGAGGGCTATCGGACGCCGCCGGGCGAGGTCTACGCCTGCGTGGAAGCGCCCAAGGGCGAGTTCGGCGTCTATCTGGTCAGCGACGGCACCAACAAGCCGTACCGGGCCAAGATCCGCGCGCCGGGCTATCCGCACCTGATGGCGATGGATTGGCTGAACCGGGGGCACATGCTGGCCGACGTCTCGGCCATCCTGGGCTCGCTGGACATCGTGTTCGGGGAGATCGACCGGTGACCGCCAGCGCGACCCTTTCCAACGCCGATATCGTGCAGGGCCAGCTCGAGGCCTACAACGCCCAGGACCTGGACGCGTTCTGCGCCTTCTATGCCGACGACGCCCAGCTGGGCGCCTATGGCGGCGAGACGCTGGCGGTCGGCCTGGCGGCGATCCGCGCGCGGCACGAGAAGCTGTTCGCCGACTTCCCGCAGAACCACGCCCGCCTCGTGCACCGCGCCGTCGTGGGCGGCCACGTCGTGGACCATGAGGACGTCAGCCGGGCGCCCGGCGGCGAGGCCTTCCAGGTCTGCGCCATCTATTCCTTCGCCGGCGGCAAGATCGCCCGCGTGGACTTTGTGAAGTGAGGCCCGCGTGAGCGTCCGCAGACTTTCACCCCATCAGCCGGCCAGCTTCGAATTCTCGCCGGCGACCCTGAAGGCCGCCAAGGTGTGGATGGCCAACTTCCCGCACGGAAAACAGCAGTCGGCGGTCGTGCCGTGCCTTTGGCTGGTGCAGAAGCAAGAGGGCTGGATTTCCGAGCCCGCAATCCGCGCCGTGGCCGAGCTCCTGGGCATGCCGGTGATCCGCGTGCTTGAGGTGGCCACCTTCTACACGATGTTCATGCTGGAGCCGGTGGGCACCCATGCGCTGGTCCAGGTGTGCGGCACGACGCCCTGCCAGACCCGTGGGTCGGAAGCCCTGATGGCCGTCTGCAAGCGCCGGATCGGCGCCCAGAACCACAAGAGCGCCGACGGCAAGTTCTACTGGCAGGAGGTCGAATGCCTGGGCGCGTGCTCGAACGCGCCGATGGCCGCGATCAACGACTACTACTATGAGGACCTGACGCCCGAGACGTTCGAGGCCCTGCTCGACGATTTCGCGGCCGGCAAGACGCCCAAGCCCGGCTCGGCCATCGGCCGCCAGGGCTCGGCGCCGGAAGGTGGTCCGCTGACCCTGACCGACAAGAAGCTCTACGACGGCTCGCTCGGGAAGAAGATCAAGATCCCAAACCTGCCGCCCAAGGCGACCAAGACGAAGGCGCCGGCATGAGCCTCGACGTCGCCACGATCAAGAAGCGCCGCAACGTCATGATGGTCGCCAACGTGGCGGCCGCGCTGATCGCGCTCGCCTCGATCGTCGTCTACTTCCAGCTCCAGCTCGGCTGGGCGCTGGTTCCGTTCGTCGTGGCCCTCGCGGGCGGTTTCGCGGCGCAGATCTGGTTTATCGCGGGCCTCAAGGGCCCCGGAAAAGGAAACTGAGCGTGGTTGGCATCCTGGCCGACAAGGACCGCATCTTCCTCAACCTCTACGGCGTCCATGACTGGAAGCTGGAGGGGGCGAAGGCGCGTGGCGCGTGGAACGGGACGGCGGATATCGTCGCCCAGACGCCGGAATGGATCTGCGACCAGATCAAGGCCTCGGGCCTGCGCGGCCGCGGCGGCGCCGGCTTCGCCACCGGCCTGAAGTGGACCTTCATGCCCAAGCAGGAGAGCGAGCGTCCGCACTACCTGCTGGTCAACGCCGACGAGTCCGAGCCGGGCGCCTGCAAGGACCGCGACATCCTGCGAAACGATCCGCACCTGCTGATCGAGGGCTGCGTGATCGCGTGCCGCGCGATGCGTTCCCACCGGGCCTACATCTACATCCGGGGCGAGTACGTGCACGAGCGCGAGCGCCTGCTGGCCGCCATCAAGCAGGCCTATGACGCCAAGCTGCTCGGGAAGGGCAGTGTGCTGGGCTACGACGTCGACGTCGGCGTGCAGCACGGCGGCGGGGCCTACATCTGTGGCGACGAGACCGCGCTGATGGAGAGCTTCGAGGGCAAGAAGGGCCAGCCGCGCCTGAAGCCTCCGTTCCCGGCGGGCGCCGGCATCTACGGCTGCCCGACCACGGTGAACAACGTCGAGACCATCGCGGTCGTCGGCACCATCCTGCGCCGGGGCGCCGAGTGGTTCTCAGGGTTCGGCACTGAGAAGTCGACCGGCACCAAGCTGTTCGCGGGCTCGGGCCACCTGAACAAGCCCTGCGTGGTCGAGGATGCGGTCGGCATCAGCGTGAAGCAGCTGATCGAGGACCACTTCGGCGGCGTGCGCGGCGGCTGGGGCAACCTGAAGGCCGTGATCCCGGGCGGGATCTCGGTTCGGATGATCCCCGCCGACCAGTGCGACGAAGCCGTCATGACCTACGAGGACCTGGCGTCCCGTGGGTCGGGCCTGGGCACCGGCACCATGATCGTGTTCGACAAGGACGCCGACCTGGTGAAGGCGATCGCGCGGGCGGCCTACTTCTACAAGCACGAGAGCTGCGGCCAGTGCACGCCGTGCCGCGAAGGCACCGGCTGGATGTGGCGGGTCATGGAGCGGATGGTCACCGGCGAAGCCGAGATGTCCGAGATCGACCTGCTGCTGGACGTGGCCAGCCAGGTCGAGGGCCACACGATCTGCGGCCTGGGCGACGCGGCCGCATGGCCGATCCAGGGCCTGTTCCGACACTTCCGCCACGAGGTGGAGGACCGCATCAACACCTACCGCGCGCGCAAGGGCTCGTATGCCGGCGCCACCATCGCGGCGGAGTAGACGACCATGCCTATCGCCAAAGTCGACGGGGTCGAGGTCGAGTTCGAAGCCGGGATGAACGTCCTGCAGGTGGCTGAGCTCGCCGGCAAGGAGATCCCGCGGTTCTGCTACCACGAGCGCCTGAGCATCGCCGGCAACTGCCGCATGTGCCTGGTCGAGGTGAAACCCGGCCCGCCGAAGCCGCAGGCCAGCTGCGCGCTGCCGGCCGCCGAGGGCCAGGAGATCTTCACCGACACGCCGATGGTGCGGAAGGCGCGCCATGGGGTGATGGAATTCCTGCTGATCAACCACCCGCTGGATTGCCCGATCTGCGACCAGGGCGGCGAATGCGACCTGCAGGACCAGGCCATGGGCTATGGCCGCGACGACAGCCGCTACGCCGACAACAAGCGGGCGGTCGAAGAGAAGTACATGGGGCCGTTGATCAAGACGGTCATGACCCGCTGCATCCAGTGCACGCGCTGTGTCCGCTTCATCACCGAAGTGGCCGGCGTGCCAGACATCGGTCTCATCTCTCGCGGCGAAGATGTTGAAATCACGACGTATCTCGACAAGGCCGTGGCTTCGGAACTGTCGGCCAACGTGATCGACCTGTGCCCGGTGGGGGCGCTGACCTCCAAGCCCTACGCGTTCAACGCGCGGCCCTGGGAGCTGAAGAAGACCGAGAGCGTGGACGTGATGGACGCGCTGGGCTCGGCGATCCGCGTCGATGCACGCGGGCCGGCGGTGCTGCGCGTGCTGCCGCGCACCCACGAGGCGGTCAACGAGGAGTGGATCTCGGACAAGACCCGCTACGCGGTCGACGGGCTGTCCCGGCAAAGGCTGGACCGACCCTTCATCCGCCAGAACGGCAAGTTGCGCGCGGCGACCTGGGCCGAGGCGTTCGACGCCGTGGCGACCAAGCTTGCGGCCACCAGCCCCGACCGGGTGGGCGTGATCGCCGGCGACCTTCAGGACGCCGAGTCGATGAAGGCGGCCAAGGACCTGTTCGGCGGCATGGGCGTCACTAGCCTGGACTGCCGTCAGGACGGAATGGTGCTGGGCGACGGCGCGCGCGAGAGTTGGCTGTTCAACTCGTCCATCCAAGGTATTGAAAACGCCGACTATGTTCTGATCGTCGGAGCAAATCCGCGGCTTGAGGCGCCGGTGCTGAACGCCCGGCTGCGCAAGCGCTGGATGGCGGGCGCGCTGCAGGTGGGTCTCGTGGGCGAAGCGGCCGACCTGACCTACGAGTACGCGTATTTCGGTTCGGGCGCTTCGGCGCTGAACGGGATCGCCAAGGCCAAGGGCGAATTCGTCACCGGGCTGAAGTCCGCGAAGAACCCCGCGATCATCGTGGGCGCCGGGGCGCTGAACCGTCCCGACAGCGCCGCGGTGCTGCAGGCGGCGGCGGCGCTCGCCAAGACCTTCGGCATGACCTGGAACGTGCTGCATTCGGCGGCGAGCCGGGTGGGCGGCCTGGACCTGGGCTTCGTGCCCGGCGAGGGCGG
>NZ_SCTC01000095.1 GCF_004299445.1 Phenylobacterium sp. | reverse complement strand
CTCGCCGCGGCCCGGGCCGTCGCCGGCGCCGGTCGCGTGGTCGTGGCCTACCAGCCGCACCTCGTCTCCCGCACCCGCCTCTTCGGGGTCGCCATGGGGGAGGCGCTCGGCGCCGCCGACGAGGTCGTGGTGCTCGACGTCTATCTCGCCCGCGAGGAGGCCGACCCCGCGGTCACCGGCGCCCTCGTGGCCGACGCCGTACCCCTGCCCGCCGAGCGGGTCGCGTTCGTCCCCGACTTCGACGCCGTGCCCGCCGAGGTCGTGCGCCGCGCCCGACCGGGCGACCTGGTGGTCACCCTCGGCGCCGGCACCGTCACCCAGCTGGGGCCACGGATCCTGGCGCTGCTGGCGGACCGTGATGGCTAGGCCCGCCCACACTCCTGAGGAGCGCGCCGCGCTCCAGACCCGGCGGCGTTTCGCCCGCCGGCAGTGGGCCCGCCGCTGGCTGGCGTGGAAGTACGTCGTGGCCGCGCTGCTGCTCGTCGTCCTCGTGGGCGGCGGCACCTACGCGGTCTACTTCTCCGACGCCCTGGCCGCCGACGGCGTCGAGGTCACCGGCGAGCGCACCCTCACCGACGACCAGGTCCGCGAGGTCGCCCAGGTCCCGCTCGGCGACCCGCTGGCCCGGGTCGACCTCGACGCCATCCAGCGCCGGGTCGAGTCGTTGCCGGTGGTGAAGTCGGCCGAGGTGTCGCGGCAGTGGCCGCACGACGTTCTCATCGAGGTCGAGGAACGCACCGCCGTGGCCGTCGTGGAGATCGCCGGCTCGCTGCGCGGTCTCGACGCCGAGGGCATCGTGTTCGGCACCTACCGCGAGGCCCCCGACGGGCTGCCTCGGGTGCGCACGACCGCCACCACGAGCGGCGACGCGCTGCGCGAGGCCGCGCTGGTGGTGGCCGCTCTCCCGAGCGACCTGGCCGCCCGCGTCAAGCACGTCGAGGTGCTGACCGTCGACCAGATCGCCCTCGAGCTCAAGGACGGCCGTCGGGTCCGGTGGGGGAGCTCGGCGCAGTCCGAGGAGAAGGCCAAGGTCCTCGAGGTCCTCCTCCTCCAGGACGCCCAGGTCTACGACGTCAGCGTGCCGGGCAGCCCGACGACGTCCGCGCGCTGACCCGTCAGGGACCCGTCAGGGACCAGCTC
>NZ_SCTC01000008.1 GCF_004299445.1 Phenylobacterium sp. | reverse complement strand
ATCGCGCCGCCGCCATCCAGCACGCTGAGGAACTGATGAAGGAGGCCCGGGTTGCGGCCGCCCGCATCAGCAAGGAAACGTTCGACGAAGAGACCCGCGAGT
Source organism: Phenylobacterium sp. (assembly GCF_004299445.1). Taxonomy (GTDB): domain Bacteria; phylum Pseudomonadota; class Alphaproteobacteria; order Caulobacterales; family Caulobacteraceae; genus Phenylobacterium. The sequence goes on along the minus strand of NZ_SCTC01000008.1, from coordinate 93,784 downwards.
TCCAGACGGTCATCATCCAGAAGTTCGGCCAGGCCGACACCGTCGCCAAGGCCCGCCCGAAGGAAGAGCCGCAGCCGCTCTGCGTGACCCCGCAGGACCTCTACACGCTGCACGCCCGCGAGCGGATCGGGAGGCTGCTGGAGGGCTGGCTCGAGCGCAACAGCGCCACGCCGTTTGAACTGCTGCACCGGCCCGACCTCGTCGAGAAGCTCGAGGCCTCGGGCATCGATCTGCAGCACGCGATCCAGAAGATCGCCGTGCCCGAGGCGCACGCCCGCAACATGTCGGTGCACGAGCTGATCCGGGTGTTCCAGGCCCTGATCGAGCGCGCCGTCGAGCGCCTCATGAAGGACTCTCGGAAGGGCAATCTGCCCAACCTGGACAAGGAAGGCTTCGCCGCGGCGGCCGAGCGCCTGGCCACCGACCCCGAGCGTGGCTACCTCCTGGGCGCCGGCGTCGCGGCCTCGATCGCGCCCGCCCGCACCTGGTCCGACAAGGTGGACCGGCTGCTCGACCTGGCCGACTCGGCGCCGGCCAAGGGTCCCGGTCGAGGCGTGGCGCTCTCCACCATACAGCAGCCCCTGGCCGAGATTCTGGAAGCCAAGCCGGGCATGACCGACGTCCTCGGCAAGGGCGAGGACCTCGGCGCCAACCTGGCCGCCATGACCCGCCTGGCCGCCTATGACTCGGTCGAGGCGCTGATACGCGTCGAGAAATCGGTGCAGAAGATCATGCCCGAGCTGTCCGAACTGGCCGTGCGCCTGGCGCAGTGGCTGTCGGGCGAGAACTTCCAGGATACGCGCGCCGCCATCGGCCGGCGCATCCTGCGGGAACTGACCGGCCCCCGGCGTCTGTGCCCCGGCGACGCCGTGCGCGAGATCGACGTGCTCCGCGCCCTCGCCATGACCCTGACCGCCGCTGCGGGCAAGCTGCTGCCACTGGAAGAGGTCCAGTCGGCCTTCACCGTCCGCTCCAAGATGCTGGTGACCGGCGACTTCGTGGAGGCCTACCTGGGGCAGGGCCAGACGGCTCACGCCGAGGCCGAGGCCCTGATCTGGCTGGCCGAGAACATCATCGGCGCGGCCAACAAGCGGCAGGCCGCCGGGTGGATCAAGGCCATCGTGGCTTCGTTGCGATTCGAGAAGGAAATGACCGGCGGCGACGAGACCCCCGCGGTGCGGCTGGCGCAGCTGGCCGCCCTGCACCGTTCGATCGGCCGCTGCGGACTGGTGCCCGCCGACTTCGAGCCGATCCAGGAAAAGCTGGGCGATATCGGCGGCGAAGTGGAGAGCCGCTCCAAGTTCACCGCCCTCGTGGCGCGCGCGAACGCGCCGCTGATGCATCGGCTGGTGATGCTGCTGAGGCTGGCCGCCGGTGAGGCGGCGCCGATCGGCCCGGCCGCCAACCGCGCCAGGAACGAAGCCATCCGACTCTTCCGCCAGGACGACACCCGCGCCGCGCTCGCCGCCTCGCCCGAGCAAATGGCCCAGGTCCGCACCCTGATCCAGCAGGCGGGGATGGCGGCCTAGGAGGCCCTACAACCCCAGAACATCCTTCAGCGCCGCCGCGACCGTCGCCACGTCGCCGTCTTCCATCCCCGGATACAGCGGCAGCGACAGGCAGCGTGCGTACCAGGCCTCGGCGCCAGGCAGTTCCAGCTCGCCGTAGAGCTTGCGGTAATAGGGCTGGCGGTGGACCGGGATGTAGTGGACCTGGGTTCCGACGCCCCTGGCCTTGAGCCCCTCGACCACGTCGCGGCGGCTCCTGCCTGCGGCCTCGAAGTCGATCAGCGCCACCATCAGGTGAAGGACCGGGTCGCTCCACGCCGGCTGCGCTGCGATGCGCACCAGAGGCGCCAGCGGCGCCAGCGCCTCCGCATAGGCCGCGCCCAGCGCGCGCCGCCGCGCGGCGAACCGCGGCAGTTTCTTCAGCTGCGACAGGCCCAGCGCGCAGAGGATGTCGGGCAGGCGGTAGTTGAAACCCGGCTCTGGCATTTCATACCACCACGGCTCGCAGCCTTCAGGCCGGACCATGCCGTGCGAGCGCAGCACCTTCAGCCGGGCCGAGATCGCCGGATCGTTCGTGGTGATCATGCCACCCTCGCCGGTGGCGATGGTCTTCACCGGGTGGAACGAGAAGGTGGCCATCGCCGAGTGGCGCACGTCGCCGACGATCTCAGCCGCGTTGCCGAACCTCATGGTGGAGCCCAGCGCATGCGGCGCGTCCTCGACCAGAACGGCGCCGGCGTCCCGCGCCAGCGCCTCGAGCCCCGGCAGGTCGCACGCGTCGCCGCGCAGGTGCACCGGCAGGACGGCCCGCAGCCGCCGCGCGCCCACCCGCTCGATCGCCTGGGCCAGGGTCTCCGGCGTCATCAGGCCCGTGTCGGGATCGACGTCGGCGAAGACCACGTCCGCGCCGACATAGCGGGCGCAGTTGGCGGTCGCCAGGAAGGTGATCGAGGGCGCAATGACCGCCTCGCCCGGCTTCACGTCCAGCGCCATCATCGCCAGATGCAGCGCTGCGGTGCCGTTCGAACAGGCTACCGCATGGCGCGCGCCCACGGTCTCGGCGAAAGCGACCTCGAAGGCCTCGACGGTCGGGCCCGTCGTCAGGAAGTCGGCCTTCAGCGCCTCGGCGACCGCGGCGATGTCGTCGTCCTCGATGGTCTGACGGCCGTAGGGGAGCATCGCCAATTCCTTGCCTGACGCTCAGTCGCCCGCCCGGCGGCGGCGCTCCTTGGGCCTGTCCTCGTCCAGCATCTTCAGCAGACCCGGCCCGTCCAGCCATTCGGGATTGGTGTCGCTGACATAGCTGAACTCGTCGCTCAGCCGCCCGCCGCTCAGCGGCGCACGGGTGTACTCCACGAAGGCCGGCTCGATGGCGTAGCGGTCGCCCAGGTCGACGGTGTTCCGCGCGTCGTCGGCCGAGATCATCATCTCGTGCAGCTTCTCGCCCGGCCGGATGCCGACCACCTTCTGGGCCATCCCGGGCGCCAGCACCTCGGCCATCTCGGTGATCTTCATGGAGGGGATCTTCGGTACGAAGATCTCGCCGCCGTGCATGGTGCTGAGCGAGGACAGCACGAAGTCGACGCCCTCGCCCAGGGTGATCAGGAACCGCGTCATGCGCGGGTCGGTGATGGGAAGTTCGGTGGCGCCGCGCTGGATCAGGCGGTTGAAGAACGGGATCACCGAACCGCGCGAGCCCACCACATTGCCATAGCGGACCACGGCGAAACGCGTGCCGATGTCGCCCGACAGGTTGTTGGCCGCGACGAACGTCTTGTCCGACGCCAGCTTGGTCGCCCCGTACAGGTTGATGGGGTTGCAGGCCTTGTCCGTCGACAGCGCCACCACCTGCTTTACCCGGTTGGAGAGGCACGCCCAGACGACGTTCTCGGCGCCCATGATGTTGGTGTGGATGCATTCCGAGGGGTTGTACTCGGCCGCCGGCACCTGCTTCAGCGCCGCAGCGTGGATCACGATGTCGACGCCTCGGAACGCCAGACTGAGTCGCTCGCGGTCGCGCACATCGCCCAGGAAGAAGCGCATGGCGTGCAGCTGCTCGGGGCTGAAGCGCTCGGCGAAGTCGATCTGCATCTCGCTCTGCTTCAGCTCATCGCGGGAATAGACGATGAGTTTCCGAGGCTTGGCGCGGGTCAGCACCGTCTCGATGAAACGGCGCCCGAACGATCCGGTGCCGCCGGTGACGAGAATGACCTTGCCGTCGAGGTCGAGGTTGGTCGGCTCAAATCGGCCCAAGGGGCTCTCCGCATCCACGCGAGTTCACCCTGTCTTCGCAGGCGCACGTAAATGGAGCGCTAACCATAATGAGTGATCTTGCCGCACGTCATGGATCGCCGCCGCTTCCTCAGCCTCGCCCCGATCGCCGGCCTGCTGGCCTGGCCGGCGGCCTCGCATGCGGCCGGCGCCGAGAAGAAGAAGTCGGGCGGCGGCAGCTACGTGCCGGTCCAGACCCTGCTGGGCACGACCATGCGCGGCGCGGGCCGTCGCGGGGTCATGTCGGTCGACTGCGGCCTGGATGTGCCTGACGAGGCGCTCCGCACCCGCGCCGAGCAGTCGGTGCCACGCTTGCGCGCCGCCTATCTGCAGATCGTCCAGGGCTATGCCAGCGGGCTGGCGCCCGGGGCCCTGCCCAACGCCGACTACATCGTCCAGAGCCTGCAGCGGCAGACCGACGCCATCCTGGGCCGCCGCGGCGCCCGCGTCCTGCTGGGCGGCATCATCGTCAACTGAACGCCGTCTCCCCCCGCATCGGAAGCGACGCGAGGGGAAGGGCTGTAGAGCTAGGCGACGCTGAGCTTCACGTCGGCGCCGGCGCGGGTCAGCTGCGAGTAGGGGCAGACCACGTGCGCCTTGGCCACGATGTCCTCGGCCGCGGCCTTGTCGAGCCCGGGGATCGCCACGTTGATCGCCAGCGTCAGCTCGAAGCCGCCGCCGTCGGCGCGCGGGCCGATGCCCACGTCGGCCGTGACCGCCGTATCCGCCGGGATCGCCACCTTCTCGCGGCCGCCCACGAACTTCAGGGCGCCCAGGAAACAGGCGGCGTAGCCGGCGGCGAACAACTGCTCGGGATTGGTGCCCGCGCCGCCGGCGCCGCCCAGTTCCTTCACGGTGTCAAGCGCCACGTCGAGGTGGCCATCCGAGGACTTGGCGCTGCCGGTGCGGCCGCCGGTGGCGGTGGCTTGAGCGGTGTAGAGGACGGGCATGGAAGGTCTCCAGTGATTGAGTGGCGATAACGATTATCGCGATAACTGATAGCTAGGTTCGGGCCCGATCCTTGTCAAGGCATCTTTTATCGCGATATCTATTGGCATGACCCAGACTCGCCAGCAGCCGCTCGATCGTCAGCTCTGCTTCTCGATCTATGGCGCGGACCTCGCCATCAACCGGACCTACAAGCCCCTGCTCGACAAGCTGGGCCTCACCTATCCGCAATACCTGGTGCTGCACGCCCTCTGGGAGACAGATGGCCTGACTATCACCGGCATCGCCGATCGCCTGGCGCTGGAGCCCAGCACCATCACGCCGCTGGTGAAACGCCTCGAGCTGGCGGGCTTCCTGACCCGGCTGCGCAATCCCAGCGACGAGCGGCAGGTCCAGGTCAGCCTGACCGACAAGGGCCGCGACATGCGCGAGGAGAGCGCCTGCCTGGGCGAGGCCCTGCTCAAGAAGGCCGGGATGAGCCTGCAGGAGCTGGGCGATCTCAACCGGCAGGTCAAACGCCTGAGGGACGCCCTGAGCGGCGCTTAGAGCGCGTCGCCCCAGTCCAGGCGCCGCGCGACGGCGTGGGCCGGCTTGTCGCGGCGAGCGACGAAGCGGCGTTCCAGGGCTCCCGCCTCGGTGCAGAGCTTGAGCTCGATGCCGGGCTTGCCGACCTTGGGCCGCGCCAGCACGCGCGGGGTTCGGGGCGCGGCGGCGACGCCCGGACGCGCGGCCAGCAGGTAGGCGTACTTCTCGTCCTCGAACGGCGCGTCGGCGCCCTTGGCCAGCCTGTGGTCGCGTGAGCGGGGCAGACGGACGCTGAAATGGCACCAGTCTGGCGCGGCCAGCGGGCATGCCTGTGGGTGGGGGCAGGGGGCCAGGATCTCCGCCCCGGCGGCGATCAACGTGTCTCGGGCGCTCAGAAGCCGGTCGTAGCCGGCCGGCGTGCCGGGCTCGACGATGGCCAGGACGCCCTCGGCGGCGCCCCAGAGACGGGCCACGACGTGCGACTGCGCGGACGCCGGGATCTCGGCGAGGGCGTAGCTGGCCAGGACCAGGTCGGCGCTTGGGAAGGGGCCCGCCGTCAGGTCGCCGCGGATCGTCGTCGCCGCGAGGTCGTCTCCAGCCAGGCGTTTGGCCAGCTCCAGGAACGGCGCGCTGGCGTCGAGCCAGGTGATGTCGGTCAGTGCGCTCCAGGTCTCGCGGGCCGCCCAACTGCCGGTGCCCGGGCCGCAGCCGGCGTCGAGCAGCGTTCCTGGCGCGAAACCGGGCGCGATACGCGCGGCCTCATCGAACACGGCCGCGCAGGCGGCGTAGGTGGCCGGCATCCTGGCCAACGCATAGGCCAGGGCGTCGTCGCGGCCTTTGATCACCGACGCCGAGCCCCGGCCCGCGCGATAGGCCTGGCTTGTCGCCGCCGTACGCTCCGCCAGGTCGCGGCGCGATGCGCCCGAAAGCTCGCGCGCGATCGCGGCCTGCAGCGCCGCCGGCAGCATCTAGGTCCCTTCCGCGCTCAAGAGAGCGCTTCGGCCCGTCGCTGCACCAGCGCCGCCGGAACCGCAGGGTCCTCGAGGCCGGTCGTGTCGCCGGGCTCGCCGGTTTCGGCGATGCGGCGCAGGACCGGCCGCAACACCTCGCCGGCCGGCGTCTTGGGCAGGGGGCCGAAGATCACCATCGCCGGCGCGGCATGGTCGCCCACCTCGCGGCGCATGAAGCCCTTGATGTCGGCGGCCAGCACGTCCGAGGCCAGGATCGCGGGGTCGGGGGTGATGAAGGCCCAGAGCGCCTCGCCGCGGCCGTCGGGCGCGTCGATGGCCACGATGACGCCTTCTGAAACCGCATCGTGGTCGGCCAGCACGCCTTCCAGCTGCTGGCACGAGACCACCTTGCCGTCGATGTGCGCCTCGTCGTCGCCGCGGCCCGCGCGGTTCTTCACCAGGTCGTCCACCACGGCGGGCTCGGCCAGCGTCGAGGTGTCGCCCAGGTTCGTGAGGTCGTCCTCGGCGATCTTGCGCAGGATGCGGCGCATGATCTTGCCCGACCGGGTCTTGGGCAGGCCGGGGGCGAACTGGATGACGTCGGGCGCCGCGAACGGCCCGATCTCGCGCCGGACCCAGCCGCGCAGGTCGGCCTGCAGCGCCTCGGTGGCCTCGATGCCGACCTTCAGCGTCACGTAGCAGTAGATGCCCTGGCCCTTGATGTCGTGCGGGTAGCCCACGACGGCGGCCTCGGCCACGGCGGTGTGGCCCACCAGCGCGCTCTCGATCTCGGCGGTGCCCAGGCGGTGGCCCGACACGTTGATGACGTCGTCCACGCGGCCGGTGATCCAGTAGTAGCCGTCCTCGTCCCGCCGCGCGCCGTCCCCGGTGAAGTACTTGCCGGGGTAGGTCGTGAAGTAGGTGTCGATGAAGCGCTGATGGTCGCCATAGACCGTGCGCATCTGGCCGGGCCAGCTGTCGGTCAGGCAGAGGTTGCCGTTGACGGCGCCGTCCAGCACCAGGCCCTCGGCGTCGACCAGCTGCGGCTTCACGCCCGGCAGGGGCAGGGCGCACGAACCGGGCTTCAGCGCATGCGCGCCGGGCAGCGGCGTCATCAGGCAGGCGCCCGTCTCGGTCTGCCACCAGGTGTCGATGATCGGGCAGCGGCCCTCGCCGACGACGCGATGGTACCAAAGCCAGGCCTCGGGATTGATCGGCTCGCCCACGGTGCCCAGCAGGCGGATCGACTTGCGGCTGGTCTTCAGCACGGGGCCGTCGCCCTCGCGCATCAGAGCCCGGAGCGCCGTCGGCGCCGTATAGAAGATCTCGACCTTGTGCTTGTCGCAGACCTCCCAGAACCGCGAGTGGCTCGGATAGTTGGGCACGCCCTCGAACATCAGGCTGGTCGCGCCGTTGGCCAGCGGGCCATAGACCACATAGCTATGGCCCGTGACCCAGCCCACGTCGGCGGTGCACCAGAACACCTCGCCCGGGCGGTAGTCGAAGATGATCTCGTGGGTCCAGCTGGCCCAGGCCAGATAGCCGCCCGTAGTGTGCAGCACGCCCTTGGGCTTACCCGTCGAGCCCGAGGTGTAGAGGATGAACAGCGGGTCCTCCGCGCCCATCGGCTCGGCCGGGCACTCGGCCGACACGGTCTGCTTCAGGTCCGAGAAGTACTCGTCGCGCCCGGGCGTCATCGGCACGTTCCCGCCGGTGCGCTTGACCACGATGACGTTCGACACGCCGGGGCAGGACTTCAGCGCCTCGTCGACGTTGAGCTTCAGCGGCACGATCTTGCCGCCGCGCAGCCCCTCGTCGGCGGTGATCACCAGCTTGGAATCGCAGTCCTGGATCCGGCCCGCGATGCTGTCGGGCGAGAAGCCGCCGAACACCACCGAATGGATTGCGCCGATGCGCGAGCAGGCCAGCATCGAGGCCGCCGCCGCCGGGATCATCGGCAGGTAGATGGTGACCCGGTCGCCCTTCTGGACGCCCTTGGCCTTGAGCACATTGGCCCAGCGGCAGACGTCGGCGTGGAGCTGGGCGTAGGTCAGGGCGTCACTGGTCTTGCCGTCGTCGCTCTCCCAGATCAGCGCCACCTGATCGCCCCGCTCGGCGAGGTGGCGGTCCAGGCAGTTGGCGCTGACGTTCAGCACGCCGTCGGCGAACCAGTTGATGTGGAAGTCGGCCTTATCGAACGACACATCCTTCACCTGGGTGAAGGGCTTGATCCAGGTCAGCCGCTGGCCCAGCTCGCGCCAGTAGCCTTCAGGGTCGCTCTCGACCCGCTTCACCGCCGCCGCATAGGCCGCGGCGTTCATGTGCGCCGTCTTGGCCCAGTCGTCGGGAACCGGGAAAATCTCGCCGTCGGACACCACTCACCTCCCGATGGATTTCCCTGACGCAGTAGGCGTTGAGCGGAGCGCGCGCAACACGCGCTGACATGCGCCCTTGAAGCGACTCACCGAGCGGAACAGGTTCGCGCCATGCTGCGAGTCGTCCCTGTACTCCTTGTCGCCGCCATGGGCCTCAACGGCTGCGGCGCCGCTGCGCCGAAAGGCGCGATCGACAGCGCCGCCCGACTGCTCGCGGCGGTGCTGAGCGGGGACAAGCAGGCCTTCGAAGCCCAGATCGACCGCCCCGCCGTGCGCGAGGACGTGCGCCGCCAGGTGACCGAGCTGGCCAAGGCGACGGCGCTGGACGTGGAGGGCGGGCCGTCCGAGTTCGCACTGGACCGAATGATCAGCCCCGCCGCCGTCCGCGTGGTCGACCGCTCGGGCGCCACGCTGACCGCCGCGCCGTCGCCCAAGCAGGTGGCGCCCCTGATGCGCAAGGTCGGCGGCGATCGCGCCTGCCTGAAGGACGCCGGCAGCCAGGACTGCGTGCTCACCTTCGCCAAACGCAAGGACCACTGGCGCCTGGTCGGCATGCGCGCGATGGACCCGACGGTGCACGTCGCCGGCGACTGAGACCGCAGAGTTTCGAATTTGCTGTCGCCGGGGGGCGGTCCTATGCAGTTGCAGACGCCGAGACCCCAAGGCGCCCCAAGCTCTCGAGGATGTTGCCCGCATGCTGCTTCACCTTTCCACATGGCCCGAGGTCGAAGGCTTCCTGAAACGGTCCAGGACGGTGGTCATCCCCATCGGGTCGAACGAGCAGCATGGCCCCACCGGCCTCCTTGGCACCGACTGGCTCTGCCCCGAGATCATTGCGCATGAGGCCGAGAAGACCGGCGACATCATCGTGGCGCCCACGTTCAACATCGGCATGGCCCAGCACCACCTGGATTTCCCGGGCACCATCGCGCTCAGGCCGTCCACCTTCATGCTGGCCATCGGCGACTGGTGCCGCAGCCTGGCGCATGCGGGCTTTGAGAAGCTGTACTTCCTGAACGGCCACGGCGGGAACGTCGCCACGATCGAGGCCGCCTTCTCCGAACTCTACGCCGAGGCCAGCTACGCGGGCCGCAACCGCGGCTTCGCCTGCAAGCTGAAGAACTGGTGGGACCTGTCGGGGGTCACGGCGCTGGCCAACCGCCAGTTCCCGGTCGGCCACGGCAGCCACGCCACCCCGTCCGAGATCGCGGTGACCCAGTGGGGGTATCCCGACAGCATCAAGTCTGCGAACTACGCGCCGCAGATCGCGCCGACCGGTCCGATCCGCGAGGCCCACGACTTCCGCGCGCGCTACGCCGACGGTCGGATGGGTTCAGACCCCGGCCTCGCCACGCCCGAGAAGGGCGGCGAACTGGTCAAGACCGCGGCGGCGGCGCTGCTGGAGGATGTGGCGGCGTTCGGGCGCGAAGCTAAGCCGTAAACACCTCGCCGTCGCGCACCTCGACCGGCCACGTGGCGATGCGCTGGCCGTGGCAGGGTCCGGCCAGGCACAGTCCCTCCAGGTCGAACAGCGCCCCATGGCCCGCACACAGGATGTGGGCCTTGTCGCGGGTGAGGTAGCGGTCGTCGAGCGGCGCCAGCGGCCAGCCGGCGTGGGGGCAGGAGTCCACGAAGCCCGAGGCCGCCTCGCCGCGGCGCAGGACGAAGCCCGCGAACATCCGGCTGCCGTTCCGGAAGCGGAAGCTCTTGCCGCCCGGGTCCTCGATGTCGGCCAGCGCACAGAGGCGCAGGCCCCGCGGCGGGCGGGCGGGGTTGTCGGGCTCAGACTGCGCCAAACGTGATCTTCACGGGATTGAGCTCGACCTGCCGCCAGAGGCCGGCCTGGGTGTAGGGATCGGCGTCGTGGAAGGCCTGGGCGGCCGCCTTGTCGGCCACGTCCAGGATGAACATCGATCCCGCCATCTGGCCCGCGTCGTCGAACATGGGGCCGGCGATCTTCATGTCGGCCGCCCGGCTCTGGACATAGGCCAGGTGCCGCTCGCGCGTGGCCATCCGCAGCTCGAGCGAGTTCGCCTTGTCCAGGCAGTGCAGAGCGAAGGTCGGCATCTCTATTCCTCGCGTAGGGGTCGGGAGAGCAGGCCCCGGATGGCGTCATCGACGCCGACCTGGCCCGCCAGGATCGCGGCTACGGCCTCGCATATGGGGGTCTCGACGCCAAGCCGGGCGGCTAGCTCGCGCACGGCGGGCGCCGAAGCCACGCCCTCGGCCACCGAGAGCTTCCCGGCCAAAGCCTGCTCCAGCGTCTGGCCCTGGCCCAGCGCCAGGCCCACGCTCATGTTGCGCGACTGGGGGCTGGAGCAGGTCAGCACCAGGTCGCCCAGGCCGCACAGCCCGGCGACGGTCTCGGCCTCGCCGCCCAGGGCGATCGCCAGCCGGGTCAGCTCGGCGAACCCGCGGGTGATCAGCGCCGCATGCGCCGAACGGCCCAGGCCGCGGCCCTCGACGATGCCGCAGGCGATGGCCAGGACATTCTTCACCGCCCCGCCGGCCTCGGCGCCGATCATGTCGGTGGCGAAGTAGGGCCGGAACGTCGGCGTCGCGATCGCCTCGGCCAGGCTCTCGGCGCAGCCGGGGTCGGGACAGGCCAGGGTGACCGCCGTGGGCAGGCCGCGCGCGACCTCGCCGGCGAAGCTCGGCCCGGACAGCACGGCGGGCGCGGCCTGCGGGATCGTCTCGGCCAGCACCTGCGTCATCAGCTTCAGCGAGCCCTGCTCCACGCCCTTGGAGCACAACAGGATCGGGACGCCGTCACGGACGTGCGGCGCGAAAGCGGCCAGCGCGGCGCGGGTGTGCTGGGCGGGTGCGACGGCCAGGATCAGGTCGCTGTCGGCCAGGTCGCCGAGATCGCCCGTGGCCCGGATCAGCGGATCCAGCGGCACGCCCTTCAGGAAGATGGCGTTCTCGTGGGTGGTGTTGATCGCCTCGACCACGTCGGGCTCGCGGGCCCATAGCGTGACCTGGCGGCCGGCCCGCGCGCAGACCTGGGCCAGGGCCGTGCCCCACGCGCCGCCGCCGATGACGCCCGTCTTGCTGAGGGGGGCCTTGTTCATGCTTTCGCGCCTTTGCGGCCGGCCTTGTGCGTGGGCGCCGCCGCCGCCGCCGCCGCGTCCAGCGGCCACCGCGGCCGGGCCACGGCGTCCAGCGGGTCGGAGATGCCGGCCGCCAGCCGTTCGGCGCCGGCCAGCGCGATCATGGCGGCGTTGTCGGTGCAATAGGCCAGCGGCGGGGCTGCGAAGCTGAAGCCGTTCTTCGTGGCCGTGGCCTCCAGGCGGTCGCGGACGGTGCGGTTGGCGGCGACCCCGCCCGCGACGACGAAGCGCAGGCCCCGGCCCGCTTGCGCCTGCGCATAGGCTTTCATCGCACGATCCGACTTCTCGGCCAGTTGCCCGGCGATGGCGGCCTGGACGGCGGCGGCCAGGTTGCGGCGCTGATCCTCGGCGGTCACGCCCTCGGCCAGCCGCGCGGCGGCGGTCTTCAGGCCCGAGAACGAGAAGTCGCAGTCCTTCCGGCCCAGCAGCATGCGCGGCAGCTCGAAGGCCGTCGCGTGGCCGCCCTGGGCCAGTTTCTCCAGCGCCGGACCGCCGGGATAGGGCAGGCCCATGGCCTTGGCGATCTTGTCGAAGGCTTCGCCCGCGGCGTCGTCGATGGTCGAGCCCATTCGCGTGCAGGCGCCGATGCCCTCGACGCTGAGCAGCTGGCAGTGTCCCCCCGACACCAGCAGCAGAAGGAACGGATAGGCCAGCTCAGCGCCCAGGCGCGCCGAGACCGCGTGGCCTTCCAGATGGTTCACCGCCACCAGCGGCAGGCCGCGGGCCAGGGCCACCGCCTTGCCGAAGCTGAGACCCACCATCACCCCGCCCACCAGGCCCGGCCCCGCGGTGGCGGCGACGCCGGTCAGGTCCTCGTAGCCCAGCACCGCCTCCTCCAGCGCCGCCTCGGCGATCGCCTCGATGGTCTCGACGTGAGCGCGCGCCGCGATCTCGGGCACCACGCCGCCGAACGGCGCATGGGCGGCGATCTGGCTGCCGACAATCGAGCTCAGCACCTCGGCGCGGCCGTCGGCGTGCAGGCGAACGACCGCCGCGGCGGTCTCGTCGCAGCTGGTCTCAAGACCGAGGACGGTGTGGGGGGTCGGGGTCATTCGGTTGCCCGGGGCGGCCCGCTCCTGTAGCAGGCCTCACGTTCCGCTCCCGAGGTAGACCGCCCACCGTGCCTTCGCAACCTGCCGCCCCTATTCGTCAAGACCGGCCGGGCCAGGTGCGTATCGGCGCCCGCGGCTCCAAGCTCAGCCTGGCCCAGGCCGGCCACATGCAGCGCCGCATCGCCGCGGCGCTGGGCGCCGACCCGTCGAACCCGGCGGACGTCGAACGCGTGGCGCCGCTGATCGTGATCACCACAACGGGCGACCGGATCCAGGACCGCCGGCTGCTGGAGATCGGCGGCAAGGGCCTGTTCACGAAGGAGATCGAGGAGGCGCTCATCGAGGGCCGCATCGACTGCGCGATCCACTCGATGAAGGACATGCCGGCGCTCTTGCCCGACGGGCTCTGCATCGCCGCCGTGCCCGAGCGGGAGGACCCCCGCGACGCCTTCCTGAGCCGTGGCGCCGAGCAGCTGGAAGATCTGCCGCTGGGCGCGAAGCTGGGCACCGCCAGCCTGCGGCGCCAGGCGCAGTCGCTGCACCGCCGCCCCGACCTGGACGTCCAGATGCTGCGCGGCAACGTCGACACTCGGCTGGCGAAGCTGGCCGCGGGCGAGGCCGATGCGATCCTCCTGGCCTATGCGGGCCTCCGCCGCCTGGGCCTGGGGCACGAGGTGAAGAGCCTGATCGATCCCAGGGCGGTCCCGCCGGCGCCCGGTCAGGGCGCGCTGGCCATCGAGACCCGCGAGGCTGACCGCGACCTGCCGTGGGTCGTCTCCCTGCGCTGCGAGACCACGACCCTGTGCGTGGCCGCCGAGCGGGGCGCGCTGACGGCCCTGGAAGGCTCGTGCAAGACGCCGATCGGAGCGCACGCCTGGTTCGAGAACGGGTCGATGCAGCTGATCGTCGAGGCCCTGTCGCCGGACGGCAAGCAGCGGTTCCGGAAGGAAGGTTCGGCCGAGCTCTCGCAGGCCTCGGATGCTCGCGCGGCGGCCCATGACCTGGGCGTCTCGCTGGGCGTGGCCATCAAGACCGAGGCGGGCGACGCCATCGTTCTCTAGCGCCTCCGGCCAGGCCGCACTTTCGCTCCCCCAATCGATCGGGTTCGGCTAACAGCATTCCGCATGGCGACCCGTCGGCAGAGGATCTGGATCACCCGCGCGCAGCCCGGGGCGGACGTCACCGCCGAGCGGGTGCGGGCGCTGGGGCATGACGCCATCGTGGCGCCGCTGCTGCAGGTGATCGTCCTGCCGGACGTGGTCGTCGACCTGCGCGGGGTCGCGGCGCTCGCCTTCACCAGCGCCAACGGGGTCCGCGCCTTCGCCGACGCCAGCGGCGAACGGAGCCTGAAGGTGTTCGCGGTCGGCGCGGCCACGGCCCAGGCGGCCCGTAAGGCGGGCTTCAAGTCGGTTCTGTCGGCCGACGGCGACGTCGAGGCGCTGGCCGAAGGGATCGCCGCGAGGCGCGGCGAGCTGCGGGGCGCCGTGCTGCACCCGGGCGCGGCCGAACCCGCCGGAGACCTCGCCGGATCGCTGGAGAAGCATGGGGTCGAGGCGCGCCGGCTCATCCTCTATGAGACCACGCCGGTCGAACTGGGCGCCGCCGAGGCCGAGGCCCTGGCCCGGAGCGATGCGGTCCTGCTGCATTCGCCCCGGGCGGCCCAGGTTCTGGCCCGGCTCCTGAAAACCCACCCGGCGCCCGATCTTCGTGCGCTTGGCCTTTCGAAGGCGGTGGTGCAGCCTCTGGGGCGGACAAAGCTGGCGGCCAAGGCGTTCCCGCCATTCCCTATGGAGGCGGCGCTGCTCAACCTGATCGATCGCCGGCCGTGAGCCCGCCCGACGACGACCGTTATGAGCCCCGGCCACTGATGGGCCGGACGTTCTGGATCATGCTGGCGCTCAGCGTCGTCTGCGTCGTCGCCGGCGCGGCGGTGGCCTGGCTGCTGCCGGCGCTGCTGGGGCCCGCGGTTTAGGGCGGGGAACCCGCCGAGTCGTGAAAGGGGGGACTGTGCCGAAGCTCGTTTTTCTCATGCCGTCCCCCGCCGCGCGGACGGGCGGAAACCGGACGACATGCCGACACGTCGGGGCTCTGGTCGAACTGGGTTACGACGCGGTCGTGCGGGTCCCGGAGGGCCAGAGTCTCCCGGAATGGTTCGCCCACTCCGCGCCCAGCGACGCCTGGAGCTGGCCGCCGAAGGCGGACGAGATCCTGGTGATCCCGGAAGATGCGATCGAGGTTCTTGCCGCCTGTTCCGGACTGCCCAATCAGAAGGTCGTCCACTGCAAGAACCCCTACTACGCGGCCGCCTCGGCGTTGTCCCGTCTGTCGCCCGACGCGCGTGGCGCCTACCGGCACTTTATCGCTTGCAGTGCTGGCGTGGCGGCTTGGCTCGCCAGGTTCTTCGACCACGACGTCGTCGCCCCCATACCTTGCTTCGTCGACAGCGAGCGGTTCCAGCCCGCGGCGAAGGCCCGTGTGATCGCCTGCATGCCGAGCAAGCGGCCGCTGGAAATGGCGGCGATCCACGGCATGTTCCGCCGGCTGACCGGCGACCGGGACGACTGGTCGTGGGATGTGATCCAAGGCCGCACCGAGGCGGAGACCGCCGCCGCCCTGTCGCGCGCCGCGGTGTTCCTCAGCCTCGCCCGGTTCGAGGGGATGTGCACATCGATCCTCGAGGGCATGGCCAGCGGCTGTCTGGTGGCGGGATTCACGGGCCTTGGCGCGCGGGAATACACCACCTCGCTGAACGGCCTTTGGGTGGAGGAGGATGACTGCGAGGCGGCGGCGCGCGCCCTCGTGCGGGCCGTCGAGATCCACGAGGCGGCCGGCGCCGAGGCGGCCCTCATGCGCGAGGCGGGGCGGGTGACGGCGGAGAGCTGGAACGAAGAGGTCTTCCGCGACGCGCTCGCCCGGTTCTGGCGCGATCGAATGGGCGTGACCCCCTGAACCTGCGGCAGACAGGCGCTTTGCAAATCGAGGCTGTTCGCGTAAAAGCCGCCGTCCCCGGACAGGAGCCGCCTTAGCTCAGCCGGTAGAGCGGCGCATTCGTAATGCGTAGGTCAGGTGTTCGAGTCACCTAGGCGGCACCATTCTTCCTCAAATTGAGCTCCTCCGACGCGCCTGCGCGGGAGCTGCGGCCATAGGGCGCTTGGCGTTTCTGCGCGGGCTTTCGTAGAGTTCTGTTCCGTGAGCGGTGTTGTCGGCGCTCGCGATGGCGGGGCGCGCTTCTCGGCCCCTGAGGGACAGCGAATGCGGTGGTGGCCGCGGCTTTGGGCGGGGCCAGTTCGCAAGGAACTGGAGCGGCTGCGCGAAAGCGAAGCGCGTTACCGACTCATGGCGGAACACGCCCATGACGTCATCATCGAGTACGACGTCGCCGGCATCCTGCGCTACGTGTCGCCTTCAGTGATCGGCCTCCTGGGCTACTCCGCCGAGGAGCTGGTTGGGACGCCGCTGCTGTCGCTTATTCACCCAGACAACGTTCCCGAGATTGGCGAACGGGTCGCGATGCTCTCTCGCGGGGAACCTTCGCCCGCCGAAGACACCGGCGACGTGCGCGTTCAGCACAAGGACGGAACCTGGCGCTGGGTGCAGGGGCGCCCTGCGCCCATGTACGATGCGGATGGCCGCCAGATCGGCGTGGTGTCGGTGATCCGGGACAACACGGAGCGCCGGCGGCTCGAAGAGCAGGTTCGCGAGAGCGAGCAGCGTTATCGGCAGCTGGCCGAGCAGTCCGCCGACCTCATCGTGCGCTACGACGTCGATGGCAATGTCGAATTCATCTCGCCGCGCGCCGCCCGCCAGATCGGGCTCGACCCGGACCTGGTGGTCGGTCGCAATTTTCGTGATCTGGTTCCCGAAGGCGACCGGGCGCGGAACGAGGCGTTCTTCGCCGATCTCAAGGCGGGGCGTGTGCCGCCGCAGGGCGACCGGAACGTCTGGCGCACCCCCCTTCGCGGGGGCCGCCACGTCGACTTCGAAGGCGCCACCAGCCCGATCTATGAGGGGGATCGCATCATCGGCGCGGTCGCCACACTGCGCGATGTGACCGCGCGAATTGCGCTGCAGGAGGACCTGGAGCGCGAGAGGTCGGAAACCGGCAAAGCGCTCGCACGTCTGAGGGACAGCGAGGCGCGGTACCGGGCTCTGGCCGACAACGCCACCGACGTGATCGCACGCGTGGATATGCGTGGGCGGATCGAGTTCGTTTCGCCGTCGATCAGCGCGTTCGGCTATCGGCCCGAGGAGCTGATCGGCCGCAACAATCTCGATTTCATCCATCCCGAAGACTATACCGGCTCGACCCGCGATGCGGTGCTGGCTGGCGGTGCGATGCCCGCCGGCCGAGAAAGCCAGTTCCGGCTGCGACGCGCAGACGGCGGATGGGCGTGGGTTCAGGGCACCCCAGCGGCGATTCGCGACGAAACAGGCAAGCCCGTCGCCGTTGTCACCGTGCTGCGCGACATCACGGAGCAGCGGCGGCTGGAGGATGAGCTGCGGCGGAAGGAAGCCGAGGCGCAGGGCGCGGTGATCGCCAAGTCCGAGTTCCTGGCCACGATGAGCCATGAGATTCGCACACCCTTGACCGCGGTGGTGGGCTTCGCGGGCCTCCTGGGCAAGATGCAGGGTCTTCCCGACAAGGCCCGGGTCTACGTCGACCGCATCGCCCTCAGCGGAGAGGCGCTGACGTCGATCGTCAACAATGTGCTCGACTTCTCGAAGATCGAAGCGGGGCAGGTCGAGTTGCGGCCCGAGCCGTTCGACCTGCAGGTCTTCGTCGAAGAGGCCCTGGGGGTCGTGCACGACAGCGCCGAGGCCAAGGGCCTGAGGCTCACAGGCGAGGTCGCGGGGCCCAATCCGGGTCGGGTGCTGGCTGACGCCGGGCGTCTGCGCCAGGTGGTGCTGAACCTCCTCACCAACGCCATCAAGTTCACGCATCAGGGCGAAGTGACGCTGAACGTGCGCTATCGGCGGGGCGAGCTTCTGGTCTCGGTCACCGATACCGGCATCGGCATCGCGCCCGAGGCGGCGACGCGGCTCTTCCAGCGTTTCTCCCAGGTCGACAGCTCGAACGCCCGACGTTTCGGCGGCGCAGGGCTGGGTCTGGCGATCTCCCGCGGGCTGGTCGAGCTGATGGGCGGCGAGATCGGCGTGGAGAGTGTCGAGGGACAGGGCTCGCGGTTCTGGTTTCGGGCGCCGGTCGAGGCGGCGGGAACCCGCCGGCGGGCGGCTGAGCCTGAGACGGCCAAGCCCCCCGCGGGCGCCCGGGTTCTGGTGGTCGATGACGCGCGCGCCAACCGTGAGCTCATCATGGCCCTGCTCGATCCCTTCGAGCTGCAGCTGACCGAGGCCTCGGACGGGCTTGAGGCGCTGGAGGCCACCCGGCGGACCACGTTCGATCTGGTGCTGATGGACCTGCAGATGCCGGGCCTCGACGGCATAGCGGCGACACGGGCGATCCGCGGCGGCTCGGAGCTGAACCGCGACACGCCGATCCTGGCGGTCAGCGCCAGCGTCCAGCCCTCGGACGTCGAGGCTTGCCGCCAGGCCGGGATGGACGACCACATCGGCAAACCCATCAGCGCCCGCGAGCTGGTCGGCAAGGTCGCCCACTGGATCGGCGCGCCCCAGGATCCTGGCTCGCAACGCGCGGCGGGGTAGGCCTCGCGCGGCGCGCTACGCCGCGACCAGTCCGCTCCGGACGGTCACGTGAGCCTGGAACAGATAGCCGCCGCCGCGCAGCGTCTTGATGAGTTCGCCGGCGCCGTCACAGGCCGACAGCGCGCGGCGCAGCCGGGCCACCCGCGCGTCGATGGATCGCCCGCCGGCGACGCCGCCCTCGCCATGCAGCAGAGCCACCAGCGCCTCGCGGGGAAGCACCACGCCAGGGCGGTCGACCAACGCGCGCAACAGGGCCGAGTCGGCGGGGCTCAGTCGGACCGTGCGACCCGAGGGCGAGGTCACGTAGCCAAGCTCGGCGTCGAACCGCCAGGTGGCGAGCGCGGCGTGGGCGGCCTGTCGCGCATGGCGGGCCGCTCGGCGGAGCAGCGCGCGAACCCTGGCCAACAGTTCAAGCGGGTGGATCGTCTTGGGCAGGACGTCGTCGGCCCCGAACTCCAGTCCGGCGACCCGATCCAGCGTGTCGGCGGCGCGGGCCACGACCAGCACCGGAGCGCCGTCGGCTTCCGACAGCCGGCGGCACAGGCCCAGTCCGTCGGCGTCCGACAGCGCGGTCTCCAGGATCACCAGGTCGGCGCCTGCGGCGTCCAGCATGGGCTGGGCCTCGGCGGCGGTGTCCGCGCGGGCCACCTCGAAGCCGTGGCGGCGCAGCATGTCGAGGCCGGGCTCGATGGCTCCGGAGTCCGGGTCGATCCAGAGAACGCGGGGCGCCCGATGCGCGGGGACCTGTGCGGAGGGGGCGGCTCCGGCGGCGAATTCGAAGGCGACGTCGGTCATAATCATCCTCGCTGCGCGCCGCCGGCCCGACGAGGCTGCAGCGCACCCTCACCTTACATTCCGAAGTTCAAATTTCGTGACGACTTCTCGTCATACTTCACATGAGGCGTGTTCATGTATCAGTCTGCGGCGACAATTGTGACCTAAGTCGAAATCTGTCTTCTTTTTGCAACGTTTTGCCACGAACGACTTTACCCCCGGATGGAACGCACCGCGCAGCGAGTCGCTCTGAGGTCTGCCGTTGGCCCGCTATATGATGTTGTAAAACAACATGTTTATGGCCCCCAGCGGCGCTGCCGGCTAGGCTTCACACGGGCGCTTCATGAGAAGGATTCATGAAGTAGACAAGACAAATTCAGTAAAGGAGGGCTGCACGCGACAATAGTTTTTCTCCAGCGGCGCTCAGGCGCGCGGCCGGTTCGCCCGGCGGCGCGTGGGCCGGCTTTTCATTGTGGGGATCGGCCCGTCCGACGTGTGCGTCGCGGGCCGTTGGAGGATTTTGACCTTGAGCATCAAGCATACGCGGACGCGCCTCATGGCGTCGTCGATGATCTGTGGCGCGGCCCTCGTCGGGCTGGCCGGCCCCGCCCTGGCGCAGACCGCCGCCGACGAGGTGGCCGAGGTGGTCGTCACGGGCACGCGCATTCCCTCGCCGAACCTGGAGAGCGTGAGCCCTGTGCAGGTGGTCGGGGCGCAGGAAGTGGTGCTGGGCGGCCGCCCCGTGACCGCCGACATCCTGAACCAGCTGCCGCAGGTGAGCCAGAACAGCCAGACCGGCTTCTCCAGCACCTCCAACCCGCTTTCCAATCCGGGCGGCACGGCCACCGTCGACCTCCGCGGCCTGGGCCAGCAGCGAACGCTGGTGCTGGTGGACGGCCGTCGCCTCGGCATCGGTGATCCCGACACCGGCAACGCCAACCCCTCGCCCGACCTGAACCAGATCCCGTCGCAGCTGATCCAGCGCGTTGACGTGCTGACCGGCGGCGCCTCGGCCACCTACGGCTCCGACGCCGTGGCCGGCGTGGTCAACTTCATCATGAAGCGCGACTTCGAAGGCGTTGAGATCGACGCCCAGTGGGGCGTCTACCAGCACGAGCAGCACAACGAGTTCGTGCAGGGCCTGCTGCCGGCCCGCCGCGTGACTCCGCCCAAGAAGAACGTCTGGGACGGCGAGTCCAAGGACCTGTCGATCATCATGGGCGCGAACTTCGAGGAAGGTCGCGGCAACGTCACCGGCTACTTCACCTATCACGACCAGAAGCCGGTCACGCAGTCCAAGCGCGACTACTCGGCCTGCCAGGTGGTGCTGAACGCGAACGGCACGGTCGGCTGCGCGGGCTCGACCAACTCGAACCAGTTCGTGCTGGCCGCCGGCGGCGGCTTCAACCTGCCGGGCGCGCCCACCCAGGTCGCGGTGGTCGGCAACACGTTCGCCCCCTGGAGCGGCACGGCCAACACCACGCCGCCGCCCTTCTTCAACTCGAACGACTATGCCTACCTGATCCACCAGGGCACCCGGTACACGGCGGGCTTCCTGGCCCGCTACGAGGTGAACAAGCACCTCGAGTTCTACGGCGACTTCGGCTTCATGCAGGATCGCTCGAACGTGCAGATCGCGCCCACCGGCCTGTTCCAGGGCTCGGGCGCGTCGGCCAACGGCGGTTTCCTGGTCAACTGCAACAACCCCTTCCTCAGCGCCCAGCAGCGCGGCGTGATCGGCTGTTCGGCGGCCGACGTCGCCTCGGGCGCCAGCAAGGACCTGCTGATCGGGCGGCGGAACATCGAAGGCGGGGGCCGCAACCAGTCGTACAACCACACCAACTATCGCGCCGTGTTCGGCGGCCGCGGCGAGATCGTGGGATCGTGGAAGTACGACCTCTACGGCTCGTACTACTACACCGAGCTGAACAACGCGGCGCAGAACTACCTGTCGATCTCCCGGCTGCAGAACGCGCTGCAGGTCGTGCAGACGCCGACGGGGCCGCAGTGCATCTCGGGCGGCGGCTGCGTGCCCTACAACATCTTCCAGGACGGTCAGGTCTCGGCCGCGGCCCTGGCCTATCTGGACATCGAAGGCACCGCGCGCGGCTCGATCGCCGAGCGGATCGTGGAAGGCACCATCACCGGCGACCTGGGCGACTATGGCGTGAAGTCGCCGTGGGCCACCGATGGCGTGGGCGTGGCGTTCGGCTTCCACAACCGCCGCGACCACCTGGAGTACCAGCCCGACGCGGCCCGGCTGTCGGGTGACCTGTCGGGCTCCGGCGGGGCCTCCACTCCGATCGACAACAGCCTGCGGGTGACCGAGGGCTATGCCGAAGCCCGCGTGCCGCTGGTGCAGGACAGGCCCTTCGCCGACGACATCACGGCCGAGCTGGGCTTCCGGTACTCGGACTATTCGACGGGCATCAACGCCGAGACCTGGAAGATCGGCCTGTCTTGGGCGCCGACCCCGGACTTCAAGCTCCGCGGCTCTTACAACAAGGCCATCCGGGCCCCGTCGATCCTCGAGCTCTACACGCCGCAGGCGGTGACCAACACCAGCCAGGTGTCGGAAGACCCCTGCGCCGCCGGCGCGGTGGCCCCGGCTTCGCTCGCCGCCTGTCAGAACACCGGCGTCACGGCGGCCCAGTACCGCAACATCCCGCAGTGCCCCTCGGGCCAGTGCGCGGTGCTGAACGGCGGCAACACCAACCTCGGCCCCGAAACGGCGAAGACCTTCACCATCGGCGCCACGGCCCGCCCGGCGTTCATCCGCGGCTTCACCGCCAGCGTCGACTACTTCCACGTCGACCTGAAGGACATCGTCGGGGCCATCCCGCTGGGCGTGATCCTCACCCGCTGCCTGAACACGGGCGACCCGACCTTCTGCTCGCAGGTGGTCCGCGCCCAGAACGGCATTCTGTTCGGCACCACCGCGGGCGCCGGCGGCTACATCAACGGGACCAACACCAATATCGGCGCCGGCGTGACCTCGGGCGTCGACCTGCAGGCCAACTACGTCCTGCCGATCGAGGACTGGGGCCTGGAGGACTGGGGCAGCGTCTCGGTGAGCCTCACCGGTTCGTACTTGCTCAAGGCCACCACGGTGCCGTTGCCGGGCGACGCGGCCTACGACTGCGCCGGCCTGTTCGGCGCGCAGTGCCAGACGCTGAACCCGCGCTGGCGTCATACGATGCGCGTGACCTGGGCCACGCCGTGGGATGTCACCGCCTCGCTGACGTGGCGCTACATCCACGACATGACCTACGAACAGGACACCAACGAGCCGACGATCGGTCGCGGCACGCGCAACGCCTTCAACCACAAGCTGCCCCAACGCAGCTATCTGGACCTGTCGGCGCAGTGGGTGATCAACGACATGTTCGCGGTGCGCGGCGGCATCAACAACATCCTCGATCAGGATCCGCCGCTGGTGAACAACCGGATCTCCCAGACCGGCTCGCCCAACTCCTACCCGACCTACGACCTGCTGGGTCGCCGGATGTTCGTGGGGGTGACCGCGAAGTTCTAACGCCTCGCTCGCTCGAGAGAGGCCATGCTGCCAGGGGCTCCCGCGCAAGCGGGGGCCCCTTCTTTGTGCGAGCGGAGTCTGGTCGCAAGCCGCCGCTCGCCGCCTCACCGACAGGGGGCGGCGACGTGCGGCCGTGCGATTGAGATCAGGCGGCGTGCAGCGTCGGCG
Organism: Phenylobacterium sp.; assembly: GCF_004299445.1. Taxonomy (GTDB): domain Bacteria; phylum Pseudomonadota; class Alphaproteobacteria; order Caulobacterales; family Caulobacteraceae; genus Phenylobacterium. The sequence continues at coordinate 70,904 of NZ_SCTC01000008.1, read as the reverse complement.
CGGGGGCGGGCGGCTCGAGGGCGCCGGCCAGCCAGTCGACGAACGGGCGGATCAGGTCCGCGCGCGGCGAGGCCGGGTTCCAGACCGCCGTGTAGTCCTCGCGCAGCGCCGCCTCGGCCTCGAACAGCCGGACCAGTCGGCCTGCCTTGAGGTCGTCGCGCACCAGCAGGCCCCGTGCCAGGCAGACGCCGGCGCCGCTGCGGGCCAGTTCCAGCGCCGCCAGCGGGCTGTCAGCGGTGAGTGTGGCGTGCACGGGCAGGTCGGACAGCCCCACCTGCTCCAGCCACAGCCGCCACGGATGCTCGGGCTGGGCGATCAGCGGCGCGCGGACCAGGTCCTCGGGCCGGCGCGGCAGGTCGGCGCCGGGGGCGGCCACCGGAAACAGCGCCTCGCCGGCCAGGCGGCGCTGGGTCAGGCCCGCGCAGGCGCCGGCGCCATAGAGGATCGCCACGTCGGCCTCGCCGGCCGACACCTCGCCGACGCCGGTGACCGTGCGCAGCTCCAGCTCGCGGTCGGGCTGGGCGGCCATGAAGCTCGAGAGCCGGGCCGACAGCACGCGCTCGGCGATGCCGGCGGTCGACGCGACCACCAGTCGCGCGCGGCCGGGCCGCGAGGGCGCCTCGAAGGCCTCAGAGATCAGGTTGAGCGACAGGCGCAGGCGGCTGACGAAGGCCCGGCCGGCTTCGGTGAGGGCCACGGTGCGGCCATATCGCTCGAACAGGTCGACGCCCAGCCGAAGTTCCAGGGAGCGGATGGCGTGGCTGATGGCGCTCTGCGTCAGGTTCAGTTCGTCGGCGGCCTTGGTGAAGCTCTCATGACGCGCGGCGGCCTCGAACGCAGCGATGGCCCTCAAGGATGGCGGTCGCACCGGCACGGCAAAACTCCCTACGCACACTTCGCGAGCCAGGATGCCGCAGCCTCGACAGTCTTCATGGAAAATGCGGCGAAGGGCCGCGGCGGCGCCGCTCAGCGGCGGGTTTTGCGGCGAACGGCGGCGATGCGTCGACAAGCGGCCTTGGACCAGCGACGCTTTCACGAGAATGTCGAACACCGGGTGAACGGCGCGTCGCCGGCCGCCCAAGCTCTTACAAGGATCTGACCGTTCGGCGATGTGCATCGGCCCGTTCCGGGCTCCGAACGATCGGGGAGAGGCCCCTGGTGCGCCTGCCGCGTCCGAACAACTATCTCGTCGCGAACTTCGTCCTCTGGACGCTGACGTACGTCATCGTCACAGCGCGGATGCTCGCCGAGCCGATCCCCTATGCGGGCGACATGGCGCTGCGCCGCCTGGGCATGGCCGTGTTCGGCTTCCTCGCCTGCCTGTTGATCGGCCGCCTGCTGTCGGCCATCGCCGGACAGCCGATGTGGCGGCGCATCGTGGCGGCGGTGGCCATGTCGGTGGTCGGAGGTTTCGCCTACTCGATCCTCAACTACGCGGTCTTCTACCTGGTCAATCCCCTCTGGAAGGTCGAGCCCTTCAGCCCGATCTCGGTAGCCTTCACCGCCTCGATGTTCTTCTGGACCTTCATCAGCTGGTGCGCCCTCTACTTCGCCATCCGTCTGGACGAGGAGCTCAAGGAGAAGAACCTGCGGCTGGTGGCCAGCCAGGCCCTGGCGATGGACGCGCAGAACCGGATGCTGCGCTACCAGATCAATCCGCACTTCCTGTTCAACACCCTGAACGCGCTCTCCTCGCTGATCCTGGCCAAGGAGAACGAGCGGGCCGAGCGGGTGGTCCTCTCGCTCTCCAGCTTCCTGCGCCACACGCTGGAAAAGGAGTTGCCCGACAAGGCCCCGCTCTCGGACGAGATCGAGGCCCAGCGCCAGTACCTGCTGATCGAGCAAGCCCGCTTCGAGGACCGGCTGAACTACGTCGAGAACATCCCGGCCGAGCTGCGCGATGCCCTGGCGCCCAGCCTGATCCTGCAGCCGCTGGTCGAAAACGCGGTCAAGTACGGCGTGGCGCGGTCGAACGCGCCGGTGACCATCGAGATCACCGCCACGTCCGACGCCGGCCGCCTGCGCCTCACCGTCTCGGATGACGGCGGCGACGGAGCCGGCTCGCAGGCGCCGCCCAAGCTGGGCCTGGGCCTGGAGAATGTGCGGCGGCGTCTGGACCTGATCTACGGCCGGGCCGCCGAGCTCACGGTCGGCCCGCGCCGGCCCAACGGCTTCCTGGCCTCCGTCGAGATTCCCCTGGAGCGCGCATGAGCGACGGAACTTCCACCCTCACCCGCCCCCTCCGCATCGCCATCGTCGATGACGAGCCCCCGGCGTTGCGCCGGCTGCAGATGGCGATCGACAAGGCCGGCGACGCCATGGTCGTGGCTCAGGCCACTAACGGGGAAGAGGCGCTCGGCCTGATCCGTAAGGGCGGGCTGGACGTGGTGCTGCTGGATATCCGCATGCCCGGCATCTCGGGCCTGGATCTGGCGCGCGCCATCGATCCCGAGGAGGCGCCGGTCTTCATCTTCGTCACCGCCTTCAGCCGCTTCGCCGCCGACGCCTTCGAGCTGGCGGCCGTCGATTATCTCCTGAAGCCGGTGGAGTTCGAGCGTCTGCACGAGGCGCTGGAACGCGCGCGGCGGGTGCTGGAGGGCCGTGAGGCGCGGCTTCGGATCGCCGCGCTGGAAGAGGTGGTGCAGGCGCTGCGCGCCGTCGACGCCGAGGCGCCCGAGTCCGGATTCGCCGAGGAGATATGGGTGCCCGACCGCGGCGACCGCCTACGGCTTCCGGTCAGCCTGATCGACTGGGTCGAGGCCGAGCGCGACTATGTGCGCATCCACAGCCGAGGCCGCAGCTTCCTGGTCCGGAAGGCGATCCGAAAGCTGCAGGCCGAGCTGGATCCGGAGGACTTCCTGCGCGTCCACCGCGGCGCCCTGGTCCGCCGCGACCGCATCGTGCGGCTGGCCCGGCGGCCTGGGGGGCCCTCGGCTGTGGTGCTGCAGTCCGGCGCCGAAGTCCCCGTCGCCCGCCGCCAGGCCGCCCAGGTCCGCCGCATCGTCGGCGTCCGCGCGGCCGGGTAGCCCGCGCGTCGGCCTGCAAACGGAGCCAGGCTCAGGCCAGCGGGGCGCAGCTCGACATGTTGACCGGCTTGGACTCGGTGCGGGTCCAGCCGTTGGCGTCCTTCGAGAACAGCATGAACGACGAGCCGGACTTGCCGGTGGAGCCGTCCGGATTGCGGCCGGCGAAGGTCATGGCGGCGACCACCTGGGTGACGACGCCCTTGGCCTTCTCGGCGGCGTCGATCTCCTGGTAGGCCTTGCACATAACCTGGAAGTCCTGGCAGCCCTTGCCCTCGACCTTGCTGGCGCATGCGGGATGCTCGGCCTCGACGGCGGTGCGCCACGCCAGGATCTCCGAGTCGAGACCCGCGGTGGGATTGCTGGTGTCCGCTTTTTCGCCCGAACTGCAGGCGGAGACGAGAAGGGCGGCGAGAGCGGCCACGGCGGCAGATCTGATCACTTAAGGCTCCGAACGAGAATCCGGGCAGCGCATAGCCCAATGATCGCGGCAGGTGTGTGACCAAATCGCCGCGGCAGAGCCTGTTGCGGAAATTAGTTCGCCCCGTCTAGTTGGCAGGCGCCGCCTGCGTCATCACGGGCCCGATCTCGTCGTGCAGCACCAGGTCGGCGCATTCGTCGATCTCGGTCGGCTCGCGATTGACGATGGCCAGGCGGGCGCCGTTGCGCTTCGCCACGAGCGGGAAGCTCGCGGCCGGATAGACCACCAGCGACGATCCCAGCACCAGGAACAGGTCGCACGCCAGGGTCTGTTCCTGGGCCCGCGCCATGGGCTCGGCCGGCATCGCCTGGCCGAACGAGATGGTGGCGGTCTTGACGATGCCCTCGCACGCGCGACAGGCCGGCAGGTCGCCCGTGGCCTCGTACAGCGCCTGTAGGTCGTCCAGCTCGTGGCGGAGGCTGCATTCCAGGCAGGTGGCGTAGCTGGCGTTGCCGTGCAGCTCGATCACCTTCTCGGCCGGCACCCCCGACGCCTGGTGCAGGTTGTCGACATTCTGGGTGATCACCGCGCTGGCCTTGCCGGAGTGAATGAGGCGCGCCACGCCCATGTGTCCGGCGTTGGGCTCGCGACCCACCCAGCCGGCGCGGCCCGAGAATGCACGGGTCCAGGCCTCGCGCCGCTTTTCCTCGCTGCCCACGAACTCCTGGAAGTAGATCGGCTTCATCTTGCTCCACACCCCGCCGGGGCTGCGGAAGTCGGGGATGCCGCTCTCGGTCGAGATGCCGGCGCCCGTAAAGACGACCACCCGGCGGGCGTCGGCGATCATCCGGGTGAGGTCGGCCCGCGTGGGCTCAGGGCGACTGGGCATGCCACGAGCTTACCCGAGCGTTGAGACCTGATGAAGGGCGGGGGAGCGGATCGGCCCGGCCGTTGGACGGGGGGGATGCCAGGGGGGCCGGGCCGATCGCGACCACTCGTTGAGCGGTCGCGGAGGTAACAGCCAAAGGAGCCTAAGGTTCCGCGCCGAACACGCGCGCGATGTCGGAATCGTCGACGCCGTCGAGGTCCAGGCGCTTCACCCGCGAGGTCTCGCCCGACGCGATGCGCACTGCGGATTTCGGGACGCCCAGCGCCTTGGCCACCAGGGCGATGACGGCGGCGTTGGCCTGACCGTCCGATGGGGCCGAGGAGACTCGCAGCTTCAGGACCGGCCGGCCGGCCTCGTCGCGGGCCCAGCCGTCCACCGCATCGCGTCCGCCCTTCGGCGTGACGCGGACGGTCAGCCGATAAGGCCGAAGAGCGGGCGAAACAGCCACGGCAGCAGGTATCCTCGCACGCCCTGCAGCAGCAGGATCACGATGATGGGGCTGATGTCGACACCACCCAGCGGCGGAATGAACCGCTGCACCGGCCGCATGACCGGCGTCGTCACTGCGTCGAGGAAGCGGGCCACGCCGTACACGAATGGGTTTCGCAGGTTGATGACGTTGAACGCCACCAGCCACGAAAGCACCGCGCTCACGATGATGGCGAGGATCAGAAGCCCGATCAGGGCGTCGATGATGTAGTAGAGAAAGCCGGCCATAGCCCCGGTTCTACCGGCCTTTGTGGCCGTGACAAGGTGAAGCGGCGTCACCGCCCGACGCAGGGCGCCTTGACAGAGGGCCGTCCAATCGAGTTATTCCGCGCCTTCCTGGGGCCGTAGCTCAGTTGGTAGAGCGCCTCGTTCGCAATGAGGAGGTCAGGGGTTCGACTCCCCTCGGCTCCACCAGGAACCTTTCGCCATGACCCGACCCGCGCGCATCCACGCCCCTTCCACGGGCGGGCGGCTGGTGTACGCGGTCGGCGACATTCACGGCCATGTGGATCAGCTGGACGGCCTCCTGGCGCAGATCGCGGCCGATGCCGGGCAGTCGGCGACGCGCGACCCTCCGCTGCTGGTGTTCCTGGGCGACTACGTCGATCGCGGACCCCACAGCCGCGCGGTCATCGACCGAATCATCGCCACGGCCGCCGACGACCGCTTCGAGGTGGTCGCGCTCAAGGGTAATCACGAAGACGCCATGGTTCGCTTCCTGTCGGACCCTGGCTTCGCCCCGGCGTGGATCGCCAACTGGGGTCAGGCGACGCTGGCGTCGTATGGCGTGGCTCCGCCCCCGGCGTTCGATCCGGCGGCCTGCGAGGCGGTTCAGGCCCAGCTGGCCGCCGTGCTGCCCGACAGTCACCGCGCCTTCATGGCCGGCCTGCGCCTCAGCCTCGAGGTCGGCGACTACCTGTTCGTGCATGCGGGCGTGCGGCCCGGCGTGCCCCTGGACGCCCAGGCCGAGCGCGACCTGATCTGGATCCGATATGACTTTCTGGAGTCGGATGAGGCGTTTGGAAAGGTGGTGGTCCACGGTCATACGCCCGCCGATAGGCCCGAACGCAAACTCAACCGGATCAATATCGATACCGGCGTCTACTTCAGCGGCGTTCTGACGGCGGTTCGCCTGGAAGGCGAGCAACAAAGGTTTATGCAATCTTACGCCTAGCTGCGGCCTCGCGTCATACGCGAATCCCCTGCGACACCATTGCGCCTTCAGACTGACGCATCGCATGTCGTACTTAAGAACAATCGGGACAGACCAAAGTCTCCGACAGCAGGGGATACCTAGAATATCAACAAGCTTGACCATTGGCTCAATGCGAGCACTTTCGGTCGTGCCCGAAATTTGACCAAATTGTGTCAGGTTGCTGATGTTCTCATGTGCGACCGACGGCGGAAGCCGTTGGCCGGGCGCCCCGGTCGGGACGGCGGTCTTGTTCGAATAAGAACAACGGGACGCTCTCATGGCCACCATCAACGTCAGCTCGACCGCCGCGCTCAGCACGGCGCTCAAGGCCGCCAAGGCCGGAGACACGATCCTGCTCTCGCCGGGGAGCTACGTCCTCACAGCGTCCAGTCTGAAGTTCACGACGGGCGACGTGACGATCGCGTCCGCCGACCCGGGTCGGCCCGCGGTTCTCACCCGGCTGGAGATCGTCGATTCCGCCGGCATCACCGTCCGCGACCTCGACCTCAACGCCCTGCCGCAAGGGGGCGCCAACCCCTTCAAGATCTACCGCAGCCAGGACATCCATCTCGAGAACCTCGACATACACGGCACCGAGGACAACAACCCGGCCCAGGACGTAAGCGGCCTGCTGATCCGGGAGAGCCGCGACGTCAGCGTGAAGGGATCGAAGTTTCACGACCTGGCTGACGCGATCGCGCATATCGACTCGCAGAACGTCACCATCTCGGGGAATGAGTTCCATCATCTGAAGTACGACGGGGTGCGCGGGGGCGGAACCTCGGACCTCACCATCAGCGGCAACCTGTTCCGCGATTTCTTTCCGGCCGTCGGGGACCACCCGGACGCGATTCAGCTGTGGACGACGAACACCACGGCGTCGGCCCGAAATATCGTCATCACGGACAATGCGTTCATCCGCGGCGAAGGCGCGGCCGTTCAGGGCATCTTCATCCGCGATCAGGTGGGCGCACTGCCGTACCAGAACGTCGTGATCACCGGCAACGTCATCGCCGGCGGCATGTACCACGGGATCTCGATCAGCCACGCGGACAACGTCGTCATCGACGACAACATCGTGCAGGGCTTCCCCGAGATGAAGTCCTGGATCCGGCTCAACAAGGTCGACGGCGCGACGGTGACCGGCAACGGCGCTAACGACGTGATCATCGTGGAATCCACCGCGGTGGTGAATGCGAACAACAAGATCCTGGCGACGGCCACCGACGCCGGCGCCTGGGCGTTCGGCCAGTGGAGCGGAGGCGGCGGCGCGCCGGGCGTGGCGGCGGTCGGGCTGCAGCTGGTCGGCGATGCGGGGGCGAACACGCTGACCGGCGGCGCGGGGAGCGACACGATCGATGGCGGCGGCGGGATCGATCTGTTGGCCGGCGGCGGTGGCCACGACGTCTACGTGGTCACCGCGGGCGACAAGGTGGTCGAAGCCGCCGGCGGGGGCATGGATCTCATCCGTTCGGACGAGATGGTCATCCTGCCCGCCAACGTCGAGCGGTTGGAGCTGACAGGGACGAAATCGGTCCCCGCACATGGCAATGAGTTGGACAACCTGGTGATCGGGAACGCGGGCGGCAATCTCATCCGGGGCTATGCCGGCGCCGACACTCTTGATGGCCGGGGCGGCAACGACCTGCTGCAGGGCGACGCAGGCAACGATCGCCTGATCGGCGGGCCCGGGGCGGACACCTTCGTCTTCAAGGTCGGCGGGGGCGCCGACACTGTCGCCGACTTCTCCGCCGGCGACATTCTGGACGTCTCGGCGATCCTGGGCGCGGGCGGCCGCGCGTCGCTCGCCGCCGGCGCCGGCGGCGTCACGATCTCGTTCACCACGGGTGAGTCGGTTGTCCTCAGCGGTGCGACGCCCGACCATCTGGTGAGCACCCCCACGGGCTGGGTCTTCGGCTAGACCGACCTCAGAGCGCGTCCCGAAGCGCGCTCCAAATCAGAGATCGAGCGTGTTCGTCCGGTTCAGATGATCCACCTGAACCGGACAGGCTCTAGTGCGCGTCGTCCCAGTTGGGGGCGGCCCGCGCCTCGACCACCAGCGGCACGGTGATCTGGAGCGCCGGTTCGGCCGCGCGTTCCATGATGCGCTTGGCCACGGCTATGACCGCGTCGGCCTCGGCCTCGGGGGCTTCGAAGACCAGTTCGTCGTGCACCTGCAGCAGCATCTTGGCCTTGAGGCCCGCGTCCACCAGCGCCTGGGGCATGCGGATCATGGCGCGCCGCATGACGTCGGCCGCCGCGCCCTGGATCGGGGCGTTGATGGCTGCGCGGTCGGCGAAGCTGCGCTCGGCCTGGCTCTTCCCGCGGGCGGCAGGGATATGCACCTTGCGGCCGAAGATGGTGGTCACGAACGCTTCTGAGCGCACCTGTTGCTGCATGCGGTCCATGTAGGTCCGGATGCCGGGGAAGCGCTCGAAGTAGGTCTTGATGTAGGCCCCGGCCTCTTCCCTGGGGATGCCCAGCTGGTTGGCCAGCCCGAAGGCCGAGATTCCGTAGACGATGCCGAAATTGATCGCCTTGGCGCGGCGGCGCGTGTCGGCCGGCATGCCCTCGATCGGCACGCCGAACATCTCGGACGCCGTCATGGCGTGGATGTCGAGGTTCTCGGCGAAGGCCTTCTTCAGCTGCGGGATGTCGCCGATGTGGGCCAGCAGGCGCAGCTCGATCTGCGAGTAGTCGGCGCTGATCAGCACGTGGCCGGGCTCGGCGATGAAGGCCTTACGGATCTTGCGGCCTTCCTCGGTGCGGATCGGGATGTTCTGCAGGTTGGGATCGGTCGACGCCAGGCGGCCCGTGGTGGCGGCGGCCAGGCTGTAGCTGGTGTGAACCCGCTGGGTCCTGGGGTCGATCGCGGCGACCAGATTGTCGGTGTACGTACCTTTCAGTTTCGACAGCTGCCGCCAGTCCAGCAGGATGCGTGGCAGCTCATGCCCCTTGGCCGCGAGATCCTCGAGCAGCGAGGCGTCGGTCGCCTGGGCGCCGGTGGCGGTCTTCTTCCCCGACTCCAGGCCCATCTCGCCGAACAGGATGTCGCCGATCTGCTTGGGGCTGCCCAGGTTGAACGGCCGGCCCGCGACGCGGTGCGCCTCGGCCTCCAGCTCGACCATGCGCACCGAGAAGTCGTGGCTGAGCTGCTGCAGGATCTGCGTGTCGACCTTGATGCCTTCCAGCTCCATGCCCACCAGCGTCTGCGGCATCGGGCGCTCCAGGCGCTCGTAGACCGTGGACATGCGCTCGTGCGCCAGGCGCGGCTTCAGGTGCTCCCAGATGCGCAGGGTGACGTCGGCGTCCTCGGCGGCGTAGGCGGTCGCGGCGGCCAGCTCGACGTGCTTGAAGCTCTTCTGCGACTTCCCCGTGCCGGCGACCGTCTTGTAGGCGATCGGCTCGTGGTCGAGGACCCGCTTGGACAGCTCGTCCATCCCGTACTTGTTGTGCAGCCCGCCTTCGAGCGCGAACGCCAGCAGCATGGTGTCGTCGATCGGCGCCACCGTGATGCCGTGCCGGGCCAGCACCGCGATGTCGTACTTGGCGTTGTGGGCCACCTTCAGGACCGACGGGTCCTCGAGCAGCGGCTTCAGCTTCGCCATCGCCACGTCCAGCGGGATCTGCTCAAGGCCGGCCGCGGGCTCGCCGAACAGGCCGCCCTCGTCCTCGCCCGCATGGCCCACGGGGATGTAGCAGGCATGTCCGGGCGCGGTGGCCAGCGAGACGCCGCAGAGGTTGGAGCTGAGCGCACCCAGCGCGTCGGTCTCGGTGTCGAACGCGACGACGCCGGTGGCGTAGGCTCGCGCGATCCAGGCGTCGAGCGTGGCGACGTCGCGCACGCAGGCGTAGGCGGTGGTGTCGATGGCCCCGTGCGCCGGCGCCGCCGGCCCGGCGGCCTTGGTCTCGGCCATGACCGACTGCACGGCCGCCTCGCGGCCCGGGGCGGTGGCGTCGCCGACGCGGCGCGCCAGCGTGCGGAACTCCATCAGCTCCAGGAAGGCCTGCAGCGTGCCGTGATCGGGCTCGCGCACGGCGAGGTCGTCGACCGGCTCGGGCAGGGGCGTGTCGCAATCCAGCTGCACCAGCTGACGCGACAGGCGGATCTGGTCGGCGAACTCGATCAGCGTCTGGCGGCGCTTCTCCTGCTTGATCTCGGAGGCCCGGGCCAGGAGCGTGTCGAGGTCGCCGTACTCGTTGATCAGCGCCGAGGCGGTCTTGATGCCGATCCCGGGCGCGCCGGGCACGTTGTCGACCGAATCGCCGCACAGAGCCTGCACATCGACGACCTTGTCCGGCGTTACGCCGAACTTCTCGGCGACCTGTTCAACTCCGATCTTCACGTTCTTCATGGTGTCGAGCATCGACACCTGGGGCCCCACCAGCTGCATCAGGTCCTTGTCGGACGAGACGATGACCACCTCCCCGCCCATGTCGCGGACCTTGCAGGCGTAGGCGGCGATGATGTCGTCGGCCTCGTAGCCGGGCAGCTCCAGCGAGGGTACGCCGAACGCGCGCGTGGCCTCCCGGACCAGCGGGAACTGCGGTCGCAGGTCTTCCGGGGGCGGCGGGCGGTGGGCCTTGTACTGGTCGTAGAGCTTGTTGCGGAACGTATCCTCGGAGTGGTCGAAGACGACGGCCAGGTGGGTCGGCGCGTCGGCCTGGGCCTTCATGTCGACCAGCAGCTTCCAGATCATGTTGCAGAAGCCGGCGACGGCCCCGACCGGCAGGCCATCGCTCTTGCGCGTCAGCGGCGGCAGGGCGTGGAACGCGCGGAAGATGAAGCCCGAGCCATCCACGAGATAGAGCCGTATCGCCGGGCCGTCCTGGGTCGGCGAGCGGTCGGTGTGGGGGAGCGGCGGCGCTTCGGCGTCGAGCGTATCGGTCATGGGCGCAAGATAGGGCGGGGCGGGCGTCAGGTCACCCGCCCAGGAGGTCAACATCAGCCGTCTGCGACGCGCGGAATGCGGGCGATCCTTGCCCGCAGCCGGCGCGTGCCCGTCGGTCCTAAGCGGAGAACCTTTTCTGCAGCGAAGGCGCGCCCTTCGCGGCGGCGAAGACCGCGTCGGACGAGCCCTGGGCCAGGAAATCGGCGGCGGCCTTGGCGAGGGCGGCGAAAGCGATGTTGAAGGTGCCCGTCCCGGCGCTCAGCCGGCGCACGCCCAGCGCCTTCAGCCCCGCGGCGTCGGGCGCGCCCGGCCAGGCCAGGATATTGAGCGGGGCGGGGATCGCCGCCGCCAGCCGGCCGATCAGCTCGCCGTCGGCGGCGCCGGGCACGAACACCCCGTCGGCCCCCGCCGAGACATAGATCCTGCCGCGCCGGATCGCCTCGGCCTCGGCGGCGTCGCCGGCCGCCAGCTGCCGCAGGTAGACGTCGGTGCGGGCGTTGATGAACAGCGGCACGCCGGCCTTCTCCGCCGCGTGGCGCGCGGCGGCGATCTTTCGGGCGTGCAGGTTCGGGTCGCGCGACCCGTCCTCGAAGTTGATGCCCACCGCGCCGGCCTCGATCACCCGGATGATGTTCTGCGCCAGCTGGTCCAGGTCGTCGGTGAAGCCGCCCTCGAAGTCGCAACTCACCGGCAGATCGGTCACCCGGCCGATCGCCGCCACCACCGCGCAGGTGTTCTCCACCGCCAGGTTGTCGCCGTCCGCCTGCCCGAACGTCCAGGCCACCGCGGCCGACGAGGTGGCCACAGCCTTGGCCCCCGCGTCGGCGACCACGGCGGCCGAGGCTGCGTCCCAGACGTTGGGCAGGACCAGGACCTCAGGGCCCTGATGCAGCTGATGGAACAGGTCGGCTTTCGCAGTCTGGCTCATGGGTCCCTCACGACATGTGCGGGTCCGCATATGGGGTCGCTGCTGACAGCGTGCTGGCGGTATCCGGACACGAACGGATAATGGTTAGGCTGTCGATCTCGGGACGAGCCATGGGACACTCGGTCTGGCGGATGCAGGGTGAAGGCACGAACATCGCCGTGCTTGCCGACTGCCACATCCACGAGAACGGCCCGCAGTTCCCGCCGGAGCTCTTCCAACGCCTGCAGGGCGCAGACCTGATCGTGACGCTGGGCGACATGGGCGAGAAGGCGGGACTGGACCGCCTGCAGGAGATCGCGCCGGTGCTGGGCGTTCGCGGCCAAGACGATGCGGATGACATGCGAACCCGGCGCGACGTCCTGGTGCTGACCGAGGGGCGCTACCGGATCGGATGCGTCTTCGATGCCGTCGCCGCGGGTCTGGCGGACTCGTCGGACCCGTTTGTGGCCTCGGACGATGTGGTCGAGGTGTCGCGCCGCCTCTTCGGAAGTCGGATCGACGTGCTGCTGCATGCCGGAACGCACAAGGCCGACGAGCGGCGGTTCGGACAGAGCGGCTCGGCCCTCAACCCCGGCAGCGCGGTCATGCCCGCCGAGGGGCATAGCCCGAGCTTTCTGCGGCTGAAGGTCACCGACGACGGCTGCTTCGGACAGATCATCCGGATCGGATGAGCGCGGTCGGCCTGCACAGATGGCGGAGGCGAACGGCGCACGGCTCGGCCGCGCCATTGTCGGACCCCGCCCGCGCGCCTATGTCCGGCCGGTGGGCACACCTCTCTCCATTCCTCGCGTGACCGTGTGGTACGATGGCGACTGCCCGCTGTGCCGGCGGGAGATCGCGGTGCTGCGTCGGCTCGACCGCCGAGGCGCGGTGGCGTTCGTCGAGGCGCACACCGCCGACTCCTGCCCCATCGATCGCGCCGAACTGCTCGCCCGGTTCCACGCCCAGGAGGGCGATGGGCCCGTCGTCAACGGCGCCGCCGCCTTCGCGGCCATGTGGCGCGCGCTGCCGCTGCTGCGCCCGCTGGGGCTGGCGGCCCGTTCCCCGACGATCCTGCGCCTTCTGGAGAGCGGGTACCGACTCTTCCTGCGCATCAGGCCCCGCCTGCAGCGGCTGGCCGGCGGCCGCGCATGACGCCGCGCCCGGCCATTCCCCGCGTTGTCCTGGGTTACGGCCTCGCGGGCCTCATTCCCTTCTGGGCCCCCGCCGCGGCCGGCGTGGTCTGGCCCGAAACCCGCGAGATCGCGGGCGTCCTCCTGGCCGCCTATGCCGCCCTGATCCTGTCGTTCCTGGGCGGCGCCCGCTTCGGCCGCGCGGTGCTCGACGCCCCGCCCCCGGTCGCCACGGTCTCGCTGTCGATGCTGCCGACGATCGCCGGGCTGGCGCTCCTGGCCCTGCCGCCGTCCCTGCGCACCGTCCAGCTTCTGTCGCTCGCCGCGGCGCTGTTCGTGCACTGGCTCTGGGACCTGCGCGACACGGGCGCGCCCGCCTGGATGCCACGCCTGCGGACGATCCTGACGGCCGGCGCCGTCGCGGGCCTGGCAGTCGGGGCGGTGGTCCTTGGCGTCTGACAAATCCCTGGGCGTCGTCGTCGGCGCCGGCGGAATCGGCCGCGCGCTCGCCCAGGCCATGGCGGCCGACCCCGCCTACGACCGCGTGCTCGTCGTGGCGCGCCGCCCCGTCGAGACGCCGGGGGCGGACGTCATCCTGGCCGACCTGCTCGACGACGACGCCATGGATCGCGCCGCCCAGGCCATCGCCGACGCCGGACGCCCCACCCGCGTGATCGTCGCCACCGGCGTGCTGCACGGCCCCGGCCTCTCGCCCGAAAAGACGATGCGCGCGCTGAACGCCGAGGCCCTGACCGAGGTGTTGCGGGTCAACGCCGTGGGTCCCGCCCTGGTCGCCCGCCGCCTGTTGCCGCTGATGCCGCGCGACCGGCCCAGCGCCTTCGCGGCGATCTCGGCGCGGGTGGGGTCGATCGGCGACAACCACCTGGGCGGCTGGTACGGCTACCGGGCGTCGAAGGCGGCGCTCAACATGCTGATCCGCACCCTGGCGGTCGAGCATCGCCGCACCCACCCGCTCGGCCTCTGCGTCGCCCTGCATCCCGGCACGGTCGACACGGCCCTCAGCGCCCCGTTCCAGCGCGGGGTCGCGCCCGAGCGCCTGTTCACGCCCGAGGTCTCCGCTTCGGCGCTGATGCGGGTCCTGGACGGCCTGACCCCGGAGGGAAGTGGCGGGTTCTACGCCTGGGACGGCGCCGAGATCCCCTGGTGAGCCGGGGCGGGAAAGCCGCTAAACCCCCCGGGTGACCGCTTCGGCCCTGACCCGCATCGCGCTTCGCGACTTCCGATCCTACGCCGACGCCGAGGTGACGCTCGACGGCCGCCCCGTCTGGCTGGCCGGCGCGAACGGGGCGGGCAAGACCAACCTGCTGGAGGCGGTCAGCTTCCTGATCCCGGGCCGCGGCCTGCGCGGCTCGGCCCTGGCCGAGGTGGGCCGCCGGATGCCGGGCGAAACCACCGGCCGCGCCTGGGCCGTGGCGGTGACCGTCAGCGCCGGCGACGACGAGACGCGGCTGGGCACCGGGGTCGAGCAGGCCGGCGCGGCGCGCCGCGTCGTCCGCGTCGAGGGCGAGCCCGCGCCGCCCGGGCGCCTGGCCGAGCACATCCGCCAGGTCTGGCTCACCCCCGCCCAGGACCGGCTGTTCCTGGAGGGCGCCTCCGACCGCCGCCGCTTCTACGACCGGCTGGTGTTCGCCGCCGAGCCGATGCACGCCGCCCACGTCCAGGCCTACGAGAAAGCCCAGCGCGAGCGGATGCGCCTCCTGACCGACGGCCCCGCCGACCCCGCCTGGCTGGACGCGCTGGAGGCCCAGCTGGCCGATGCCGGGACGCTGATGGCCGAGGCCCGCGCCCGCACGCTGGCGGCCCTGGCCGACGAGATCGCCACCCGCGGCGAGCGCCCGTTCCCCCAGGCCCGCCTGTCGCTGACCGGCGACTGGGAGCGGATGGCCGCCGAAGGCCGGGCCTCCGCCGAGATCCAGGCGCTGCTGGCCCAGGCCCTGAAGCAGGCCCGCGACCGCGACGCCGCCGCCGGCCGGGCGCTGACCGGCCCGCATCGCGGCGACCTCTCCGTCATCCACGCCGAAAAGGACCGGCCCGCCGCCGAATGCTCCACCGGCGAGCAGAAGGCCCTGATCCTGAACCTGGTGCTGGCCCAGGCGGCGCGGCTGGCGCGCGCCGATGCGCCGTCGCCCATCCTGCTGCTGGACGAAGTGGCCGCCCACCTCGACGCGCGCCGCCGGGCCGCCCTGTTCGACGAGATCGAGGCCCTTGGCCTGCAGGCTTTCCTCACCGGAACCGACGAGATGCTGTTCGACGGCCTGGCCGGTCGGGCCCAGGGCTTCCGGGTGGATGGCTCGGGCCTGGCGCGCGTGGGCTGAACCGGCGGATCGCCTACTAGACGAGCGGAATGCGAATGAGCCGCGCGGCCGGCCCCTGATTCATTGACGCCCCCGCCTGCCGCCTCCAGCGTCAGGAAAAGACGCCAGGGGAGGGGTCGCGATGCGGATGCTGCTGGTCTCGGACCTGCACTACGCACTCAAGCAATACGACTGGACGGCGGCGGCGGCGCCGGCGTTCGACCTCGTGGTCATCGCGGGCGACCAGCTCGACATCTCGAGCAGCCTCGACGGGGGCGTGCAGGTGCTGGTGATCCTCAAATACCTGCAACGCCTCGCCCGCTCGACCCGGCTGGTCGTCTCGTCGGGCAACCACGACCTGGATCGCCGCGACGACGACGGCGAGCGGGTCGCGACCTGGATGGAGCGGGTCCGGCGCTTGGGGGTGCCCACCGACGGCGACAGCCTGACGCTCGGCGACACCCTGGTCACCATCTGCCCCTGGTGGGACGGCCCCAAGGCCCGAGAGGCCATCGCCCGCCAGCTCGCCCGCGATGCGGCGACGCCCAAGCGCCGCTGGATCTGGGTGTACCACGCCCCGCCCGAGGGCTCGCCCACCGCCTGGGACGGCCGCCGCTGCTGGGGCGACGCCGAACTTTCGGCCTGGATCGACCTCTATCGCCCCGACATGGTCCTGGCCGGCCATATCCATCAGGCGCCCTTCAAGCGCGACGGCTCTTGGGTGGATCGCATCGGCGACACCTGGGTCTTCAACTCGGGTCAGCAGATCGGGCCCGAACCGCCGCACATCGTGATCGATACGGACGAGCCGGCCGCCGCCTGGTTCTCGCTGGCCGGCGTCGAGATGGTGCGGCTGGACGAGCCCCTCGTGCGCCCTGTTGATTCCCTGTCGCGCCTTCCGGACTGGGCGCCGGCTATCCCGGGTCCCGGTCCGATCCTGGCGTGAACGCCGGCCCCTGCGAGTGGACGAGGCTCTCGAGAATCTCGTCCACGAACCCCAGGTGGCTCTGGTCGTCCGCGAACTGGCGCTTCAGGTCCACGAGGTAGCTGGTCACGCCGTTCAGCCGCTGCGCCAGGGTGCGGGCCAGGTGGTGGGCGATCTGCGGGTGGTCCCGAAGGAAGGCCTCGCCGTCGTCGCAGCGGTAAGCCCGGCAGGCGCTGAGCGCCCGCACGGTGGCCATGTGCGGCATGGCCAGCAGCACCGACATCTCGCCGAAGATGGCGCCCGGCTCGCCCACCACGTTGATCTGGAAGTCGCCCTTCAGGATCTCGACCTCGCCCGCGACCAGCACGTAGAGGCGCCCGGTGGACAGGCCCTCCTGGAGGAGGACGCCGCCCGGCTCGAAATCGGCGATCGGCAGGTCGCGGCAGAGGGCCAGCAATTCGGCGGACATCGGCGCCAGCGTTAGCCGATCCTCGCCGTCCGAGACCCCATGTTTCCGACCCGCAGACACATTCCTGCGGTAGGCGCCTGAATATTAGGCGCCGCGGAGTCGAAGCCGGATTCGCTGCGGTCCGCACACCCTGCGACCGCTTTTGTCGTAGGGGCGTGTTTCCCTCCCGACCATGTCCGCTGGTCTCACCCGCGATGAGGAGATTCTCGCCCGCCTGGCGGAGCGCGACCTCGCGGCCGTGGAACGGACGCACGACAAGCTCATGGCGGCGGAGGACGCCGCCGAGATCGCCGAACTGGGCCGCACCTACACGCGGATGGCGCGCTCCCTGCGCCAGACCCTGGCCCTGAAGGCCAAGCTCGCCCGTGAGCGGGAAGATGCCGCCGCCAAGCGGCCCGGGCCGCCCGGGCCCGAGCTGGTCCGCGAGGGTCTGCGGACCGTCAGTCCGGACCAGCGCGCCCAGATCGAGCGCGCCCGCGACGCCGTCATGCTCCGCTTCGACGTCGAGCGTCCCGACTGGGACGAGCTCGACGAGGCCATGGTCTACGACATCCTGATCACCCTGGCCGAGGAGGACGAGGACTTCCTCGAGGCGCCTGTCGGGACCCTCGTCGCCCGCGTGATTGAACTCATCGCCAGCCTGGAGGACGACGCCGAGCCCGGCGACCGTCCGTGTGAAGAACCCGTCCCCCAGGACTCCGCCTGACCGTCAAATTCGCGCTGAAGCGTCCCTCGCCTGTCGTGGATATGTCCGGACCCGCCCGCCGCCTTCGCTGCGGCGCCGAAACGCGTGCAGAATCAGCCGCGAACCCTATATAGGGAGGCATGGATTTGTAGGCTCCGCGCCTGGCGCGCGGGGCTTCGAGAAGGCGCTCCGGATCCACGGGGTCCGAACCCACCTGCAGGCGCCTCAACTGGACGCGACATGAGCGAAGACAACATCGAGACCAACGGCTCCGACTCCACCGGAGCGGCCGACTACGGCGCGGATTCCATCAAGGTGCTGAAGGGCCTGGACGCGGTGCGCAAGCGCCCGGGCATGTACATTGGCGACACCGACGATGGCTCTGGCCTGCACCACATGGTCTACGAGGTGGTCGACAACGCCATCGACGAAACCCTGGCCGGCTGGGCCACCCGCGTCGAGGTGATCCTGAACGCCGACGGGTCGTGCACGGTCACCGACGACGGCCGCGGCATTCCCACCGACATCCATGAGGGCGAGGGCGTCTCGGCGGCCGAGGTCATCATGACCCAGCTGCACGCGGGCGGTAAGTTCGACCAGAACTCGTACAAGGTCTCGGGCGGCCTGCACGGCGTGGGCGTCTCGGTCGTGAACGCGCTCTCCGACTTCCTGAAGCTCAAGATCCATCGCAACGGCGACGTCCACGAGATGGAGTTCCATCTGGGCGATGCGGTCTCGCCGCTGGTGGTCACCGGCAAGTCGCCGCTGCGCGAGAACGGCGAGCCGCTGACCGGCACCGAGGTGACGTTCCTGCCCTCGCTGGACACCTTCAAGTTCATCGAGTTCGACCTGAAGACGCTGGAGCACCGCCTGCGCGAGCTGGCGTTCCTGAACTCGGGCGTGACTATCTGGCTGAAGGACCATCGCGGGGCCGAGCCCTACGAAGAGGTCATGCACTACGAGGGCGGCATCGAGGCCTTCGTGCGCCACCTCGACAAGGCCAAGACGCCGCTCATCAAGACGCCGATCGTGGTGCGCGGGAAGCGCGAGAACGTCGAGCTGGACCTGTCGCTCTGGTGGAACGACGGCTACCACGAGAACGTCCTCTGCTTCACCAACAACATCCCTCAGCGCGACGGCGGCACCCACCTGGCGGCCTTCCGCTCGGCGCTGACGCGGATCATCACCAACTACGCCGAGAGCTCGGGCGCGGCGAAGCGCGAGAAGGTTTCGGTCAGCGGCGAGGACGCCCGCGAGGGTCTGACCTGCGTGCTGTCGGTGAAGGTGCCCGACCCCAAGTTCTCCTCTCAGACCAAGGACAAGCTTGTTAGCTCCGAGGTGCGCCCGGCGGTGGAGAACCTGGTCGGCGAGGGGCTGGCCTCATGGTTCGAGGAGCATCCCGTCGAAGCCCGGATGATCGTCACCAAGATCGCCGAGGCGGCAGCCGCCCGGGAAGCCGCCCGCAAGGCCCGCGAACTCACCCGGCGCAAGTCGGCGCTGGATATCACCTCGCTGCCCGGTAAGCTGGCCGACTGCGCCGAGAAGGACCCGGCCAAGTCCGAGATCTTCCTGGTCGAGGGTGACTCGGCCGGCGGCTCGGCCAAGCAGGCGCGCAACCGCGACAACCAGGCGATCCTGCCCCTGCGCGGCAAGATCCTGAACGTCGAGCGGGCGCGGTTCGACAAGATGCTGTCGTCGGAACAGATCGGCACGCTGATCATGGCGCTGGGCGCCGGGATCGGCCGCGACGAGTTCAACATCGAGAAGCTGCGCTACCACAAGATCGTCATCATGACGGACGCCGACGTCGACGGCGCCCACATTCGGACCCTGCTGCTCACCTTCTTCTACCGGCAGATGCCCGAGGTGATCGAGAAGGGGTACCTCTATATCGCCCAGCCGCCGCTCTATAAGGCGTCCAAGGGCAAGTCGGTCCGCTACCTGAAGGACGATCCCGAGCTCGAGATCTACCTGATCGACGAGGGCGTGGACCAGGCCACCCTGGATCTGCCGTCGGGCGAGCGCCTGACGGGCGCCGACCTGCTGGCGCTGGTCCAGACCGCGCGCGGCGCCAAGGCCAACATCGAGCGGCTGGCGGCCCGCGCCCCGGCGTTTGCGATCGAGCAGGCGGCTCTGGCGGGTCTGCTGGGCGAGGATGGCGACCCCGCCGCGGCCGCGGCGCGCCTCAACCTGTATGCCGAGGAAGGCGACGGTCCGTGGACCGGGGAGAAGGCCGCCGGCGGCGGCTTCGCCTTCAGCCGCATCAAGCGGGGCGTGTCGGAAAAGGTGGTGCTGGACGACCTGTTGCTGCACGCCGCCGACGCCCGCCGCCTGGCGGAACGGTCCAAGGACCTGGCCCAGGTGTTCTCGGGTCTCGCCACCTTCACCCGTAAGGACCGCACGGCCAAGGTGCGCGGCCCCCTCGACCTGGTGGCCGCCGTCATGGACAACGGCCGCCGCGGCCTCTCCATCCAGCGCTACAAGGGCCTGGGCGAGATGAACGCCGAGCAGCTGTGGGAGACGACGCTGGACGTCGAAGCCCGCACCCTGCTGCAGGTGAAGGTCAACCACTCGGAAGACGCCGACGACCTGTTCGCCCGCCTTATGGGCGACGTGGTCGAACCGCGCCGCGAGTTCATCCAGGAGAACGCCCTGGACGCCGAGGTCGACGTCTAAATCGGCGCCGCTGGTCGCAAAACGAACGGCGTTTTCTACATCTGGTAGAATCGACACAACCAACGGGTGAACTCGTTAGGCCGGCGTTTACGGTTCAGCAACTCTGTTGGCCGGGCAGCGCGGACGGATTCGCGCGAGAGTGGGCAGGTGTACGATGGATATCCGCAAGGTTCTGGCCGCAGGCGCCGCGGCGACGGCTCTTCTGGCGGCGAGCTCCGCCGACGCCGCCATCGTCTTCGTGGGCAGCTGGGAATTGAACAGCGGCGTCGATGACAGCCCGCTCACTGGCCAGCAGGCCGCCGCGCTGATCTTCGGCGGCAACGCGTCCGACTACATGATCTCGACCAGTGGGTCGGACGTGAACCAGATCAACTTCCGCGCCTGGTACGCTTACATCGGCCTGCCCGACACCGTGGGCGTCGACGCCCAGGATGTGAACAGCGCGTTCGGCTTCGACCTGTCGGCCTACATCAACGACGGCGCTCTGGGCAGCTACGTGAACTACGCCTTCAAGGACGACGGCCGGGTGGGCGGCGTGCCCGAGCCCGCCACCTGGGCGCTGATGATCGCAGGCTTCGGTCTCGCCGGCGCGGGCCTGCGTCGCCGACGCTGCGTGGCTCTCGCCTAGAGCTCCGGAACGCGAAGCGCGGGCGAGGGTCCTACGCGCTGCGTCAACCTACCGCAGGCCCGTTTACGGTTTTTATGGTGAACGGTGCTATCCCAATTTCTGATGGGGAAGCCACTTCTGCATAGGGCGGTATCCGTCGGTTTTCTGCTGCCGGCGATCACCGCCCTGATGGCGCTGCTGCTTGTGGCGGGTGGGATCGCCGAGGCGCGCCGCGCCACCGTGCGCTTGGCCGAGGCCGAGCGCGTGGCCTTCGTCACCGACGTTTCCAGCGATCTGTTCTTGGCCATGCAGGAGCTGCGCCTGGAACGTGCGGGCCTGGCCATCGCGCTCATGGCGAAGGAACTGCCCGACGAGGTTTTCTGGCGGGCCGCCACCGCCGAGGCGGCCACCGACCGCGCATTGGCCAAGCTGGCCGGCGGCGCCGAGCGACGCGGTCTGCCGGACGTCAGCGCCGACCTTGCCGACATCCGCGCCCGCCGCGCCGAAGTGCAACGTCTACGCGCGGCGGTCTACGCGGCGATCCGTGATCCTCAGGCCTCTCGTCCCGAGGGGCTGAGCAGCGCCTGGATCACCGCCGACACCGAACTCGTCCGGTTGCTGGACCGGCTGTCGCTTCGCCTCGGCGCCGAGGTCGAGCGCTCGGATCCGTTCGTGACCTCGATGATGAGCGTCAAGCAGGCCGCCTGGGTCACGCGCGATGCGGCCGGCGACGCCTTGCTGCTGATGGGCCAGGCGAGGGGGCGCAACGCGCCGCTGACCGAGGCCCAACGCATCGCCTTCGCGACGCTTGACGGGCGCGTCACCAGCGCCTGGCGTCCGGTGGAGGAACTGGTCGCGCGCCCGGACGCCCCGCCCCGTCTGAAGCGCGCCACCGCCGTGGCGGACGCCGTCTATTTCCGCGAGACGCTCGCCACGCGCGCCGAGGTGCTGGATGAGTTGTCGACCGGCCGTAGGTCCGAGGACACGTCCAGGCGGATGGTCGCTCTCTCGCGCTCCGGCATGAGCGGCCTCATGGGCGTGGCCAACACGGCTATGGCCCTCATGTCCGAGCACGCCGCCGCCAAGGCCGCCGAGGCCCGGCGCGCTGCGGTGGTGGCGCTGACCCTCGCCGCGCTGGCCGCAGCCCTGGGCCTCGCGGCCACGGCCCTGGTGATCTTCCGCGTCGTGCGCCCCATCCGTCGGATCAGCCACACCATGACCATCGTGGCGGAGGGCGACCTGGAGCGGGCCGTGGGCGACCAGACGCGCGGCGACGAGATCGGCGACCTGGCCCGCGCACTGGAGGTGTTCCGCCGCACCGCGCTCGAGAAGCGCCGCGTCGAGCAGGAACTGATCGACAGCCGCGTCGCTCAGGAGGCTGCTGAGGCAGGCAACCGCATGAAGTCCCAGTTCGTAGCCAACATGAGCCACGAGATCCGCACGCCGATGAACGGCGTCCTGGGCCTGCTGCACGTGCTGAGCCGGCGTGGGCTGGACCCTGGTGCGCAGGAGCTGGTTGATGAGGCCATCCGCAGCGGCCGGTTGCTGCAGCGGCTGCTGGACGATGTGATCGACTTGTCCCGCATCGAGGAGGGACGTCTCCAGCTGGATCCGCAGCCGATGGACCCGGTGCGTGCGCTGACTGCCGTTGTGGAGCTCCTGCGTCCCGAGGCTGAGGCCAAGGGCGTAGCCCTGGCGTGCCACGTCGTGGGCGAGCCCGGCTGGGTGACGGCCGACGAACTGCGCCTGTCGCAGATCCTGCTGAACCTCGTGGGCAATGCTGTGAAGTTCACGCTGGCCGGCCGGGTCGACGTGCGGCTGCTGTTCGGAGAGACAGACGCCGACGGCCGCCGCCAGGTCTCCTGCGAGGTGTGCGACACCGGCGTGGGCATCCCGCAGGCGTCGCAGGCGGCGCTGTTCAACCGCTTCACCCAGGCGGACGGAGCGACGTCGCGGCGCTTCGGCGGCTCGGGCCTGGGACTCACCATCAGCCGCTCGCTGGTGGATATGATGGGTGGCCAGATGGGCTTCCACAGCCTGGAGGGGCAGGGCTCGACATTCTGGGCCGCGCTGCACCTGCCGGTGGCGGAGCCCTTCCAGGATGAGACGACGGAGGGCGGCGGTCTGAAGGGCGTGCGACTGCTGGTCGTCGAGGACAATCCCACCAACCGCATGGTCGCCAAGCTGGTGCTTGAGGAACTGGGCGCCGAGGTCGAGACCGCCGACGATGGCGCGCTGGGCCTGGCCGCGGTCCAGGCGCGCCACTTCCACCTGGTGCTGATGGACGTCCAGATGCCCAACATGGACGGCCTGGAGGCCACGCGCTGCATCCGTCAGCTTCCCGGGCCGGTCGGGCGCATACCGATTATAGGTCTCACGGCCAACGTGCTGGAACAGGAGCGCGCCTCATATCTGGCCGCCGGCATGCAGGCTGTGCTGGCCAAGCCGCTGGACATGCTCGAGATGGCAATGACGATCGCCGACACCCTGGATGCCCAGGCCGAGCCGCTGGCGCTGGCGGTCGGCTAGTGGGGGCGCCGCGCGGGGTCCTCCCGCTTGCCCGGGTGTGGCGCCACGATCACGCACGCGAGCATTCATGTGACAGTGTTGTCGGACTATGACCGTTCGGCGACGTCATGGTGTAGCCATTCCCCCGCAGGGCGACTCCCACGCCCGCTGCAATGAGGGATCCCACATGATGACGTCCGCGTCGCTTCGCGCCCTGTTGGCCGCCAGTGTCTCTGTGACCGCGTTCGCCCTGGCCGCCCCGGCCTTGGCCCAGACCGCAACCGCCGATACCGAAGTGGGCGAGGTGCTGGTCACCGCCCAGAAGCGCTCGGAGAACATCAACGACGTCCCGCTGGCCGTGACCGCGGTGAGTGGCGAGAAGCTGGACGCCATCCGCTCGTCGGGCGGCGACATCCGGGTGTTCTCGGCCCGCGTCCCCAGCCTGACCCTGGAAAGCTCGTTCGGCCGGACCTTCCCGCGCCCCTATATCCGCGGCCTGGGCAACACCGACTTCGACCTCAACGCCAGCCAGCCCGTGTCGTTCGTCTACGACGAAGTGGTCATGGAGACGCCGGTCCTGAAGGGCTTCCCGCTCTTCGACATCGACCAGGTGGAAGTGCTGAAGGGCCCGCAGGGCACACTGTTCGGCCGCAACACGCCCGCCGGCGTGCTGAAGTTCGACTCGGCCAAGCCGACCCAGACCTTCGAGGGCTACGCCCAGGGTTCGTACGCGACCTACGACACCATCAACCTCGAGGGCGCGGTCTCGGGTCCGATCATCGAGGGCGTGCTGGCCGGCCGCCTTTCGGCGCTGTACCAGCGCCGCAGCGACTGGGTCGATAACCTGCGGGGCGGCGATAAGAACGACAGCGAGGGCTACAAGCAGTTCGCCATCCGCGGCCAGCTGCTGTGGACGCCCACCGAGAACCTCGATGCCCTGCTGAACCTGCACTACCAGCACCTGAACGGCACGCCGCGCGTCTTCCGCGCCAATATCATCCAGAAGGGTACGAACAACTTCGTCCCCGGGTTCAAGCGCGACGAGATCAGCCAGGACGCCCAATCGCGCGCCGTGCAGAAGATCGAGTCCTCGGGCGCGAACCTCAAGATCACCTACGACTTCGGCGAGGGCATGCCCGAGCTCACGTCGGTCACCGCCTACGAGCGGGTCGACGCCTACTCGCGCGGCGACATCGATGGCGGCTTCGGCGCCTCGTTCGCCCCGCCGTTCGGCCCCGGCTTCATCCCGTTCCCGGCCGAGAGCGCCGACGGCATCCCGTTCCACCGCCAGTTCACCCAGGAGCTGCGGCTGGCCGGAAACAACGGGCCGCTGGGCTACACGGTGGGCGCCTACTACTTCAACGAAAGCATCAAGATCGACAGCTTCGACTATAACACCCTGGGGGGCGGGGCCTTGCAGGGCTACGCCTACCAGAACCAGAAGTCCGAGAGCTGGGCGCTGTTCGCCAACGTCGACTATGACGTGTCGGAACAGCTGAACATCGGCGGCGGCATCCGCTACTCCGACGACAAGAAGGACTTCCTGGCCCAGCGCACGCGCTCGCCGTTCGGCGCCCCGCGAACCGCGATCCTGCGGGCCAACCCCGACACCAGCGAGGTCAGCTTCAACCTCAACGCCACCTATGCCGCGAGCGACACGCTCAACCTCTACGCCCGCGTCTCGCGCGGCTATCGGGCGCCGTCGATCCAGGGCCGCCTGGTGTTCGGCGACACGCTCTCGATCGCCGACAAGGAAACCGTGATGTCCTACGAGGCGGGCATCAAGGGCAAGGTTCCCGAGGCGCGCCTCCGCTACGACGCCGCGGTCTTCTACTACGACGCCAACGACCTGCAGATCACCGCGGTGGGCGGCGGCGCGAACTTCAACCGCCTGCTCAACGCCGACAAGGCGGTGGGCTACGGCTTCGAGTTCAACGCCGAGCTCGAGCCGGTCGATCGCCTGCTGATCACCGCCGGCCTCTCGTACAACAACACCGAGATCAAGGACTCGGCGCTGTTCACCCAGCCCTGCGGCGGCGGCTGCACGGTGCTGGACCCGGCTGGCCCGATCGCCGGCACGGTGCGCATCGACGGCAACAGCCTGCCCAACGCGCCCAAGTGGATCGCCAACGTCACGGCGGGCTATTCCTGGCCGATGGGCGAAGGCGAGCTCTTCGTGTTCACCGACTGGGCCTATCGCTCGAAGGTCAACTTCTTCCTCTACCAGTCGGCCGAGTTCAACGACTCCAAGCTGCTGGAAGGCGGCCTGCGCCTGGGCTACCGCGCGCCCGAGGCCCGTTGGGAAGTGGCCGCCTTCGGCCGCAACATCACCAACGACAAGTCGCTGGAAGGCGGCATCGACTTCAACAACCTGACCGGCTTCGTCAACGATCCCCGCATCCTGGGCGTCGAGGTGAAGACCAAGTTCTAAGTCACACCTGAAACGGGGCCGCGCCGAGCGATCTGCGCGGCCCTTTTCGTCAGGCGAAGCCGCCCACCACTTCCAGCACCGCCTCGCCGTAGTGGGCGAGCTTGGCTTCGCCGACGCCGTTCAGGCTGGCCAGCATGGCGCGGGTGCCCGGCTTCACCACGGCGATCTCGGCCAGGGTGCGGTCGTGGAAGATCACGTAGGGCGGCACGTGCTGGGCCTTGGCCGCCGCCGCGCGCCAGGACCGCAGCGCCTCGAACAGCGGCCGGTCGGTCTCGCTGACCGCCATGGCCTCCTTGCTGCGCTTGCCGCGCCCGCGGGTCGACCGGGCGGCTTCGGCGCCCTCGGGATGCTTGCGCATGGTCACGGCGCGCTCGCCACGGAAGACGGCGCGAACCGCCTCGGCATCGCCCAGGCCGACCAGCGGGCGACCGTCGTTGGGATCCTCCCGGAGCAGCCCCTCGAACAGCAACTGTTCGGTGAGGTCGCGCCATTGGGTCGCCGACAGCTCGGGCCCGATGCCCCAGGTGGACAGCGACGACTCCCAGTCGCTGACGTCCTTGGTCTTGCCCAGCAGGTGGTCGACGACGCGGCCCCGACCGAAGCGGCCGCCCAGCCGATGGACCGCCGACAACGCCTTCTGGGCGGCCTGGGTGGCGTCGGTGGTCTCGACGGTCCCGAGGCAGAGGTCGCACTGGCCGCAGGCCTCGACGCCCTCCTCGCCGAAGTACCGACGCACGGTGGCGGCGCGGCAGCCCGCGCCGTCCAGCAGGGTGTAGAGCTGGCGGACCTTGCGGGCCTGGACCTGCTTGGCCGCCTCGTCCATGTCGCGCTCGGCCACGCGCTTCAGCGCCCAGGCCATGTCGGCGGCGCCGTAGAGCGTGATGCCCTCGGCCGGCTCCCCGTCCCGTCCGGCGCGGCCGATCTCCTGCCAGTAGGCCTCGATCGACCCGGGAGGATCGGCGTGGATCACGAAGCGGACGTCCGGCTTGTCCACGCCCATGCCGAAGGCGATGGTCGCCACCATCACCGCATGGTCGGCCTCCAGGAACTCCTCCAGGCGCGTCTCGCGCAGCCGCTTGTCGAGGCCCGCATGATAGGCCACCGCCGGGACGCCTGCGCTGCGCAGCGCCTCTGCCAGCTTCTCGGTCTTGTCGCGCGAACCGGCATAGACGACGCCCGACCGGTCGGGCCGAGCGGTCACCAGCTCGACGACCCGCTTCTCGGCGCTGCCGCGCTTTCGCTCGGCCGACAGGATCAGCTCGGGGCGGGCGAAGCTGGCGACGAACTCGGCCGAGTCGGTCAGCCGCAGCTCGGCGCGGATGTCGTCACGGGTGCGGGCGTCGGCGGTCGCGGTGACGGCTAGGCGGGGAACCTTGGGGAACAGTTCGGCCAGGCGGCCCAACATCCGGTACTCGGGTCGGAAGTCGTGGCCCCACTGGCTCACGCAGTGGGCTTCGTCGATGGCGATCAGCGCCAGGGGCGTGCGGCTGAGGCGATCCAGCATCCAGGGCTGCATCAGCCCCTCGGGCGAGACGTAGAGGATGTCGAGCTCGCCAGCCTCGATGCGCCGCCAGGTCTCAGCCTTGGCTTCCGGCTCAATGTTGGAGTCAAGCCGGGCCGCCGCCACGCCGGACTGCACCAGGCCGGCCACCTGGTCTGTCATCAGCGCGATGAGGGGCGACACGACTAGGCCCAGGCCGGGCCGCACCAGGCTGGGGATCTGGTAGCAAAGGCTCTTGCCGCCGCCGGTAGGCAACACCGCCAGGGCGTTGCGCCCGGACAGGACCTCCTGGATCACATCGGCCTGCAGGCCCCGGAACTCGGCATGACCGAACGTGCGCCGCAGAATCTCGCGCGCGGCGTCCAGGGGCGAGAGCTCGGCCTCGGCGAGTGCGGCGGGAAGCATTTGGCCCTTATGCCGTGGGTCGGCGCGCGGCGTCCACCCGGCGTTCCGGATTTGATCCGCCGCCGATGCGACGTTCCTGTTGAGGACCTTGCTTTTCTCAGACCCAGGCCGGCGTGAGCCGCCGCACGGGGGCGGTGATCGCCGTCTCGGCGGTGTGGGCGAGCATGCGGCCGGCCACGTCGCAGACGGGCTCGACGACGTCCAGCTGTCGGACCCATTCGTGCGGGACGCCGTCGAGCCCGTGGATCACGCCCCAGATCTGGGCCGCGATCGAGGCTGTAGTGTCGCTGTCGCCATCGTGGATGGCGGCGATCCTGATGGTCTCTTCCAGGCTCCCGGCGCGGAGCACGGCGTAAAGGCCGATGGCCAGCGCCTCCTCGCCGACCCAGCCCTCGCCCAACGACGCCAGCGCGGCCGGCGGCGGCGCATCCGCGTCGGCCAGGCCGCGGGCCAGGCGCACGGCAGTCAGGGTCTCCTCCCCGCCGGCCGCACCTTCGAGCCGGGCCTCCATGCGAGCCAGGGCGGTCGGCATCGGAATCTCGTCCAGCAGATCGCGCAGCAGGCTCGCGAACGCGGCCGCGCTCAGTCGGCCCGACGGATGGCCGTGGGTCAGCGCGGCGGCGGCATGGGCCAGACGGAACGCTTCGTCGGCGTCGATGGATGGGACCAGGCCCAGGGGGGCCACACGCATCACCGCGCCGCTGCCCTTCGAGTCGTTGATCGGCTTGTCGATCGTACCGCGTGCGCCGGCGTGCAGGGCGGTCAGGCATGTGCTGCCCGGCGCGCGCACGGCCCACAGCTCGCGGTGTTGGCTGAGCCCGGTCGCGTTGGGCGTCCAGTCGTCGCGCTGGGTGCGGAACCATGCGAGGTAGGCGTAGCGGATGCGCGCCAGGATCTGCTCCCGCCGCTTCGGTCCGTCAGCCGCCAGGGCGGTCATCAGGCCGTCGGCGGTATAGAGGGTCATTTGGGTCTCGTCGCTGGCGACCAGCCGGCCCTTCGGCTGGGTCAGGCCGGTCTCGCCGTACAGCTTGCGGATCGCCGCGCGCGACTTGAACTCGACCGCATAGCCCAGGGCGTCGCCTACAGCGCCGGCGAAGAGGCCGCCCAGGATCCGGCTGGCCACGTGATGGTCGGCCATCGGCCGTCGCGGGGTCACCGGCGGTGTGGTCGCCAGCGGTCGCAGACGGGCCTTCGCCATCGCCTCGCCGGGGGGGACGCCCAGTTCGGTCAGCAGGCGGGCCGCTGCCCATCGGGCGCGGACGCTCCCCTCGTCGCAGTGGATCAGCACCATGCCACCACGACGGAGAAGCGCCCGCAGCCGATGCCCTGTGTACGTCCAGAGGCGCTCGAACCGCGCGTCTGGCGCGCCACTGGCGCGCAGGGGGACGTGGTGCCATTGCGGCGCCAGGCCCGGCAGGAGATCGGGAAGATCGGATCGCCCGAGGGTCTTAAGCTCATGCGCTGACAGCAGTGTGACGATCGCGTCCGGGCGGACCGCAGTGATCGCCGCCAGGTCCTGGGCCAGCGTCGTCGTCCCGGCGCCCGGACACGCGGCCACGCCGATGGCGCCGCGGCCATAGGCGATCACGTCGATGCGGAACGGAACAGGCGCGCAGGCGAGCCCCATGGCGAAACCCTCGTTGACACAGGGGGGAACTAACTTAGTGTCGGATTCACACTTAGCAGAGGCGACTTAGTGTCGTCAACACACGAACATGCCCTTCACGTACGAATATCCGCACCCCGCTGTGGCGACCGACATCGCGGTGTTCACGCTGCGCCGGGGCGCGCTGAACGTTCTCCTGATCGAGCGGGCCGCCGAGCCGTTTCGGGGCGCCTGGGCGCTGCCCGGCGGGTTCCTGCAGCCGGACGAGGAACTCGACGCCTGCGCGCAGCGGGAACTGAGGGAGGAGACCAGCGTCGACGCCGACCTGCTGGTCCACTTCGGCAACTTCAGCGCGCCGGGGCGCGATCCGCGCGAGCGGGTGATCTCCGTGGCCTACCTGGCGCTGCTGGCCTCGGACGAGCTCCGGATCGCGGCCGACACCGACGCGGCTCAGGCGCGGTGGTTCCCGATCGATGGCCTGCCGGAGCTGGCCTTTGATCACGCGACAATCCTGCGCCGGGCGCTGGAGGCGCTGGGCTCACGGGCGCGGCAGATCTCGCCCTTGTTCGCGCTGCTGCCGCCTCGTTTCACCCTCAGCCAGCTGCAGGGCGCCTATGAAGCGGTGATCGGCGAAGAGGTCGAGAAGCGCAATTTCCGCAAGATGGTGGCCAACCTGGAGTGCGTGCGAGAGACCGACGACTTCGTCCACGGCGCGCACCGGCCAGCGCGGCTCTACGAGCCGGCATGATGCGATTGGACCGGGCCGCGAAGGCTCACGCTTGCTTGACGGCCTTGCTCTGGAAGCCGGCGATGCGGTCCGCCATGTCGGGGCCGCGCCCCTCTCCGCGGTAGATCTCGTGGCTGAGGCCGGCGCCCAGGGGCAGCCCATCGGTCTCGCGGACCAGGCGCTTGTTGGCGCGGTGGCTGAACCAGGAGTTGGCCAGGATCTGCTCGGCCAGGGTCTCCAGCTTCGCGTCGAACTCGGCGTCGGGCACGCAGAAGTCGGCCAGGCCAAGATGGGCGGCCTCGGGGCCCATCACCGTCCGGCAGGTGAACATCATCTCCCGCGCGCGATAAGTTCCGACGCGTCGCGGCAGCCGCTGCGACAGGCCCCAGACCGGAGTCAGCGCCCACTTGGCGTGGGTGTCGGCAAATCGCGCGCCCTCGGCGGCGAAGACAATGTCGCCGGCCAGAGCCAGTTCGAGCGCCCCGGTGTAGCAGTGGCCGTGCACCGCGCTGATCACGGGCTGCGGCAGGTCGGCCAGCCGCTCGATCACCCGCGACTGGAAGAACGGCTCGGGCAGCTTCTCGCCCGCAGCGATGTCCGACAGGTCATGGCCGGCCGAGAAGCAGCGACCCGCCCCGCGCACGATCACCAGTCCGACGGTCTCGGTCTGGGTCGCGAGCTTGCGGGCGTGCGCGTCGAGTTCCTTGAAGAGGTCGACGTTCAGCGCGTTCAGC
Source organism: Phenylobacterium sp. (assembly GCF_004299445.1). Classification (GTDB taxonomy): domain Bacteria; phylum Pseudomonadota; class Alphaproteobacteria; order Caulobacterales; family Caulobacteraceae; genus Phenylobacterium. Next base: position 40,366 of record NZ_SCTC01000008.1, on the reverse strand, counting down.
TTGTCGGGCCGGTTCAACGTGAGCGTGGCGGCGCCATTGCGGTCCGAGCGGGTGACGAGGGTCATTGCCCAACCTTCTCCTGAGCCGCGTCCATACGGCTGATGGTGAGTTTCCTGGCCCAATGCGTTCCCATGCGGTTCACGAACTGGCTGGGCCTGTCGGCCAGCACCTCAGTCTCGAGCCACAGGCGCTTGAGGTGGCGGATCTTCCCCGCGGCGCGGTCGTCCTCGTAGGACGTGCGGCCGTGCAGGACGTGGAAGTTGTTGATGAACTGCATGTCGCCCGGCTGAAAGTCCATGATCACCGAGTACTCGCCGCCCTCGGCCATGTCCTGCATCCAGGCCAGCGCCTCGACGGCCTTTTCGGTCAGGCGCGGGGCGTCGGCGTGGCGCTGGCTGGCCAGTATGTAGGGTCGGATCAGGCGGGTGAAGAGCCGGCCGCCCAGGCGACTGAAGACCGGCATCAGGTACCAACCGGGCTTCCCGGGCGCCTGTTCGCCGCGATAGTCGAAGGGCTGCGGCTTGTAGAGCTCGGCCGCCAGATCGGGCCGTTCACGGACCAGCCGGTTATGCAAAGCCACCGAATTGCAGACGGCTGACAGCCCGCCCGAGACCCCCGTCTGCAGGCACATCAGGCCGACGAGATCGCTGCCATCGCAGTGAAAGTCCAGACCGACCAGACCGATCTCGTTGCCGCGGCTGGTGGGATCGCCCGGCGCCTTGCCGTGGTCGGTCACGTCGCCCAGCACGTGGCCCTTGGCGTTCTGCGGCCACGGCTTGCCCAGGTGCATGCCGACGCCCCAGTAGGCGAGGCTCATCTGGTCGTTGGTCCAGCGCTCACGGGGCAGGCCGCGCAGCAGCACGAAGCCGCGACCGTCGATCAGCTCATTCTCGATCTGCTTCAGACGCGGCCCGAGGGTCGGCAGCGGAAAGTGCGCCTTCCCGATCTCCAGGAAGTTGTCGGAGACGCCCTGGGCGTGAGCGACAGCAGCTTCCAGTTCGGCCACCTCGGCCGGCGACAGGCGCTCGGTCCAGCGCGACGGGTCGGCGACGTCGACCGCCGTCCATTCACAGGCCGTTTCCAGCACCTCAGGGACAAAGTCCGGCGTAACCGCGTTCATGGCCGCTTCCTCCTGCTCGTCTTCGCTACTCCGCCGCCATGCGCTGCGGCGCGCCCTGAGCCCCGCGCAGCAGCCGGCCGGGCAGGGCGTCGGTGGGCGCGCCGTCGCGATAGGTGGTCTGGCCCGCGACGATGGTGGCGGTGTAGCCCTGGGCCCGCTGGATCAGCCTGCGCCCGCCGGTGGGCAGGTCATAGGCCACCTGCGGCGCCATCAGGGTCAGCCGGTCGTAGTCGATGACGTTCAGGTCGGCGCGGTAGCCGGCCTGGATCAGCCCGCGGTCGAACAGGCCGACGGTCTCGGCGGTGTCGCGGCACTGGCCCTTGATCATCCGCTCCAGGCTGAGCTTGGGGCCGCGGGTGCGATCGCGGGTCCAGTGGACGATGTTGGTGGTCGGGAACGATCCGTCGCAGATCATGCCCACGTGGGCCCCGCCGTCCGACAGGCCGGGCACCACGCAGTCGTGGCCCAGCATGGTGTGGACGTGATCCAGGTTGCTGTTCGCGTAGTTCAGCAGCGGCAGATAGAGAATCCCCCGCCCGTCGCCGGCCCCGCCGTCCAGCATGTGGTCCAGCGCGACGGCCCGGGGATCGACCCCGCGGCCGGCGGCGATGGCGGCGATCGATCGGTCGGGCGTGATCTCGTAGTCGGGGCTTTCCAGGCCCATCAGATAGATGCGGTCCCAGGCCCTGGCCGGCGACAGTCCGGGCGCGCGGCCGCTGTCGGGCTCCTGGGCCAGCAGGGTCGCGCGAAACTCCGGGTCGCGCAGCCGGGCGACCCGCTCGCTGAGCGGCAGTTTGGCGATCTCGCGATAGGCCGGGTAGGTGCTGAACGGGTTGGCGGTGAGTTCCAGCCCGAACAGCACGCCCACCGGCCGCGTCGCCACCTGGGCCCGCATCTGCAGCCCCGCGGCCTTGGCGTCGCTCATGTAGCGCAGCATGTCCTGCCACTGGGTCGGGTCGCGCGGGCTCTGCAGCAGCGAAAACGACAGCGGTCGGCCCGACCGCTCGACCACGCGGCGCAGCATGGCGAACTCTTCGGCCGGATCGTTGAAGTCGGAGACCACCTGCAGGACGCCCTTGCCGCCCCCGTTGTTGGCCGCGGCCATGCCCAGGGCGATACCGGTCAGCTCGTCCTCACCGGCGGTCAGGGTAGCGATCGGCGAGCCGTCCGAGCTGCGGTGGTTCAGCGTGCGCGAGGTGCCGAAGCCCAGGGCTCCGGCCTCCATCGAGCGCTTGGCGATAGCGGCCATGGCGTTGATGTCGGCCTCGGTGGCCGGCTCGCGGTCGACGCCGCGCTGGCCCATGACGTAGACGCGCAGCGCCGCGTGCGGCAGCTGGCTGCCGATATCGACGTCGAACCGCCGCGCCGCCAGAGCGTCGAGGTATTCCGGATAGCTCTCCCAGTTCCACGGCAGGCCTTCGGACAACACCGGGAAGGGGATATCTTCGACGCCCTCCATCAGCTGGATCAGCCGATCGTGATCCTCGGGGCGGCAGGGCGCGAAGCCCACGCCGCAGTTGCCCATGACCACGGTCGTCACCCCGTGCCACGACGAAGGCTGCATGCGCCCGTCCCAGGTGGCCTGGCCGTCATAGTGGGTGTGGATGTCGACGAAGCCCGGGGTGACCATCTGGCCCCGCGCGTCGATCTCCTCGACGCCCGATCCGGCGATCTTGCCAACCGCGGCGATCACACCATCCTTCACCGCCACGTCGGCGTCGAAGGCCGGAGCGCCCGTGCCGTCGATCACGGTTCCGCCCCGGATCACGAGGTCCCAGGCCTTTTCCTTGTTGGGGGCCTTCTCCATGGAGCGTCTCCCGTACCGTGTTTTCCGGGAGAGTAGCGCGCTGCCGCAACGTCCGTGAACGAAATTAACCCTGACGGTTCCGGCAGGCTTAACCGTCGCCAAGGCTCATGGCGGGCGAACGCTTGGCCTTGGAGCGCCCCCCATGTTCGTGACCGTGGACCTTCCGATCAGCCTTGAGAGCGAACTGGCCGCCCTGCTGGCCGACTACGACGCCTTCGTCGCGGCTGAAGACACCCTGCTGGCGGCCGACCCGGGCCTCGACGGCGCCGTCGTCGATCCCGTCATCGTCGATCCCCTCTCGGTCGATCCCACGGCCAGCGTCGGCGACGCCGATGCGCCCGTCGATCCGGTCGCTCCGCCAGCCGATGACCCGCCGGCCCCGAACCTCACCGCCACCGACCCGACCCCGGCCGACCCGGTGGACCCGGCGCCTGTCGATCCGGCCGACGGCTTCATTGACCCGGGCGTCGACGCCGCGCCGTTCGATTTCTTCCTGGCGCCCGACGAACTGGCCTTCGACCTCAACGAGGCCGCCCTGGTCGGCCGCCGGATCGGCGGCGAGTTCTTCGACTTCGCCTAGGCGTTCTGCCGCCAAGGCGCTTTTGCGCTGGCCAGATTGACCACAAGCCACACCAGAGGGCTTGCCGCTCCCAGGATCCCGAAAGCGCAAGCGCGCTCGCGTGACTAACCCCCCTCGCGGGGCAGTTCGGCCGTCTTCGCGGCGCAGCCTTTCAGGACCTCGTTGCGCAGCACGACCTGTGCGCTCATGGGGTACTTCAGGTCGCTCATGCCGTCCGAACACGCCGCCATCTTCAGGCTGATCGTCAGCTGTTCGCCGTTGGGGCCCTTGGCGACCCACGTCGCGCCGTCCGGCGAGATGGCCGCTCCTGGCGCCTCGGCCAGCAAGTCGGGTTGATCGGGGCGGGTCAGGCGGAACTTCACGCCATTGGTGATCTCGACGGCCCAGAAGGGCTCGGTCCCGCGCGCCGTGATCGGCTGGCCGATATCCATGCCGCCCGAGGCCGTAGCGGGCGTCGCGGTCGCACTCGCGGCCGGGGCGTCAGCCGGCGGCGCGGCAGGCTTTCCCTCAGGGTCCTGCGGCTGACATGCGCTCAGCGCCAAAAGCGCGAGCGTCAAGGTTATCGGTCTGGCCATCATGATCACGACTTAACCCATCCAGTTGCGGGAGAGTTCACTTCCGGCGGCGTTCATCGGACGAGCGGCGGTAAGGCCGCAGATCCGAGAAGGCCAAGACCATGCCCAAGCTCAGCAAACCGGAAAAGCTCGAACCCGCCGTCGAGACGCGAGGCCAGCCCGAGATCCGCGGCGGCGACCACGTCGGCGAGGGCCCAGGCGGTCGTCGGATCGATCCTCCCGGCCAGGACGACAACGAACACAGCCAGCGGCCGGCGACCCCGCCTGGCCAGACCGGCGTGACCGGCGGGGGGACCGATGGCGACGACGTGCTGCACGGCGGCCATCGCGCCGACAGTCTGGACGGCGGAGCCGGCGACGACACCATATCCGGCGGCCGCGGCGCCGATGACCTGACGGGCGGCGAGGGCGACGACACGTTCTTGATCGAGGCGGTCAAGCGCCTTGGAGACCTGGATCGGATCCTGGACTTCGGGGCGGGCGACAAGCTGGTCTTCGAAGACGGTCCCACCGCGAACGAGGACAACTACGCCGAGGACCAGGCCGACAACTTCGAAGCCGCCGTCGCCCTGGCGCGCGAGCTACTCGACGGCCGCGATGGCTATGTGTCGGTGCAGGTCGGCGACGACGTCATTGTGTTCTCCGGTGACGACGGCGATCTGGACGCCGGAGTCGTCCTGGTCGGCCGGACCCTCGCGGACGTGGGCTTCGGCGACATCGGCTGATGGCGCGCGCCCGTCCGTCCCTGGCGGTCGGGCGCAACCTTCTTTCGAACGGCGCGACGCAGGCTAGACTCTATTCTGGATGAGTCGGCCCTCTCGCACCTTCTACGAGTTCTTCGCCGGGGGCGGCATGGCCCGCCTGGGGCTCGGCGACGGCTGGTCCTGCGGTTTCGCCAACGATTTCGACGCCACCAAGGCCGCCGCCTATCGCGCCAACTTTGCCGACGCCGACGCGCACTTCCGCCAGGGGGACGTCTGGGCGCTGTCGGCCGATGATCTGCCTGGCCGCGCCGATCTCGCCTGGGCCTCCAGCCCCTGCCAGGACTTCAGCCTCGCCGGCGGCCGTGCAGGCCTAAAAGGCGGTCGCTCGTCGGCCTTCTTCGGCTTCTGGCGGCTGATGGAGGCGCTGGACGACGCCGGTCGCGCGCCCCGGCTGATCGTGGTCGAGAACGTGGTAGGCCTGCTCACCAGCCAAGGCGGCGCCGACTTCACTGCCCTGGGCGCCGCGCTCAGCGCCCGTGGGTATCGGTTCGGGGCGCTGGAGATCGATGCGGCGACCGTGCTGCCGCAGAGCCGGCCGCGGGTCTTCGTCATCGCCGCCCGCGACGCCCCCGCCGGCCTCACCGGCGACAGTCCGTTCCACACCCGCGCGGTGAAAGCGGCGCATGCCGGCCTGCCGCCCGAGTTGGCCCAGCACTGGGTCTGGTGGCGCCTCGCCGCGCCGGCCCCGCGCAACACCCACCTGGCCGCGGTGCTGGAGCCCGACGACGCCGTGGCCTGGCACACGCCGGCCCAGACGGCGCGCCTGCTGGACCTCATGGGCCCGCTGCATCGCGCCCGCGTCGAGAGCCGCAGCGGCCGGGCCGTGGGCGCCGTCTTCCGCCGCAGCCGGCCGGAGGACGGCCGCACGGTCCAGCGGGCCGAGGTGCGCTTCGACGGCCTGGCCGGCTGCCTGCGCACGCCGCGCGGGGGCTCGTCGCGCCAGTCGATCGTGATCGTGGAGAACGGCCGCGTGCGCTCACGCCTGGTCAGCCCGCGCGAGGCCGCCCGGCTGATGGGCCTGCCCGACAGCTACGTCCTGCCCAAGACCACGACGGGCGCCTTGCAGGTGGCCGGCGACGGCGTCGCGGTCCCGGTGGTGCGCTGGCTGGCGCAGGAGCTGCTCGAGCCGCTTCTAGGTGGGCGCGCTCCCTCCCTTGATGGGGAGGGACAGCTCACCGTCAGGCGAGCAGGGTGAGGCGATCCTCCCCGACCTCAGAGTTCCGAGGAAATCTATAAGCGTCGCAAGGGCTGACCGCTTCCAATCGGCGCGGGAAGGCTTAGGGTCTGGGGCCTGATCCAGACCTGGGACCACGACCATGGACGCCACCCCCGACAAGACCTACGACGCCGAGCGCTACCGCCGTTCGGGCCGGGGCAAGATCTTCGACTCCGTGCTGGACCTGATCGGCGACACGCCGCTGGTGCGCCTGCCACACCTGACCCAGGCGTTGAAGCCCAAGGGCGAGGTGCTGGCCAAGCTCGAGTTCTTCAACCCGCTGGCCTCGGTGAAGGACCGGATCGGCGTGGCGATGGTGGAATACCTCGAGGCCAAGGGGCTTCTGAAAGAAGGCGGCACTGTCGTCGAGCCCACGTCGGGCAACACCGGCATCGCGCTCGCCTTCGTCTGTGCGGCCAAGGGCTACAAGTGCATCCTGGTCATGCCCGAGAGCATGTCGATCGAACGCCGCAAGATGCTGGCGATCCTGGGCGCCAAGCTGGAGCTGACCCCTCGCGAGAAGGGCATGTCGGGCGCCGTCGCCCGCGCCGCCGAGATCGTTGCGGCCACGCCCGGCGCGGTGATGCCCCAGCAGTTCGACAACGTCGCCAACCCGCTGATCCACCGGGTCTCAACAGCGGAGGAGATCTGGAACGACACGGCCGGCGCGGTCGACGCCGTCATCGCCGGCGTGGGCACCGGCGGCTCGATCACCGGCATCGGCCAGGTGCTCAAGGCCCGCAAGCCGTCGGTGAAGATGATCGCCGTCGAGCCCACCGCCTCGCCCGTGCTGTCAGGCGGCCCGCCCGGCCCGCACCCGATCCAGGGCATCGGCGCGGGCTTCGTGCCCTCGATCCTGGACCGCGGGATCATCGACGAAGTGGTGCAGGTGGTCGCCGACGACGCCATGCAGATGGCCCGCCGCGTGGCCCGCGATGAGGGCATCCCGGTCGGCATCTCGTCGGGCGCGGCCCTGGTCGCCGCCTTCGATGTGGCCAGCCGCGACGACATGGCCGGCAAGACCATCGTCGCCATCATTCCCAGCTTCGCCGAACGCTACATCTCGACCGCGCTGTTCGAAGGGCTGTGACGGAAGGAACCGACGTCTACGGCCCGGAGAAGCGTTCGGCGGTGATGCGCCGGGTGAAGGGCCGCAACACGACGCCCGAGATGAAGGTCCGCAAGGCCCTGACACTGCTGGGCGCCCGCTATCGCCTCCACCGCAAGGACCTGCCCGGCAATCCGGACATCGTGATGCCGGGCCGTCGGCTCGCGATCTTTGTCCACGGCTGCTTCTGGCACGGCCACGACTGCGCGCGCGGCGCCAGGGCGCCCAAGCAGAACCGCGAGTACTGGGTGGCGAAGGTCGCGCGGAACGTGGCGCGGGATGCGCGGAGCGCCGAGGCGCTGGCTGCGCTGGGCTGGCGCGTCGAGGTGATCTGGGAGTGCGAGCTCAAGGACGGCCTCGAAGCCCGCCTTCAAGATCTCCTCTCCCCCGAGACGAAGTCCGAGGGAAGAGGGCAGGGAGGGGGGCGGCGCTGGGCTCTCAGCGGCCAAGCTGGTCCAGCCGATCCTCGGGGAGCTCCCCTCCCACTTCGTGTGGGGGGAGAGGAGGTCTAAGCCGGCACCACCTCTTCCACCACCACCTCGGTCTTCACCGAATTCGCGATGAAGCACTCTTCGTGGGCCTCGTGATGCATCGCATCGCGTTCCGCGTCGGTGGGGCGTTTGCCGGCGTAGGTGATGTCCGGCCGCAGGGTGACGCGGGTCACGGCCATCCGGCCCTCGGCGTTCTTCTCCATCACGCCTTCGGCCGCGTCGCGGTAGCGGGTGATGACGAAGCCTTTCAGGCGCGCCACGTGCAGGAACGTCAGCATGTGGCAGTTGGAGAGCGAGGCGACCAGCATCTCCTCGGGATCGACCGCGCCGGGCGCCGCCCACTTGCCGACGACATGCTTCGACGCCGTCGCGGGCACCACGTGCTCGGCGAAGCTGACCGTGTGCGCGCGGCTGTAGCGGCCGTTCGGGAAGTCCTCGCCGTCGTTCAGGCGCCACTCGATGGTCGCGCGATAGGTGGCCACGGTGGGAACTCCTCTAGAAGGCGTCGGCGGGCAGTTTCATCAGGAGATCGGAGCCCGTCTTCAACTTCGCAAGGCGGCTGGAGGTCTCGGGCAACACGCGTTCGATGTAGTAGCGACCGATGGTGAGCTTGGTCTCGTAGAAGCTGTCGGTGTCGCCCCCGGCGATCCGCGCCAGCGCCGCCTTGGCCTGCAGCGCCCACATGTAGGCCAGCGCCGTCAGCCCGAAGAGGTGCAGGTAGTCGGTGGAGGCGGCGCCCGCGTTGTCGGGGTTGGCCAGGCCGTTCTGCATCAGCCACATGGTGGCCTCCTGCAGTTCGGCCTTGGCGGTGGCGAGGCCGGTCACGAACGGCTTCATGTCGGCCGAGGTCTCGGCCTCGATGAAGGCGTCCAGCTCGGCGAAGAAGCTCATTACGCCGCGGCCGCCGTCGGCCGCGAGTTTCCGCCCGACGAGGTCCAGGGCCTGCACCCCGTTGGTGCCCTCGTAGATCAGCGCGATGCGCACGTCGCGCAGGTACTGGCTGGCCGGGAAGTGCTCGGTGAAGCCCGAGCCGCCGTGCACCTGCATGGCGTCGGAGCAGACGTTGAAGCCGCGGTCGGTGAGGAACGCCTTCACCACCGGGGTCATCAGGGCCATGTAGTCGCGGCCCTTCTGCCGGACGGCCTCGTCGGGGCTCGCGTGGCTGAGATCGCCGTGCAGGGCGGTCCAGGCCATGAAGGCGCGGCCGCCCTCGACGATGGCGCGGGCATCCATCAGCATCCGCCGCACGTCGGGGTGGACGATGATCGGGTCGGCCGGACCGTCGGCGTTCTTGGGGCCCGTCAGCGAGCGGCCCTGCAGCCGGTCCTTCGCGAACGCGGCGGCGGCCTGGTAGGCGGCCTCGGCCTGGGCGATTCCCTGCAGCCCGACGCCGAGGCGGGCCTCGTTCATCATCACGAACATCAGGGCCAGACCCCGGTTCTCCTCGCCGATCAGCCAGCCGGTGGCCTCCTCGTGACTGATCACGCAGGTGGCGTTGCCGTGGATCCCCATCTTCTCTTCGAGGCCCAGGCACTTCACCGAGTTGCGCACGCCGGGATTGCCGTCGTCGTCCGGGATGAACTTGGGCACGATGAACAGGCTGATGCCCCGGGTCCCCTGCGGCGCGCCCTCGATCCGCGCCAGCACGAGGTGAACGATGTTTTCGGTGAGGTCCTGCTCACCGCCGCTGATCCAGATCTTCTGGCCGGAGATCTTGTACGTGCCGTCCGCCTGCGGGACCGCCTTGGTGCGCAGGAGGCCGAGGTCGGTGCCGCAATGGGGCTCGGTCAGGTTCATGGTGCCGGCCCATTGGAACGAGCACAGCTTGGGCAGGTAGAGGTCCTTCTGTTCCTGGCTGCCGCCCACGTGGATCGCCGAATAGCAGCCGTGGGTGAGGCCCGGGTACATGGAGAAGGCCATGTTCGCCGAGCTGCTCATCTCGGAGAACGCCACGTTGACGACGTGGGGCAGGCCCTGGCCGCCATAGGCGGGGTCCGATCCCAGGGCGGGCCAGCCGCCCTCCACCAGCTTGGCGTAGGCGTCCTTGAAGCCGTCGGGCGTCTTGACGGTGTGGTCCGGGCTCCAGACGCAGCCCTGCTTGTCGCCGACGGTGTTCAGGGGGGCCAGCACCTCGGAGGTGAACTTGCCGGCCTCCTCCAGGATGGCCTCGACGGTGTCCATCGAGGCGTCGGCGAAGGCCGGCAGGCTGGCGTAGCGCTCGAGCTGCAGCACGTCGCGCAGCAGGAACGTGTAGTCCCGCACGGGGGCCTGGTAGGTCATGGGTGCTCCGCGGTCACGCGTTAGGACGATCGGACTCGCCTAAGCCGTTCGCCGCGAACTGTCATCCCCCACCGAGGGCGGGGGACGACGGCCGACGCCCTAAGCCTCGGCTCCGTCCAGCCGGTGGCGGAGCACCTGGTCGTAGGCGTCGGCGCGCGGCAGCAGGTCGGGGCGCGTCTCGGTGAGGCGCTTTTCCATCGCCGAGACGCCCGTCTGGAGCTGGGCGATGGCGTCGTCGATGTCCTTCTTCTGCTGCTCGAGGGCGACGATGCGCTCCTGGAACTTCTTGAGGCTCTTGGCGGCCTGGGCGGCGCCGCTCTCGTCGGCCTCGTAGAGGTCGAGGATCTCGCCGATCTCGGAGAGCGACAGGCCCACGCGCTTGCCGCGCAGGATCAGCACCAGCCGGCCCCGATCCTGGTACGAGTAGACGCGGTTCATCCCGTCTCGTGCGGGGTTCAGCAGGCCCTTGTCTTCGTAGAAGCGCAGAGCGCGCGGGGTGCATTTGAACTCAAGGCACAGCTGCCGGATCGTGTAGGTCCGAGCCGGACGACGCAGGTCGTGGGGCAATGTGCATCCTCCTTGTCTTATCGTTGATAACCAACGTGCTCCCCGTTTCCGTTTACGTCAATGCCGGTAACCCGACGTCATCTGCTCCCGACGGGGTGATTCTTTGAGCCTCCACCGCGATTGCGACAGCATCGGGACAGCCGCTCTGGATGACGCCGCCGGGCGCCTCTAGGGTCTCGCGGTTGCAGCTGCGGGGATGTTCAGTGAAGATGAGACTGTGGGTCGGCGCGTGCGGTGCGGCGTTGCTGGCGATGACGCCCGTCGCGGCATTCGCGGCCAAACCGGTGACGCCGCCCGCGGCCACTGCGGGGCTGACGCGCCAGGAGGGACTGGTTCCCGTCTATGTCGACGCGGCCAAGGGCCGGATCCTGGTGTCGCTGCCGGCGCCCGACCGCGATGGCGTCGCCGGACGCTATCTCTACGTCTCGGCGCTGAAGACCGGCCTGGGCTCGGCGCCCGTGGGGCTGGACCGCGCCCGCCTGGGTGACACCCAGGTGCTGGCCTTCCGCAGGGTGGGCGGCAAGGTGGTCGCCGAATTCGAGAATCCGCGGTTCCGGGCCGCCGGGGCGCCCGCCGCCGAGCAGACCGCCGCGCGTGAGGCCTTCGCCACCTCGGTGGTCTGGGCCGGCAAGATCGAAGAGGTCGCGGCCGACGGCCGATTGCTGGTCGACCTATCGGGCTTCCTCGCCCGTGACGTGATCGGCATCGCCGATGCGCTGAAGCAGGCGGGCGAGGCGGGCTACAAGCCCGTGGCGGACCTGACGATGGCCGATCCCGCGGCCGTGAAGGTGTTTCCCGAGAACGTCGAGTTCGAGGCGCTGCAGACCTATGCGTCGGACACGCCGGGTCCGGAAACGCGCAACATCGCCCCGGACCCGAAGCTGATCACCCTGACGGTCCGACACAGCCTGGTGAAGCTGCCCGAACCCGGCTTCCAGCCGCGGGTGTTCGACAACCGCTCGGGCGCGTTCGATCGCGTGGTGCTGGACTACGCCGCCCCGCTCGACCGCGATATCGTCCAGCGGCTGGCCGTGCGCTTCCGCCTGGAGAAGACGGATCCCTCGGCCGCCGTCTCGACCGTGAAGAAGCCGATCGTCTTCTACGTGGACCGCGCGGCGCCTGAGCCGATCCGCACGGCCCTGCAGGAAGGCGCCCAGTGGTGGGCGAAGGCGTTCGAGGCGGCCGGCCTCAAGGACGCCTACCGGGTGGAAATCCTGCCCGAGGGCGCCGACCCGCTGGACGTCCGCTACAACGTCATCAACTGGGTCAACCGCGCCACCCGGGGTTGGTCCTACGGCCAGGTGGTGGCAGACCCGCGCACGGGCGAGATCGTGAAGGGTTCAGTGCTGCTGGGCTCGCTGCGGGTGCGCCAGGACATGCTGATCTTCGAGGGCCTGGTCGGCGCCGACGAAAGCGGCAGGGGCGGGCCGAACGATCCCATCCAGGTGGCGCTGGCGCGGATCCGCCAGCTGTCGGCGCACGAGGTGGGCCACTCCCTGGGCTTCGCGCACAACTTCGCCGCCTCGAGCCAGGACCGCGCCTCGGTGATGGACTATCCCGCCCCGCGGGTGAAGCTGACCGACGGCCGGATCGACCTCTCCGACGCCTATGGCGTGGGCGTGGGCAGGTGGGACAACTTCATCGTCGACTGGCTGTACGGCGACGGCGATCCGGCGGCCAAGGCGAAGGCCGGGCTGGCCAGCCTGCGCTACATCGCCGACTCCGACGCGCGGCCGGTGGGCTCTGGCCAGCCGCACGGCGCGATCTGGGACGATGGCGCGGACCCGGTGGCGGAACTGGCGCGGGTGCTCGCCGTGCGCCGTGTGGCCATCGACCGGTTCGGACCCCAGGCGCTGCGGCCCGGCGAGGCGGCCCAGGCGCTGAAGCGCAAGTACGTGCCGATCTACCTGCTGCACCGTTACCAGCTCGAAGCCGCCGCGAAGGTCCTGGGCGGCGTGGATTTCAGCTATGCGGTGAAGGGCGATGCAGCGATGAAGGCCGAGGTCGTCCCGGCCGCCCAGCAGCGCGCCGCGTTGGCCGGTCTGCTGGCGGCGATGACGCCCGAGGCGCTGGACACGCCGGACGCGCTCATCCCGCTGATGTCGTCGGGCCAGTCGGGCGACAATGACAGGCAGTACGACATCGAGGTGTTCGACGGCGCGGGCGGGCCGGTGTTCGACGCACTGAACGCCGCCGACGTCGGCGCCGGCATGGTGCTGGACAATCTGCTGGCCCCGCCGCGTCTGGCCCGGCTCACCGAGCAGCACCGCCGCGACCCCGCCCAGCCGGGCGTGGGCGAGGTGGCGGACAGGCTGATCGCCCAGGCCTTTTCGCCGGCGAGCGGTCGGTATGCCGAGGTCGCGCGCCGCATCCAGACCCGCACGGCGCTCGAGCTGGCCGCGGCGGCGCGGCGGCCCGACGTCTCGCCCGCGGCCAAGGCCGAGATCGCTCAGCGGCTTGCCGATCTGGCTGTGCGGCTGAAGGCGCAGCCCGGCGCCGACCCCTCTGACCGCGCGCACCGGCTCACGCTGGCGGCGCTGCTGCAGGACAAGGAAGAACTCGTGCGTGTCCTGGGCCAGCCCAAGCGCCGGCCAGAGGCGCCTCCGGGCATGCCGATCGGCTCGGACGAGGACTGAGAATTCCTCCCCCGGGTAGGGGGAGGGGGACCGCGAAGCGGTGGAGTGGGCTTCATCCGCGGCCTGAGCAGAAGCCGCCTCAGTCAGCTGCGCTGACAGCTCCCCCTGAGGGGAGCAATGTCAGGCCGCGATCAGCTCGCCGGCGAGGGCGCGTTCGATCAGCGCCACCGTCCGGTCCACGCCGAAGATCGCCACGAACGAGCCGAAGCGGGGCCCCTGGCTCTGGCCCAGCAGCACCTCGTAGAGGGCCGAGAACCAGGCGCGCAGGGGCTCGAAGCCGGCGGCCTTGCCCACTTCGAACACCTCGTTCTGGATCGCCTCGGCGTCGGCGCCCGCAGGCAGGGCCTTCAGCTTGGCGACGAGGTCCAGCATCGCGGCGCGTTCCTGGTCGGTCGGAGCGCGGAAGCGCTTCGCGGGCTTCACGAAGTCCTCGTAGTAGTTGATCGCGAACCCCGCCAGGCGATCGAGCAGTGGTTCGCTCTCGGGCGTGGCGCCCGGCAGATAGCGGGCGATGAACGCCCACAGCAGGTCCTTGGTCGAGGCGTCGGCCGCCGACACCAGGTTCAAGAGCAGCGAGAAGCTGACCGGGGAGCCCTTCTCGGGCGGGTGGCCGCGATGGACGTGCCAGGCCGGGTTGTCGAGCTGGGCGGCGTTGTCGCCCTCGGCCTTCTTGCGGATCAGCGCGTCCAGCTGCTGGAGATACTCGTCGGTCGCCTTGGGAATGACGTCGAAGTAGAGCCGCTTCGCCGACTTGGGCGACTGGTACATGTAGTAGGTCAGGCTCTCGGGCGCGCCGTAGCGCAGCCACTCCTCGATGGTGAGGCCGTTGCCCTTGGACTTCGAGATCTTCTGGTTGTTCTCGTCCATGAAGAGTTCGAAGTGGAAGGCCTCCGGCGGCTCGGCGCCCAGAGCCTTCACGATGCGGTTCGAGACGCGCACCGAATCCACCAAGTCCTTCCCCGAGGCCTCGAAGTCGACCTCCAGCGCCGTCCAGCGGGCGGCCCAGTCGGGGCGCCATTGCAGCTTCACGCGACCGCCGGTGACCGGGACCTCGGTGAGTTCGCCGTCCTCGTCCGGGAAGGTGATCGTGCCCTTTTCGACGTCGCGGCCCACGGTCGGGGCCTGTAGCACGCGGCCGGTCTTGGGGCTGATCGGCAGGAAGGGCGAGTAGGTGGCACGGCGTTCCTCGCCCAGCGTCGGCAGCATGATCGCCTGGATGGCGTCGAACCGCGCCAGGATGCGCAGCAGCACCTCGTCGAAGCGGCCCGACTTGTACGTCTCGGTCGAGCTCATGAACGTGTACTCGAAGCCGAAGCTGTCGAGGAACGCGCGCAGGCGGGCGTTGTTGTGGGCGCCGAAGCTCTCGTATTCGCCGAAGGGATCGCGGACGGAGGTGACCGGCTTGTCGCGGTCCTCCTCCAGCATCGCCTTGTTGGGCACGTTGTCGGGGATCTTCCGCAGGCCGTCCATGTCGTCGGAGAAGACGATCAGCTGGGTCGGGATCGCGTCCTCGGTCAGGGCGCGGAAAGCGTTGCGAACGATCGTGGGCCGGGTGGCCTCGCCGAAGGTGCCCAGGTGGGGCAAACCCGAGGCGCCGTAGCCGCACTGGAAGACGACCGGCTTCGCCAGCGCGGGCAGCGTCTGCACCGCCTCGGCGAACTTGCCCTGGGCGAACAGCGCAGCCGCCAGATCGCGCTCGGCGTCGGTGAGGCGCAGACGGGTGATGCGGTCGAGCAGCAGGCGCGCCTGTTCGAACGGCCAGCTCTTGGCGTCGCGCGCCTGTTGGGAAAGTCCTTGAAGGGTCGGGCCTTGGGGCATGGCGGGCGGCCTAGCGCTCATGGCTCCCGCGCTCAAGTCCTATCCGCCGCGTCGCCGCGTCTCATACGGGCGCCCCTGTGCGGGCGCTGGGCGCCGGCGGCAGGCCCGGGGGACAATAATCGGCCGTGTCACCGCGCGTTCGCGGAGTCGTCGCGGCCCTGTCATCCAGCCTGCTTAAGCGCGCCCCCAGATCCAACTGGGGGACTCCATGACGCTGCCCAACCCGAGCCGCCGGCCGCGGCCTGACGTTCTGATGTCGGCCTCCATCCTGGTTCTTGCCGCCTTCGCCGGCCCGGCGTCCGCGGCCGATGCCGATGCGCCGGAAGGGCCGGCGGTCGAGGAAGTGGTGGTCACCGGGCAGCGGGAAGCCCAGCGCGCCGCCATCGCGGTCAAGCGGGACGAGTTCGTGGTCTCGGACGTGGTCTCCGCCGACGATATCGGCAAGCTGCCGGACCACAACACCGCCGCCGCGCTGCGACGCATCCCCGGCGTCTCGATCATGGAAGACCAGGGCGAGCCGCGCTTCCCGACCATCCGCGGCCTGCGCTCCACCTACAACCGCACGACGGTCGACGGCGCCATCGTGGGGTCGGTCGACGAAAGCGGCCGCACCGTGCCGCTGGATATCGTCCCGTCGGTGATGGCGGGTCGCCTCGAGGTCATCAAGACGGTGACGCCGGAGAACGACGGCAACGCTATCGGCGGCGTCGTCAACGTCACCACCCGCAGCGCCTTCGACGCCGGTCGCCCGTTCCTGAACGCCATGGCCTCGTATGGCCACTACGAGCGCCACGGCGACGTGCGCAACGACAAGCCCGCCTTCCGGCTTGCCGCCGCCGCCGGCCGCACCTTCGGCGCCGAGGACGAATGGGGTGTGGTGCTGGGCGCTTCGTTCGAACAGCTGGACTACGACATCCCGCAGGTCGAGAGCCAGGACCCCTCGGTTCGCGAGTACACCGCCGCCGGCGCTCCGGTGAGCTCGGGCGCGCCCACCGGCAACGGCATCCAGGTGCCCGCCTTCCAGCGCCTGTTCTGGTACAACAACACCAAGCAGCGGAAGGGCGTGAACGGCAAGGTCGAGTACCGCCCGACCGACGACTTCCGCGCCGAGATCTCGGGCCTCTACGCCAAGATGGAGGACGACGAGGAGCGCATCGAGAACCGCATCGAGCCGCTGGGCAACGTCGCCAACCAGACCCCGACGTCGGGCGCCTTCGCCCGCGGCCGCGGCGTCATCCAGCTGAACCAGCCGATCACCACCCGCGAAGTCGACATCGGCCGCGCCAGCTTCACCTGGGCCTTCGCCCCCGCCTGGACGGCCGATGGCGACCTGATCGTCTCGGAAGCCGCCCTGGACGTGCCGAACCACTCGGTGGAGTTCCGCACCGTGGACGCTCAGGGCGCCAACTACGCTTTCAACTACGACACGACGAACCCGCTCTTCCCGGTCTTCCGGCCGATCAACGACACGGCGTTCCGCACCCCGGCCAACTACAACCTGCAACAGCACCGGGACGCGCTCACGGCCACGAACGAGCAGTCGTACCAGGGCCGGTTCAACCTCGCCTTCGACCAGGATCAGGGCGACAACAACCTGAAGGCCAAGGTCGGCGGCGTGGCCCGCTCGACCCTGCGCAAGTTCATCTCCCGGCAGACCAACTACACGGTCAACCAGGCGACGTTCCCCTACACCCTGGCCGCCGTCGCCGGTCAGGGCCCCCGCGAGCTGATCGCCGACCGCTACCTGCTGAACCCGCGCATCGACGCCGACCTGGCGAGAGAGTTCTTCAACACCAACCGCGCGCGCTTCAATACGACGGTCGCCGCGCCCACCGGCGACTACAAGGTCAAGGAAGACGTCCTGGCCGGCTATGCCCAGGCCAGCTACGAGTTCGGCCCCTTCACGGTGCTGGGCGGGGTCCGCTACGAGCACACCGATATCCGCGCCAACGTGAACCGCGTGGCCGGCGGCGTGCTGACGCCGGTGACCAACGACGGCGGCTATTCCAACTGGATGCCCAGCGCCCACCTGCAGTGGAAGCTGCGCGACGACCTCATCGTCCGCGCCGCCTGGACCAACACGATCGGCCGCCCCGACTTCGGGCAGCTGGCCGGCGCCGAGAACGTCACCTTCGACGGCGCCCAGGCGATCCTGAGCCGCGGCAACCCGGACCTGAAGCCGCGCGAGAGCGAAGGCTTCGACCTCTCCGTCGAGTTCTATCCGCCGGACGGCCTGATCTCGCTGGCCGTGTTCCACAAGGACATCAAGAACGAGATCTTCACGCTGACCTCGACCGAACTCCTGAACGTCGGCCGCGGCGTCGAGTCCGTGCAGGTGCGCACCGCGCGGAACGTCGAGAGCGTCAAGCTGAAGGGCCTGGAGTTCGGGGTCCAGCAGGCGTTCACCTTCCTGCCCGCGCCGTTCGACGGGTTCGGCTTCAACGGCAACGTGACCCTCGTCGACAGCGACGCGACGTACATCACCAGCGCGGGCCGCCGGAAGCGGGGGCTTTTCCAGCAGCCCGAGATCACCACCAACGAGTCGGTCTACTACCAGCGCGGCCCCTTCGAGGCCCGCGTCTCCCACAACTACATCGGCGGCTTCCTCGAGACGATCGTCGACGCCGTCCCGAACTCCGACCAGTACTGGAAGGGCCGCCACAGCTTCGACGCCTCGGTCAGCTGGCGCGTCCGCGAGAACTTCACGATCTTCGCCGAAGGCCAGAACCTGTCGAACACCGGCCGTCAGGAAGTGACCGGCCCCAACCAGCGGAACCTCCAGGAGTGGGCGAACTACGGCCGCACCTACTGGATCGGCCTGGCGGCGTCGTTCTGATGTGTCGCCTCGCCGGAGCCGGGCGTCCTCTACGGGATCAGCCGGCCGAAGCGCGAGGTCGTGGTCCTGCGGCTGCCGACCCTGTCCAAGAGATGAACCTGCGAACGGCGCTTGCCGGCGCCGGCCCGCCAACGCCAAGGTAGCGCATGCACAGTCCCTCGCGACGCCACCTCCTGGGCCTGACCGCCGCAGCGGCGAGCATCGGCCTCGCGCCGGCCGTCTGGACGCGCGCCGCTGCGCAGGCGCGGGCCGGCGAAAACCCCTTCAGGCTGGGCGTCGCGTCCGGCGAGCCGCTGCCCGACGGCGTGGTGCTGTGGACCCGCCTCTCCACTGACCCCCGAGCGCTCTCAGGCCTGGGTCCTCAGGCGTTCGATGTGGCCTGGGAGATCGCCGAGGACGACGGCTTCCGGCGCGTGGTCGGCAAAGGCGAGACCAAGGCGCGGGCGGCGGACGGCCACGCCGTCCACGTCGAGGTCGCCGGCCTGAGGCCCGGCCGCGAGTACTGGTACCGCTTCAACAGCGGTGGCCACGCCAGCCCGGTCGGCCGCACCCGCACGACGCCCGAACGCGGCGCGCAGGTCGATCATCTGCGCATCGCCTATGGCTCGTGCCAGAAGTGGGAGACCGGCTACTACGCCGCCCATCGCCACCTGGCGGCGGACAATCCCGATCTCGTCCTGTTCCTCGGCGACTACATCTACGAAGGCGCTCTGGGTCGTGAGGAGGTGCTGCGGCCGCATCCCGACGTCGCCGCCCGCGACCTCGACAGCTATCGCCAGCGCTACGCTTGGTACAAGCAGGACGCCGACCTCCAGGCGGCCCACGCCGCCGCGCCATGGGTGGTCATGTGGGACGACCACGAGGTCTCCAACGACTACGGCGGCGACGCCGACCGCACGCCCGCGACGCCCGGGCAGTTCCTGCGGCGCCGCGCCGACGCGTACCGCGCCTACTGGGAGAACATGCCGCTTCGCCGCGACGCGCACCCGGACGGAGCGAAGATGCGCCTCTATCGCAGCCTGGACTGGGGCCGCCTCGCCCGGCTCGCTGTCGTGGACGATCGGCAGTACCGCGGTGCGCGCACCTGCAGGGCGGTCGAGGAGAAGAAGCGCATCCCCTACGACTGCCCCGAGCGCCTGGACCCGAAGCGCTCGCTGCTGGGCGAGGACCAGGAGAAATGGCTGGCCGGCCGGATCGCCGACAGCCAGGCCCAATGGAACCTGCTGGGCCAGCAGACCCTGATGGGCGAGCTGCGACTGCAGGAGGGCAAGGTCAGCAACGACGGCTGGGACGGCTATCCCGCCACGCGCCGCCGCATCCTGGAGACGTGGCGCGACGCCAAGGTCGCGAACCCCATCGCGCTGGGCGGTGACGTGCACTGCTTCTTCGCGGGCGAACTCTCCGTCGAGCGGGGACAGCCGCCGATCGCCACTGAGTTCGTCGGCGGCTCGATCAGCTCGCTGGGCGAGACCAACGCCAACCTGAACGCCGCCCGGTTCGTGAACCCTCACCTGAAGTACGCCGAGGGCGAAGTCCGCGGCTACGGCCGCGTCGACCTCACGCCGAAGGGCGGTACGGTCACGTTCCGGGGCGTCAATGGGCTGGACAAGGGCTCGCCGGTCCGCGACCTGGCCACCTTCGTGGTCGAGAACGGCAAGGCCGGGGTCGTCCGTGCTTGAGGCGCTGATTGGGTTCGCCGCGCTGCTTCAGGCCCAGACGCTATCGCGGCTGCCGGCGCCCGAGGCGAACCAGGGCGTGGCGGCCGACGGCGCCTATGTCTATGCGGTCGGAAACTCCGAGATCGGCAAGTACGACCGCGCAACCGGCCAGCGCGTAGCGCTGTGGACCGGCGATCCGGCGACCTTCCCGCACCTGAATTCCTGCGCGGTGCTTGGGCCCGAGCTGGTCTGCGCCAGCTCGAACTATCCGGCTGTGCCGATGACCAGCACGGTCGAGGTGTTCGATCCGGTGAACATGGTCCACCTGCGCTCGGTCGCCCTGGGCAAACAGCCGGGGTCGCTGACCTGGATCGACCGTAAGGACGGCGCCTGGTGGGCCTGCTTCGCCAACTACGACGATCGCGGCGGTGAGCCGGGCCGTGACCACCGCTTCACCACCCTGCTGCGGTTCGACGACAAGTGGCGGGTGACGGGCGCCTGGACGTTCCCGAAATCGGTGCTGGCCAGGTTCAAGCCGCGCAGCTCGTCGGGCGGCGCCTGGGGCGCGGACGGCCGCCTGTACGTGACCGGCCACGATCTGCCGGAAGTCTATGTTCTGGAGATTCCGCGGCTAGGGAACGAGCTGCGCCACGTGGCGACGGTCGACGTCGCCATCGAGGGTCAGGCGATCGCGTTCGACCGCACCCGGCCCGGCGTGCTCTACGGGATCAGCCGCGCGAAACGCGAGGTGGTCGAGATGCAGCTGCCGCTCGTGGAGGGGAAATGAACCGCCGATCGATCCTGGGACTGAGCCTGGCGGCTGCGTTGGCTCTGGCCGGCTGCGGGCAGCCGCAGGGCGGGGAGCCGGAACGCAAGGAGCTGGTGTTCTCGATCCTTTCGGCCGAGAGCCAGTCCAGCGCCGAGAAGGACTGGCAGCCGTTCCTCGACGACATGGCCAAGGCCGTGGGCCGGCCAGTCAGGGCCTACTACGGCTCGAACTACACCGCGCTCGTCGAGGCCATGCGCTTCAAGCAGACCGACCTCGGCTGGTTCACCAACCAGTCAGGCCTGGAAGCCGTGCGCCGCGCGAACGGCGAGGTCTTCGCCCGCTCGGTGAACCCCACGGGCGTCGACGGCTACGAGGCGGTGATCATCGTGCCCAAGGGGTCGGGCCTGACGCTCGACAAGCTCCTGAGCTGCGACAAGTCGCTGAACTTCGGCATGGGCGATCCCAAGTCGACGTCGGGCACCCTGGCGCCGATGACCTACCTGTTCGCGCCCCGCAACATCACGCCCGACGCGTGCTTCAAGACCGTGCGCTCGGCCAATCACGAAACCAACCTGTTCTCGGTGTCGGGCAAGCTGCTGGACGCGGCCACCAACAACACCGCCTCGATGGACCGCCTCAAGCTGCTGGACACCGACGTCGCGCGCCGGACCCTGGAGAATGTCGAGATCATCTGGCGCTCGCCGCGGATCCCCGAAGACCCGCTGATCGTGCGCAAGGACCTGGACCCCGAGCTGCGCAAGCGGGTGATGGACTTCATCTTCAGCTACGGGGTCGGCGACACGCCCGAGGCGGCCCGGCAGCGCAAGATCCTGGAGCAGATCCAGACCAAGCCCTTCATCCCTGCCGACGCCAGCCACCTGATCCCGGTGCGAGAGATGGAGGCCACCGGCCAGCTGCTCGAGGCGAAGAACCGCAACGACGCCGCCGCGATCGCCAAGGCGGATGCGGCGCTGGCGCAGATCGCGAAGGACAAGGCGACGAAGTAGGCGGCTATGCCTCGTCGTTCCGCAGCAGGAAGTGGCCGGTCATCCCCGCCACCGGCTTGGCGCGGCTTTCCTGCCAGGCCTCGACCTGCACGTTCGCGACACGGCGGCCCACCTTGCGCAGGATGGCGCGGGCGTAGACGTCGCGCGGCCCGGCCGAGCGCAGGTACTCGATCGTGATGTCGATGGTCTTCGGAACCCGTCGCGCCGGCTCGACCAGAGACAGCTGCGCCAGCGCGGTCAATTCCAGGAACGCCCCGATCGCGCCGCCGTGGATGGCGGGCAGCATCGGGTTGCCGATCAGGTGCTGGCTGAACGGCAGGACGGTGGTCATCTCGTCGCCCGCCAGCTCGACCCGCATGCCGAGGAAGCGGACGTACGGCACGCGCTGGAGGAAGGTGTCCAGGCCGTGGATCTCGCTCACGACTTGGCTCCCAGCGGTTGCGCGCGGGTGTTGAGCATGAAGGCCGCCTGCGCCGTTGCCACCAGATCGCCGCGCTCGACATCCCAGGCCTCGGCCCGCACGAAGCCCACCGTGCGGGTCAGACGATAGGCATGCGCCTCGGCGGTCAGCCCGGTGCGGGGCGCGGCCGGCCGCAGGTAGTCGATGCGCAGGTCCAGGGTCGCGATCGGGACCATCTCATCCATGGCGGAATTGATCGCCAACCCGCAGGTGTGATCGATCAACGCCGTCACCACGCCCGAGGCGATGACGCCGGACTCCGGGTCGCCCACGAACTCTTCGCGCCAGGGGACCGACATGATCCCTCGGCCCTTCTCGATGGAGACCAGGTTCATCCCCAGGGCGGCGGCGTGTGGCGACAGGTTCATTTTCAGATGCAGCGGCGCACTGTCGAAGTCGGACATGCCCCCTGGTAGACGCCCTGCCGCTTGCGGAAGTCAATCGTGCGGAGCCTTCGGCGCGCGTCTACATTGAACAGGCATGATCCGACCGCAGGACCTTCTCTGTCCCCGACCCGAAGGGCTCTACTGCGCGCCGGGCGACTTCTATGTCGACCCTGTACGGCCCGTGGACCGGGCGGTGATCACCCACGGCCACTCGGACCACGCGCGAGCGGGGCACTACAACGTGCTGGCGACGCCCCAGACCCTCGACATCATGCGCGAGCGCTATGGCGGCGAGTTCGCCCACACGACCGAGGCGGTCGTCTATGGCCAGACGGTGGCGCGCAACGGCGTCGAGGTGACGCTGGTCCCGGCCGGACACGTGCTGGGCTCGGCCCAGGCGGTGGTGCGGTGGAGGGGCCTGACCATGGTGGTGTCGGGTGACTACAAGCGCCGGCGCGATCCCACCTGTCCGCCATTCGAGCCCACGCCCTGCGACGTCTTCATCACCGAGGCGACGTTCGGTCTTCCGGTGTTCCGCCACCCCGACGACAAGGGCGAGATCGCCCGGCTGCTGCGCTCGGCGGCGCAGTTCCCGGAGCGCAGCCACATCGTCGGCGCCTACGCCCTGGGCAAGGCTCAGCGGATCATCCGGCTGCTGCGCGAGGCTGGCTGGAGCGACGTGATCTACGTCCATGGCGCCCTGGAGCGGCTGAACGCCCTTTACGAGCGCCACGGCGTCGACCTGGGACCGCTGGCGCCCGCCACCACCGAGAAGAAGGGTGACTTCGCGGGCGCGATCATCGTCGCCCCGCCGTCGGCGATGCAGGACCGCTGGAGTCGCCGGTTCCCCGAGCCTGTCGCCGCGTTCGCCTCAGGCTGGATGCAGATCCGCGCCCGCGCCAAGCAGCGTGGAGTGGAGCTGCCGCTGGTGATCTCGGATCACGCCGACTGGGACGAACTGACCGCCACCGTGGACGACCTGCGCCCCGGCGAACTCTGGATCACCCACGGCCGCGAGGAGGCCCTGGCCCGATGGGCGACCCTCAACGGCATCGAGGCGAAGGCCCTGGCCCTGGTGGGCTACGAAGACGACGACGACTGAGCCGAAGCCGGGCGGCATCTGCGCCAGCGCTGCACATGTCGATCACGAAGTCGTGATCACGAAGGCGTTACCGTCACCTCGCGCCACACAGGAGGTGATCCATGCGCAAGACCCTGACCGCCCTCGTTGTTTTCCTGGCCGCCGGCTCACTCGCGGCCTGCAAGATGCCCTGGGACAAGACCGAGACCCCGCCGCCGCCCGTGGCTGCGACGGCAACGCCGACGCCGCAGACCACGGCGAGCGTCGATCCGGCGAAGCCCGTCGAGCAGACCGCCTCGGTCGATCCGGCCAAGCCCGCGACGCCGGAAGCCGCCGCGGCTCAGCCGACGTCCTCCGCGACCAAGTAGTCTGCGTAAGCCTCCGGCGTGACTTCGCGCCACGCCGGAGCGCGTCCGTTCGCGCCCCTGTCGCGTTGGGCCCTTCGCGTCCTATGTGTGGGACGTCGTTGAGACGGGAGCCGGATGCGCGCCTTCGCCGAACTGTTGGACCGCCTGTCGCTGACGGCCTCGCGAAACGCCAAGCTGACGATGGTGCGCGACTATCTGCGCGAGACGCCCGATCCCGACCGCGGCTGGGCGCTGGCCGCGCTCACCGGGGATCTGACCTTCGACGCGGCCAAGCCGGCGTTCATCCGCAAGGCGGTCGAGAGCCGGATGGACCCCCAGCTCTTCCGGTGGAGCTATGACTATGTGGGCGACCTGGCCGAGGCGGTGTCGCTGGTCTGGCCGGCGCGGCCGGGCGCCAATCGCGAGCCCCAGCTCTCCGAGGTGATCGATGCCCTGCGCGGCGCGTCGCGCGCCGAGGTCCAGCGGCTGATCGAGGGCTGGCTGGACGCGATGCGTGAGCCGCGCGAGCGGTGGGCGCTGCTGAAGCTGATGACGGGCGCGATGCGGGTGGGCCTTACCGCGCGGCTGGCCAAGCGCGCGGCGGCCGAGATGGCCCATCCTGACCTTGGCGGGGTCGAGCCCGCCGAGATCGAGGAGCTGTGGCACGCTCTGGCGCCGCCCTATGGCGACCTGTTCGCCTGGCTGGAGGGTCGGAGCGGCAAGCCCTCCTCGGCCAATCCGGCTCGCTTCCGGCCGGTCATGCTGGCCCAGGCGATCGACGAGGCCGTCGATTTCGGCAAGCTGGATCCCAGCGACTACGCCGCCGAATGGAAGTGGGACGGCATCCGCGTCCAGGCCGCGCACGAGGGCGGCGTCCGCAGGCTCTACACCCGGACCGGCGACGACATCTCGAAGACGTTCCCCGATGTGCTGGAGGCGCTGGAGGATGAAGGCGTCCTCGACGGCGAACTGCTGGTGATCCGTGACGGCAAGGTCGCCCCCTTCGCCGACCTGCAGCAGCGACTGAACCGCAAGACCGTGGACGCGAAGCTGATGGCCGCCCATCCCGCCGCGATCCGGGCCTACGACGTCCTGCAGGTCGGCGCCGAGGACACCCGTGGCCTGAGTTTCGCCGAGCGCCGCCGGCGTCTGGAGGCCTTCGTGGCGAAGGAAGGCAGTTCGCGCATCGATCTGTCGCCGATCCAGCCGTTCGCGACCTGGGACGAACTCGCGACCCTGCGCGCCAGCCCGCCCGAGGGCGATCCGCAGGCGGCCGAGGGGCTCATGCTGAAGCGCCTGGACTCCGTCTACGAGGCCGGCCGGCCCAAGGGGCCGTGGTTCAAGTGGAAGCGCGATCCGTTCCTGGTGGATGCGGTGCTGATGTACGCCCAGCGCGGCCACGGAAAGCGATCCAGCTACTACTCGGACTACACCTTCGGGGTGTGGACCCAGAACGATATGGGCCAGCGGACGCTGACCCCGGTGGGCAAGGCCTACTTCGGCTTCACCGACGAAGAGCTGCTGCAGATCGACAAGTTTGTCCGCGACAACACGATCGAACGGTTCGGACCCGTGCGGTCGGTGCGCGCCGAGCCGCACCACGGGCTGGTGCTCGAGGTGGCGTTCGAGGGGCTCCAGCGATCCACCCGCCACAAGTCGGGCGTCGCCATGCGCTTCCCGCGCATCAGCCGGCTGCGCTGGGACAAGCCGCCGGGGGAGGCGGACGAACTGGAGGCGCTGGAGCGGATGCTGGCGCAGATGGAGGGGCGCTGATCTGGCTAGCCGGAGGGAGGCAGGAGCGCTTCCGCCGCGAGGAAGGCCTTCAGGTTTCCGCCGCCGAACAGCACGCTGCGGACGCCCGCGCGCATAGCGGCTTCCAGGTCGGACGGCTTGTCGCCCACCAGGAACGAGGCCTCGCGGTCGATGGGCCACTCGGCCAGCGCCTGCAGGATCATGCCGGGGTTGGGCTTGCGCAGGGGCGGGTCGGGGTGGCGGTAGGCCTCGACCGGCGCCTCCGGGTGCTGGGGCGCATGGTAGAAGGCGTCGATGCGGGCGCCCGCCCTGGCCAGGTCCTCACGCATGCGGTCGTGGAGGGCGAAGACGTCGGATTCGGGGTAGTAGCCGCGCCCCACGCCCGACTGGTTCGTGACCACGATCACCAGCCAGCCCGCCCGGTTGAATGTCGCCACCGTCTCGATCGCGCCCTCGATCCAGACGAAGTCTTCCCAGCGGTGTACGAAGCCCCGGTCCTCGTTCAGCACCCCGTCGCGGTCGAGGAACAGGGCCGGCTTCAGCGGGGGTACGGACACGGGCGCTCTTTGCGGTTGGACCGACACGCCTCTACGGTCCTTGGGCGAGAGATCAAGAGGCGGTGTTGGCCGACGTCCTAACGATCAAAGACCTGCGGGTCGACTTCGAGACGCACGATGGCGTCGTCGACGCCGTCCGTGGCGTATCGCTCAGCGTGGCGCGCGGCGAGACGCTAGGCGTCGTGGGCGAGAGCGGCTCGGGCAAGAGCCAGACCTTCATGGCGGTGATGGGCCTCCTGGCGGGCAACGGCCGGGCTTCTGGTTCGGCGATGCTGCACGGACAGGAACTGCTCGGCCTCAAGCCGCGCGACCTGAACCGGGTGCGCGGTTCCAAGATGACCATGATCTTCCAGGACCCGCTCACCGCGCTGACGCCGCATGTGAAGATCGGCGAGCAGATCGCCGAGCCGTTGCGGCTGCACCTGGGGCTTTCGCATGCGCAAGCCGACAGGCTGGCCCGCGAATGGCTGGGCAAGGTGCGCATTCCCGACGCGGCGCGGCGGATGGGCCAGTATCCGCACGAGCTGTCGGGCGGCATGCGCCAGCGGGTGATGATCGCCGCGGCCATGGCGCCGGGGCCGGAGCTGTTGATCGCCGACGAACCCACCACGGCGCTGGATGTCACCGTGCAGGCCGAAATCCTGGACCTGATGGCCGAGCTGCAGCGCGAGACGGGGACGGCGCTGGTGCTGATCACTCACGACATGGGCGTGATCGCCAGGCTGGCCGACCGGGTGTGCGTGATGAAGGATGGCGCCTACGTCGAGGCCGGCGCTGTGGCCGACGTCTTCCATGCGCCCGACAGCGACTACACCCGCGCCCTGCTGGCGGCGATCCCGCGACTGGACCGCGCCGACCGGGGCGGGCGGCCGCAGATCGCGCCGGCGCCCGAGGCCGCGCCGGTGCTGGTCGAGGGGCGCGACGTCAAGGTTCACTTCCCGATCCGGCAGGGGATCTTCGGACCGCCGAAGGTGCTGCGCGCTGTGGACGGGGTGTCGTTCTCAGTGCGCGAGGGCGAGACGCTGGGCATCGTGGGCGAGAGCGGCTCGGGCAAGTCGACCCTGGCGCGGGCGGTGCTCAACCTGCTGCCGGCGACCGGCGGGGCGGTCACCCTGATGGGCCGCGACATCACGAATGCCGACCGGTCGGCGATGCAGGCGGCCCGCCGCGATCTCCAGATTGTTTTCCAGGACCCGCTGGCCAGCCTGGACCCCCGGATGACCATCGGCACGTCCATCGCCGAGCCGCTCACCGCCTTCCGCCCCGACCTGAACGGCGCCGCCCGCGAGGCCGAGGTGCGGGCGATGATGGTCCGGGTCGAATTGGATCCGGCGCTGATCAACCGCTACCCGCACGAGCTGTCGGGCGGCCAGAACCAGCGGGTGGGCATCGCCCGGGCGATGATCCTGAAGCCCAAGCTGGTGATCTGCGACGAGGCGGTCTCGGCCCTGGACGTGTCGATCCGCGCCCAGATCATCGACCTCCTGATTCAGCTCCAGAAGGACATGGGACTGTCCATGATCTTCATCAGCCACGACCTGGCGGTGGTCCGCGAGATCAGCCACAGGGTGCTGGTCCTCTACCTGGGCCGCGTGATGGAGCTGGCGGACCGCGACCGCATCTGGCAGGCGCCGCAGCACCCCTACACCCGCGCCCTGCTCTCGGCCGCTCCGATCCCCGACCCCGCCGTCGAGCGCACACGCCAGCGCCTGAAGCTCGACGGCGAGCCCCCCAGCCCCATGGATCCCGCCGCCGCCTTCCGCTTCGCCCCGTCGAAGCTGGCCAGCGGCGTGGCGCCCGAGTTGAGGGAGGTGGCGCCGGGTCACCTCGTGGCGGAGTTCGACAGCTAGGTATCTCGCCCGCCGCGCCTTTCCGTCGCCGTCGTGAGGGGCGGCGTTGCCCTAACTGGGCGCCGTCGTTAGGTTGCGCGCCTTTCCAGACCCCGGCCGCACCCATGACCCTTGCCTTCGACGATATCCTTGCCGCGCAAGAGCGGCTGAAGGGTCATATCGAGCGCACGCCGTGCCGCTACTCGCGGACGCTGTCCGAGATCACCGGCGCTCAGGTCTGGGTGAAGTTCGAGAACCACCAGTTCACGGCCGCCTACAAGGAGCGCGGGGCCCTCAACAAGCTGCTGCAGCTGGGCGAGAACGTCCGCTCGCGCGGCGTGATCGCCGCCTCGGCGGGCAACCACAGCCAGGGCCTGGCCTACCACGCCGCCCGCCTGGGGATCCCCGTCACGATCGTCATGCCGAAGGGCACGCCCTTCATGAAGGTGCAGCAGACCCGGGCTCATGGCGCCGATGTGGTCATTGAAGGCGACGGCTTCGACGAGGCCGCGGCCACAGCCGACCGGCTCTGCGCCGAGCGCGAGCTGACCTACGTCCATCCGTTCAATGATCCCGACGTCATGGCTGGCCAGGGCACCGTGGCGCTGGAGATGCTGGAAGACGTGCCGGACCTGGAGATCCTGCCGATTCCGATCGGCGGCGGCGGACTGATCGCCGGCATGGCCACGGCCGCGAAGCACATGCAGCCGGACATTCAGGTGGTCGGCGTTGAGCCCGCCATGTTCCCCTCGTTCACGGCCAAGATGCGCGGCGTCAACACGACGCGGAATGGCGCCGCCTCGACCATCGCCGAGGGCATCGCGGTCAAGGAAGTCGGCGACCTGAGCTACGCCGTCGCCCGGCCGCTGATCGACGACGTGCTGCTGATCGAGGAGCCGTTCTTCGAGCGCGGCATCGCGCTCTACTGCAATGTTGAGAAGACCGTCGTGGAGGGCGCCGGCGCTGCCTCCCTGGCCGCCCTCTTGGCCTATCCCGAACGGTTCCGCGGAAAGAAGTGCGGCCTGGTGATCACCGGCGGAAACATCGACACGCGCCTGCTGGCCTCGGTGCTCACCCGCGAGCTGGTGCGCGAAAGCCGGATCGTCAGCCTGCGGATCATCGGCGACGACCGGCCGGGCCTGCTGGCCAACGTCTCGGCGACCATCGGGCAGATGGGCGCGAATATCATCGAGGTGGCGCACAACCGCCTGGCGCTGGACGTGCCCGCCAAGGGCGCCGAGTTCGACGTGATGATCGAGACCCGCGACGCCCAGCACACCCAGGAAGTCATGGACGCCCTGCGCGACCGCGGTTACCCGCCGCGCGTGGTCTAGAGAGGCAGCAATGAAGCGTATCCTCATCGTCGCGGTCGCCGCCCTGGCGCTCGCGGCCTGCCAGCAGAAGTCCAAGCCGGCCGAGCCCGGCGCGCCGGTGGCCCAGTCCGAGGTCTCGAAGACCTTCATGGCCAAGATCGGCAAGGAGGCGGGCGTCGTCGTCCTGCCGTCGGGGCTAGCCTACAAGGTCACCAAGTCGGGCCCCGCCACCGGCCTGAAGCCGGGCCCGAAGGACGAGGTGAAGGTCCACTACGAGGGCAAGCTGGAAGACGGCACGGTCTTCGATTCGAGCTACGAGCGCGGCGCCCCGGCGGCCATGCCGCTCGACCGGCTGATCCCCGCCTGGCAGGAGGCGCTGCAGCTGATGCGTCCCGGCGACGAGTGGACGCTCTACGTGCCCTCGAACCTGGGCTACGGCGAAGAGGGCGCGGGCCAGATTCCGCCGGGCGCGCCGCTGATCTTCCGCATCGAGTTGATCGACGTGCTGCCGGCCCCGGGCCGAATCCAGCAGGGGTAATGGCGGCCGAGCGGCCGCAGGTCTTCCTGGTCACCCTGCAGGCCGTGGAGGCGCCGGGTGCGCCCGCGCTCAGCGTGCTGGCCTTCGCCCGCGCCCACGACGAGAACACGGCCCGCGCGGTGGCGACCGCCGATCTGGAGGGCCTGGGCTGGACGGACATCGCGGTCGCCCGCGTGGGCGAACTGGTCGACTGGGACGCCCTGCCCGATGACTTCCGCAGCGCCGTCGGCACCGCCGTGCGTTTCGGCTGCGGACTGATCATCTACGACGAGCCTTGAGCCGCCATTGGGTTGTTGGCGGGCGCTCCGCGGGTCTAAGTCTTCGGGATGACCACCGACCTCTATCCTCCCGCCCGCGATCTGCTCGCGAAGCTGATCAGTTTTGACACCACCTCGCGGGGTTCGAACCTCGAACTGGTGGAATGGGTGGAGGGCTATCTCGACGCTTTGTCCGTGCCGCACCGCCGCGTGCCCAACGCCGACGGCACGAAGTCGAACCTGATGGCCACCATCGGGCCGGCCGTCGAAGGCGGCGTCGTACTGTCGGGCCACACCGATGTGGTGCCGGTCGACGGTCAGCCCTGGACCACCGATCCCTGGACCCTGACCGAACAGGGCGGCCGCCTCTACGGTCGGGGGACCTGCGACATGAAGGCGTTCCTGGCCCTGGCCCTGGCCGCAGCGCCTGAACTCTCCAAGACCGCGAAGAAGCCGGTGCACCTGGCCTTCTCGTACGACGAGGAGATCGGCTGCTTGGGCGCGCCACACATGATCGACGTCATCCGCCGTGAGCTGCCGACGCCCTCGGTTGTGGTCGTGGGCGAGCCCACCAACATGGAGGCGGTGAACGGCCACAAGGGCATCGCCACCTTCCAGGTCACCGTCACCGGCCGTGAATGCCACTCCAGCCAGCCGCACCTTGGCGTGTCGGCGGTGATGGAGGCGGTCAAGCTTATGGGGTCCCTGAACGCGCTTTCGGCCAGGCTTCAAGACGAGGCCGACCCCGCCTCGCCCTTCACGCCGAAGGGGCCGACGCTCACCATCGGCATGGTCAACGGCGGCACCGCGCACAACATCATCGCCCGCGAATGCCAGTTTGTGTTCGACGTCCGCTCGCCGGGGCCGCGGACACCCAAGGAAATCGTCGCGCCGTTCCTGGCCGAGGCTGAGGCGATGGACCGGGCGCTCAAGGCGCGGTTCCCCGAATGCGGCGTGGTGGTCGAGATGCGCACCGACGTGCCGCCGTTCGTGCCCGAACGCGACGGGGCCGCCGAGGCCTTCGCCCGCCGCATGGCCGGCGACAATGGCCCGCCCCGCGTGGTGGCCTTCGCCGCCGAGGCCGGCCAGTTTCAGCAGGCTGGCTTCTCCACCGTCATCTGCGGCCCTGGCTCCATCGACCAGGCCCACCAGCCCAACGAGTTCATCGAGATCGCCCAGCTGCAACGCGGCGCGACGTTCATGCGCCGCCTGATCGAGTGGGCCGCCGAGGGCTGAGTTAACGCCCCGCCCGCAGCGGCCTGATGACGGGGCGGCGACCCGAGAGGTCCTTCGGGTTCCAGGTCATGGCGCCGGCGATCTGTCCGATCGAAGCTCGGCGCAGCTTCTGCACTTCGCGCCGGGTGCGGAAGATCTTCGGCGCTCCGACGAACGCGGCCTTCACCGCGCGCAGGATCAGCCGGATATGGGGCCGGTTGTCCCGTTTGAGATAGACGAACACTAGAACAGCCAGATGCAGCGGCACGACCAGCGGCATCAGCGGCCAGGGCGTGTTCTTGAACAGCACCCAGAAGCGGTTGCGGGACCCATGAAAGACGGCGAACTCCGACTTTGCGCCGCCGGTCGAGGCCGAGCCCACGTGATGGATGACGGCGTCCGGGACCAGCAGGGTCGGCTCGCCCGCCAACTGCAGGCGGTATCCGAGGTCGACGTCCTCGCCGTAGCAGAAGAAGTCCTCGTCGAAGCCCCCCAGGCGCAGGAACAGCGCCCTGTCGATCATCATCGCCGCACCGCAGGGGCTGAACACCTCGCCCTCGCAGGCCTGGCCTTCGTCGCGGTTGAGATAGCCACCGCGGTAGGGGATGCCGGTGATGCTCATCACGTCGCCCAGGCCGTCCAGCACGCCGGGCTGCTCGGCCACCATCTGGCGCGAGGTGAAGGACCGAACCCGCGGATGGCGTCCGGCCGCGGCGACCAGCGTTTCCAGCCAGTCCGGCTCGGCGTAGGCGTCGGGGTTGAGCAGCACGTACCACCGGCCGCGGCCCTCGCGGGCGCCCTGGTTGCCGGCCCCGGTGAACCCCAGGTTCTCGGTGTTGCGGATCAGCCGCGCCCAGGGGAACTCGGCGGCGATGGCCACATCGCCGGGATCGGGCGAGGCGTTGTCGATGACGATGGCTTCGAAGTCGCGGAAGGTCTGTGCGCCCAGCCGCTCCAGGCAGGTGCGCAGGGTCGGACCCGAATTGTAGGCGACGACGCAGACGGTGAGCTGCGGGACGCCTGACGGGTGTTCGGTCTTGTCATCGCTCCCGCGCTGCGCCATGCGACAGCATCACTCCCATAGCTGGTGACCATGACGACGATCACGCCGCTCGCCATCCCTGACGTGCTGCTTATCACGCCCAAGCGCCATGGCGATGCGCGGGGCTGGTTCGCCGAGACCTGGAGCGAGAAGGCCCTGGCCGGCACGTCGGCCGAGACCACCTTCGTGCAGGACAACCAGGCCTTCAGCGCCGCCAAGGGCACGCTGCGGGGTCTGCACTTCCAGAAGGGCGCTTTCGCCCAGGGCAAACTGATCCGGGCGCTGCGTGGCTCGATCTTCGACGTGGCGGTCGACCTGCGCTCCGGCTCGGCCACCTACGGCCAGTGGGTCAGCGCCGAACTGACCGCCGAGGGCGGCGAGCAGCTTTGGGTGCCGAAAGGCTTCGCCCATGCCTACTGCACGATCACCCCGGACTGCGAGATCTTCTACAAGGTCGACGCGCCTTATGCCCCGCAGAGCGAAGGCGGCGTCATCTGGAACGATCCCGATCTGGCGATCCCGTGGCCGGTCGACGGCGAGCCCCTGCTGTCGGCCAAGGACCAGGTGCTGCCGCGGGTGAAGGACCTGGGCGACGTCGGCTTCTAGTAGCTGAGCTTGGGGTACCAGTCCGGCTGGCGGCCGTTGGGCGTCATGTCCAGCACGTTCCACAGCGGCGACAGGTCGGGCGCGCCGCGCGGGTCCTGACCAGGATCGGCCATCTCGCCGCTCATCTCGCCCGAGTAGAAGTGACGGATAACGCCGTCGCGGCGCGTGAAGACATTGACGCCCGGGTAGTCACTTTTCCCCTCGGCGTCGGTCGCGCGGAAGTCACGGCTGAAGGCGTCATCGAGATCGGCGTACAGCGGCAGGTTCTTCCAGCCCTGCTCGACCTTGAAGGCCACGAGGCGCGCGATGGGCGACCGGGCGACTACGGCCAGCGCGACCTGCTGGCGGATATCGGCCCCCACCGCGTCCCAGGCGTTCAGGACATTGGCGCACATCGGGCACGAGCGCTCCCGCTCGGGACCGAACATCCAGCTGTAGAGAACCAGGGTGTCCTTATCGCCGAACATGTCGGCGAGGCTGGCCGGCCCGTTTTCGCCCATGAACCGGTAGCCGGCCGTCACTTCGCCGCCGGGCGGCAGAGCGCGCCGCTGAGCCGCCACCCGCTCCAGATGGCGGCGTAGCTCGATCTCCTCGGCGAGCAGAGCGTTTCGCGCGGCGCGGTAGGCCGCGCTTTCATTCGGATAGCGGGCGGTGTTGGCGGCCGCGAGCGTGGCGGCGTCGATGAGGCCTGCCTCGTTGTCCATGGCGTCGACTCCCATATGTGTCTGCCGGCGACAGCGAGCCTAGATGTCCGCCGCGATCGCCCATTCCCCCAGGACGGCCGGATCGGCTTCGTTCCGACAATTTTCTTGGCGAAGTGTCGCGAAGGCTTCAGCCGACACCAGCCGCGACACGGCCCAGACCGCTGCGCCTCTCACCAACGGCGAGGGATCGGCCAGCAATCGCCGCGCGTCGTCGGCCAGGGCGGCCTCACCGGAATTGCCGATGGCGTAGAGGACGTTGCGGACGAAGCGGTCCCGGCCGATCCGCTTCACGGGATTCTTGGCGAAGAGCGCGCGGAAGGCCGCATCGTCCAGCCGCGCCAGGTCGGCGAGAGACGGCGCGGTCAGAGACTCGCGCGCCGCCAGCTTCTGCTCCCGACCGGCCTGGGCGAACTTGTTCCAGGGACAGACGGCCAGGCAGTCGTCGCAGCCGTAGATGCGGTTGCCCAGGGCCTCGCGGAACTCCCGCGGGATCGGCCCCTTCAGCTCGATGGTCAGGTACGAGATACAGCGCCGGGCATCCAGCTGGAACGGGGCCGGGAAGGCGTTCGTCGGGCAGACGTCCAGGCAGGCGTGGCAGGTCCCGCAGTTCATCGGCTCGGCGGCGTCGGGCGCGAGCTCCAGGGTCGTCAGGATCGAGCCCAGGAACAGCCACGAGCCGAACTCGCGGCTGACGAGGTTGGTGTGCTTGCCCTGCCATCCCAGGCCCGCCCGCTCGGCCAGCGGCTTTTCCAGCAGGGGCGCAGTGTCGACGAACACCTTCAGCTCGCCGCCCAGGGCGGCCACCATCCAGCGGGCCAGCGCCTTCAGCCGGCTCTTGATCACCTCGTGATAGTCATCGCCCTGAGCGTAGACGCTGATCGCGCCCTTCGAGCGGTCGCCAAGGATCGCCAGCGGGTCGTGGTCGGGCCCGTAGTTCACGCCCAGCACGATGGCCGACCGGGCGCCATCCCACATGGCGCGGGGGTGTTTGCGCCGCTCGACGGTGTCGGCCATCCAGCCCATCTCGCCGTGGCGACCGGCGTCCACGAACTCCAGCAGGCGCGCCGCGGCGGGCCAGGCCTCGTCGATGTCGGTGAAGCGGCAGAGGTCGAAGCCGAGCCTCTCTGCTTGGCTTCTGATCTGAGCCTCGGCCCGGATCAGCCCTTCGCGCTCAGAAATCGAGGTCGTCATAGTGGCCGGCGGGCGCCAGCCCCGGCCAGCGATCCGCCAGCAGCGGCCGGAAGCACGGCCGGGACTTCATCTTCATGTACCAGGTCTTCACCGCCGGGGCTTCCCGCCAGGGCACGTCGCCGAAGTAGTCGATGACCGACAGGTACGAGGCCGCCGTGAAGTCGGCCAGTGACAGCCGCTTGCCGGCCAGCCATTCGCGGGCCTGCAGAAGGTCGTCCAGCATGAAGAGGTGGCTCTTCAGCGCGTCCTTGCCCTGGCGCAGGTTGGCGAGCTCGGGCGCGCCCAGGCCCAGCAGCCGCTTCTCGATCTTTTCGTGCAGGATATAGCTGGACGCTTCGAACTCGAACTTGCGCTCGAACCAGGTGATCAGCCGGCGCGCCTCGGCCCGCTCGGCGGGATCGGGACCGAACAGGCTGGGCTCGCGGCAGGTCTCTTCCAGGTGGTCGACAATGGCGCGGGTCTCGCACAGCACCAGCGGCGGCGCGTCGCCGTCGGTCTCGACCAGGATCGGCACCATGCCCGATGGGTTCATCTTGGTCAGCTCGCGCGGACGCTCCCAGTAGCGGACCGAGTGGTCGACGAACGGCAGTCGCTTCTCGCCCAGCACCAAGCGGACCTGGCGCGAGGCCGGGTCGAGCGGGAAGTGATGAAGGGTGCGTTCGACGGTCATTGGGGTAAGGGCGCGCTCATACGCGAATCAGCGAAGTCCCAACAGACGCCGCACGCCTTAAGAGGGCGTTTACTTTGTCTCGCCGGCCTCGGCGAATGCGCCGCCATGCGGCTCGGCCCGCCCGCGCGGGTCGGCGTGGATGATGATGTCGGCGGCGGGGAAGGCGGTCAGGATTCGCTTCTCGGCGGCTACGATCACCGCATGCGCGGCCTCCAGGGTCAGCTGCGGGTCGAGGTCGGCGTGCATCTGGATGTGGACGTAGGGGCCTGAGGCGCGCGTGCGCAGCTGATGGACGTCGGTCATGCGGGGGTCTTCGGTGGCGAGGCGGACGATCTGCGCGCGATCGTCCTCGGGCAGCTCCCGGTCCATCAGCTGGCTGGCGGCCTCGCGGAAGACGCCGATGGCGCCCCAGAGCAGCAGCGCGGCGATCACCAGGGCCGCCGCGGCGTCCAGTCCGTTGAGCCCCAGCAGGGCCGAGGCGGCGATGCCCGCCAGCGCGATGACGTTGGACGCCAGGTCGGTGGCGTAGTGGGCCCGGTCGCCCGAGACGGCCACCGAAGCGGTTTGCCTCAGCACCCGGGTCTGGGCGGCGACCAGGGCCAAAGTCATCACGGTGGAGGCCGCCATCACGGCGATCGCCCAGCCCTCCTGGCGCAGGGGGTGGGGGTCGAGGAGATCGGTCGCCGCCTCGCGGGCGATGAGCGCCGCCGAGGCGAACACGAGGCCGGCCTGCATCAGGCTGGCGAACGCCTCGGCCTTGCCGTGGCCGAAGCGGTGCTCGGCGTCGGGCGGGGCCACGGCGTAGCGGACGGCGAAGGCGGTGGCGATGGAGGCGACGAGGTCGAGGCCCGAGTCGGCCATCGAGGCCAGGAGCGCCGTCGAGCCCGAAGCCAGCCAGGCCGCCAGCTTGATGACCACCAGCACCGCCGCCGTCCCCACCGACAGCAGCGTGACCCGCCGGGTGAGGGCGGCGGTCTCGGCGGATGTCAGGCGAGGCGCACTCATGGCCCCTAGGTAGCGGCTGGCGCGGTGCGCTGCACGTCCTGCTTGGGGGGCGCTGTCGGCGGAGCCTCGCGGGGGGACGACAGTGCGGCCCTTTGGCGCGCGCCATTGGACGTTTTCTTGCGGCCTTCCTTGGTATATTGCACCGCAGCATGACGCTTCGCCTCGCCATCGCGGCCTTCGCCGCCGCCCTGACGTTCGCACCGGTCGCCGCCGGCGCCATGACCGTCGAGCCCACCGGCCGCATCGAGCTCTCCAAGATGATGGGGCGCTGGTACGAGGTGGCCCGGGTGCCGAACCAGCTTCAGAACGGCTGCACCGCCGGCGCCTCCGACTGGACCGCCCAGGCCTCGGGCTTCGCCGTCGTCCAGACGTGCAAGAAGGAAGGCCCCTCGGGCCAGCTGAAGGTATGGAAGGCCAAGGCGACGGTCGCCGATCCGCGCACCAATGCGAAGATCAAGATGAGCTTCTTCGGCGGCGTGGTCAGCCAGGACTACGTGGTGGTCGAGCATCGTCCTGAACAGGGGTGGCTGGTCCTTGCCACGGCCAACGGCAAGTACCTGTGGCTGATGTCGCAGCGGCCGGTGCTGCCCGCGGCGGTGAAGAGCCAGGCGATCAGTCGCATCCGTCAGCTGGGCTTTGACGTCGGGCGTCTCGAGTTTCCGCTGCCGCGCAGCTGACCTCTGGAGTTCGGCCCCCTCTTGAACTCAGAACGAAGGCGGAACAGGGTGGCGCAATGGACGTCACGCTCGTCACCGTCTCGCGGCCCGAGACCACCGCCACCGTCACGCGCGGCGCCGCGCGCCTGCTGACCGCCCTGGGCTATGCGCCGCTCAGCGAGGTGACCCTGCCCAATGGCCGCCGCGCCGACCTGATGGCGCTGGGACCCAAGGGGCAGATCTTCATCGTAGAGGTGAAATCGGGGATCGAGGACTTCCGGGTCGATCTGAAGTGGCCCGAGTACCTCCCCTACTGCGACGCCTTCGCCTTCGCCGTCGCGCCCGAATTCCCCCGCGAGATTCTGCCGGAAGCGCCAGGCCTCATCGTCGCCGACGGCTTTGGCGGGGCCATCCTGCGCGAGGCGCCCGTCGAGCCGCTGGCGGGCGCACGGCGCAAGGCGCTGACCCTGGCCTTCGCCCGCCTGGGCGCCATGCGCGCCGCGGGGGTGGCCGTCAGCGAGTTATGAGCACCGGCGCGCACGACCCTTCTCCTGCAAGGGGAGAAGGAGATTTCTGAACTACTTCGGCGCGCGCTTGGCCAAAATCCGCTGGAGGGTGCGGCGGTGCATGTTCAGGCGGCGGGCGGTTTCCGAGACGTTGTGATTGCAGAGCTCGTAGACGCGCTGGATGTGCTCCCACCGCACGCGGTCGGCGCTCATCGGGTTTTCGGGCGGCGCGGGGGCCGCGTCGCCCCGGGCCAGCAGGGCGCGGACCACGTCGTCGGCGTCGGCGGGCTTGGAGAGGTAGTCCACCGCCCCGGCCTTCACCGCCTGCACGGCCGTGGCGATGTTGCCGTAGCCGGTCAGCATGATGATCTTGGCGTCGGGGCGGGCGTCGCGCACCGCCTCCACCACCTTCAGGCCCGAGCCGTCCTCGAGGCGCATGTCGAGCACCGCGTAGGCCGGCGCGCGCACCTTGACGGCCGCTATGGCCTCCTGGACGCTGCCGACGAGCGTGGGCTCGAAGCCACGCTGTTCCAGCGCCCGCCCCAGCCGCGTCCTGAGCGGCGCATCGTCATCTAGGACAAGAAGACTCTTGTCGGCGAGCGCGGTGACTTCGGCGGACAGGTCGGTCATGCGTGTTCCCTCTTCGGGGCCGTAGGACAGAATGTCGCACCTAAACGCAAATCTGCAAGCTTTTGCTGCGCCTAGGTCAAGTGGCTTCAACTAGTGAGCGAGGCCAGCGCGCCGCTACAACGGCGCCGCGAGGTTTCGCATTGTGAAAGGTCACGACCGCCCCGGTCCGTTCCAGAAGCGTCTTTGAAATAAAGAAGCCCAGCCCCATGCCGATGTGGCCGGTGCGCGAACCCTCGGCCCCCGGACGGCTGGTGACATAAGGCTCGCCCAGCTTCGCCAGGATCTCGGGCGCGAACCCGGGGCCGTCGTCGCGCACCTCGATCGAGATCGAGTCGGCGTCGAAGCGGGCCGACACCAGGATCTCGGAGCGGGCGAAGTCGACCGCGTTCTCCACGAAGGTGCTGAAGGCGTGGGTGATTTCGGGCAGTCGGCGGACGTCGGGCGTCTTCACGTCCTTGGCGCCGGTGACGATGGCCTCGACGCGCACCTCCTTCGACGCGTTGGCGTG
The DNA here is from genome assembly GCF_004299445.1 of Phenylobacterium sp. Lineage (GTDB taxonomy): Bacteria > Pseudomonadota > Alphaproteobacteria > Caulobacterales > Caulobacteraceae > Phenylobacterium. Next base: position 1,881 of record NZ_SCTC01000008.1, on the reverse strand, counting down.
GGGCTCGATCACTTCCTGCACCAGCTGGCGCAGCGACAGGCGCTCATGCACCGCGTCGGTGGCCTTGTCGGGGGTGGCGGCGAGACGCTGCAGGATCTGGCGGCAACGCTCGGCCTGGCTCATCAACAGCTCGGCGTCCTCCTTGACCTGGGGGGTTACGGCCTCGCGAGCCATCTCCTTGGAGACGATCGAGATTGTGGCGAGCGGAGTGCCCAGCTCGTGCGCCGCCGCGGCGGCCAGGGCGCCCAGGGCCGACAGGCGCTGCTCGCGCGCCAGCACCTTTTGGGTCACATCCAGCGCCAGCGCCATGCGCGCGGCCTCCTCCACCGATTGTCGGACGTAGCTCGCGATCAGCGCGATGCCGGCCACGTTGGCTAGGCCCGCCACCAGCCGGAACTGCAGCGACAGGGTCGTCTCGCCCATGGAGGGATAGGGCAGGGTGACCACCGCCAGCAGCATCGAGGCGACCGAGGCCATCACCCCCAGAACCCATACGGGCCGCAGCGGCAGGGTGGCCGCCGCCAGCGTGGGCGGCGCGATCAGGATCAAGGCGAACGGATTGGCCGTGCCGCCGATCAGGGCCAGCAGCGCCGACATCTGGACGATATCGAGCGACAGCTGCAGCACGGCCTCGCGATCGCCCATCACCCGCTGGGGCTGGGCGGCCATGGCCGTCACCACGTTGATGAGCGCGCCGATCGCCACGACCACGGCGCAGGCGAAGTAGGGCGCATCGAACCCCAACACGAAGGCCATCAGCGCGAGCAGGGCCACCTCGCCTGCGACGACCACCCAGCGCAGCCGCACCAGCGTGCGCAGCCGCAGGTGTCCCCGGCGGATGTCGGCCGAATCCCAGACGTCTTGCGTGTCGTCGGAGCCCGCCTTATCGAGGCCAGCCGGCAATGTGGCGTGGGGCGCGACGGCGTCGGCCATGCTCAGCTCCCACCGGCGGCGTGAAGGTCGAGGTATACACCCATGTCCAGGCGGATCCTGGCCCTCATCGCGGTCCTGGCGCTAGCCCTCGCCATCCTCACCGGTCTCGCCGTCCGCAAGGGTGTCCTCGGACCCCAACCGCAAACCGCCGCCGTGGGCGGACCGTTCCAGCTGGTGGACACCAACGGACGCACGGTTGACCAGTCCGTGCTCAAGGGCAAGTGGAGCGTGGTGTTCTTCGGGTTCACCCACTGTCCCGATATCTGCCCGACCACCCTGTTCGAGCTGGGCCAGGTCGAGACCCTGCTGGGTCCGAAGGCGGGAGAATTCCAGTCGGTGCTGATCAGCGTCGACCCGCAGCGCGACACGGTGGCGCAGATGAAGGCCTACATGGCCAACCCGGCCTTTCCGAAGCGGTCGCTGGGACTGACAGGCACGCCGGCCCAGACCGATGCGGCGGCCAAGGCCTACAAGGTCTACTACCAGAAGTCCGGCGAAGGCCCCGACTACACGGTCAACCACGCCGCCTACAGCTACCTGATGAACCCCAAGGGCCGCTTCGCCTGCGTCCTGCCGTACGAACTGACCCCGGAACAGACGGCGGCGAAGATCCAGGCCGCGATGAAGCAGGGCCCGAACGCCGAGAGCTGCTGAAGGCTTCGCAGTTGGCTGTCAGTCGTCGGATTTCCCGCGAACGAGAGGCTGGAATATGATGGGGCAAGACGCCAAGTCGTCTGGGAGATTCTCTGTCTCGATCTCGCCTGTCGCTAAGCCTGTGAGGAAGTCGGTCAGGCCGCAATCGATCGTCTCGAATTCCTGAAGGCCACGTCCCCAGATAACAATCGGCCACGAATCTGGCGGACCGCGGGGTCGCCAGAACAGGAAGTCAGAGTAGTCCGTCTGGCCAAAAGGTATGAGCCCCTCAGGGTCCGGCCACAGCGGCTCTTC
>NZ_SCTC01000078.1 GCF_004299445.1 Phenylobacterium sp. | reverse complement strand
GCAGCATCGCGGGCGTCACCTTGAATTCGCCGACGCTCTTTCGCTTGCGACTCATCGGTCACCTCGACGGTCGGCGGTGATGAGGGCGGAAATGACTTCGTTGACGACAGTGACCGCCTTCTGCCTGCGGACGTTGCCGTAAACCGCGGACCCCGATGCGGCGTACTCGCTGATGGCGTCCCACAGTCGGACCTGGAACGTCACTTCTCGGACCAGTTCATCGGGCGACTTCCGTGGAGGCAGGGCGGCAGGCGGAACCTCCTGTTTCCCGGTGCCGTTACAGTCCCAACACGGACCCAGTGAGACCTTGGCAGCATCGTAACCCCTGCGACTCGCCTCTGTTCCGTCGCCGCACTTGCACGCCTCCCGAGGGCCGGCGGCGCCCGGGATGACCACAGACGGCATGTCCTTGGTCGCCGCCAGTGCCTCGGCGACCAAGTAGCGACCGTGAGGCGCCTTCTCCTCGATCCAGTCCAGCGCATGGTTCGTCCAGGTCTTCACCGCCCGCTCCCCCATGGTGGACTGGACCGCCGCGGGGGCTGGCGGGACAGATTGCTTTATCGCGCGGGCGGCGATGTTGTGCGCCTGGATGATTGCTTGCCTTGCGTCCTCTGGCATCGCTCCAGCAGGGACGGCTGCCCACGACTTCGCTTCTTCGTCGTGTCGTTTCGCCAGACCACAGACAAGCCAGTCCACGGCTTCATTTGGCGGCGGCTGTACCAAGTCCTTGCGATGAGAAACGCAGTTGGTCCCCAGCTCGCAATCCGGGCACGGCGTCTCGGTCGGCGCGTCGGGCTGGACCGGGGGCGGGGTGGCTGGCGGGTGAAACGCCTCGTTGGCCAGTTCTCCGCTCGCGCGAAGGTGCTCGTCGGCGATGGCAACGATGGCGTCGACCAGGCGTCCCGTTTCCTCGCGGTATCGGTCATCGTCGTAGGCGTAGGGCCCGCGTCCCTCGCAAATCCATCGATATCCGCGCGCCGTCTTCCTGGCTTTGTCGAGCCCGAACGCGAGCCCGGTCCGGTCTCTATCGATTAACGACTTGAGTCTCGTCACCTCATCCCGGAGCGTAGACACCTCGTTGCGCGGCGGCGTCTCCACCGGCAGCACGGCTGGGGCGGGGGCGGGGGCGGGGGACGGGGCTGACCCGGGCCGGATGACGATGTACTCACAGGGGCAGTGCCCGCGCCCAATGATCCATGACCGGCACAGGTCCTCGTGCTCTCGGTGTCCACATTGATTGCACACCGGGCCAGTCGCCGGGGACAACATAGCGGGGGCTGGACCGAGGACACCAGCGAACTCGGCTGCAACGATGTCGGCCGCGGTGTCTTCGCCCGTCCCGCGCAGGACTTCGAGCACGCGCTTGATGGCATTCTCCTGGCCTGCGCCGTGAGCGTCGCACTGAATCGTTGCCAGGTCGTGGTCGCACGCCGGCGCCACCACGGGCGGGGGCTGCTGGGGGGCGACTGGGTCAACACCGGTCCCCGGTCGATCCGCGCGACCGTACCACCGTTCGCGAGCCGATGATGCCTTGTCGAACGCCGCGAGACAGTCGGACAAGAATGTCGCCAGGATGAAGTCAGGCGTGTTGCTACCGTTTTCGGCGGAGTTCCGATTGATGGTCGCCGCCAATTCTCGCAGCAGCCCCTCCCGTCCCATCCCTCCGGGGGAGGGGGCACTGGCCTCGCGAACGCAGATTGCCGCTAGCCGCAAGGCTTCCTCCAGGCCGACCGTCGTCGCGAGCAGGCTGAGCGTGCTTCGCTGGCTGAAGATGTGGCGAACGAAAGCTGCCGCATAGTCGTCGCCGTCGTGGGCCTGTAACTCAGTGCGCCAGTCGCGCGTCTCGTCGCTGCTCATGTCGTCTCTCCGAGCTTCCTGATAGCGGCGGCCGCGGCGCGCTGAAAGTTCTCTCCATCGCACCCGGCGTCCTCTGTCTCGACTGTTGCAGCGCACGATCCGATCGTCTCTCGAATGGCGCGCTCAATAAGCTTGGCAATTTTGGTCCGGCCAAGAACCGATCCGATCTCCGGTCTTTCATTGCCCATCACTTCCCGCGCCTTGTCTTCCGCCCAGTTCATGTCGTCTCTCCGATCCGCTTCATGCGCTCCGCAATGGCGGCGTCACAGGCGATGAGCGGAACGCTAGCGAAGTCTCTATGTAGTTCATAGGAAGCCTTCCTGCGCGCCATCTCAGCCTCATCCGCAGAGGGATAACTGCCGAGGTAGTAGCGCTTGCCGCCCGCCTGTATCGATGCGCTCCAAGAACCGCGACTCTTTCGTCGCACTCCACTTGCTGGATTGCGACGATTCATCCCGTTCTGAGAACGAGTCGCGATCCTGAGGTTAGATCGCCGGCAGTTTAGGCCATCATGATCGCGGTGGTCGACGAAAAGTCCGTCTATGACCAGTCCTGACGCGGCTGCCACGGATCGATGAAGGTAGATCTTTTTATTGTCTGGCCATGACCGACGATACGCATACCACGTACTGCCTGACTCCATAGCCGACCAGCTAAATCCCTCTGCGATCGAAATGTCGATTGTGTCAATCGTTGCGAACATTCCGTTGCCAATAGGAATCCTTGCAGTAACGCCGTCCATAATTGGATCTCGCTTCGGATACTGGCAAGAGCCACTGCATTTCCGAGAACAAAAGGTTCTTTCGATCCCTCGCGAGATCCTGTAGATGTGCTCGCTTAGCAGCCTAACAAATGGCGACGAGCATCCGTCGCAGACCAGCGTTACCCGCTCAGATGGTCGCCTCATAGCGAACTCACCCGCCTCCCGGCGACAAACTCACGCGCCAGATGAATCTCGAACTCCTTGAACGCGCGCAAGTCGTCGGCGCTCATGCCGTCGAACACCGACGGACGCTCGTGCCCGTCCATTTGCATATGGTGCGAGTGGCACATCAATGTCGACATCGTCCAGTCGCCATGCTGCCGGCCCGTGCCACCGCTCGGCCCAAGGTGAGCGACGTCGAAGCCTCCCCGGCAACGGCCAGCGAACGCGTACTTCGCCACCGCGCACACTCGCATCTCGCGCACGAGCATCTTGTGAACCTTCTCGGCCTCTGTCTCTCGCCCGATGCGACGGGCGGGGCGGCGCTTCATCGAGGAACGGCGGAGGCCTCGGTACTTCTCTTTCGAGGGTCTAGTGGGCTTAGCGAACCGAAACCCTTCCGTCGGATTCGGCCAGGCTTCGCGCCTCCGGAGGCTCACCGCGCCCTCTCTTTCGCCGCAATGACAACCTCATCACGACCGTTGGTGCCGAGGACTTCGCGGGATAGATAGGGGTTCGGCTCGGCGGCGAGTTGGGCGTCGACGTCGATGTCAGCGGCGAAACGGAAGACGCGCCCGGAAACGACATTCGCGGCATAAATACCAAGCGGGACCGGGCCATGTCCCTCTCCCATGACCGTGAACGAGTCAACATCGAATATCGATCCCAGGTTCCCGGTAGCCCTGCGAACTGCGCGCGTACCCAATATTCCGCAATGAACGCCACCGCATCCGCGGCCTTGCCATTGACAAGGCCGCACAACCACACGCATCCCCGTCTTCAAATCCTCAAACCTCTCGACCCTGATCAACTTCTCACCCATGGGCCGCCCTCCGCGTCTCTGCGATGACCTTCCTCCGCGCGTTCGCTGCCGCCGACCGCACGTGCCCCCTCGCCCTCCCGGTCAATTCAGCCACCGCCGTGACCGACAGGCCGGCGTCTAGGAGCCACGCCATGACGAGGCCTCCGCCTGGAACGAGGTACCGGGGCGACGTGATCTCCTCACGCGAGAGCCCGAGCTCACGTTCAGCACGAGCGAATGCGGGGCCGGCGATGTTCTCGATGCGACGGGTGCGTAGGTCGAGGGCGACCCGGTCGCGGTCTGCGGCGAAGACGGCGGCCAGGGCGCGAATCACGTCTTCGGTGGTGAGGCCCGGCGTGCGAACGTGGTCGATGAAGACGCGGGCCAGGGCGGGGAGGTCGCGCTTCATGCGACCCTCCGATACGTCGGCGGTCTCGTCGCCAGCTTCCCGGCGCGTTGAAGCGCTCTTGCCTCAGCAGCGCGCTTGCCGAAGGGCGCGAACCACCGATGCTTCTTCTCGGGGTCGATGGCGGCCTGGCGCGGGCGGTCGGCACGGTCCCATTCGCCGCCGTCGGTCAGCCCGGCATACACGTATCCCGCCGCGATCAGCGACGCCCCGTGCTCGTCGCCATGCGTGTACGTGACGACGTCTTCGGCGCCCATGGCCTGCCCAGCTCGCGCACACGAGCCATAGAGCATCGAGCAGGCGTTGGGGACGCCTTCTTTGACCGCGCACCGAGCAACTACCAGGACGAGCGATTGCCAGACGCGCGCCGGGTTCGCGACGATGGCGACGCCGACCGGAACGCCGTCCTTGTCCACGCGCACCGACCACAGAGCACCCTGAATGGCCCGCAGGCGACGATGCGTGTCGAAGTTGAACGGCAACGCCTGCTTGAGCGTCCACGGACGCAGAACGAGACTCACGGCCCGTCCCCAGTCCGAACCGCCTCGTCATCCCACGAGAACGGCGGTCCTTGCTCGTCCGCCTGTACCCACTGGAAGAGCCCCAGCACTGCCGCTAGAACCAGCCCCGCAACAATCCCCAACCATGCCTCTCTCGCCGAGATGGCAGTGTATTCGTGGGTGGTCACGCGAGACCTCGGGCCACGAGCTGGGCCATGAACTCATCGACGGTCCAGTCCGGCCGGTAGGACCAGTCAAACCAGTACACATCGCCGATGTGATGACCGAATCCGAATCCAGTCCATGATTCCTTGGCAACCTGAACAAGGCACGCCGGGTACGCCTTGGCCCTCGTGTCTCCTTTGCGAACCAAGCCTCCCATCTCGTGCGCCGTCAGCACCCGCGAAAGCTCCTCGTCGGTGAGCCGCGCCATCACCGCGCAGCCTTTTGCCCGGGGACATCGAAATGCTCTGGACAACGCACCTCTCCGCTGCGAAGTGTCGGCTCGTTCTTCCCCCAGATGCGCCATCCTGCTCGGACAGCACGTTCGTAAATGCGCTCCGGGAGATCCGGCGGGCTGCGGTTTTCGCAGTCCTTCGCCGTACACTGAAAGTCGGACACGCCGCTCATCGCCCGGCCTCTGGAAGTAGGTCGAACTCGTCGACGAGGTCAGCGAACGTGTCGCGTTGGGCCTCGGGCGCCGCCGCGCTCGCGCTCGGCCCCCGCTCCCGCATGACGACGCACGTGTCCAGGTGCTGGTCACCTGCCTCGCTGGTCACCAAGCAACGGGGGCACTTGATACCAACCGGGTGCCGTGGCTTCCATGGCCTATACGGCTCGGCAATAACGAGTTCCCGCACCCCCGCCCCCGCAAGCTGCCTGGAGGGTAGGGCTGACGGGGAGGCAGCCGGGGGCGGGGGGTTGGTGGCGGGTGGGGTGGGGGTGGGACCGAGGTAGACGTAGCCGCGGTTGTTGAACCAATCGATGCGAACAACTAGCTGATCTAAATACGCGGGACGGGAAGGCACGCGGATCCGGAACCGGTCGACGCCGTCGGGCTCAACGATGTCGAACTCAACACCAATTAGGCGCGTGCCATTAATCGACCCTCGCCACCGCTGCCCCACCGCCGGCTCCAGCGGAACATTCACCGGGGAGGCCGAGCCCGCAACGGGGGCGGATAGTGCCGGCTCCTCCCCTCCGGCCGGCGCGGAGTAAACACGGGCATGGCTGTCGGAAGCGGTGGCTGAAGGCCGCGCATCAACGGACGCATCCCACGGGAGACTCGAATTGATTGGCGGCAGCGCGAGGTCGCGGCATTTGGCCGAGCACCACCTCGGACCGTCGTCTCCGAGGCTGCGCGGGAACCACGACCTGATCGTACTCTTCCGCTCCGAGTCTGCCTCTAGGACGAGACGGCCGATGCCGCAGAACCAGAGACACCCAGGCCGATCCACCGCCCCGCTCACCGCGACACCTCCGCGAGCTCCAGGACTCGATCGGCCCACTCGCGCGCAGCAGGCGACTCCATCCGCTTGCGAATTGCCTTCTCCAGCCAGTCGCCTGCTGGCAACGAGATGCCCTCGTTCTTGAGCATCTCCATCCAGCACGTCTGAGCCCAGGCCGACACGCCCCCGCAGTCGTACCCGACGTCAGCACTAACGAGCTGCTCAACCGCGCGAGCCAGGATCTCATCTGACACACCCACGGACCGAACACGCGGCTTCTTCGCGTGGATGTTGTCGCGCGTCCACCTCTTGCTGACGCCCCACTTGAGCGCATGGCAAGCCTCGTGCGCGGCGTCTCTCGGGTCGCGGGCATCTCTGCCCTTGGCCCGAACTGCCGCAACCAGGGCGTCGGCTCGGCTCGACACAACCGGGACAACCGCGGGCGCGTTCACGGCGACACCTCACGTTTCGCCGATTCGCAGATCGAAGCCAGCGCGTCTTCATTGCTCGCGAAGAAGTTCGGGACCGACGTTTCTCCCGGATGCGAAGCCAGCCAGATCGACGCCCCCGCGAGCCACGCGCCGAAGTGCTCCTCCAGTTCCGCGCCAAGCTTCCCGCCGTATGTGATGTACCAACCGGCGCGACAGTGGGTCGTCTTGCACGAGTGCCACGCGTCCATCGCCAGGCGAAACTTCGGGCATTTGGCCGTTAGTCGCCGCGCGAGCTTTGTGTCGAGCTTGGCGATAGCGATTCGATCGCCAAGGAGAGCAGCGAGTCCGGCGGCGGCCCAGTCGGCGGCGGCCCAGGCGGCCCTGGCGGCGGCGGCCCAGGCGGCCCAGTCGGCCCAGGCGGCCCAGGCGGCCCAGTCGGCGGCGGCCCAGGCGGCCCTGGCGGCCCTGGCGGCCCTGGCGGCCCAGGCGGCCCGATCCCATTCGTCGGCGGTAGGGTCATCGCCTCCGACGCGGCGACCGAACAGCGCCCCGATCGCGGTGACGGACGGAATGTCCTGCGGACCGGGACCCGTCGGGCCATAGACCCACGCACAGAACCGATCACGAATCTTCGCCATCGACTCGCCATCAGGAGCGCGGCCGGGAAGCGCGAATGCCGGATTGACCGAGGAACTCACCGCGACACCGTCCCGTCATGCGCCGCCACCGCGGCATCCAGGGCCACTACCGCCGCCACCCCCGCGACAACCGGGACCACCGACATAACCACCGTCCCCACCGCCCACGCAGCAACCACAGGAACAGCAGAGAGGCAGATCGCATCCGCGATGAGGGAGTCGAGGCGGGTCATTTGCGCCCCTCCTTGGCCTTGGCGTCGGCTTCTCGACGGAGCTTTCGGCCGAGGCGGTAGAACGACCAATCAAAGGGCGCCCAGTGCTCTGGAACCCATTTTTCGAATCCCACTTCCAAGCCACGGGCCTGTGCCATCGTCAGGCCATTGCCAATGGCGGCCGGCGCAGAATATGTGTCAACACCGGATCGATTAATGGACATGAGGGCGGCCTTGGTATTGACCGAGAACGCCAGGGCGCCTCCGACGGCGCAACACCGAGGCGACTTGCCGCTCAGTCCCTTGAAATACGCCCCCGGCGCCAACGTCAGACCGAAGCGCGCGATCCCCTCTCGGATCTTCTTCTCCAGGTCCCGGGCCTTGATGGCGGACGTGCGGTCGGTCATGGCTGCGCCTTCCTCTTCGGCACGTCAGCCGCCTCCTCCAGCTCACGCTCGCCACCGTCGAACAGACGGAAGACGAGAGCGGTCCCGATGAACGGCCCGGTCGCGTCGCGCATCGGGTGCCCGGTGCCGCGCCAGTGGAACCGCACCGCCTCGGCTTCGCGCCCCCGGCCGGAGTCGAACCGACAACCTGACGGGTAGAAACCGCCAGCTCTATCCAGTTGAGCTACGAGGGCCTGTTGCTCAGCGGGATCGAAAACGGGAAAAGCTTGAGCGTGACGGCTTAGAAGGCCGAGGTCCATGCAAGTTCTCCTTGCCGTCAAAAAGAAACGACGGCGACGCGGGAATGTCCGTCGGAAACCTTGGCCCCCACCCCCCGAGCGCAGCACGCGGAGAGCGACCACCGTTGCGGGCACCGCAGGGAGAAGGCCGAGATTGCCGACGAACGATTCATGGTGGTCGCACAATCAAAATCCGCGAACGCACCTCGGATGTCAAGATCGAAAGTGAAACGGGGCTTGCTTTTCCCTATGTCGTGGCCACGGGCGGCGGAATTTCATCGTCGTCTTCCCGTCGCTGAGGCACTAGTCGACGCAGGGTCTCCGGGCTCGGATGGAAATAATGATCGCGTAGCACTTTCACGCTAGATGCGCCGACCGCATAGCGCGCGTCCTCTGGGTGGACGCCGATCGATTCCAGGTAGGTCAGGCGGCTGTGGCGGAAGGCATGAGGACTGATGCGCGGCGTGCCCGATCGGACGGCAGCGGCGTCCATCCAGCGATTCGGCTTGGAGAACTTGCCGACCACGAGATCCTCGACGCCCATCGGCGTCTGGTCGTAATATTCGACCATGCACTTCCTGAACTCCGGCTCCATTGGCATCCAGTAGGGCTGGAACTTTCTCTGGCTGCGCTTGTGGTTCAGGACGAGGCGAGAGCCCATTGAGATCGTGCGTCCCTTCTCGTCGGTGAACGGGCGCCAGGGATTGACCTGCTCCTTCGTGACATGCTCTAGGTCTTCGCGCCGCATGCCTGACCACCATCCCAGGTCGTAGTAGCCGCGATGGCGCACCGACGGCAGGACGGAACGGAAAGCGAGGTATTGAGCGTAGGTGTGATGCGCATCCTTGCTCACGCCGTCGTTCTCCATATGCGGCATCTCGGGAATGCGAGCCCGGTCGACCAGTTCTCGGTTGGCGGCGATCTTGAGTACGCGGATCAAGAACTGAAAGCGCTTCTTGAGTGAGACGCGCTTCATCCCGTTCTCGGACTCCACCTCGCGCTTCATGACGGTCCGCATTTTCTCGTAGCCAATGCGTCCGCACAGCTCGTCGAGGCGGCAATCGCCGAAGGTCCTGAGGCACCAGTCGGCGCGCACCTCGTAGTCCTTCTCCATGGTCACGCCGCGCACGCCGTCACACTCGTATTGGAGCAGCCAACGGATCGATTCCCTGAGCCGGCCTTCGCCGACCTTCGGCAGTTCAAGCTGCATGTTTTTCTCCCCCCGTTACCCCGTGCAACGTCTTTGCGACGAATTGCGCGGAGCGAGAATGCGAATGCGTTGTTCAGTAAGCAAGGCTCGGCGCTGACAGACGGCGTCACGGCGCGGACAGAACTCATCCAGTCCAACCGGGGGAAACAAACCCCGAAGTTGGCGTAACTAATCCTCTAGGTCAGTGTATGTATATGTGCCTGTGCGCCTCGCAACCGGAGAGACGAGACTGAACAGACGTAACGGTATTTACCTTATCTACGCCATCACGGACCCGGCCGCAGACCCGACAACACTAGTGATCCAAATCGACGGGACTTCACTCAATTCTCCCGGCAACCGCGACGCGCGCCACGTGCAGTTTCCGGTTCCAGATCGGTCGCGTGCCGGGCCGCCACTTTTAGTGCCCCGTTTTCGACCTGCCGCACGCGCTCCCTCGACACCCCCAATAGCTGCCCCACCCCGTCGAGCGTCTCGCCTCCTCGGTCTGCGACATCGAGACAGCAGGTCTCCGGCATCTCATGGACCTGTAGCTCGGGTCGGTTGAACTTGATCGCCCCCGACTTCGGATCGACGTCGAGGTAGAGGTGGAACGCGCAACTCACCCAGGGACAGGGGCGAAGCTCCGAGGCGCAGTCGCCCCAGGTCTTCGGCCGCTTCACGTCGGGGTAGTCGAGCGAGACGACTGCTCGCTTCTCGTCGTCGGTAAGGCGGCGGTCGCCGGGAATGGTGGAGATGCGCGGCGTGCCATCGGGGAAGCGGAGGAGGCGCTCGACCGGGAGCAGCGGCTCGTCGGGTCCGAGGTCCTCGGGCGCTACGAATGTCCTCCTCTCCCGCGGCTCTGGCGCGACCGTCGGCGCTTCATCCTCTGCCTCGTCGTCGTCACCAGGGCACAGCGCGCGTACGTGGCCAGGGCGTCCGCAGTCTCGGCACAGTCGGCCTAGGTTGAAGTCGACATCAGGCTCGGGTTCGGCCGGCTCGGGCGGCAGCACCAGGTCGGGCCAGAATTCGGAGAAGTCATCGTCGGCGTCGAACGTGCGGCACGCTAGCGGCGGCGGCGCGGTGTCGGACGGCGGGGCGGCAGGCGGCGCTGACCCTGTCTCGCGGATCTGACGCAGGAGCGCGAACGCCTCCTCCGCCGTGTCGGCGGCGATCGTTCCATCACCAGTGAGCACGCGGTACCCCATCGGCTACGCGCCTGCCGTTCGCGCCTCGCGCTGCCAGACGTCGGCCGCCGCCTCGATTCGCTCCACCACGCGCCGCTCGATGAACGCCACACGCGGGTGCGAGACGCCGAGTAGCTCGCCTACTGCGGAGAGCGTCAGCCCGTCCGCCCTCAGGCAGTAGACCAGGCCGGCCAGATAGCTCCTGGTCGCGGTCCACTTGCACCGCTTGCACGTGGGCTCCGTCGAGAACTCCAGCCCGGAACGCGGGTGCCCGCAGAGCGGGCGACCGGCCTGGTCTCGGCCATGGGTCTCTACGATCACTCGCCGGGCCTCGCGCTGGCGTACTCGGCGATCGACGGATGATGGCAGGGCAGCATCAGCCCGCAGGCGCAACGCTCGACGGGTCCGAGCTTCGTGTCGAGGATGTCCCTGGTAAGGTGCGGCGCCTTCTTGCCGGGACCGAACATCGTTCGGAGGTACTGCTCGCGCGTGGGCAGGCCGAGGGCGCGACTGATCTTGCTCGCGCGTAGGCGGTCTCGCTTCAGGTGAACGGCGCACTTCTTTCGACCGGGCTCTGTCTTGTGCTCGCAGTCGACGCAGAGGCCGAGTCCCGGGCGGTCGGCCTTCTTGATCTTGTTCTTTCTCGGGTGGGCCGGCGGGTTGCCGGCGATGGCGTTGCGTCGGTCGCGCTCCGCGTTCGCCTTCCATGCTCGCGGCGGTCCAAAGGTCATCTTGCCGTTCTTGCGCGTCCAATAGCGCCATTTGCCGCCGGAAGCCTTCGAGACGCCGGAGGTGATCTTGCCGGGGACGACATGGCGACCGCCGCGACGGGGCTGGAATACCGGATCGCCGACGATGCTGGAGAGGGCGGCAACGGTCATTGCGCCACCTCGAAGATCCTCGGCTCCATCGTGTAGCCCTCCATCACCGGGTGAACCGGGATCCCTCCCTTGCCGGTCCTGATGCAGTGGATCGGTTTGCCGGGGCGGGCGGCGCGGATGATCTCCAGCACTCGACTGGCACGCTGGCGCGCGATCGACTTCGACAGACCGCCCCAGGCCACAACGAACACATCCGCACGTGCGGCGATATCGCGCAGGTAGTCGTCGCACTCGGCGCTGATCGGAAACCCGGCGCGGTAGAGCTCAATCGGTTTCGTCGCCGCGTAGTCGGACAGGTTGCCAATGTCGAAGCGAGCGAAGCCCCAGCGGTCGCAGAACCCCATCCACTTGCGGATGGTCGGGTCGTTCTCACGGATCGGATCTGCGCCAGCATTGGACGGGTTCAACATGCATGCGCCGAGACGGCGACGCGGACCCGGGATCAACTCGGCCGGGCGAGCGCGCCACAGGTGATGGCGGAAGACGCGGTCGGCTGAGAAGGTTGCGCCGCCAACGGTCCAGTGAGAGGTCACGGCTTCACCGAGTTCTCGTACGTCACGACGTACACGGTAGGATTGCTCCGCCAGGGCGCCTTGGCTCCGTTGATCGCTTCCCAGGTGTGCGCGTACCAGTGGAGCGGATCGAAGAACGCGACGTGCCCAAGCTTGCCGTTTACGCGGGCAGGCACCGGATCTGAGCTGAATCCCTCGCGCCGCGCCTCGTCCTCAGTGATGTCTTGCAGCCGCTCCTGGCGAACCGAGACGATCGGGTACGTGTCCCTCGATGCCCAGCGCGGCAGGAAGATGGACGGTCGCAGCTTGCCGAACTCCCCGGGCGCCTCACCGTCAGCCTCGTACCAGATCATTGCCCCCCGGCCGATGTCTCTTGGTTTATTACGGTCCCACGCGGTGTCTGCCCGCCACGTCTCGCGCACGACGATGAGATCGCCCGGCTTTGCTTCCGCCCACTTCGGCGACAAGCGGCGCGTGACGTCCTTGCGGCCCTCGCGGTTTGCTTTCACGAGGCGGGCGCGGAAGAGGATCGGCCACTCTCTCACCGCGGCAATCTCCCGGCCGCAACATCCAACGGGACCTTCGTCAGGTGGTAGCCCCTGCAGATCGTGCAGGGGTAGATCCGCAGCTTCTCGTTCCTCAGCGCGAGCGCGGTTTGCGCCGCCGAGCCCGCCCGCTCGGGCGTCGAGTAGCTCTTCTTGCTCACGCAGGATCGGCGACGGAAATCTTCGATCTCTTCGTCCGTGGTCTCGGTCGGCGCCGATGGCGTGACCGCGATTCTCCCCGCGGCAACCACCGCCGGCGACGTCCGGAGGATGGTCCGAACGTCGGCCGCGAGTTGGTCCGCCTCGGCGAGCTTCTCCTCGAGCAGCGCGCGGAGGTCGTCGGGCAGGCTGATCATCGCGCCTCCGTGGAGTACCGAGCGCTCTCCGGGATACGCGACAGCACGTCAGAAGGGATCGTCCAGAGCTTCTGCAGCCCGCGGCACGGCACCGGCTCCCGGAGCCGTATCGGGTCCTTCAAGACCCAGCCCCAGCGTCCGGGTGTGTAGTTTCCGAAGCGGCGCTCCCGGGCGTCCTCGGGCCACTTCGCCGTCAGCAACTCGACCGGGTAGCAGCCCGCCAGGAAGACCGTGCCGATGATGCAGCCGCGCGGCAGGGAAGACGCCGTTGCGAACCCCGCGGCCTCGAAGACCTCGCGGAACCCCGGCGAGAAGAATGTGTCGACGTCCTCTCGCTTGAACGCCTTCGACGAGTGGATCGCGATCCGGCCACGCGCCCAGACTGGGGCTGCCCACCCGCGCGTCTCAATGCCTTTCCCTCCAGCCTCCGCACCGATGATGCAGAGCTGCGCCCAGGGATCGAACAACGTCAGGGCCAGCATCAGACGGCCTTCAGCTTCCGCTGACCGACGCAGGCCGTGGCCCGGGTCGGCATCGTCCGGCACCCGCCTCGGCCGCACAGGATCGCGCCCGCCGCGAAACCCGACAGCGTCACGTAAAGCCCGGCGCCGCCGTTCGCCTTCAGATCGGGGTGCGAGCAGGCCAGGCCAGATCGAGAGACGCAGGGACCGCACAACGCGGGGAAGTACCCCGGCATCCCCCGGACCTCCGCATAGAGGCGCGGATGGATCTCCATCACCTTGATGCAGTCCGGGTGATCGCCGCCGATGAACACCAGCGCGCCGATCCCCTCGATCGGCTGGTCGCGCTCGTCGTGCTCGCGCCACGCGCGCAGTTCGGCGGAGTCCAGCCCGCAGACGTTGCAGGCGGTCATCGGGTCGGCCGGGCGCTGCAGCGCCTTCGTTAGCGGGGTCGCGGCGGCGATCTCGGCCGGGCCAGGCTTTTTCTTCTTCATCGTGGTTTTCCCTTCTTCTCCGCCGCCGTTCGCACCGCCCTCGTCATCGCCAGGTGAGCTTCTTGTGAAACCCGGTAGAGCGTCGCCATGTCCCGCGTGTGCTTGTCTGGCTGGATGCAATCGACACGCAGTCTGCCGTCGGCGCTCCGAACGAGAACCCACAGCGGCGAGTTCGACCACCCTGGCCCGGATGCGGACTCGGCCCAAGCGGTTACGATCGTCTCTCCGTCGGAGAGCTTCATCGTCGCTTCCCCTTCTGCTTCGCTCGCGCCCGCGCTTCCGCCTCAGCCCTCGCCACGACCGCCCGGAATCGCTCCGTCTCACTCGTTGGCCGTGCGCTTCGTTCAACCAAGCGTCCCATATCCCTCAGCAGCGCCATCGTCCCCTGCAAGGAGTTGCTGGCGTAGCACCCGAGCTGGTCTCCGCGTTCGTCGTGGGTGATCGTGAAGGCCAACTCGCCGAGGTTGTCGATATCGTTGGCCAGGATCTCCAGCGTCTTCTGGATCATGGCTAGGTCATTGACGAAGCGGTTGCGGGCGGAGATGGTCATCACCGCTCGTCCCTTTCCGCCGCCAGCTCCCTGCGTCGCCTCTCGCGCACCCATTCGATCGCGGCGGCTCCGCTCGGCCCCTTCGGAGAGTGCGCCGTCGGCCTCGTCGACAAACCGTCTTGCTCGACCGGCGCCTTTGGCCACGACGCAGCTTTCTTCATGACGGAACACGCCCGCCCGACAGAACTCTCGGCAATGAGCGTCTCGATCTTGGCCGCCTCAGGCTTGCGCCGGTTGTAGCAGCGGAGACAGGGGCAGGCGGGGGCGTGGGGGATTGGCATGACTACGGATGCGCCTTCATGTCTTCGCGGGCCCTCGCGCGGATGACGTCGAAGCCTTCTCTTGCTGCTAGCAGACCGTTCCGCCAGACCGGTCGGAGCAAAGACCGCGCTTCTTCCTCGGCGGTCGCCTCATTGATAAGGACCAGATCGCCAGCATCCCCGAGCGCTACCGCCAGGCGCCCCCTCGCCGAGTTCTTGGTTCCGTCGTCGGTGCGCGGGGTCTTGAAGATCGCGCGTCCCTTGCCGTCGATCTCGACCCATGTCGCCTTCATCGCAAACCCGAACGTGTCGCGAGTAACGTACTGATAGGTGTACGAGCCGACGCCGAACACCATATTCGCCGAGGCGAACCCGTTGGCCGCCAGCCCGTCCGTGATCGCCTTCGCCCGCTCGAAGTTGATCGAGTCGCCGTAGATGCAGCCGATGTGTTGGTCGAGCAAGCGGTGACCGGTATCGGTCGTCGTGCCGCCGAAGATGTCCCAGAGCAGGCGGATAACGCCTTGCTGCGCGGCTGGGTCTGTGGCCTCGGGGTCGCCGCAGATGATCTTGACCGGGTCTCCAGAGTCGGGGCGAATGACCAATTTCCCCGGGCGGGCCATGATCCGGTCTTTCAACTCCGGCAGGACAGACGTCAGGACGTTCCACAGGTCCCAGGTGTCCGAGACGACCGAGACGATGCCCGATGGGTAGAGCTTGAGCAGCCGATCGAACGTATCCAGTTCGCATTCTTCGCCGCCCGCACACATGACGGAGTGCTCAGTCGCGGCCACAGACCCGCCGAGGAGATAGTCAGCGGCTGTCCCATAGTTCCGCTCGATCAGGTCGAGGGCTGGGATCGTGTCGGTCCCGGTGAAGTAGAGCAGATGCCCCATCCCGCTCAGGGCCGCAGCCTCGGGGCCGGCCATGCCGCGGAAGCTGAAGTCGTGTCCCTGCCAGTCGACGAAGCCGGCGGGGCTACCTGTGCGCGCGGCGGCCGAGTCCAGGAGCTGGCGCATACGCCGGGCCGTCGTAGCCGAAGTGCAAGGCAGCCACAGCACGTTGGACATCAGCGTCTCGAAGTAGTTGACCAGCCACGCGAAATCGGGGTGTGTGTTCTCGACGGTGAGCATCGGCACGCGCAGGGGTACCGTTGTGCCTTCCGGGATCGCCCGGAACTCCAGCGGCAGATAGCCCAACTTGTGCAGGTCTCGGATGTGCTGCGTCCCGATCTCGTTCGGGCCGAGGTAGCCGTTCACGCGGCGCTCGTATTCCTCGCAGACCCCGTCGACACCAGCGCGAAAGAAGTCACTAAACCCGACCTCCAGGTGCTCGCGCAGGAAGTATTGCAACCCGAGGAGCACCACGCGGTCGACGCCGGGGATCCGAGACGAGCGCGGCGTCCAGTTGGAATAGACGCGGGTCGTGTTCGCGGGGTATTGCCGTCTGTGGTCCAACTTATACCCGTCGATCTGCGTGATGGGGTTCAGGGCGGTCATGGGCGGGCTCCTTCGGTTAGCAGGTTGAGACAAGGTTGACTGACGGCAATCCCGGGGCGGTCCTTCGCGATCGAATCGGTGCAAGAGACGCGGTCGAAGACGTCGAGCAAGGCGGCGGTACCTTGCGTGAAGAGTCCGTGAGTGACATGAAGATCGATGACATAGGGGCCGCGCTCTCGGATCGCCTTCGCCAGCCCGAGAAACGTCCCGCCGCCGTCGCAGATATCGTCGACGATCAGGAGGCGAGAGCCAGCGTCGGGCAGCTCTGATACGCCGAACCCTGAGATCTGACCCGTACTCACGTCGCGGGTCTTCCATCCGTGGACCAGAGGGACGCCAATACGCTTCGCCACGGCTGCGGCTTTCTTCTCCGCACCTGCGTCGGGCGAGATGACAGCGGCGTAGTTTCGATCGCGCACGTCAATCGGCAGGAGCGACGATTGATGGATCACCGAGCAGCGATCGATCAGCCCCGGCGTCACGTCCGAATGCGGGTCAACAATAACGACGTGTGGCAGGCGCAATGAGTTGATGATTCGCGCGACGCTCTTTGCGGTGAAGAGCGCGTCGCCCGTCGCGTTCATACGGTCCTGACGAGCGCCCGGTACCATCGGTAGGATCAGATCGAAGGGCCCGAGGTCGCGCTCTAGCAAAGCCTCAAGCCAGAAGATGCCGCCGAGGAAGCCGCCCATTGAGCGCGGCCGAAGCATGACGCGATCGACACGCCGAGGGAACTCCTTGACCATCGGCTCTCCACCCGGATAGGTGTCGACCGGTACGAAGAATAGACCTTCCCCTTCGGCCCTGCGCCCAACGTATGCGATTTCCTCGGCTCTCACTTATGCCACCGGCTCGAAGTTGTCCGCGAAATATGCAGCCGCGACAAGCCACTGATCGTTGAGGTTCTTTGGATTGCGCGCGATCATGTCGCCCACCTTCGGCGACCCGGCCTTGGCGTCCTCGGCACTGACGGAGACCCCGGCCATGTTCTCGCCATCGACATAGGGGCGCAGCTCGGCGAACTGCTTCTTGCGGAATCTCTTGAATTCATCGTTCATGTTCGGTCTCCTTTGTTCGGTTTTTGGTTCACGGTCACTTCTCCTTCGGGTGATAGAGGGCCTTGTGAGACTTCAGCGAGCGGAGGGCTCCGGACTTTCCACCATGGACCCTGCAGCGGTAGAATGTCCTTCTGCACCAGTCGCGCGGACTGATCGAGGTGTCGACTTCCGGGCAAGTCACCTCGTGCATGCTCCCAGAGCAGGGTTTCGCGCGGGTGTTCTTGGGGCAGGTCATTGCTTGCCCCGCCGCTTCTTCTTCCAGTCCATCCACACCAGCGGCCCCAGGACCAAGAGCAGGAGAGCGACGGCGCCAGCGAGCAGGACGGCCGTGTCTTTAAGGGTCACGGTCGCGCCTTTGTCCAGCGGTGTTGCTGTGTCGGCGGGCTCATCCTCACGGCGCCGACCGCGCACGCGCGATCGTAGAGACCGGCTTCCTTGAGCGCCTTGACGCTTGTCGATTCTCGGCCCTTGACCTCGATCGGCCCCCACTGCTGGCCGTCGACGACGATCGATCCGTTCTTCCTGACATATGCCTTCAGCCAGTCCCTTCCGGCATCGGCTAGGTCCTCCATGGCCTTGCATGCGTTGATGAGGCGCAGGAGCTTTTGTGTTTCGACCAAGCCGTCTGGCTCCCCGAGGGTCATCGGCGCCATGACGTTCTCGCGCTCGCCGATGTCGATCACTGGCAGCAGGTGTGCCGGGCACTTCAGACGGACGTAACACTCATTGCAGTGCGGACCGATGACCGCCTCGGTTGGGTCGCGCAGCGCCGCTGCGCGGGTCCGCTCCCAGAGTGCCGTTCCTTCGCCCGAGTCGAGGTGCAGCGTGTCCCATAGCCACTTCCCCTCGCGAGCCAGGTACAGGCCGAGTTTCATCTTCGGCTTGCTCCAACGGTCCGCGAGGCCGAGCCCGTAGGCGGCAAGTTGGAGGTTTTCGCGGGGGATCGGAACGTTCCACTCGGCGCGAGCCCCAGACTTCCAATCGACCACCGCCGCCGCGTCGCCGTCGGACCAGCCGCAATCCGCCGTTCCTTCGGTGAGCAGGCGGGCGTCGCCGGTCTCGACCGAGATTCCCGCCCGATCGATCGCGATCGGGATCTCGAACTCGGCGCCCGGCGGCGGCTCCCACTGTGCCGTCAACCGGCCCAACATCTCTGCGATCTCATCCCGCTCGGCCGGCGAGACGCGGCCCATGGCGATGTCGTGCTCGGCGCGGAACTCTTTGTTGGTCGGGTTGTAGTGGCTGGCCACCGCCGCATGGAACGCGTCCCCAAGAAGCGCGGCGGCGTTCGTCGAGTTGCTCTCGTGACCGGCGGCAAGCCCGCAGTGCTCGGCGGCGGGCAGTCGGCTGGGACGGATCACTTGATCCCCTCGCCCGCGATGACCTCGGCGAGCCGCTTCGCTGCGTCATTGGCGTCGTCGAAGCTCAGCTCGTCGAGGCTCTTTTTCTTGTACCATCCGGAGACGTCGTCCTCGGAGACCCGCGCCGACTTGGCGTCCTTGGCAAGCTGCTTTCGCTGCGCCAGGGTGGACATAACGAACTCCTTGGCGGGGGCTTCGGTGGCATCGATCGGCGGCCCGGCGGACTGATCCTCGTCTTCTGGCGCCGTGATCGAAATGCCGTCCCCGATATCCTGCGGCAATCCTTGCTCGGCGCGGTCGTCCAGCGCGAACGCCTTGGCCGTCCGATCGTCGATCGATGCTGGCGCCATCTTCGACGCCCGACGAAACGCCGTCTTTTTGGCCATCTCGTCGTAGTTCTGCGTCCACGGGCTGGAATTCTTGTCGCGCTTGTACCCCTGGGAATTGTCCCGGATCCGGTTGATCTCACGCGCGGTCATCACGTCGAAGTGGTGGCCGCCGTCCTTGAGGCGAAAGATGGCATAGGCGTAGGTAACCTTGCCCGGGTCCTCGGCGTCCGACGGGACATGGCGCAGCTTCTCATTGAGTCCGTACTCGTAGTCAAAGTCGTCCTTTTCGTGGACGACGCGCGCCGAGATCGACGACACCTCGCCCGACTGCATGGCGAGCTTGCGCAGTCCCTTGTATCCGACAATGAGCTGGCACTCCGTCACGTTCTTGCGGCTGTTGAAGAACGGGATCAGGTAGGCGTGGCCGAGGAGTCCATCGGGCTCCAGGCCGAGCTGGGCACACGAAACGATGCAGCCGAGAAGGCTCTCCTTCGTGCAGTCCAGGAGCTTCGGCGTGCGCTGCACCGTTGTCAGGACGATCCGCAACATGCGATCGGGATCCAGGTGGCGCGGGAGGGCCATCTTGATCTGCGGCTTCATCTGGTCCAGGACGCCCCGGAACTCGCCAATCTTGGTCATCGGCCGCGCCACGTCCGCCCGCGCAGACGGCTGAAGCTGCGTTTGTTCGGTCGCCATTTTCTCGCCTCCATTCATTGCACTCATGTCGTCACTCCTCTCTCCTCATCCGTGTCGTCCCGCTCCTCCACCTCCCCGAACAGCGCGTCCCCAATCACCCGATGCAGTTCGCGCAGCAGCGTCTCAGACGATCGGAACTGCGCCATGACCCCCGGTCCGTGAACCGAGATGCAGTAGCCATCGGCCTTATCAGTCGGTCGATGGACATAGAGATACATCTTGTCGTCGGGCGCCGAGACGGATCGGCACCACGCACGCGCTTCCTTGGTCTCTGAGTCTTGTTCGGTCGCTTCCGTTCCTTCGGTCGTCATGCCGTTCCCCCGTCGTCCTGTGTTCTGCTGGCGGTCGCAAGATCGGCGCGCCAGGAACCGGCGCGGAGCCGAGCGGCCACGTCCTCCAGTTCTCGGCTGCGGTGCCATGCGACAACATGGTTCATGCTGGCCCTGGCGTTGCCGGCGGACATTAGCCATTTGGCAGCCTTGCTCTCCAGCCACTTTGCGATCTGATCGACCAACTCGGCATCGCGGCCAGCGAAATGCACCGTGTCTACATCGCACCTGGGTCCGTGAAACCAGCCGATGACATCAAGGCTCGTGCATGCGGCGTCTAGGTTGTTGGCCAGCGCGTGAGCGGCCTCCCTCGCGGTCTTCATGTTGGTCTACGCCGGGAGCGCCTCCTGATCGTGCCGTAGCCGTAGCCGTTGCCGTAGCCGTTGCCGTAGCCGTAGCCGTTGCCGTCGCCGTAGCCGTTGCCGTTGCCGTCGCCGTAGCCGTTGCCGTTGCCGTTGCCGTTGCCGTAGCCGTTGCCGTTGCCGTCGCCGTAGCCGTTGCCGTTGCCGTTGCCGTTGCCGTAGCCGTTGCCGTAGCCGATCGGACGCATTACATGCCCCAATCGTCCGCAACCGGACATCGGAACACCTCCGCGTCGGCTGGCAAGTCCACACCCGTGTCCAGTTTGCGCAGCATGACCTTGCTGGATTTCGGGTCTTTCAGAACGCCGTCGAACCCGATCGACTCCCATCGAAAAACCCATACGACCCTGGTCAGTCGAATGCGCCCATCATCCTCTGACACATCGCCAGCGAATACCCACCCACGGTCGACCACCACGACGGCACGCTTTCCTGGGTTGGCCTTGACTTTGGCGTACGTCTCTCCATTGATCACGATCGTGTCGCTATTCATGTGCTTGCTCCTTGTCCTTGGTTTGGTTTTCGTCCGTCACGTTGCCCGCGATTGTCTTCATGGTTCCTCGTCCTGTGTTCCACGTGGCACGTTGGGCGTGGTCGCTGAACGCACGAGGTAGATCCATCCGGCGGCTATGAGGCGCTCCGTGATTGCGCGGAACCCTTTCTCGCCGGGGCGGCAGTCGGGCTTGTATTGCCAGCCCTTGCGCCAGCGCTGGCCTCCGGCGCGTCGGCGGTCGTCGTCGGTGAACGTGCCGAGCTTAGTTAGCGTAACGATGTGCTCGCCGCCGCATGCCGGGCAGTTCGTCTCGCGGATGACGTCCCCCTTGCGCAGGGAGGAGAAGCTCTCGACCGGGGTGCCTTGCGCCTCCCCCGTAGACTTGGCGGCGCTCACGGCCTACCTCCGTCGTCGGAATCCCTGGCCTCGTCGCGAAGCAGGTTCGTGTCGAGCTTGCCGAGTGCTCGGTTGATCCGCTGTTCCTCGCGCTCGGCCGCCGTGCGCGCGCACCGAGAGCGTTGGCAGGTCCGCGCCGTGGCAGTTGTCGCAGGAGAAGCGAAGCTCCGGGGCGACCGGGGGCGCCTCTGTTTGATTTCTGTCGCTCACGTCGTCACCGCCTTCCCTTCCTCGAACCGCGCCGTGCAATCGTGCTTCCCTGCACAACCCAGGCAACAGCGCTCCTTGCAGACCTCGCACTCGTAGTCATCGCTCTCCTCGCACTCATTGCACACACCCGGACATCCGCGAGCCAGGCACTCCGGGAATCCGCACGGCTCATCACCGGCCCCACCGTCGCAGGCGACCACGTTGAGTTTCTTCGCGAGTGCGAGACCCGTCGTTGTTTCCCAGTTCGCGACAAAAACGGATAGGCCCTGCATCACGCCATCTCCATCCGCGCCAGCCCCAACTCGATCCTCGCCCGCGTCCCCGCTTCCACGCCCATCCCTCCCGCCGCCTTGCCGAGCGTCGGAGCCGAGAGCCCAAAGGCATTCGCGACCGAGTTCTCGCCGTCCCTGGCGATCAGCTCGCGTACGCGGGACGCCATCGCGGGCGGCAGCGGCTCTTTCGTTGGTTTGCGCTTTCGTTCGTTCATGACGATTTCACCATGTCCCTCATCGCCCGCCCGTGGGAGTGGTCATTTGGTGGTCAATTGCGACCCCGCGCCGAACACGCGCCCCTGGATGTGCTCGACCCGGGACCGAATGTGCGCCTCGACCGTGACCCCGCTTTCGGCTGCGGCGCTGCGGGTGGCGACCTGCTGGCGAGGCGAGAGGCGGCGCCCCAACGGTCTCTCTCGGGACCTTCGGGCGCCTTCTCTTCGCGCGCGGCCGCGTACAGGGCGAGAGCCTCGAAGACCGCGCTGAACCCACCATCCTCGCCGCGCCCCTCGATCATGTGCGCCAAGACGGCCCGGTCCATGTCGTGCGGGAGCATCTAGAGCCCCATGTCCCGCGCCAGGCCGGCGCCGTCCTTGACCCGCCGGGAGAGCTCGGCCCGGGCTCTCGCCACCACGGGAGCCACGGTGTCGATAACGTCGTAGACAATGCCCCGGGCAGCAGCGCAGTCCACCCACTCCTTGCCGTCGATGCCCTGGTCGTAGATGTCGGCCATGGTCTCCAGGACGACGGTCAGCGACGACCGTCCCAGCAGGTCCATGAGCAGGTCTCGGTCCACAGAGTCGAGAGGCATGGCTAGCGCTCCCACCGGCCGGCGTTCGGATCGATCGGGGTCAGCGCCGAGTCACTCGCCTCGGCGGCGCACCGGGGGCATGTCCCGCCCTTCTCGTGGCGCACCGACGGGTGGTTCGGGCAGACGGTCATGTGCGCGAGGTTGTAGATCTCCCGCCCGAACAAGTAGGCATTGGTCGTCAGAGGCCCGCACGGGCTCCGCGACCAAGACGGGTCGGCCTTGAGACCCGCCACGCCGGTAACGAACCCCACGGCCCACATGCGGCTTTCGCCGGCCGCCAGCCACTCGGCCGTCTCTACGTCAGCGCAGTCGGGCTGGCGGTAGAGAATGGCAGCGCCGAGCGGGCTTACCCCTTCGAAGTGCGGGTCGCACTCCCAGGTCGCGGGAAACCTCGACGTGCAGGTGACGCCGGGCTCGGCCGTGGCGAGGACGGGGATGCCGTGGTCAGCGGCCCAGCGGCACGCCTCGTAGATGACTTCGCGCGACGACTTCGGCGGGCGGTGACGGGGATCTGGCGTGGCGGGTAGATCGGTGGCGTCGGACATGGCGGTCTCCCTCTTGCGTTGAGAGAGCGGCCGTCGCAGGATCCGGCGTGGTGGCGCTGGGGTCTGCGAAAGCGGCTCTCGGTTGTCTCTCCCCGTCGTCCGATTCCAGTCGGGCGGCGGGGCTTTTCTTCAGGCGTCAGATGTGAACGTCGACCACGACGGCCAGGGCGTCGAGGTTGCGAGCCAGGATGGCTTCGGCGGCATCCTTCCACTCGTCGCGCGGCTTCTCTCCGACCACCACGCCGAACCAGTGCATGTCGCCGCGCTCGCTCCAGGTGCCATCTCGCTCCAGGATGGCGAACGGGATCTGGTCTTTCTTCTCGACGTGCCCGTTGGACACGAACGAAGAGACCGGCGCCACGTCTCCGGGATCCTGCTTGAGTCGCCACTTCATCTTCAACCCAGGCTTCTCGGGACGGCAGCCGTTGCAGCCGTAGTTCGGATCCTTCGCGCGCGCACCTCGACCGAGGGTGTCGTTTCGCTTTCCCGGCGTGCCAAGGCACAACTCGCACGGCTCCCAGTTGTCGGGGTCGTCTGCTGGATCACGACCGGAGAGCATGCCCGTCCATCGACCGCCGATCGTGAACCAGTCCCACTTCGCGCGCGGATTCGACGTGGTCTTGTTCGTCCCGCCGCCGCTGCAATCGGTGCATTCCGGGTCGGGCTTGCCGGCGAGCGGGTGGGCTTCGGCGTGCTGGCGAGCGATGGCCTGGTGATCCGAAATGTGTGCTGCCCATGCCTGCCGACGTGCATCGTTCTCGGTCTCGCCCAGATCGAAGTCGTGCTTTCCCGCGGGAAGAGGAAACTTGGCAGCGAAGCTCGCCCGAAGAGCATTCCATGTCCCGACCTGGGCGCAGGCGAACGCCTCACCCGCGTCCTTGGCGATGCGCCCGACGCAGTAGCACTCCTCGTCGTGCTCGGGCACCTCCAGGTTTTCATCGAACGGGGCCAGTGCATCGCGGACGGTGTCTTCGACCAGGGCGGTCGGAGTGCTCGCTGGAATCAGAACCAGAACAACGGAATGTGACATCGCTCTCTCCTCTCTCGGTTGTCTCTGGCACCGCTCCCGATTCCCGTCGGGAGCGGTGCCGATTTACTTCACCAGGCGTTGTAGAAGCGCAGAATCTTGATGTGCTTCGGCAGGCCGGCGAGATCAACTTCGAATCCGCTCGCGCTCTCCGAAGACCACTCCTTGACGACTGCGGTTCGGTCGAGCGAGATTACGACGCCGGACGGATCCGGCGGCTCACCCCCGAAAAACGCGTCCAACTCCTTCGGTATCGGAATCCCTGCCTCCCTGCACGCGTCGTAGGCCGCCTTCTTCTTTTGCCAGGTCTCATCAGGCGGGACGATACCGGCTATGTGCGTGCTCATTCCCATTCGCATCCCTCCTCTCAGTGTGTCTCTCGGCCCCGTCGGTGTTAGTGCGAGGGGGTGTAGCCTCGGGTCTCCGTGGCTAGTTCAAGTGCCAGTGCCAGGGAGGAAACCGCGTTCTCCGTGTCCTTGACGGCCTGCCTCACGTCAGCAGCGCCCTCTCCATTCGGCCCGCTGATCGTCAGCATCTCGCCCATGAGCCGACGGGCCTCGCGGAGGGCATCGGCGGCCTTCTCGCGGCGGTTGGCCCAGCGGATGAACTCGGCCTTGGTCACGTCGCGCCTCCCTTCGCTTCCCCGTCGCAGTGCGGACACTGCCACGACGACATCAGGCCAGCACCGACACGCTTGGTGGTGACACGGCCCCCGGTCTTGCCGCAGCGCTGGCAGGGAATGGCGGGGTCGGCGGGCGCCCCGCAGCCTTCACCGCAGACGCACAGCCAGGCCCGTTCGCCATTGGCCAGGACCCAGCGGCACTCCCCGGCGGCGCTCACTTGGGGGCTCCGGTGGGGATGGCGCTGGGATAGGCCGCGAGCACATCGCACCGGCAGCGGAACGTGCCGCTTGGCCCGCAGCTGCGCATGGCCGTGCAGCGCGGCTCGTGCGGCCGGCGATGCCCGCAGCCGAGGCACTTCGGGAGCTCTGCCTTCTTGGCTCGCTCCCCCGTCGGCTTGGCGGCGCTCACGGCTGCTCCTTGGGGGTGGCGGCCTGGCGGGAGCGTCTCGACTTGGCCTCGATGCGGCGACAGCGCTTACAGGTCACGAGTTCGCCGGGCGCAGCGATGAGCGCGTCCTCCTCGATCATTGGATGGAGCCCGCGAACGCACGCCTGGTTCCGGCTGCCAGGTGATGGAAGGCCGCACGGAATCCCAGCTCCGTGAACGGCCCTTGGCTTCGCGGCGGCGCTCACGGGGACACCGCCGGGGCTGCGTGCTTCGTCTTGTTCATGCTCTTCCTCCCTTGCGTAGAAGCGGTAAATCCCTTGGTATGCAACGCTGAGCCCCGCCTCGGAACGCAAGGACTCGCGCCGGCATGCAGAGCATCGCCACGGTGATCGATGCCTCGACATGCAGTGCTTCGCCTCGCCTCGACAGGAACCATCCTAGCGCGCCTTGCCCGCTGCCTTCTCGGTATCCCATGCGACTACGACGAAACGCCCGAACGGCCCCTTGCGGGACGGCCGGAAGTCGCCGAGACCGATCCTCTTGCCAGCGTCGTCCAGCAGTTGGCGGACCAGCGGAAGCGTGAACATCCCCGTGTCGACCTCCAGCGTGAATGACAGTCGCCATTCGTCGACGCGGGGCCGGTGGCACATGATCCGACCGCCGGTGCTCGGGATGACCACCGCGCGCGAGTCAACCTCCCACTTCGGCGCGCCGTTCTTCGTTGCCAGCGGACATGTCAGCTCCAGCAGCGCCATCGCGGCCGGAACCAGCGACGACTTCTGCGTCGTGATCTTGGACTTGCCGGCCTTGTGGAAGGTGCCCGCGTCGATGATGGCGCGGAAGACGTTGGTGCCCGGGATGTGCAGGACGCCGGCCTCGTCCTCGTAGGTCTTCTTCGCCGCCTGCTCTCGCGGCGTTCCCTTGTTGCCGGCCATGACGGCGCTTGTGCCGCCGCTGACCTTGGCCGCCGCCTCGTCGGTGAAGCGGTTCATCAGCAGCGGTGTCGTCCCTTCGATCGTGACCTTGACTCGTTCCATTCGGTAACTCCTTGCCTTGGTTTGGAGGGCTTTGCAGTGCCATGCCCAGCAGTGCGATGCGCGGATGGGCCATGGCGCGCGTTGCGGTGAAGCGACTAGGCGGCGCCACGCCTTCTCAGATCGTCCATCAACTCGGCCATCGACGGGGCGACAACTTCGACGGTGCTCTCCTCGGCGTCCTCGCCCCCGACCGGGCACCGCTCCTCGTGCATGTCGGCCGGGCAGTCGCAGAGGCCGTCGTCGTGCGGGTCGCGTCCGTTGAGTAGCGTCCGCCCTCCCATCGCCGACTCCACCGCCATCGCCATCGCCTCTCCCGTCGTCATGGGGCGATGGTACTCCTCATCGGTCGGGAGACCATCGTCACCAGCGGGATAAGCCAGCTCGGCCGCGTTGCGACAGTCGACACAGAACACGTCCCAGCGGTCCCAGGCGCCGAAGTTCGCAGGGGTGACGGCGCGGTCACAGATACCGCAGCAAGGGCGGTCGTCGAAGCGATCGTCGTCGGCAGAGGGGCGGTCGTTGCGGGGGTCGGTCATCGCGACACCGCCTTGATCAAGAGGATGCCAAGCACAAGGATCACGGCAACGATGGTGTGATGGTCGACTCGACGCATGACTACACGGCCTCCTTTCGAACGCGGGCGAAGGGGTTGGCGGAGTTCGGTCGACGCGCCCGCTGGGCCTCGACGACCAGCCGCCAGGTCTCCTCTGACGGCGGGTTGACGCCGACCATGGCCGCGATGGCGTCGCGCTCGGCCTTGGTACGCTCGGCGAGCCACTCGGCGATCGCGGCTACCTCGGCGGCGGTCTCGCCAGCAGGAACGCGGTCGAGGATCTTGATGACCTTGACGGTCCGGGCGGTGGCGGCGTGGGAGGACATTAGGCGACCTCCGGCGAGGCAACCGCGATCGTCTCGGCCGCCGGCCCGGTCACGATCTCGCAGCGCCCGTTGATGAACGCCACTCCGGCATACCCGGGGCGTAGATCCGCGCGACGAAACGCCTGGTAGGCCATATCCATGATCTGTACGCTCGTGCCGCCGAACTTGGCGGCGATGTCGCGCTCGGCCCGGGTTCGGAGCGCGTCCGAGATCGAGCGGCTGGCGAAGGTAAACTGGCAGGTCGGGTGCGCGGGCCTGTCTTTGCGGAACTCGTAAGAGTCGGTCATCCCGTTGAAGCTCCCAGCCTCATACTTGGCCGCGATAGACGCCACCGGATCGACTGCCGGACCGTCGACCCACTGAACAGTCACGGAGCCAGTCCCGCGCCGGGTCGTCACGGAGAACTTGACGCCGGGGAAGACGGTCTTCAGGTCGGCCCGAATGAGCTGAGCAACGGTGGCGCTGGTCTCGGCCTGCATCGCGTTCGTCATGCCTTAGCGTAATACACTACCCGTGCCACTCCTTAGCGTAATACGTATCGCGGACTTAGCTCCCTTGGTGCGTAATACGCTACGCACTTTCGGCCATGTCGTTGCGTATAACATTACACAGTTGCGTATAACGCTACGCACTCTCCGCGAATGGGTCTGCGCAGTTAGGTCAGCTGGCATCGGCGGCACAGATAGTGTATGACGTCACGACCGTGCCGAGATTCGACCGCAAGCGTGCCGACACCCCGCCCCTGTGCGTCCGTCTGAACCATACCGAGAAGGGTGCCGTGAAGCGGCATGCCAGGAAGGCCGGGGAGACGGTAAGCGAGACGGTTCGCGGTCTCCTGCGTGAGAAGGGGATCATCAACGACGCCATGGTTCCCGTCGACCCGTCCGAAGAACTCGCCCCATCGGAGCGCGACGGCGTGACCCATGGTCGAAAAGGAGGGAAGTGATGGGAGTGCTCAGCCTGTACTTTGGCCACCCTGTCCCTTACGCGATCCGCTTATCGTCTCCGAACGGGCTCAGCATCGAAATCCCCGCTGGCGCCGTGCTCTCCGCCGGCCCCGGCGGAGAAGTGCTGGCGGACGGCAGGCCCGTGATCTGGAGCGACGCCCCGATTGCACCAGGTCCGCGCATCCTCTGCGACGTCCCGGCCGGCGAAACCCGCGGGCTGCTTGGTATCGACGTGAGCGCGGTTCGGATCGGCGACGTACTCACCGGCGACGGCGTGACCCATGGAGGGAAGCGAAGGTAACGATGGCAAACCACAAGCGACGACGCCCCAAGCACCAGCGCGCTGGGTGTCTCATGTGCAAGCCGCACAAGGACGAGCGCATGCCAAAGGCGAAGCAAGAAAAGCCTGCGGTCAAGCGCAAGATCCAGATCGGTAGAGATGAGCGCAATGCAGCGACCCATGGAGGGAAGGGCAAGGCGAGATGAGCACGGCGGTCATCATCACCGAAGGCCCGTTGACCACCGACGAGTTCGGGCGCCACGCCTTCGCCTGGTACCGCGGCAACCTGGAGTGGCTTCCTGCGCGCACGATGTTCCTCGCGAAGTCGGGCAGCCACGCCTACGGCACCAACCTACCCACGTCCGATCTTGATCTCAAGGGCGTGGCCATCCCGCCGCGTGAATATTTCCTCGGCTATCTCCATCGGTTCGAGCAGGCCGAGTGCAAGGGTGATCTCGACGCCGTCATTTATGACGTCCGCAAGTTCGTGAACCTCGCTGCTGATTGCAATCCGAACATCATCGAGGTCCTGTTCTGCGACGATCGAGACGTCCTGCTGACCTCGATCGCCTGGGAGCGCATCCGCCTGCACCGCGACCTCTTCTTGTCGAAGAAGGCCCAGCACACGTTCAGCGGCTATGCGATGGCGCAGCTCAAGCGAATCAAGACACACCGGCGGTGGTTGCTCGACCCGCCCAAGAAGCACCCCGAGCGGTCGGACTTCGGCCTTCCGAACGCACCGACGCTGGACAAGGATCAGTTCGGCGTGGTCGAGGCGCGCATCCGCAAGCTCGAGGACACGCTCGGCGGTGAGGGCTGGACGAAGGACAAGGTCGCCGAGCGCGACGCGGAACTCGTCTCGGCGGTAGCCAGAGAGATCGACCTCGGGCCGCAGTTGATCCCGCTCATTGTCGCCGAGCGGAAGTACAACGCCGCGATCCGAAACTGGGTCTCGTATCAGAAGTGGAAGGAAGAGCGGAACGAGAAGCGCGCCGCACTGGAGAGCGCCCACGGCTACGACACGAAGCACGCGATGCATCTCGTCCGGCTGATGCGGATGGCAATCGAGATCCTCGGCGAAGGCATAGTCCGCGTGCGGCGGCCCGACGCCGAAGAACTCCTGGCGGTGCGCGGGGGCGCTTGGTCGTATGATCAGCTGATGCAGTTCGCGGAAGAGATGGAGACGCGACTCGGAACGATCGCCGCCGAGTCGAGGCTTCCGCATGCTCCCGACCGAAAGAAGATTGACGAGGTGCTGGTCTCCGTCGTCGGCGACTTCATCGACGGGCCGATGTCATGAGGTGCTTCCAGTGCCATGGTCCGTACCATCCGTCGACCGGGAACTGGTACGCCCGATTCGAGGTCGCGTTCTGCGGCGCGTGCTATCGCCCGTTCGTGAAGTGGCTTGCTGGGCACCTCAAGCGGAAGTGGAGCGGGCATTCGTTCTATGAAGAGGCGGCGATTAGTTGCTCTGCGGTGCGGCCGTGAGCGACCCCAACACTACCCATGGGGGAGGGGCTGGGAGATGAGCGTCTTGAACTGCCCGATCAAGGAACGGACCGGCGACGGCACGCCCGTCGGTCGCTGCTGGTTCGCCTGCAATGCCGGCAAGTGCCCGCGTCATGGCGATGTGAGCAGGTACCTCGCGAGGCTACCGAAGCTCACCGACGAGAACGAGATGCGCCGGGACCGCGGGGAGCCAGAACTGAGGCCGCGATGACCGCCCTTCTCATCATCGGCATGCTCATCGCCCTTGCCACCATCGCCTACTCGGCGGGTCTGTTTCACGGGAGGCGTCGATGAGCTGGGCCAGCGATAAGGCGCGGGAGCTAACGTTCGAAAATTACACTCACGAAAGGCGACGACTCGTCGAGCGCGCCATCCTAGAGGCGATCGAGGCATGCGCCTTCGCAGCCGCGCATGAGCACTTGGAAAACCCGGTGATAGGTGACCTGTGCGACGCAGCCTATGACCGTGCTGTTTCTGATTGTGTCGCCGCCATCCGGAAGCTGGGGGAACCGTGAAGCTCACCCACCGCAATACCTCGCGCCCCGGAGACCCGCCTCGGCAGCGCTGCTGGACCCAGGACAGCTCGCCTCGCATCACCGACAACCGAGACGAAGTGACGTGCCCCGACTGCGAGACCAGCATCACGCGTAGGCTCTGGCTGAGGGCGCTAAACTTAGCCCGCGCAGCATCCCTGGCCTGGCAAGCCGAGGACGATCTGGAGAACAACGAGAGGCGCTAGGGATGCTGGACCGGAGTTTGATTGACAAGGTAGACCATGGCGATGGCAAGCAAGGACAGGAAGATGACAGCGACCAATAGGGGGCCCTTCATGGGAAATGAGGAGTCTAGCACCGCGAGCGATAGCAGGACATGCGTGAGGCGTGGGGCCGGTTATGAGGGTGACAATCCATGATCGCCTTCCTCCTGGCCTTCCTCGCCGCCGGCGCCCCCGCGACCTCTCACGTCCTCCGTGTCGTCGATGGCGACACCTTCGTCGTCTCGGCCGGCCCTCGCCCCGTCACCATCCGCGTCCTCGGCATCGACTGCCCCGAGAGCCATCGCAACGCCAAGTGCGAGCGCGACGGTGCCCGTGGTGGCGCAACGTGCGCTGAGCAGGTCCCGCGCGGCCAGGCGGCGACCGCCCGCGCCCGCGAGCTGCTCATCGGCCGAGACGTCGTCCTCGAGCCCGCCCGGCCCTGCGAGTCCCTCAAGCCTGACGTCTACCGACGGACGCTGGCCTACGTGCGGCTGCCCGACGGGGCCGACTTCGGGCTGGAGTTGGTGCGCGAGGGGCTCTGCGCGGACTATGGCTGGAAGTACCCGCACCCGAGGATGGTGGAGTACCGGGCGGCGGCAGCGGAGGCGCGACGATGAGCGACTACGATTGTGGCGATGGATCGGACGGTGACGCCGTCATCTCGGTGCCGACCGTTGCAAGGCGACCGATGCAGTACCGGACGCTCTCATTCATTGGCGACGGGTGCCTCGATCCGAACGGATTCATCATCAAGGTCCAGGGCGGCAGCGTTGATGTAAGCCGTTTCCGTGCCGCGGAGTCCGTTCATCGTGTCGGAGGGTCGTTTGAAGGACCCGTTGTCGAAGTCGACCCCGCGCCGCGCGTAGATACGTCGGCCGCGTTCGCTGCGTTCGCGGTCGACAACACGAAACCAGCGCTCCCGCCAATTGCGTTCATGGGACTCCCGATCGAGAACTTCTGCGAGCCTTGTGCTGACCTGATCCGCTGGTGCTCCGAGGGAGACAGGCGGGTCAACTTCGCAGACGGCATCTGTCCGACAGATAAGGCACAGATAGCGGCAATCCCGTGGCGATCGGCGTACCCGCCGCCGTGGAGATGGACCGACGAAGGCGAGTTGGTCGACGCGAACGGCGTGAGGCTGATTCGGTCTGACGATGCCTTCCCGGTCGTGGTCGCCTCGCCGGCTGTCCGCGCCGTGACCGAGCTCTCGCCCGAGATGGAGGCACTGCTCCGCAAGCATCAGTTCTCCGGCTGCGACAGTGACGGGGCGTTCGGGCAGTGCCCGGAGTGCAGCGGCGAGGGCAAGCACTGGAAGGACTGCGATCTTGGGATCCTGCTCGCCCGCATCGAAGAGGCGAGGAAGGCGGGAGGGTAGCCGTGGGCCGAGTCCTTTACCGGTTCGACATGATCGGATCGCACCAGGCCGGCGAGACCCGCCACCCTCAGACGGCAATCCGGGCCTGGTTTCCTGACGCCTCGGACTTCGAAGCCGCGCCCATCGGAGACTGCTGGCTATTCACGGCGGATGCGAGGACGGGCGTTCCTGGGTACTTCGTTCTCGTCGAGCCGCAGGAAGCGCAGGGGGGCTCAGTCCTCGTTGACGACAATCCGGTCCGGATCGATAGACCTGTTCGGTGGCGACGAAAGACGGGCGGCTGATGGCGACCAAGGACCACACCGACGAGTGGATGGCGGCGTTCCGCACTCTCGGGTTCACGATGAGCATCGAGCGCACGCCGACCGGGTTCCGACCGGTGCTCAACGGCGCGCGGGCGATCAAGGACCTGAAGGACGGCGGGTCGAAGATCCCGAAGCGGCCGATGCGGCGGAAGGCCGACGGGTGATGCCTGCGAGGCGGCGGCGTCCGAGCAAGGACAAGGTCTGCAGGACCTGTCACCACATACACAATTGCGCCGAAGAGCTGGCCTTGCAGGAAGAGATCGAGGAGGCACGCGAGCAGGCGAAGCGCCAGGCCGAGTGGCGTGCGCTGATCGCCCGAGAGAATCGCCGTTCCGATCTCATTGCGCGCGCATGGCGTCAGGTGAACGCTGCGAGGAGAATCACTATCTTCTCCTGCGTGGCAGCGGGCGTGCCGATTTCCGACGTGGCTGCCGACGTCCGCCTGACCGAGGCCGAGGTGCGAGAGATCGACGCTGGGATCCAGCGCGCGGTCAGCCTCCAGTGGCGGGATTTCCAGTCATCACGCGGAATGATCCCGTCCAGGATCGTTAGGACATGGAACGAACTACTCGCGTGGGAAGCCTCTGCGCAGTTGGAGAATGTGCAGGTCGTGACGCCATGAAGACCTCCGCCATCCGCCGCTGGCTCCGAGAGGAGAGGGGGCGGGAACACGGCGAAGCTGTCGATCAGCAGCTGCGCTTCACCATGATCGCCGACCAGAGGAGGGTGAACCGCATCATGGCGGCCGCCCGCGACGTCGTCGTGCGGCACTTGGAAGCGCCGCCGCTCACCAAGGAAGAGATCGAGGCCCGCGCTCTGTTCTGGGCTGCCAAGTCGTTCCCTGGCTCATCTGCGGCCTTCGACGGCGCCACACTGGCGTTGACCGTGACTCCTCCGCGGATCGCTGAGCACGTCGCCTTTACGATCAGATTCCCGAGGCAGTAGCCCTCGCCGGACTCGCCGGCTAACTCTTTGTCTCTATCGCGTAACGTGCGGCGTATTTCGTCAGCAGGCCGCGCTCGTCAAGTCGATGCAGGTTGACTCGCACGAGGTTTCGTTCGCGTGCGCCGACTCGACCAAGCGCGACCTTGCACAGCTC
The DNA here is from genome assembly GCF_004299445.1 of Phenylobacterium sp. GTDB lineage: Bacteria > Pseudomonadota > Alphaproteobacteria > Caulobacterales > Caulobacteraceae > Phenylobacterium. Next base: position 55,699 of record NZ_SCTC01000078.1, on the reverse strand, counting down.
GTCGATCGTCATCGGCTCAGCACTTGCGCGCAAGGCCGCTTCGATCCTGTCGGCCGCGGACTCTTGTTTCTGAGGCGTCATCCTCGGGCGAAGTCAGAGATCACCGCGGGCGCCGCCGTGTCGAACCCGGCAACGTCCAGCATGCCAGCGTCGGCCGGGTCGGCGATCGTGAACTCGTTGGCGACCATGCCGACGACGACCAGCTTCGCGCCGATCCCCGTCTTCTGCCGGTACGACTGGAGAGCCTGGACCGGGTGGATGCTTCCGGCGTAGGTCTCGTTGTCGGTGTAGACGCAGAACACATCCACCGGGATCTTGTTCTTCTCCGCCCAGGCCATCGGCAGGCCGCAGTCAGTGGCGCCGAACGGAATGTTCGAGATCGCCCGCACGGCGTCGTCGAGTCGCTGGCGCGGCGAGATCGCCAGCGGAACAAGCTGGTGCGAGAAGCCCATGAAGGCGTGGCTCTCCTCGACGTTCGCGGTGACCAGTGCCATCGCCGCCGATCCAATGCGCGGCGTGATTCCGGCCATGCCTGCGATCGCGGTACTGCCCATCGAGCCTGACACGTCGAGGGCGAGCAGGTGGCGCTTGCCCGTCGGCTCGACCGCCTTGAACGCCGAGTAGAAACCCGCGTCCAGAGCATCTACGATCGACGCTACTGGGGCCCAGGCCAGCGATCCCTTGTCGCCGTGGCCCTGCTGGTACGTCTTGAGCGCGACGAGCAGGGATAGGGGGTGAATGCGCGCCCTCTTCATCGCTGCCACGTCGCCGAGCTGGTCGACCACTGCGCGCACTGATGCAGACAACGGCTTGAGTAAGCCAACGGCGGTCATCTTGCCGAGGTTGCGGATCATCGCGGTCTGGCCCATCGACGGAAGCATGGCCTCCCAGACGGCCGGGTCTCCCTTTGCTTCCGACGGCACGCACTCGTGCGGCAGGTCGTAGTCGGAGATCAGGCGGATCAGTTCCTTGCGGTCGGTCGTTACCTTCGCTCGCTCGAACGCCCAGATCTTAACGAGCACCGGATCCTCGTGCGGCACGGTGCCGATGCCATCCCAGCCCTTGACCATCCAGCGGAGGATGGCGTTCCTGGTCGCGTCGTCCGTCTTCGGGTGCGCCTTGCGCAGGAGGTCGCGGTGCGACCAACCGTCGCGCTGCTGGTACTTGATCGCCTGCAGCGCGAGGCGAGACGGATCCATCGACAGGTACCATTCGGAGAACGCGCGGGTCGTCGCCCGTCCCCAGCCGCCGAGAGCCTTCACATACTCGGCGAAGTGAAAGAGGTGCGTCCCGATCCGAGCCACCCTCGGGAGCGCCGCGAACGCCGCCCGCCGCGTTTCGGTGTTGCCGCGCTTCGCTGCGATCGCCAGCGCCATCAGCGCCGGCTCGTTCTTTGGTGCGCGACCCGAGTCGGACACTTCGACGATACGGGCGACCGTGCGCAGCCCCTCCAGCGCCACGCATCGCTCGACGCAGGCCGCGTTGTCGATGGTCAGCTTTCGCTCGGCCGCATAGTAGCTGCCGCCTTCCGACCCGAGGATCAGGAACCGATCGAGGCGCGTCCAGTCGTCGACCGCGAACGAGAAGCCACCAGCGCTGTTTGCGATCTGCCCCGGGAGCGCTTCGGTCTGCGGCGTCGATCCAAGGTGTCGCGCGTACATGGTGGCCTCCCCAGATAATCAGCGAGCAAGTTCGGTGGGGCGCGGAGAATCAACCAGATAACCGCGCTCCTTCGGCTCGCCAAATCCAATTCGTTTTTAGACGGGCAAGGTGTTGCGAGGAGGGTATCGAATGAAGGTAACCGCCCCGCGTCGGCCCGTCGAGCATGAGTGTAATTATTTTGTACACTGGGTCAAGGCTATTTTGCACGCCCCCGGCTCGTCAGGCCAGACTCGCCGGCATGCACTCCGCTCCCGCCGACAACCCCATCGCTACCCACTTCGGCAAGCTCTACCCTGCTCCAACGGCGTGCGGTCGAACGCGAGTTCCAGCGACAACGACATGGATGGCGGTGACGTGCTGGACGTGCCTCGGGTTCGCTCCACCGTCACCTGAGATCGAAGCTCGACGAGCAGAGGTCAAGGGGAGGTTCCGAGAGTGGCGGGACCGGCCAGATGAGCCGACGCTGCCGCCGGGACTGCGGTGACTACGACAGGGGACGAGGAGCGACCCCGCTTGACGGCTACCAACCGCCCTCGGGCGCCCCTGCCAGCCGCCCGACTGGAATCGAACCAGCAACGAGCGAGACGATAGCACGACTGTCGTCAGACGGCCGAGTCCGATCCGGGGACCGCGATGAAGAACGGGTTGGGGGCTTTCGCGACGCGCGGCCGCTCGACCCAGCCGGCGTCACGGTCGGCAGCTCGGCAGATCGCAATCGAGATCGCGTCCCCCGTGTCCCCGTCTGGGATCTTCCTGAGCCCGAGGCGAACGGCAACGATGCGGGCGACATCCTCCTTGCTCGCGGCTCCGTTCCCGGTCGCGGCCTTCTTCGCGGTCGAAGGTGCGTACTCGGTCACGGTCAGCCCGGCCCGCCCGCATACATAGCAGACCACACCACGGGATGCCCCGAGGGTGAGAGCCCCGTTGAGATGCTGGACGAAGCCAGCCTCTACGGCGGCCGTGTCAGGGCGGAAGTCGGCGATCACCGCCTCCAGGTCGCAACCAATCTCGACGAGCCGTGCGTGCTGGTCGCGTCCCTTCGGGGCGGTGATGACGCCGGCCTCAACGAACGTGAGGCGGAAGCCGGGCGCGACATCGATGATCGCATACCCGCAGCGGAGAGAGCCGGGATCGATGCCCAGGCACCGCATCAGCGCCGTCGCCTTTTCACCGAGATGGCCACCCACGTCCCTGTCCCGAACCCCGCGACGTAGACAGCGATGAACAGCGGCCGATGCAGCGCCTCGCCAAGCCCGATGACAGTGACGAGCGCGTTGAAGCACGACCATCCGACCGCCGGCGCCGGGCGGTCCGACTCCGAGTAGTGGACCCAGAACACGCAGCCGAGCTCGTACGCGGCACCGCAGAAGAACGTCAGCGCCAACATCAAGAGGTCGCGCGACATCAGGCCACCACTGCCGAGCCCGCCGCCCCGCAGACGCACACCACGCCCGCCAGATGCGGTCGCGCACAGCCGAAGATCCGCGCGCCGCGCTCCCAGCCGTGTTGCTTGACGAGCTCGATCAGTCGCTGGCGCTGCTGCTCGACCAGCTCGGCGAAGGCATCTTCGATGGCCTCGACGTCAGGCATTATCTCGCCTCGCCTGCCGTCACGAACCCATGCCAGTGGCCTCGATTGCTCGCATCCACCGACGGCGTGAGCGTCAGCGTCTCGAAGGTGTCGCCGGTTCGGTTCCATCGCGGGTCGCCCGGAATTGGATCGCCGCCGCCGATCGGGTTGCGGAAAGGCACGTAGATGCGTTCCCTAATCGTTGCGTTCCCGCAGCAGGACCCAGGGCAGTCAAATGTGATGCCGATGTGCGCGTCGTCATCGGTGCCGCCGGCCCAGCGCGGATTGAGATCGACGAGCCTCACCGAGGCACCGCCGCCCGAGGCACGATCTCGCGCGCCGCCAGCCTCGCCAGCGCCGCCCCGACGTCACAGCTAGCGTCGGCCTCGGTCAGCGCGCAGCCGCATGTCAGGGAGTGCGTGGCGTGGTCTCGAAACCAGCCGGCAGGCCCGAGGCGCGCCACCTCGGCGAGACGCTCGTCATTGACGGGGAGACGGACGGGGCGGAATGGCTCGTTCACGACCTAGGCCATTCTCCAGGCCATCCTGGAAATAGGACGGTCGAGTACCCCGGGCAGTCCGACCGAAGTAGAGAATGATCCATGAACGCATTGCCACAGTTAGCACACAAAGGAAGCGGTCTACCGTCGCGATCGATCGGAAGTGGATACGCCAGTTGGATTGACGAGACGGTGATGCCGGACGACCCGTTGGACGCAGTGGTGCCGTTCATGTCGAGGAAGCTCACGTCATCACCTCGCAGACAAAGGTCACTGGCAGACCTGCCGAACCGGCAGCCGCCCGCTCGCGCACAGCCCGGCGATATTGCCCGAGGTGACGAGCGTCCCGTCGGGCACGACCTCGCCGACGTGCCAGATGCCGCCGCCGTTGGGATGGAAGCAGCACCAACCGCCGCCTCCACCACCGCCGGGGAGCCCCGCCTTGATCGTGACCGGCGCCTGGCCTCCGTGGGCCGCAAGCCAAGCCTGCGCGTGAACCAGCTTCGCGTTCGCGAGCGGGTCGTGCGCCGAGAGCGCCGTCGCATCGGCCGATACCGCGGCCTGGTCCTTCGCGACCGCGTCGCGCGCCACGCACAAGGCGAGATTGAGCGCTGCGATCTCAGCGTCATAGGCATCGTGGGCAAGCACCCGATCGACCGCCGCGACAACATCCGCCGTGGCGTTGCAGTCGGTGGCGACCTTCTCGACGTGGGCGCACGAAGGCACGGCGGGGATGGCGATGAGAAAGAAGGCAACGATCAGCGCGTACGCGAACAGGATCCTCTTGATAGCTTTCATGCGGCGGGTCCTCCGTTGGTGTGCAGGTGTCGATCGACGAGGGCAACCATATCGGTTGTCGCGATCGGTTTGATGACGGTCTCGGCGAATCCGAGATGAGCAAGGCTCCCGAGATCGGTGGCCCCGGTGACGGCAACGATCGGGAACGACCCGAGCGGGCGCAGCTCGGCGATGAGGTCGAAGCCGTTCATGTCGGGTAGGTCGAGGTCTGTGATGACAAGGTCGGGGAGGATCTCGATCGCTGCCGCGATGGCCTCGCCTCCGGATGCCGCCCCGTGTGCTGCATGACCCGCGCGATCGAGCACGGACAGCCAGAGGCGACGCAGGTACAGATTGTCTTCGACGATGAGAATCATCCGCGACGCCCCGGGTGCGTCTCCAGCGCTTGCAGACGCCGGCCGGCCTCGTCGACGCGCTCCTTCAGCACCGCGACGTCTTTCTCCAGCGGGAGCAAACGCGCATGGGACATCGTCCTGATGTCGGCGCGCAGGGCCTCGAAGCCGTCGACCAACGCCTTGATCTGAGCCTCTTCGACCCCGGCCGTGGTGCCAGCGCCGCGGATCATCTTGATCAGCGTCACCAGGGAGACCGCGGCCGTCAGGCCCATGATGATGTGTTCGGGCTTCAATGAGCGCTCCTCCAGGCCGCAAGCGCACCGAGCAGGGCCGCCAGGGCGGCGATCACTTTCGCGGCAGTGGCCCAACTCCAGCGTCGCCGACGACCGATGGCCGGAAGGTCCCGCTGGGTATCGGCGCTGCCACGCTTGACGTAGGCCCGGAGAAGGCGAGCAGCTTCGAGGCAGGCAGCCGACGTGTGCTCGGCCGCGCCTGCGGCCTCGAGGGCGATAGCTCCGAGCTCAACCGAACCAGCGTTTCCGAGGCGCGATCGAAGTGCTCGTCCATCTTGGACAACTCCAGCAAGACGCGCGACCCAGTGCTCGAGGATGAGGCCAATCGGCTCGGACGGGGCCTCGGACGGCGTGCGTTCAGCGTCATTCATGGGCCTCCCGTGAGTGGTTCGAACGGTTCATCATTTCGTTTCAGTCACGACCGGGGCCGGGGCGGTCTCCGGTGGTGCAGTGGCCTTCACGATCTCGCGAAAGATGGCGTCGCGAGCTGCTGCTGCGACCTGAGCGACCCTCGCGTCCAGATCGGCGATTGTCTTGATGGCGTCAAGATCAATCTTTCCTTCGATGATGAGGGGGAATATACGGGGCATGCGCCGGTCTCCTTGTTCATCCCTGCCAATAAGGGATCCTGATTGTGTTTCCGCTAAAGCGGCACCGCAGCCATCCGGTCTGAGCCGCCGACGTAGGACCGGGACTGCCGACTTGGGCCAGAGTTGCAGATGCTCCAGCGCCCGGAGCATCGACTACAGAGAACTGAATTTCTCCGGTCAAGATGATATCGCCGCCGGCCACAATGTCACTTGATGAGTTCAATCCAGCGCATATCACGCCAGCGGGAAATGTGGCGCCGGAAGATAAGATGACCGTGGTGCCGACAATAAAACCTCCGGCGGTGGTCTCAATGTTACCGTTCACGGTCAGATGACCAGAAGGAACGGACACATTACCGTCGACGGACAGGTTGCCGCCGACATGCGCGTCGTGCTGGAGATCGGCATTGCCGGCCGTTACGGCGAATGCGGTCCCGGTTGCGTTCGCCGTCAGGATCGCATTGTTGACGGCCAGCCCATTGTTCGCATCGACGTGTCCGGTCAGCGTCGACGTGTCCGTGACGTGGAGTTGATTGCCGACGGTTATGTCACCGCTGGTGGCGACGTCGCCTCCGACGTGAACGGTGTGCGTGGGCGTGGTCTGATTGACGCCGATACGGTGATTGGTCGCGTCGACGACGATGACGGAGTCGCTATCGTATCCCCCGCCAGATCGCCCAAACAGTACCGCGTTCGTCGTGGCGGCCGGCAGGTCGGTATTGAGGATTCCGAAGAAACCCAGGGCATTAGACCGGCGCCCCAGAAACTGAGCGTTCGATCCAGCCGTGATGTCAGCCACGTCGGCCGTCGAAGATCCGCTGACGCCGACAACAGATAGGCCCACGCCCTGGCGAAACTTCGAATTCGTCACGGCGTGGGATGCGATTGTCGCCGTGAACGTCCCCGTTCCCGATCCGGTCACATCCCCCGCGAGCGTGATCGTCTGGTCGCCGGTGTTCGTTCCGCTCACGGCGCCCAGGGCGGTCGCGTTACCCGCGATAGCAAGCCGCCCAGTCGATACGGCCGCCGCCACGACCCCTCCAGCGGACAGGTTCGCGATGTCCACGTGCCCGGCCGGCTGGATGGTGACCTTGAGTCCACCTACCCCATCGAAGGCGAACCCATCGAAGCTCGATTGCTCACCGTAGAAGCGAAGAAGGCCAGTCGTTGGCTGAGCGCTCCGATTGTCTCTGCCGATCTCAAACAGCGCAGACGGATGCCCGATGTTTACCTGGTGCGACGACAGACTGTCGGCCGTCTGAAACGTGACTACCTTGGTCGTTGTGTCGATCTTGACTGTGGTGGAGTCTCCCGTGAGCAATCCGCCCACGGTAAAAACGATGGACCCATCAGCTAGTGAGCCACCGGTCAAAGCGGTGACGTCGGCTAGGTTGGTTCCACTGGTTGGTACTCCACCAGCCGAGGCCACATGGAGCGCGCCCTTGCCTCCGAAATCTATCGGGTCAGCGCCATTTCCAATCTTAACCACAGTGCTCATGTTTGCTCGTACTCGACCCTGAATGCGTCTACATCGGTCGAAGCAGATGTTGAGAGCGTGTCGTTCACTACCACAAGTTCGATCGCCGTTAGCCACGCGCTGACCACGTTCAGGTCCACGGTGTCGCGAGCCGTTCTCACGAAATCGGAGCTCGCATTTAGAAACAGCGTCGTCGCGCTGCCCTGGCTTTGGCGGAAGCGGATGCCCGCGGTGAGGTGGCCGCCGGTGATGGCTACCTGGGGCGGTAGTTTCCAGTTGCGCGGAGAGATCGAAGAGAACCCGAAGGACCCAGAATCGTCTGGGAAAACGCTGTGTACGATTGTCTCTCCAGCCGGGTACGTCCGCGCCGGAGGATCGTAGACGACGGCCATGCCCATCGTTGTCGTCAGTGGCCTATACGCGCCTGTGTTGACCGACGTCGTCCAATATCGATGCCCGGCCGTCTCGTCGAAAGCGAGCCTGATGTGTCCTGGGCCTGCCACATTCGCCGCACTCCCGAAGGCGACGTCCATGTAGCAGTCCAGGCTTCCCGCGTGCGCCTGGCCCCAGAGGATGCCCGCGCCAAAATCACAGAACCTGCCGCCGCAGTAGAGGACGAAGTTCCCGTCGCCCTCATACTGATCGATGATCAGGCCAGGGGCGTTCAGATCGAACGCGCCGTCCCAGTAGTCGTGCGCGAAGAACCCCACGTGAAATGGAGTGCTGCTAGTCGAGGCGACGAAGTGGTGGGGATGAACGTTACCAACCACGCGCGTGGTTGGTACGACATCGTGGAGGGTGTTGAACTCGATCCCGTGGGTCATCGTCGCCATCGGGATGCCCTTCTGAAAGGTGCCGAATTCGACGAAGTTGTGATCGCCGGTCTGCATCCGGATCGGCGTCACCGAGTCCGACTGCTGCCCGATGAGCATGCCGACCCGAGATTCCCCGACGCCCGTGTCTCCGGCAACCACGACCGTGCCTCGCAGATCGAAGGCAGGGGCAAGCACCTGGAGCTGGTAAAGCTCCGTTGACGGATTGACGCCTCCGATGAGTGAATTCGTTCGGATGAACGCGCCGACGCTCTCGCCACCCTGGGTAAGCGGAAGCTGAAACGAGTTCGGCCCAAGCCGCTGCCAGGTGATGGTGCCGACGCGGGCGGTGATGCCGTCGTCGATCTGATGGAACGCCGGCAGGTCCTGCGCGCCAACGGCGTCAGCGGCGTTCAGGGCCCGGAAGGCGCCGAAGTCGAGGTCGCGCTTGAGAATCTCGCGGCTCATCAGTACCCGACATTGAACTCAAAGACATGGCCCACGCTCCCGCCGGCGCCGAAGAATGAACCGCTACCCGTCCCGCCCGGGCCTTTGCCTACGCCGCCGGGGCAGCACGCCGCCGCGCTGAGAGACGGTCCCGATTTCGTGCCGTAGTAGAGCAGCACCGCGCCGCCACCCCCGGCACCGCCGCCGCCACCCGCCGCAAACGCGCCGTCGGGAGTTGCCCCGCCATCGCCGCCGGGTGCCATGATGTCGGAACTCGTTGCGAGCACGACGTGCTGAGCGAAGATGACCACGAGACCGCCGCCAGCCCCCGACCCAGCCCCTGGATGCGTCGGAGAGCCTCCGCCGCTGCCACCCGAGCCACCGCCCATGAGGCCGCGGAGCGTGCCCGTCCTCGCGCCGGCCGAACCCGTGCGCTCGATGACCCAGCCGGGCTGCGAGAACGCTCGGGCGATGTCCGTGATCGTGCCTGCCGCGGGCGCCGTGAACGCTCCCGCCGCCCCGCCCGCGCCACCCGTGTTCCCCGCGCCACCCGCGCCACCCGCGCCGCCAAGGGCGAACGTCACGGCATCGCCAGGCGTACCAGCCACGGTGGTCACGGCTCCGTTGGCACCGCTGGCCCCGCCGAGATAGACACCGGTCGATGATCCGTTGCCGCCGAGCCCCGCCGAGCCTATGCCGATCCCGCTTGCGTCACCCCCGTTCTTGGGTGCCGCAGCGGCGTCGATTATCTTGCCACCCGAGACGACGGTCAGCGTGCCCTTGACGTTGATCAGGAACGAATTCGCGACCAAGATCCCGGTCGCCCCGATCGTCAGGTTGACGTAGTTCGCGCTGGCCGAGAGGTTCGTCGTGCCCGACGAGATTGTGACGTCGCCATCAGCGCCGGTGCCGAATATGGAGACAGCCGAACGCTTGGCGTTGAAGGCTACCCAGTCGAGCAGGACCTTGTAGGGCTGGGCGAAGGTGGCGGCGTTGGGTGGGTCACCGTCAGCCGGTAGCGCGCCGACTGGCGCGCCATTGGCCACTGGCCCTGCGTCTGGCGGTTCTACACCGGTCGGATTCCCCGTCGTGTTCGTTGGCATGCGTCTCCTATGGACCCCTCACGACGGGTGTGCTGCCGTCGCCGGGGATAAAGCGGACCGAGTTGCCGCCGAGGTTCGGGTCGGTTCCGAGGATGCGGCCCACGGGCCATCCGAGCAGGCGCCCGGCCAAAATGACCCAGGTCCCAACGAACGAAGCCTTTCCTGGTCGCCACTCTTCCACGATCTCGTTCAGGATCGTCTGGCCCGAAGCGGACTCAAGATTCGCAGCCGTATTCTCGAAGATGATCCCGAAGCGTGAGTAGAAGTCCGTCCGCGTGTCGAACATCCAGCCAGGGCGCCCGCGGTCCACGCAGAGCATGAGGTCGCCGAACGTGATGTCCGCAATCGTCCCCGCCGACCCTGTGAGTCGCGACCAGCGCCCGTTGTCCTGGACGATGATCGGGCCGACATAGCCCGCGATCACCAGAGACCTCAGGATGCCGTAGTGGCTGCCGGCGAACATGTGAAAGTCCCAGGCCCCCAGCAGCCGCACGGCATAGGCAGCGTCAGACTCGCCCGGCCCGCGGCGCAGACTTCTGTCCGCCCCGATCTGGTCGAGCGCATCGGACGGACCGACGATGAGGCGCCTGAACGTTGCCGATGCCGGGTCCGTGTCGAGCTGCCCCGCAGTCGGGAAGCGCTTGAGGACGCCTTGTAGGATGCGGTCGGCCTGGGCGTCATACTGGGCGCCCGCTGTCTTGGCTAGCGCCTTTCCGACGGCATCCAGGATCCAACTCGGTCCCTGCGTCTGTAGCCAGGTGGAGTAGGACATGGCTCAGACCCCGACCCAGGTCAGCGTCGACGTGATGTCCGCCGGCGACCCGATCGCGTTGGCCGCGATGACGAGGTTTGTGGGCGATCCATTCAGCTGGAGACCCGACACGTCGATAGCCCCCGCATCCATGAGAAACGCCTCGAGGACCGCGAGGCGGATCGTTCCCGCGACAGCCGTGCCGGCGACATAGGGGTCCCAGCTGGCCTTCGCGGCGGCCTGGACGGTGGCGAGCTGGAGGATCGGAACGGTCACCGTACCCGTCGCGGTCACGGTGGTCACGGTGGCTGCCGCGACGAGCGACAGGTCACCGACCTCCTCGCGCTGGTCGATGTAGAGCTGCACCGCGGCCACGGTCGGCGATCCGAGTGGGTTGGTGACGCCGGCAATCGTGACGAGGACGCGGCCGGGGTAGTTCGTGTCGAGCGCGACCTTGACCCGCGTGACCAGCGGGCTCGCCGCCAGCGCCCAGACCTGGTGCTTGTCGGTAGTGTCGCCTTCCGCGTCGAGCGACGGCCAGCGAGCCTGGCAGCGGGCGAGCAGCGCGGAGTCGGTCTCCGGGTCGAGGCCCTGTTGCGTGATCGGCGTGCCCGGTGACGTGAACGAATACTTGTCGCCGACGAGGAACGATGGGTTCGACCCGCCGCCGTCGTTGGCGAAGTGGATCGTCGGCCCGCTCGGTATGGTGAAGTTGGTTGCCGTGGCGTGCCCCGTGTTCCAGAGGCCGCCGTTCGTCCTGTACTCGAACACGGCGACCCCGACCTGACCGGCCGTCGTGATCTGAACGTCGTACGCCGTGGGGGCGGCCGCGGGCGTCCCGCCGACCGTGACCACGCCGAGGCCGACCGCGACCGCAGTGACGGCGGAGAAATTGGGCGCGACGTTGTTGGCAGTGACACCCGGGAGAGGGTTCTCGCTGACGTTGGTCAGCGTCCCCGGACCGTCGGCGAAGTTGAGGCCGTTCGCCGAATCGTTCGCGCTCTCGGCCTGGAAGGTGACGGTGACGGAGCCATTGCTCGGGATCGTGCCGGACGTGATCGACGTGTAGCGGTTGCCGGTTATGCGCGAGCGGACCGAGAAGCTCCCCGACGTGACCGAGTAGGGCCCGTGGCTCGCGTCGCACGACAAGACCACCGCCTGCTGAGTGAACGTCTGCGCGAAACGGGGGCCTGCCAGGCTGATGTTCCGCGTGATCGAGAAGATCTGCTGCGCCAGGTTGGTCAGGTCGTCGCCGGTCGCCTCGATCGGGAAGCCGTTCTTGACGATCCTCGCCTTGAGGAGTCCGAAGTTCTGGAGGGGGGCCGTCCCGTGGAACTGCATGAGCGTGCGAATGAACGCGCCGCTCAGCCAGTCCGTCGTGGGGAGACGGGCGTTCTGCAGATACCCGATGAGCAATCCCTGGATCTGCTCCTTCGACAGGGCAGGCACGGCATCGTCGACGGTGGTCACAGCAGCTGCCACGTCATCGCCTCCGCGAGTCCGCCGTCGTTCCCGTCCTGAGGCACAACGCCGGGCCCGAGCTGCACGTTGGCCGGCACCTCGTCGAACGCGAGGCCATCGGTATCGATTGCCCCGGCGTCCATGATCGCCTGATCGAGTTCGGCCAGCCGCACGACACCACCGAGCGGGACGGTGCCGAGATAGAGCAGCCACGCCTCCTGTGCCGCCGCCTGCACTCTCGTCTTGTCGGCCGCGCTTACCTTGACGTTCCCGCTGGTACTGAGTCCAAAGGCGGTGGCCGGCTTCACGCGGACCGAGGCCAGGACGTTGCGCAGCTTGCCGGCGATAAAGGTCTCGATCCCGCGCGCCGCGACCGCGCTGATCGGACCGTGCGAGTCGGCAACGACGATGTTGATCTGGCCCGCCGTCACGGGGTCCGGCGTGACCTGGATGCGGCTGGCGGCGTTGTACGCGATGCGCGCCCAGAGGTAGAGCACCGGCTTGGTCGCGTTGAGCGAGAGCGTCGACCACCGAGCTCGGCACCGGGCGGCGAGGTCGGCGTTGCTCTCTTCGTCACTACCCTGGACATAATTCGGTCCGCCCGGTGAGATGATCGTGAACGTGTCGCCCTTGCGGAAGCTTGGCGTGGCCCCGCCAGACTGGGCGATGACCGTCCACCCTCCCGCGAGACCAGTGTTGGTGGCGAGGAGCGTTCCCTGAGCGGCGAAGGGACCGCCGTCGAGAGAGATCGAGAACTGCGCTGAGCCAACGTCGCCGGTCGCGTCGATCCTGAGCACCATCGTGTGCGGGTCAGGGATGGTTGCGCCCGAACGAACCGGCTTGATCTGTCCGATCGAGGATCCGCTCTGGGTGACGGGGTCGAAGTCGGCTGAGGCCGGCTGGAGCGTGAGCCCGGCGAAGGCGGTGACCATCTGGAAGATGACGCCGGCGCCGGACGGAGATGGATCGTCGGCGAACGAGGCGCCGGCGGTCGCGGCCTGAAACGGCACCGGGTCCGAAGCCTCACCCGGCTTGGTCGAGAACGCCGCCGTATTCGAGTAGTGGTTGCCGCTCGGCGCGATCACGGTCATGTCGCCGACCCCGAGGTTGTACGGCGGCGCGGCCGGGGCGGAGAAGAACTGCAGGTTGAACGTCGTCGAGGTCGCCGCGATTCGTTCGAGCTGGTAGACCTGCTGGGCGAGCAGGTCCATGAAGATCCCTGTCGCCTTGCCGAGAAACCCCGAGGCGACGATGTCCGGCAGGTCCTCCGCGATCTGCTCGTCGATGGCCCGCGCGATCATGTCGACGTAGGCCATCTCGACGCCGACCTTGGGTAACCACTCGGTCACGGCCGGGATTCCCGCGCCCTGCAGCGCCGCGAGATATGCCGCCCGGATCTGGTCCAGGTTCTGAGGCGTGAGCAGGTCGGCGAGCGTGTACGGGGAGGCCATCGGCTACCTGATCGAAATCGTGTAGGAGGTGAGCCGAGCGTCCTGGCCGGCCGCGCCGCTGGTGCCGACGATCTTCACGGGACGGAGACCGGTCGGGTTGGTGATCGACGAACTGATCTGGATCTCGACGAGGCTGGTGCTCGTCGTCGTGGTGGTACCGACGAGGGTCCCGTCAAGCGCGTCGTAGGTGCCTCCGACATAGATCCTGAACGTCGCCGTCCCCGAGGCACTGAGAGCGCGCCCGACGAGATCGACCAGCACGGTGCTCCCGGTGAGGCCCGAGAAGTCGACCGTGATCTGCTCGATGATCTCGGCCGCTCCCGTGTTCGTTGCGACGGTCTTCGGGAACGAAAGTTCGATCCCTCCCGCGCCGCTCCCGGCTGGTCCCGGCGGCCCCGAAGGCCCCGGCGATTCATCGCGCCCCGGCGTGCTGGTCACAGTCGCTTCGGCCACTGCAGCCCCAGCGAGCGCCGCAGCCGCGGTCTGGCCCTGGTTCAAGATCGCGACCGTGAGGTCGTTGACCGCCAGCACCAGCGTGAACGGCCCATCCGCGTCGCTGATGACGAGCGTGACGACCAGGGTGCTCGCCTGCGCGTTGAAGTCGAAGACGACCGTGTCACAGGACTGGACGCGCTTGTCGAGCTCGCACTGAGCGATGATGGAGCTGCGTAGCTGAGACAGACCCGACGCGGTCAACCCCGCGTTCAGGTAGCCGCGGAGATCGAGCCCGTATGCGGTGTCGTCGGGCAGTGCTCCGGTGGCCGTGACAAACCGCCGAGCGAGTGCGTTGATGACGTTCGCCCGGCCCGAGACGAGCCCCCAGCGCAACGGCACGCCAGACCGACAGTCGACGTCGGTGCCGAAGTCTGTCGCCGCGGCGGTGGCCACGGACAGATCGTCATCGGCCCCGCGGTGGAACTAAAAATCCGCGGTCTATTTTACGAGGACATTCGTGGCAGAGTATCGACTCGCCTGAGCCTTGAAGGCCGCCTGCGCTGCGGCCAGCGTCGAGGCTGCGCCGCCAAGCCCGAGCGCCGTCAAAGCCGCCGTGACCGCAACCACTACCGCGTCGAGGTAGGCGCTCTCGGCAGTCAGGTACGGGTCAGAGGTCACCGGAGCCACTGCGCCGAGAGAAGCCCCGAGCGTGATCATGTCCCCGTTCCAAGTCGCCGTGACGCCCCCCTCGCTGCCGGACCAGAGAGCGCAGTACGGCGCTGACGGGTCTCCGCCGCCCCACCCGACCAGGATCGAGGTGCCAGGACTGATCGCGTCGATCGAGAGTCCCGGAATGCCGTGGCGGAGCGGGACCGCCGGCATCGATGGCAGGTCGGTGTCGTCGGGAACGAGGTCGACCAGGCCGCCGCCGTACTTCACCACCTTGGCTGGGTGGAGTGCGCGAAGCTTGCGACGGGGGTCGGCGGTCGCGCCGATCGCCGCGAGCGAGGCGCCCGGCCCGCGGCCGAAGTCGGGAGAGGAGGACATGCGCCATTCTGGACAGACCAGAGCGCGATCCCAAGAACCGCGATCGGACGCTGCCTGATCCGGCGTTCAGCTTGACCGCTGGCGCCGGCGCGGCCGACGATGCCCGGTCGGAGGCGCGCATGGGTATCTGGGTGTGCAAGAACTGTCAGCACGTTGGCGGAGCGATCGTCAGACCGGGCTCGACCCTTCCAGCGTGCTCGGCGTGCGGGCACAGCACGATCGTCCCGCTAGTTACACCGAAGGGCCAGGAACTCGCCCGTCAACTCGGGATCGACGTTGGATCAATGCTCGATGAAGAAGACCGCCGTCTCCATGCGGTCGAGAAGTGGACCTGGCAGAAGGGGATGATAACCAAGGGCGTATGTGCAGTCGGGACAGGAGTGACCGCAGCAACCTGCGCGGTCGGGAATTCGTCGGGCGGGATCATGTTCTGGGGGTTCGGGACGGTGCTTCTGGCTGGGGCGATGCTGGTGTCCTACGTCAGGCGCCCTGGTCACTGAACACCTGGTCACCATTGCGTGCAACACGAGGGTGGGCGTACCGTTGCATCTATGCCGAAGACGAGACGGGTGGTCGAGTACGCAGGGCGGAAGCCTCGGGGGAAGGGCGGCAAGCTGTGGGGATACGGCTATGCCGACGTGTCCAGGATGCTCGGCGTCCCAGAGGGGACACTGCGGGCCCGGGTCTCCCGCGGCACCTTCAACCCTGGAGACATGGAGGCCCTGTTCACGGCGTGGGCGCGCGTTCGCGGCATCATCGCGGCGCTGATGCTGGCGATCGCTGCCATGGTCGCGGGCTGCGGTGAGATCACCGCCGAAGATTCCCCGGACGCTGGCGGCGGTGCCGGCGGTGCGCAGACGATCGATCCCGGAACCGGAGGCCGACCTGCAACGGGCACCGGCGGGGCCAGCGTTGTGACGGGAACCGGCGGAGCACCAGGCACTGGCGGCGCGGCGGCGGCCTACTCGTTCTGCGAGCCAACGGAAGCGCTCACGGTGGACACGGCGAGTTGCCAGAAGTTACAGCCCGGCGGGACGTACAAGAACAGCATGCGAGACGGGTACGTCTGCGCCTTGTGCGACCCGCCGACGACCGGCATGGCAATCAAAAATCTTCCTTGCCTCTACACGAACCGCCTCTGCACGCACGCCTGCGAGGAGTGCAACTAGCCCGCCGCGACCCACGCCTTCGTCCGCACCGTCTCCCCGTCGATCGAGTGCTGCACGAACGACAGCCGCCGCCCTTCGAGCGAGACGCCTGGGACAACCCGCGGCACCTCGAACCCCAGGTCGACCCAGCCCTCCGAGGGCAGCGCGACGAGTTCCTGATAGTCGGCCGGCGCCTTGAGTCCCGCGTCCGGCCAGGTTTCGCGCCCGATCCAGATCGTCCCGTCCGCCAGGACTCGCCAGGCCACGGCCCCGGCGTGGCGGCGGTCGCTGGCGATGGAGGTCAGCGCGGCTGCCACCGGCTGCGCCAGCTGCGTCCAGGCCAGCAGCTGCAGGGCGAGCACCGAGGAGTCGGCCGTGTTCGACAGGCTCTCGCCGGCTGCGCGAACGAGGTCAGAGACCACGGCTCTGACGGTGGTGTTGCGGTAGTGCTGGACGCGCGCCTGCCTCACCAGACCGCCGGCACCTCCGATCACGCGGATGTACTCGGTCGCCTGGAATTGCCCGCCGCGCACAGCAAAGCCAACCAGACGGAGACCGCCGTCGAGGGTGAGCGTGACGGCGCCAGTCACGTCGGTCTCCGTGTCGACGACCAGGTCAGCGGTCCACGCGCCGAGTTGGGGCATGTGGATGTGGCCTCGGATCACCGGGAGGCCGTTCAGCTCGGCGAGGGCCATCGGCTACTCGGCGCCGCCGACGGTGTCTGGCGCCGCGCCGTGGATGCCGCCGTCGGTTTCGCTCGGGGGTCGGGAGAGAGAGCTTCCTGGCTGCGGTTGCAGCTGCTGGGCGAGTGGGATGGGGGAACCGGCGGTCTTCGTTCGCGTCTTCGTGTCGATCGGGACGAACTCGATCCCCTTGATCTTGATCGACATGGACTGACGAATCGAACCGGGCTCCGGCGGAGCCACGCCGATGACCACGAACTTCGAGATCCCCCAGAGAGCCAGGGCGGGATGCTCGATCGTCGCGGCGAGGGCGACGGGGAACTTTCGCCCCGCATCCTTCGTCGGCCGGCGCCAGATGGACGGCGCGATCGCCTGCATGAACGCCCACTGGTCCGGCGTCCAGAGCAACCCCTCGATCTCGACGGGCCCCGGGATGTAGCCGTTCGCGGTGATGGCGAGGCCGTCGGAGCCGGCGTGTTTCTTCTTGTCGATCGCCAGCGTCGGCAGGCCATGCACCTTCCAGAGGCCCGGGAGCTGCGAGTGGTTGAACACAGCGAAGTCCCACGGATTCGACAGGAACGTCGGGCCGGTCCCGGGCGCGGTCGGGTTCCAGAAGACGATCTGGGACGGAGCGGTGAATGTACCGTTGACCGCCGCGACCTGGGCGGAATTGACGGCGAGACCCGGCGTCAGAATGGCCATCAGGCGGTCCCTCCCTGAAGCGCGATCGTTGCCAGCGCGCTCTCCAGTGCCCCCGGGAGCATGCTCTCGACGGCGCGAGCGGTGGCCTCGCCGATCTCGGCAGCCGTAGCGGACGCGCCACCCGCGACGGAGACGGATACCGACACGCCGCCCACGTTGATCGACCCGCCGGCGCGAGGAGGCTTCGCGGATCGGAAGTTGTCGTTCAGGATATCGGAGTCGAAGCCGTCGTCGAAGCCATCGGCGGACCACTCGCCGAGCTTCCTGAACTTTTTCGATGGCGAATGCGCGTCGATGCCGCCCGGGCTCATCACGCCGGCAACCAGATCGGCGCCGGCCTTCTCGCCGACACTCTTCCAGCCGAAGCTGAAGCCGGTGTCCATGTAATCGACCAAGGTCTTCCTCTTGGCCACGACGCTCCCAATCGGAGACTGGTCGCGGCTCAAGAATGCGGCCCGGGCCTTTCTGTCCTCGTTCTCGGCTTTCTTGGCTGCGATCGCGTAGGACTCGAATTCAGGCGTTGTTCCGTGTCTCTGGGCTGCCAGCACTTGCTCATTGCGGTCCAGTGATTCTTGCTGCTGCTTCTTCAGGCGCTTATCTCGCTTCGTCTCGATCGCGTTGGCCTGGACAAGAGCACGTACGCCAACGTCGCCCGTACCGGGGATGCTCCCGATCAACTTGAAGAAGTCGATCGAGAACTCCTCAAGTGCCTCAATGCCGAGCGTGATGACACCGGCCAGATCGAAGGTCTTGATGCTATCGCCGATCCCCTCGAACATCCCCTCAAGGGCGCCGAAGATGCGTCGGCCGTTCGGGCTCTCTGGGTCTAGTCCTTCCAGCAGCTTTCCGATTGAGTCCTTGAAGGTGTTCAGGCCGGGGCTCTTCGCGAGTTCCTGGTAATACTGATCCGGCAGGTCCTTGAGGTGCGTCAGCTGGGCGGACAGCGTTTTGCCCATCTCCACGCCGGCACCGCCGAGGCTCTTGCCGGTCTTCTTCCCGATCATCGTGTAGAGCGTCTCTAGCGCGACCTCGGTGTCGATCTTTCCCTTCTCCAACTGCTTCTTGAGCGTGGCTGCGCCCTGTCCGGTGCGCGCCGACAACTCCTTTAGGAAGTCCTTCTCGCCGAGACCGAGTCCGCCAAGGACGCGGTTGTCCACGCGCCCGGTTCTCTTGATTCTCTCCAGGGAGGCCAGCGCCTCCCCCATTCCTTCTTCTTTGTTCGGGGAGAAAGCGGCGATGTCGATCGAGGCCGCCAGGGCACGCGTGAGGTCCTTGCCAGCGAATCCAACCTTCGCCAACGACTGCGCTGCGCTCTTCAGGCTATCGTCGGTGAACTCGGTGTACTTCGCGATCCCCTCGATGTACTCGAGGACTTCACTGCCCTCCGCCGCCCCGAGGAGCAAGCCGAACGATCGGTTTGTGCGCTCCGCCTTTGCCGCCACGGAGAGCATCTCCTCGCCGATCTCCTTGAGCTTCTCAAACGCCTCCATAGGCGCATCGATCAGAGCGTCGACGCCGCGACGAAGGAACTCGAACTCGGCGACTGACTCGGCTTTCTTTATGAACGGTTCAAGCCCCTTGTGAAGCAGGTTCTTGAGAGCGCCGGTCAGTGTGTCGGCCTCCTCCTTGTGCTTCTTGTGGCCCTTCGCGGCCTTGTGGCTAGCTCCCTCGGACTTCTCGGTCTCGCCCGAGAGCTTCCGAAGGCCGTCGTTGATCTTGTCGAGCGTCTTCAGGAACGAGAGAGCTTCGGCC
This sequence comes from Phenylobacterium sp., assembly GCF_004299445.1. Lineage (GTDB taxonomy): Bacteria > Pseudomonadota > Alphaproteobacteria > Caulobacterales > Caulobacteraceae > Phenylobacterium. The sequence goes on along the minus strand of NZ_SCTC01000078.1, from coordinate 36,684 downwards.
TGGTCGACGTCGAGACTGAGCAGCCAGTCTAGTCCTTCGTCAGCCATGGCCTACTTCTCCAGAAAGTCGATCACCCGCAGCACGAACTCCGCCAGCAGTAGCGCGCCGAGCTCGGCGTCTTCCCCATCCTCGCGCCGAATGAGAGCGGTCAGGGCGGCCGCGGCGGTGACCCGGCTGGACTTCACCGCCTCCAGCGCGTCTAGATTTTTTTGTGCTTGGTCGCTCGGCTGGCGCCGACAATCTTCCCGCACTGATTGGCGAGGATCTCCCAGCACGCAGGCAGAGACCGCTCCTCGATGAGCGCGCGGAACGCTTCGGCAGATGGCTCGACGATGCCGGCCAGCACGAGCATCTTGTGAGCTTGCATCTCCTGCGCGTCATCCTGGAGCAGCGCTCTGAAGCGTGGCCACTCCCTGGCCAGCTTCTTCGCGTCGACGACGATCTCGATCTCCAACTCGTCGTTGCTGATGATCCGCAGGTCGGCGCCGGCATACTTGGCTTTCAGGGCTTGGATCTCGTCGTCAGTCATGCCCCCGACGCTGCGGCCGTCGGGCTAGATCCTCAAAAACTAGACGAAGTCCGGCGGCGCGATCGGAGACCCGTTCATGAGGATGTTCGTCGGCTGGATGGTCAGCTTGACCATCGTGGGGTCGGTGCCCTTCTGGTTCGACGCGGATGCTTCGGTGATCCGGCAGCCGAGGATAGAGTCGCTGGTGAAGGCACCGGCGAACGTCTCCGAGTAGCTGACGAAGATGTCGAAGAAGGCCAGGCCGTACCCGCCAGCTCCCGCGGCGGTCAGTCCGGACAGGAGGTTGTCCCACTCCAGGCGCAGCATCTCGATGTCGCAGGTCAGCGTGCGGTCGCCTGCGGTCATCCCGATGATGTTCATCGACGTGCCCTTGACGATCCCCGGGTCCAGCTTGTCGGAATAGTTGATCGACGAGATGCCGAGCATGACCTGGCCAGCGATCACGGTCTCGACAGAGACGTAGCTGTATCGGTTGCCGTTCACGAGCGGGTAGCTGATGGGGCCTGGCATGTTGGCTCCTAGACCGTGAGAGCCGGGTTGCGGAACCCGAAGGTGGCGGTGATGAACTTGAGGTAGCCGAGCGGCGTGATGGAGATCGAGAGCGGCTCGCTGTTGGTGGAGAGGAGGTTCTGCGTGCGCGAGAGCTGCGCGAACTTCCCCGGCTTCACCGGGTCATAGCCACCCGACACGAACCCGGGCGCCAGGATGGCCGCCGCGATGGCCGAATCGATCGACGACTCGATGATGAAGGCATCACGCGGGTCGATGGCGCCCGTCTTGAGGTTCACGCGAACGGACCCATTCAGGTACTTGAGCAGCACCCGCCTCGCCGCGCGGGCCGCGACATCCATCACGCGCCGGTGCTGGATGAGACCGAAGTCCGAGCCAGGCGGCGCCATGATGAAGCCGTCGGCGATGAACGTCCCCGGCGTTCCGGCCGGGCCCGGGAACTGGCGCAGCGTCATGAAGCGCTGCGAGTCGAGCAGCGTTGGATCCCAGCCCGTCGACCCGAAGTTCGGGTAGAGGTTCGCCACGCCCGTGATCTGGGCCGTCGAGTTGACGAAGCCAGCATCCTCGCCGGCCGGGATGGCCGCAATGTGCGCGCTGGCTACCCAGGCGCTGTTGCGGCGCTCGATACGCCCGTCGAGGGGTTGGTTGGCGGCGATGTCACCGACCGAGACCATCGTCCGAAGCGACGACAGCGCCGTGAAGGCCGCTACGATGGTCGCGTCCGCTTCCACGGTCGGGCACTCGATGACGCCGTAGACGTAGCGGAACGCTGTCTGAGCCGCGACCAGGGCGGCGTCGACGGTGGCGAACTCGGTTGCCGCGGCCGCTGCACTCGCTGGAGTCGCCGCGACGTGGATCGACTCGAAGTCGATCGGAAGTGCCATGAGGGCAGTGAGCGCCGTGTTGAGGTCGGTGTTGTTGCAGGTCGCCGTCGTCGTGCTGAACGAGTAGGTGTCGCCTGCCACGAACGTCGACGCGAACGTGAGCACGATGCCCGTGTTCGGAATGGAGTAGACGCCGCCGCCCGGCGTGGCGATCGGCGCCCCGGTGTTGTTGCCGCCGTCCAGGGAGGCAGTAAACACCGCGGTTCCGAGGGCGCCGCCAGTGGTGATCGCGAGGATCACGGCATAGGCGTCGAGCGGGCTCGACACCTGCGTCACCCAGCCGACGGTGCCCGTCCCGCTGAGCGTGATGACTCCGAGGGTGGAGATCGTCCAGACCGCGGCGACGGTGTACGTCTGCGCGGCGAATGTGAGCGTGGTGAGCGTGCCGGGGACGACGATCGAGAACGCCGACGCGGTGCTGACCACCGGCGTGCCGTAGGCGCCACCACCGACGGAGAACGCGACGGCCATGGTGCCGAGGGCGCCCGCCGTCGTGATCTTCGCCAGGATCGCCTGCGCCGGAGCCAGCGTCACGGTCACGGTACCCGCGCCGGTCCCGGTCTGCGTCACCGACCCCGCTGTGCCCGCCGTGCTCGGCGTGAGCGGCATCGCGTACCGCGTCCCGCCCTTGTAGGCCAGGGCCTGGACGAGGGGCCCGATGCCCAGGGCCGCCTGCGCGGTAGCGTTGTCATTGACGGCGTAGATCGTGTTCGGGATGCCCTTCGAGCAGAGCCCCATGGTGACGGTGATGCCCGCGACGCTCGGCGGTGCGCTGCCGAGACCGCCGTCCTGGAAGACCGTGTTGACGTTGGGAAGAGTCATCGTTTGTTACCCCATCTTGTGACCGACGGTGGCGAGTGCCACGGCCGCGTCGAACTCGGACTCGGTGACTTCCTTGTTCTCTGGCCACTGCGCCCCGGCCTTCGCCGCTGCGAACCTCCAGTAGGCCGGGTTGGCGCGCGGGCCCTTCAGCTTCCCGATCGGGATCATGCGCGAGCCGAGCTTGTCGCCGGCAACACCGGGGGCCGGTGATCGATCCTCGCCCGGGAAGATCTGCGGGAGCATCCCCTTGGCGGACGCCCACGCCTCGACGGTCTTCTTCGGCGCGCCGGATGTCTTGTCGGTCTCGTCGTCCATGGGTCTCCTATCCAGTCGCGACCAGCGGGAGGATCGTCTCGGTCAACGGGAAGTCCTCGATGGGAAGGCTCAACACGTCCTTCTCGCGCGTGAACGGGATCGCGAACGTCAGCATGAGCCGGTACTCGACGCCTCTTTGAAGAACAGCTGCGGTGTTCCACGTGGCGCTTTGCACGCCATCCCAGCCCCAGCCGACGTCATGGGCAGCGGCAACGAGGTGCTTGGCGATCGACTCGCAGTCGGCGATGTCCTTGCCCCAGATCCCCGCCATGACACTGCACTGGCGCTTCCACAGCGGCCGAGGGTTGGACACGCCGTCTCCGCCCTGCGCGTCGGCTGGCGTGATCGACTCACTTCGCGGGACCCAGACGATGCGGGGGTAGTCGCCTTCCTTCGCCAGGGCGACCTCGCCCATCTCGAACTTCGGCATCACCCCCAGCAGCGACAGATCCGCCAGGTTGCTCTTGAGTTGCGCCTGCACGGCGGCGAATACATCTAGGAGACCCACTACTCCGCGTCTCCCCCGCCCGTGCTCGGCGCCCCGAGCCGCTTGCGGATGAACGTCGCCGCCTGGCGATTGAGGGCCCTTCCCCAGATCGGACCGAGACCGCCGGTCGACTTCTCCGGCAGCATCTGCCGCCGCGGGATCGTGATCCCGTTCGCGAACGTGGCCGGCTTCGCCTGCGTCTCATAGACCGTGCGCAGCCTCGTGTTCCGCCCGACGAGGCGGCCAGTCTTCGGGTTGTGCCAGAGCGTCCGCCCGCGCAGGCGACTGTGCGGGGCCACCTGTGCGCCGTACTGATGAGCCGGGGCGTACTTGACCGGGATCGAGATCCGAAAGCCCCTGTCGACGACAGCGCTGTTGACCGACGCAGCCATGCGGCCGGTGTCGAGTAGCGGCTTGCCGTCCCGGTGCTTGAGCGGCTCCCATGCGTTGCCGTACGGGTCGCGCGACTGCCGGAACGAGTCGGCCACCTGCTTCATCGCCGCCACGCCCATCACGGCGGCGAGGTCCTGGACCATGCCCGCGCGGGTCACGCTCTCGACTCGCCGCCGGAGGAGGTCGAGCTTGCTGAAGTCGCCAGAGAGCGCCACGTCAGTCCCCTCGGAAAAATCCGGGCGGCCGGCTGGTCTCGCCACGCGAGTTCCATCCGCGGCTCGACGCGCTGACGACCCGGGCGCGGGTCGCGTCGGTGCCGGGAACGATGTCCGTCGAACTGTCGGTCACGTCCGGGGTCATGAGACCGGATGCCACCTGCTTCAGCCACGAGTTCGCGTCCTGGACACGGAGGCGCAGGTTCTCGTCGGCGCCGGCGGCAGGGTTGTAGCCGCGCACGACCAAGAGGTCGTAGACCGCCAGGACGCAGCACGCGCGCACCGTCGCCTGGTCGACCGTGAACAGAGGCATCGTGAACCGAGACCGAAACGCCGAGTCGATCATGGAGCTAGCGCCGCGGAGCGACTGCTCCACCGCCTCGGGCGGGATGCCCGAGATCGCATCCTCGGAAATCCCGTAGACCGGGATGTCCGAGGGCTGCGCGTATTGGGTGATCGGCGTGGGCATTTTCTCGTTACGACGTGGTCTTCTCCGCCGCCTTTTCGTCGGTCTTGCCGCGGCGCTTGCGCGCCTCGGCCGGCGTGGCATCCGCGGCGTTCTCGACCGGAACGGATCCGGCGACGAGGGCCTCTAGTTCCTGAATGCGGACGCGCAACTGCTGGTTCTCCGCCTCCGCGCGGGCGTGAGCTCCGCGCACGTCGACCAGCTCGCCCGACAGCTTCAGGAACTGCGTCTTGCTGGCCGCGAGCTCGGCCGCCATGATCTGGTGGCTCATGCTCGCGGTCTCCTGCACCCCCAGGCGCGGGTCGCCGAGGATCAGGCGGTAGGACGCCTGCCCGCACCGATCCTGGTCGGCGGTGACGATGTCCTGCAGGATGCCGCTGTTCGCGTTCGGCCTGGACGTCACGATCTCGGGCGGGTCCTCCTCCTGGTCGAGGACCTCCAACTCCTTGTACCCCTTGGTCGGAAAGAACCTCTTCGCCTGCCAGAGATAGGGGACATCAATGGTGGAGTGGGCGGTCACCCGGACCCGCCCGATGAACTTGCGCTCCTCCATTACGGCACGTTCTTGATGGCGGTGAACGGCAGCGTGAAGCCGCCGGCGCCGCGCGCCTCAATGGAGAACACGAACTTGCGCATGTTGAAGACGTTCGGATCGCTCGGGTTGACGAGCGGGATCCGGTGAACGGCCTCGCGCTGCTGGAAGGCCAGCGGCTTGACCCGGTTGGTGGAGAACATGTACCAGGCGCCCGCCGTGTCATCGATGAGCCGCTCGTTGACGATGAGCGTGGTGTCGCCCTGCCACACGTTCGTGGCGGCGGCAGCGGCGACGATCTCGGTGCCCGCTACGTTCCGCACCGGGATGGTGATGTTGGTCGCCTGGACAATCTCCTTCGCCGTCTTCTCGAGCGTCGGGCCGACCATGAGGATCGTCGGCTGCAGCTGCAGGGAGATGCCCGCCTCGCCCTTGAACGACCGCATCTGAGCCTTCGCCGTCGCGTAGGTCGTCGCCGTCAGCGTGGAACCCGTGTTGTAGTTCGAGTACACGCCCAGCGAGGGGTCATCGATGTCGACCGGGTGGTTGGCGTCGAAGAACGGCTGTCCGTCGTAGCCGACCGCCGTGAGGCCGCTCAGGAGCTGCTTCGTTACCACTGCCTCGGGCCAGCGGGCGCCGGCCTCGGCCTGCATCTCGGGGGCGCGGGCATAGACCCCGGCTTGGTCGTCGGCGATCTTGTCCCGGTCCACTTCGTAGGTGTGGTGGAACGGCTTGTTGGTGATCGGATAGGCGCGGGCCTTGATGGCTCGGACCGTCTTCTCGCCGACCCACTCCTCCATGTCAGCCATCTGGGCGATCCAGTTGTGGATGGTGGTCTCGGTCGAGCTCGGCACGAACTCGGCGAACTTGTCCCAGTACGGGAGGTGATCGAGATACGCCTTCTGGAACCGCGTTTCCGACTGGACGAAGAACGCTTGCAGGAGTGCGGGAGTGAGGGGCGAGGCTGCCATGATGTTTCTCCGGTGTTCTCAGTTGGGGACGCGGGTTAGGTGACGGTGGCGCCGCCGAAAACGGCCTTTAGGTACCAGGCCGGGCTGGCGGGGTTGGCCCACTCGAACTCGACGCCCGAGCCCTTGGCGGTCAGCGTGGTGATCGTCGCGAGGCCCGACGGGGTGGCCGGGGTGATGGTGCCGACCGGCGTCGACGCGCCGCTGATGACGACCGCTCGCTTGATCTGGCCGATGTAGAGGCCGTTCGCGAGCGTGTAGGCCGTGGTGCCGGTGACGGCCAGGGTGCTGATCTCCGTGTTGACGCTGAGCGCGCCCGCCGCAGAGATCGCCTCGATGCTGCCAATGCCGAGGAACGCCGTTCCCGTGCTGAGCGCCGGGTTGAGCGGGATCTGCGGCGAGACCGAAACGAGCACCTTCTTGCCGGAGGAGTCGATCTCGACGATGACACCGGCGACCGACCTCGCCCCCGCATTGCTGGTCAACGCGACGGTGTTGTCGTCCGCCAGATAGCAGAGGGTGTTCCCGGAGCAGTTGGCCTGGAGGATCTGATCCGTCGAGGTCGAGTTGTTGAACCACCCGCAGCCCGCACGCACGCGCAGCTTGTTGGTGCTGAGGCCGACGAAGTTGGCGCCGTCCGTCGCGCCGCCCGTCACGGACGGCTGGCTAGGCGAGAGTTCCGCCCAGCCAGCGCAGACGAAGCCGACGCCTGCAGCCGCCGGCCGACCGTAGCCGGCCTTGGTCATGACGAGCGCGCCGTTGTAGACGACCACGCCGGCCGAGAGCTGGATGTCGAATGCCTCCAGCAGAACCTTGTCGACGCCCTTGGTCTCGGTGGCGCGGGGAGCGGTGAGTGCGGTCATGGTCTAGTTCCTCGTCGTGTTGGTTGCGGTGATTGCCGTTGGGGCGCCGTTACGCCGACGCCCGCCCGAGCTGGGCGAGCTTGAACTTCCGGACGTCCTCGATGGTCTGCGCCGGGTTCGCGGTCAGCTTCGCCATCTGGATGTCCTCCGGCGTGATGACATCGCCGGTGGCGCCGCCGCCGGCCGGAGACCTGGTCTCGCCGCGCGGGACCACCACGGCCTTCGTCGCCAGGTAGGCCGTCAGGCGCGCGAGGTTCTCGGCGTTCGGCGTTCCGGCGAAGAGGATGAGTGCGTCCTTCTCGGCGGGCGGGACCTTGCCAGCCTCGATCGCGCCCGAGATCGCAGCGTCGAACTCCGCCTTGATGCGCGCGCTCTCGCGGGACACCTCGGCGGCCCGCAGCATGACCACCTCGGTGGCATTCGCCTTCCAACCCTCGATCACCCCGAGCGCCTCGGCGCGGGATGCCTTGCCGGTCGTGCGCAGGATCTCCCCGTTGAACGAGGCGATCGCCGACAGTTCGACGGCCACCACGTTGTCCGGCGCGGTCGCCGTCAGGCCGACGAGCGTCAGCATGCTGGCTCTCGTCGTCGACGCGCTCTTGCAGGTCTTGCAGTACATCTCGTCGCCGTCGTCGTCGTCGGTCGGAGCCTTCAGGGAGACAGAGCACTGCTTGCAGGCCATGGGCTTCATGGGGGTCACTCCTGGGTCGGTTGCGGTTGCGGTGGCTGCCGCGGTGGCGGCGACGAGCGGCTGGACGTTGTCCAGGGCCTCAACGTTGGTGAGCGCGACGTTGAGGACCACGAGGATCCGCATCGTCTCGATGTCGTGCAGGAACGCCGGGGAGAAGCGCGTGTACTCGCGCGCCTCGATCATCCGCCTGGCTCGGTCAGTCCAGTTGCAGGACGTCGCCCAGAGCTCGCCGTTGCGAACCTCCGGAATCCAGGACGAGCACGACGCCGGGGCCTCCACGGGAGGCTGGGCCAGCGCCTGGTGCTCGTAGTCCATCGTTGGCGGCGTCCCCTTCTTGGCGAACGCGGCCATGACCGACTTGGCGGCATCGTCGTCGAAGAGGAAGTCGCCCTTGCTCGACTGATTGATCCCGGCGCGGAAGACCCGGAACTCGCTCGGCGCAACGACCGGCTGCCCTTCGGCGGGCGGGTCGAACGTGGTCGAGTACGCCGATGTCAGAGCGCTCGTTTGCGAATTCCGTAGGCTTTGGCGGCCCTTCACACGTCAAGGGTCCGGGCCAGAGTGCTCACACTCAAAAACGACTATGTAGATTGCCGGCTAGATCAACGTCGGCGTTCGGCCATCGAAACGGTGTAGAGTCCGGCGCATGTCGACGTCGACCTTGGCCCCCGTGCGCATCGCCGTGCTCGGCGCCAACGGCAAGATGGGGCGCGCCATCGTGCGCGTCGTCGCTGGCACGCCGGGCGGCGCGCTCGGCGCCGCCGTCGAGCGCGCGGACAGCCCGGCCGTCGGCCAGGACGCCGGCGTGCTGGCGGGCGGCGCCGCGCTGGGTGTCGCCGTCCAGGGCGCCGCGCCGGCGGCCGGCGCCGCCGACGTCTGGATCGACTTCAGCGTCCCGGCCGCGACGGTGGCCGCCGCGCGCGCGGGCGCCGCCGCGGGCGCCGCGCTGGTCATCGGCACCACCGGCCTCGGCGCCGCCGAGCGCGCCGAGCTCGAGGCCGCGGCCCGCCGCGTCCCCATCGTCTTCGCGCCCAACATGTCGGTCGGCGTCAACGTGCTGCTCAAGCTGGTCGCCGACGCCGCGCGCGCCCTGGGGCCGAGCTACGACATCGACGTCGTCGAGGCGCACCACCGCGCCAAGCGCGACGCCCCGTCGGGGACGGCGCTGCGTCTGGCCGAGGCGGCCGCCGAGGGGGCCGGACGCGACCTCGCCGCCGTCGCCCGCTACGCCCGCCACGGCGAGATCGGCGCGCGGCCGCGCGGCGAGATCGGCATCCAGACCCTGCGCGGCGGCGACGTCGTCGGCGACCACACCGTCTTCTTCTTCGGCGACGGCGAGCGCATCGAGATCACGCATCGGGCGTCGTCCCGGGACACCTTCGCGCAGGGCGCGGTGCGCGCCGCGCTGTGGGTCGCCGGCCGGCCGCCGGGGCTCTACGACATGCGCGCCGTCCTCGGGACGTGACCAAATTGCACCGGCGACGCAGGCTAGATCAGGTAGAATTCTCGCCATGTCACACGCAGGTAAGCGCTACCGGTTCGACATGCGTGGAGCGCACGAAGCCGGCGAGCTTCGCCATCCTCAGATCGTGATTTTGGCGTGGTTTCCTGACGCCAGTGACCTCGAGCCCGTCAGCATCGCCGATTGCTGGCTGTTTGCCTCGGAGTCTGTGCGACCAGATGCTCCGGATTATTTCGTCCGTTTGCCGGACGACCGACGAGACGCGAGCGGTTCAGTGCCGGTTCTGTCGTTCTCGTCTATTGACCTGGCCGGAGTCAAACAGGGGGCCCGGATCTCGGAGATCGGGTATACGCAGAGCGACGACGAGTGATTCCGTCCATGGGTTGCCACCGGGTAGTCCAATCCAACCTCTACTCGCCGCGCGGCCTAGAGCGGTTCTTGAGACTCAACATTCGTCAGTATAGGTTCTGATCTAGCCGGCTCGGCGACTGTGTATGCGACGGGGGATCCGTCGCTGGCGTTTGCTCTCCCTTGGTGATTGGTGGGGGAGAGATTTCCGCTCATGAATCATCGCTGGGCCGGTGGCTACTTCAGCCGGCTCTCGATCTCGTCCCTGATCGAAGCGTCGTATTTCCCGACGTCGGGGGACCAGTCCTCTTCCATGTCGCTCTTGTCGCCGCGTGGGGCGGAGTCGCTGATGCCTTCGTCCTCGGCCTCCTCGCGGCTGAGCGCGCTCTTGGTGCAGCGGCAGTTATGAACTAGGAATCCGTCGGCGACGAACGTCCGCGCTCCCTCGATCTCCAGGTTGTAGACATTGCCGGTGTACATTTTGAGATCGATGTCGATGTGCGATTTGATGAAGGCATGGGAAAGAAGGGGCGAACGCCCATCTCGTTTCCGGAGCAGGAAATCGTCAGCCTCTACCTCGGCGGGGAGACCACGGTATCCATCGCTGCGCGGTATGGATGCAGTCGCACGCCGATAAATCGGCTTCTTGCGCGCCACGGTGTTGTGCGCTCGATTTCCGATGACAACGCCCGGCGATATAAGACCATGGACATCGAGGCCCGCCGACTCCAGGTTCGGGATGCGAACGCGGCGGCCCGCGGCCGAACGGTAAGCAGGGAGGAGATTCTGAAGCGCGCCCTGGCACGACAGGGCACGTTTTGCAGCAAGAACGAACGCGCCGTGTATCAGGCTCTGCGCGCGTCCGGGATCGAATCTATTCCAAATTTCTCGATCGATGGTCGAAGCACGGATCTTGCGGTGGTCTCCGAGAAGCTGGCGATAGAACTCGATGGCGGCCAATGGCACGACACGCCGAAGAAGTCGGCCTATGACGGTACCTTCGAAGAATTGGCCACTTCGCTCGGCTGGCGCGTCCTGCGCTACCGAGGATTCACCCTGAAGTACCCACAGCTGATCGCGCTCGACATCAAGCGAATCTGCGCGGACCCATCGACCCTGTGCGGCCATCGGGTGGTTCGCCGTCACGTGAAGGATCTTCTCCAGGTTGCGGATCACTCGCAGGCAGCCGTCGTGATGGGTCACAAAAACCTGCGTGATCGGGTGATAGGCGCCATCGTGAGATCGAACCAGATCACCCCTTCGCAGTCTGCCGATCTCGACAGACCCTGACGGCGTCTCGATCATCGTCCACGGCGCCACGCAGTTAACGTGATACGGCTGCGGGTGACTGTCCCAGAACGGGTCGTCGGCCGGCAGGATCAGATCCTCGAAATCCAGACAGGGATCGTCCTTGCCCTGGCTCCCATCATCGACGAGTTCCCATCGCCAATAAGGTCGCTCCTCCTTGACGGCAGGGTCGCTGAAGATCTCTTCGCGCCCATCGTTGTAGGCGGACATGACCCCACTTCTGAAAATCGTTTCCAGCCGCGCGCCATCCTCGCCGCCCCAGTCGTCCGCGAGCTGTTGCCCGACCTCCGCCTTGAAGTCCTCGAAGGTGGTCCCATCCGCGACGGCCCGATCGAGCGCGTCGAACACGTCCTGCACGAGGTCGCCCTGGGCGGCGACTCCGACCTTGATCGCCGTCTCTCGCTCGTCGTCGGTCAGCTGCTCCCACTGCTCATCGGAGACCGGTAGCTTCTTCCTGATGGCCGCGACAGCCTCGTGGAAGCGGTCCGGATCGATGGGGATGCCGGGCAGTTCGGCGACGGCCATGACGGCTAGGATTGCGCCAGCATCGCCCAGCGCTCCTCGAACGCCATGCGCGCCTGCTGCATCAGTTCCTGCGACACCGGTATGGCGACAGTGAAGTAAACCAGCCGTCCGGGGTCGTCATGCGTGCGTGCTCCCGGAATCATCCAGAGGCGATCGGCTGCCGCCCGACCGGCGGTTGCATATGCCTCGTCGGTTTCGGCAACGGGTGCGTCCGCCTTCACGATCGGATCGTCCCCGAGGCCAACGAACTTATAAGCATCACCGATGATCATGGTTCACAGCTTCGGCTTGATTGCGACCCTGATGTACCCGCTCGGGAACTCGTCGCTCCTGCCGTTCGGGAACGTCTCAGGCAGCGTGCCCGGGAAGTACACGACCCACTCCGCGAGCATCAACGGGGTCCGGTCGGTGTCGCCAGGCTGCCAGGAGTACCGCACGTGGCCGTCCGTCGGAGCCCCGACGATGGTGGCCGAGCGCTCGGTCGCGAGAGAAGGATCGTCACCGTACATCCGGAAGCGAAACGTGACCGTGCAGTTGGTCAGGTCGCGGACGCTGTCGTCGCCGTTGAGCAAGACCTGGTCGATGAGCGGGAGCAGATCGCCCTGGGTCATCGGGAAGTCATTGACCATGGGTGGCCTCGGCCGCAACTGGCGGTGGAGGCGCTGCCGCAACCGACTCCTCTCGCTCGGCACTGTCGAGGTACCTCGCGATCGCCGCGTCGACAATGAGGCGCTGCTTCGTCTCGCGCGCATCCGCGAACGCCACGAGCTTCGCCATCGTCCCCTCGCTGATCCAGCACGAGAGCTGGACGAAGCCGGGCTGGTTGCGCCGCGGGCGGACCTTGGCCCTGACGTCGCTTGCACGGCGGCGGCGGCGCTTCGGCGGTGGGTGCAAACCTGCTCCCGGGGCCGTCACGACGGCAGTCCCATCAGTCGATCGACGGATGTTCGGAAGCCTTCCGCGAGCGAATCCAGCATGCGGATGTAAAGCTCCTCATTCGTCGGCACGACACAGGAGAACTCGTACTCCGTTGATGTTCCATCGCCGGTGCGCAGAAACACCGCTATCCCCACTGTTTCTTCACCGCTGGCGTTGTCGCGCTTGAATCTCAGGGAATGGAGGCCCGCGCCTGCGTTCGGTGCTGCGTGCGGCCGATACACTTCAACGACGGCGCGTTTTGTCCTCTCCCACGCTTCGGCTATCGCGCTCACTTCTCGATCATCTTCCTGGCCGCGAGCCGCCCGCCGAGATTGCCCAAGATCCGTGCCCGCTCCGTGACCTGCGCGATCTGCGCCGGATCCATCCCGCGCAAGATCCCGGGCAAGCGCCGGCGCAGGTCACTGGGGCTGCTCGATTCCGAGATGGCGGACAGCACGGCTTCCAGGTCCGGCGCGAGCGCCTTCGCCGCTGCGCGCTTTGCCCTGTCCGCCACGGCATCTCCATAGGTCTTCGCGCGCTGCTTCCCCTTCTTCGTCCTCACGGCGCCGAGGGTGGTCGCGTTCTCGGCTCGGTCGAGCATGGCCAAGATCGCGCGCTCCGCGACGTGAACTTCGGCGGCGCCGGCCACGATGCTCGCCCGAATCGGTCCAGTGCCCGTGCGGCGACGCAGCTTCTCCTTGAAGCGCTCGATCGGGATCGACGACATGCCGCGGATCGCGCGGTCGCCGTCGTTCCGATGGGCGACGTAGGCGGCCCTCGCATCGTCGGCCGATGCAAATCCAAGAAACGCCTTGTCCTCGTCATGCATCTTGAACTCTGGCGCCTTCGCCTGATGCACGATGTGGACGTTCGGGGCAGTCTCGTCGGGACCGAGGTAGACGTCGAGCTCCTCGTCATCGCTACCGACGTGGCCCTCGATGTAGCCGTAGTCGAAGTACATCATGGTCGATCCGACCGTCTTCCCGTTGGCGTCAGTCCAGAGGCGCACGGTGCCGGCAGGGTTCTCGATCGCGACCGGGAGACCCGCGAACTCCCGCCGGCGGATCGGGAGGCGAGCATCGGCAGCGGAGAGGTGCTCGGGGCCATCGGCGGCTGCGTGCGCTGCTTCGTCTCCAGCGGCGGGCCCATGGTCGCCAGGCGCTGGGGGCAACGCGGCCGGACCGTGCCCCGGGGCACCGCCGCCGCCCGGCGGCAGCTGCGGCCTACTCTTCTCGGCCTCAGCCCGCTTCGCCGCCATCTCCTCGTCAGACAGCATCGGGATACCCTGGCGGTCGTAGATCGCGTCGACGTCCGTCCTGGGGTTGGCGTCCTTCAGCGCCTTGACCGCGTTCCCGAGGGTCAGCATGCCCTGGTTCTCTTCGGTCTCGGTCTCCTCCGGGATCACCTGCGCCTCGATCCGGGGGGCCAGTTCAGCATCGCCGAAGTTGTAGAGAGCCCACCACGTGAAGACCTGCTCGCGGAGGGCGTCGTAGATCGCCGCGTCCTCGACCCGCTTGTCGAGGCGGACGTGGTCTCGTATGTCGGCGCCTTTCGACACGCCGAGCCCACCGCCGCCAGCCTCCGACGGCAGGTCCTGGCCGAGCACGGCGATCGCGATGTCCTTGTCGAGATGGGTCTTGAGGTCGCCGAACGTCTGGTAGCCGCGGCTCTTCGCTTCGAGGAGCTCCAGGTCGTAGCTTGTCTCCGGGTCCTTCCCCTGGGGCAGCATGACGACTGCATCGTCGGCCATGTTGACCAGGTCGCCCTCGAACCGATCCTTCGCCTCCGGTTTCGCGGAAGCCGGAACCTTGCCCTTCTTGATCGGCTTGCCATAGACCTCGTTGTACCGGCCCCAGTCGCGGTAGTTCCACTGGCGCATGAGGTACTTGAACGCGATGGACCGAACGATAGCGCGCAGCCACCCGTACTGAAAACCGAACGGCGCCCACACGAACCACTTGCCGTCGGAGCGCGGGTTCACGTCGATTCGCGGTAGCTTCACCATCCCGCTGCCCGTGATCAGGATGAACGTCCGCTCCGACCAGTCCCAGTAGACGAACTGCGGGTGCCACAGCTTGAGCCGTGGTAGCTCGCGATACGCCGGGCTCAGGCGGTCTTGACCGTTGCCGAACCACAAGATCTCCGCGACAACGACCCCTTCGTACGCCCCCCACGACGACAACGCGCGCATCGTCGCGTCTGGCGCGACGTGCTTCAGGATGCCCGTGGTGTCGTCGTCTCCGCCGACTTCGGTCGCGATGCGAACCGCCTTCCGCTTATCGGTTGCCGGCTTCACCTCCACCGGCGCTGCCATGAGGCCACCGACCCGGGTCGCCATGACGCCCGATATCCGGTCGTCTCTCTCCATCGCGTCGACCAAGATCGCGCTGTTGCGGAACTGGCCGTAGTCGTGGGCGGAGAGCACCGCCTCGATCTGCCGGACGCGATCCCAACCCGCGAACGATGAGATCGGGATGTCTACGAACTGGTTGCGATTCGGCGAGGCCACGCCCCACCGATGATCTGGTCTGGGCTCAGCTTCTCAAGAACGAGGGGCTAGATCCGGCGGGGCGCGGTCGTTGTGCGGCCGGTGTAGTCGGCAGGCTCATCTTCATCCGCGTTCCACGCGTGCGCGAGCCAGTCCACCTGGTCGTCATGGTCGTCGTTCACGCCCGTGAAGTCGTCAACCTCCTCCAGGAATGCCTTCAGCCACGGTGGAGACCCGAGTGGGACGAGCACGCGCCCGTCGTTCCACGCGGCCGCCACACCCTGTGCGCGCTGGAACTTGTCGCCCTCGGTCGGGCTCTCCTTACAGCGGATCCCAGGGTCGACATCCTTCAGCGTCTGCACCACGGCCTTACCGGGACCAGCTCCCTCTACGTTCGCCTCCGCGTCGTGGTGCCGGTCCTGGAACGCGCGGAGGTCGGCCACGAACATTGGGACCGTCACCTGCTCCCGGTAGCCCTCGAGTATGTATGCCGTGCGGGTGCTCGGGTCGCGGCCGCGAATGGCCAGCGCCCCCATCGCGCTGTAGTCGGCGGTCGTCTTCTTTGACGCAGCGGGATCGGCGCCGATCACGATCCGGCAACCGGTCAGGTCCAGTCGGGCAGGATCGTAGTAGTGGGCCGCGCCGAACACCTTCGACCCGCGCGGCCGCGGGCGCCCCTGGTAAAGGGCATCGAACGAGAAGGCCCCCATCGTCACGCGCAGCGCCTCCAGATAGGCGCGGCTGTACATCGGCTCCCATAGCGCGTCCCCGAACTGGCGTCCGAGGACGTCGTCTTCCTCGGCCAGGGCCGGGATGTTCAGGATCTCGAAGTCGCCGTCCTTCGCGAGCCTTCCGATCAAATCGTCTGGGTGCCACCTCGTGTGGATGACGACGACGCTGGCCGAGTTGGCGACCTCCTCGAGGCGGGTCATCACGACCTCTCGGAACGTCTCGTAGACGCGGTTGCGGATCGTCCGACTGTCGGCCTCCAGGCGGTTCTTGAAGGGGTCGTCGACGACGAAGAGCCCGTTGACCCCCTTGCCGGTGATGCCGGAGAGAAGACCAGCGGCTAGCAGACCGCCTCCCTGCTCGGTCTGCCAGCGCTTGAGGCGCGTGGCGTCGTCGCGTAGCTCGACCCCCGACCCAATGGCCAGGTCCCTGACGATGCGACTCTTGTCGGCCGCCTGCTCGTCGGAGTAGCTGGCATAGGCGTGTGTGTCCGCCGGAGACCATTCCATGCGCCAGGCGAGCGCGTGCGTGATCAGCGTCGTCTTCGCATGGCGGGGCGGGAGAGAGATCGCCAGGCGGATCGGCCGCCGCGTCGACTCCTCGAGCCGCTTGATGATCGGGTCGAGGTGAGGCGGCGGAGGGAGGTGCGGCGAGACACTCGCGATGTAGTCGCGAAGCCGCGTCTTCAGCTGCTGCGCCCTCAGCAACTCGATCAGCCGAGCTTCCTTCTTGGCGCGCCCATCCGCGGGCACTGCTTACCCCTGGTCCTGAATGTCTCCGGTGGTGGGCTCCGCTTCTTCCCGCCCATGGTCTGCATCTCCACCTTCGCGGTCAGCAAGCTCCGCCGTCAGCTTCGCAATCAACCGCTTCCGCTCGCCGCTGGTCATCTCCTTCGGGTCGCGCTCTTTCACGTCGACCTCCAGGGGCTTCCCGGGCGGGGTACTGACCTCAGTCCTGGTTCGAGGTGTGCCGCGGGCCCGGTTGATAATGTACTCGGCGGCCTGCTCCCGGCGTGGGTGATCTGCGTCGGCCAGCACTTCGTCTAGGACGCTCAGCGCGGCTGGCTCGAGGATCTTCAGCGCCGCCTTGTATTCGGCCGGGATCTTCGGTCGGCCATGCCCCTTGGCGGCCTTGTTTCCCTCTCTGAACCGCGTCGACTGGCCGCCTCGCGGCTTGCTGGGTTTGCCGTTTTTTCGCCGTTTTCTAGGCGTCGCCATTGCCCTGCTCCGTTGGGTCGTACTCGACGCGTATAGCGCAATCCACCTCGGAGGCGTCTTTGCGTATAGCGCTTGGCCCTCGTTCTTCGGTCTCGCGTATATCGTTTCCCTGCCGACCCGCCGGCTCGTAAGCCGCCACCGCAGCCCGGATCAACCCGCTTCTAGTCACTCGTTCCAGCGCCCGCTTGCGGTCCAATGCCTCAAGTTCAGCGGGAGAAAACCGCGTCATCACCGGCGCGGCCTCCGTCCTGCGGTTGTTCTGACGGGGCACTTGGCCAGCGTATAGCGCTTGGGCGTCGGCTCAATTTCGAGAGGCGTTTAGTGTATAGCGTTTCCCGTGAAACATTGGCGCAGGGTCGCGAGGCGGGTTGGACGAATGGACGGGGCTAGGCGTTGCGGACCTTCGTCGGCCCCGGGTTGCCGCGCGCTCTAGTGGGGCTGGTGCCGACCATGGCAAATGGTCGTTGATTGGTGTCCGCGGACAGTACCGCTATCGGTTCTCCGCCATGGAGGATCACGGATATGACCGGCCGCACGATCAGTGGGCCAGGGTCCCAGCCCCACGGTGCTAGCTGTGCTGGCTGGACAATCGCCGGCAGCGCCTGGGCGCCCAAGATGACGGGCGATGGGCGGGTGATTCGGAAGCGCGTCTCTTGGTCGACGAACGGTCCCGGCGCCAGTCCTGGGCGCGCGGTGTCGTGGGCAATGGGAACGATCGAAGATGGGCGCCGGACGGCCTCGACCGGGGTCCAGCCGCCCGTTTGTTGCGCGGGCGCCTGGGAGTTCGTGTCGGGCATGGGTACAAAGGACGGTGGCGGCCGACGCAGAAGATCACCTTGGATCCAGCCTCCCATCGGCGCACCGGCGCCAGGAGGCATGGGCTGCCCCGCTGCTGGCACGGCGATGGAACGGGCCAGCAGCAGCGGCGGGGCAGCGAAGCCCCACGGCGGCATGACCATCGGCATGGGCGGGGCGGGCGCGGGCCCTGCCATCGCCAGCCGCGCGCTGGGCGGCGCCGCGTCCCATCCCCAGGCGGTCAGCGCTTGTGCCGCGATTAGGGCGGGCAACGCGGCGCTCGGCGCTGGCGGCGGGAGTCTTCCTGGTGGCGGCAGGGGCGTGGCCATACTCGGGGCCCACGCGCTCAGCGCTGCGACGAGCGCCGATGGTAGACCACCGGATGAAGTCGGCCACCCTGGCGCAGCGGGTGCCCGAACCAGGACCGGCGCGGCCAGGAAGCCTGCCGGGTTCATCAGGACGCTGATGTCAACCGGCGCGGCGAAGGGTCGAGCCAGCACTCGCGCCAGCGGCGTGACCGAATCGAAGCCCCCGGTCGGCATGAGCAGGGCTGCGGGAATGTCGCCGGTCGTTGAGGTGCGCGCGGTAGGGCGGGCGCTCTGGGCCAAGGCGGCTTCGAAGCCCCACGGGGCACCGATTGTGGGCAGCAGCGCTGACGGGAGTGCCTGCCAGGTCGAGCTCGCGCGCGACAGCAACCGCCCGGCGTCGAATCCGCCGGTTGCCATCAGGACGGCCGTAGGCACGTCGCCGAGCGGCGCTGGCAAGCGGGTCAACGGCCTGACCAATGGCAGGAACGCGTCGAATGGCGACGTCAGCACCAATAGAGCAGCGGGCACAGGCCCCGTGATGACCTCGGAGCGAGCTGCCGAACGAGCGATCGCTGGCGGCGCATCGAATCCCCATCGAGCACCAAGCGCTGGGGGGGATCCTGGTGATTGTGGCATCCATGCCAACGCTGGGCGCGATGGGGTCAGCGGTGCGTCGAAGGCACCGGTCGGACTGAGCAATGCCGCCGCGGTGTCGCTGGGTACAGGCTGGACTAGCGGTCGCGTCCGAACTGGGGGCCCGGAAGGATCAAAACCTCCAGTCGGCCGTAGAAGTGCTGAT
Organism: Phenylobacterium sp.; assembly: GCF_004299445.1. Classification (GTDB taxonomy): domain Bacteria; phylum Pseudomonadota; class Alphaproteobacteria; order Caulobacterales; family Caulobacteraceae; genus Phenylobacterium. The sequence continues at coordinate 18,112 of NZ_SCTC01000078.1, read as the reverse complement.
GGCACTTCCCCGGGGACGATGTTCCCTGTCGGCGCCTGCCGACGTGGCGTGACCTGCTCGGCCGCAAAAGAAACCGCCGTTGCCACCGCGATCGCCGGCAGTGGGTCAGACGCTCGATCCATGCGCGTCGGTTGTCGACGCTCGCCGATTGGGATCGCCATCGAGACGAACGCACGCCCAAGTGGCGGCAACGCCTGAGATGACGGCGATGGGAACCGGCTCGCCCCCATCATGCCCGATGTGACGCTGTCTGGGGCCCAGGAGGTCAGCCCCGCGGGGGCCGTCAGCGCGAGGGCACTGATCGTGACGTTGCCGTAGGAGGCGGAGAACGTCGCGCCGATCTCGATGGAGACCGTGAGAGTCTGGCCGGCGCTCGCGGCCTGGAAGACGATCGTGAAGTTCGAGGCCAGAGGGGTGTTGAAGCCCGGGTCGGCCTGTGAGTCCGTCTGGGGGCTCGTGACCCCGCCGCCGGTCATCGAGACCCGGAAAATGGAGTCGGCACTGTACTGCCCGAAATAGCAGATCAGCGTCTGGGAAGACGTCCCCGCCGGCACCGTGAACGAGAATCCGTTGCCGGTGACCGCCGTCCCTCCGCTGTAGATACCGTCATGGTCGCTGGTGCTGGGGTCCGATGCCGAGAACAGTCGCCCGTCGTCGTTGTAGCCTAGCTCGGTGAACGCCGCTCCGATCTTGGTGTAGTCGGACAGCAGACCGGGCGTCCCCGTCATCCGCGTCCGCGACACGTTCGCTTGGTAGTGCTCCCAGTCGGAGGCGCCCGTTAGGGTCTTTGTCCCCGTGGTGTTCGTCCTGCTCAGCGTGAGGACCGCCACCTCACGACCCGCCTGTCTGCGGCGTCACGTCGTCACGCGACCAAGTAGGCCCTGTGCACGAAGGTTTGCCACCATCGTCGCACGCACGAGGCCCGGCGCAACCGTCATTCCCGTCGGGACCTGCGGGGGTCCGGTGATGCTTCCGAGTCCCGCCGCCGTTATCAGGTTCGTCGCCGCCAAAATCTGCGCCGCCGTGGGGGCTGGCGGCGAAGTGGCGGCGAAGACGTCGGCGATTTGGATGCTGCCCGGACCGTGGTCGATCGCGAACTGCGCGATGTCCGCAGCGATCGACATGATGGGGTTCGGGATGGCAGTTGACATCGCGGGGCTTCGGCCCTATTCAGCCTTCGGAGGCAGCGATCAGGAGGCGAGACCTCCGCTCATGGGACTCGATCTTCTTCATGAAGGGCACGCAGACACCCTTCCGTGCGCATCGGATGCACTCACGCGCGAAGCAACGCGTACAGAAGCCAACCTCGGGCTCGTTCGCCTTCGGCACGTCGAAGACCTGATTGCAGTGGCAGCAGGTGAACGTCTTGACGTGCGTGGCGTTGCCAAGCTCGTCGGTGTACGTCGATAGTCCGCCCTGCGAGACGCGTTGCTGCGCCATCGCTCGCGCTACTCCATGACGTCGGCGTCGACCACGATCGTGACGCCACCACCGAGCGTGGTCACCAGCCAGCCGACACCGTTGGCCGCCGTCGCCGGGAGAATGATCTCGTCGCGCTGCTCGAGCGCGCGCCAATCCCAGGTGCCGCGGGGGTTGAAGCCCTTGTCCTTCTGGGTCGTGTTCGCCGTGTAGGTCGGCTCGGCCGAGGCGTTGCTCCCCGCCGTGAAGACCGACGCCGGATCGCCCGAGTCGCGCGCCGCCGGAGTCACCGCCGTCGTGGTGCCGGCCGCGGTGAAGCGCTTGGCCTGGACGCGGATGTTCGAGTCGGTCGACACCGTGCCGACGTTCGAGCAGGCGAAGCCGATGATCCTGGGCCGGATCGCCGCCGTCGAGACGATCGTCAGGGCGGTCGTCGCGGTGACGGTCTGAGTACCCTGTGCGCTATAGATGGACATGTGCTGGCTCCTGGCGGTGGTGGTGGGCTATTACGTCCGGACCAGCGCGGTCGCGCCAGCCTGGAGGATGTGGTCCGGGCACGTGTACCCGGACAGGACTTCGGCTCGCGCCCCGGCGCGAGTGACGGTGACCTGAACGCACTCCCATCGGCCGCCCTCGGCCTCCTGTTCGACGATCGCCCTGAGAGCGGCCTCCAACTTCGGGCCGGGCGCGAAGCTCGTCTCTATCGGTTTCGTCTCGAAAACGGCGGGGCAAAAGAGGCAGTTCATCGCCCTCATGGTCTCCCTGCCCGTGCGCCACTCAATTTCCACCCCCTCTTTGATTCGCGACGGGGGCCGGCTGACCATCGTCTAGATCATGGGGACCGAGCCTCGTTTCTTGGCCCCGCGCGCTAGCGGTCGAACAGCACCCAAGGGCTCACGTGGAAGACGACGACTTCAACGCAGACGACCTAACGATCGTCGATGACGGCGCCCTCCCGGCAAGCACCCTCGACGACGAACCCACGCGACCGCACAAGACGGAGCCCGGGCTACTCGTCTCGTTGCACGAGGGCTCCGGCGAACTCCCCGTGGACCCTCAGTGGGTGGCTGGGTTTCGGTCGGGGGTGTCGGCGGCCTCGGCAGACTTCGCCCGGGCCATCATCGACGAGTTGGTCAGGCGCGGGGCGCGACGCGCAGCGGTGGAAGCGTTCGCGGAGGCGGTCAAGAAGCGGGCGTTGTCCGAGTGAGCGTCAATCCGTGCCGTCCTCTTCGGTGTCCTCAATGATCTGCCTCTCGTCGTCCTCGTCCGTGCCGATGTCCCCTAGCCGCTCCTTGGCCTCCTCCATGTGCTCGACGCCGGCCTCTACGATCTGCCGCGTGCGCTCCAAGGTGATGTTCATGAGCTTGCCGATCTCCTCCAGCTTCATGGGTTTCCCGGTCAAGCCCCCGTCGTCGCTCCGGCTGCGGATCTGACGGAGCGAGCAGGTCTCCGCAAGCTCGTGGACTTCGAGGCCCGGGAAGTTCAACTTCAGCGCCCCCGTTTTTTCGTCAACATCGAGATACAGGTGATGGCGGCAGAGCACCCATGGGCAGGGGCCTCGGATCTCACGGACGCAGTCTTCGTAGGTTTTCGGCCGTCGCCGGCGGACGCGTTTGAGCTCTATCTCATCCTGGGCGGCCGCTCTGTGCTCGCGTCTCTTGAGTTTGGCGTTGCCGATCGACTTGACCTTCGTGCGCAGCTGCTTTGAGGCGGAGTCAAAATCGAGCTGCAGCGGGCGGATGTGAAGGACGCTGCGGACGTTACGTGCGGGGGGACCGTCCTCGCCTCTGACAAAGGCCGGAACGACGTCTCCCACGGCAACCCATCCGAACCCGCCAATCCAAAACAGCAGCTGATCCATCTCCGGCGGAGACGGACCCGGCGTAAAGCAGTAGTCGCAGACGAGGTGCGGATCTCCCTGCTGCTTGCCCTTCTTCGATCGGAAGACGAGCCGGTACAGCGGCGACGGGCGGAGGGCGCCGCACACCTCGCACTTCTCGTAGTCGTCCGGGCTCGCCGCCGGCAGACGAGGAACCAAGTCCTCGTCGCGGAGTACCCGAAGATGGATGCGAGGCGGCGGCGCTGCCTCCATCGCTGCCAACGTCACGCCTCGCTCGTCTCCTGGGACCGGCTGAACTGACTGCTCTTCACGCCCCTAGATATGCCGCCCGATTCGGTGTCGGATCTAGCCGGAATCGATTAGTCACATCGACTGGTTCGCTGCGTTGGCCTTCCTGCGGCAAAGGCGGCACACGAGATGCTCGTAGACCTGCCACTCGCCCTTGGACTTGTTCCACTGGCGCTGCTTGCCAGACCATGTGGTCTGCGGGGTTCGGGGGTGGCCGCGGCGGCACTGGGGGAGGCGAGACGCGCTCATCGTGCTCGCGATCCTCGAAGTGCAGCGACGGCGTCACGCGCGCTTCGAAAACCGAAACCAGCACGCGAGCTGTGCGCTGGCCACTCATTGCCGCACAGGCATCGGATCTTGTAGTGCCAGGTGCCATCGTCGGACCTGCCGATCTTGATACGCTTCATGACGAACCACCGCACCGTCCGAACAGCGCGATCAGGACTGCTCCGGCGAACGCCGCCAGCACGACCAGTAGCCAGCGCCTCGCGCTCTGGCGGCGCTCGTGGTCGGTCATCGCGGGCGGGTACTTCACGACGATCTCCGTTCGTTCGTGCATGATTTCATGCAAGCTTTCATGCAGCGGCTGGTCCTTTCTCCGCCGGGGCGGGCGTAGCCCTGGGCGACTTGAGCCCCGTTCCCCCGCAGTGCTCGCATCGCGCCGCCTTCGGGGTGTGCAGCACCTTGGCCCGCGCTGGCGTCCAGCAGACCCGGCAGCCCTCGCAGTGGAGGTGGGTGATTGCCCTCTCGCAGGTCGAGAGAGTGCAGCCACAATCGGGGCAAGGGTCGGTGGCCGGATCGAGCGGGAGGAGTCCCTTGCAGCGGACGGGACGGACCAAGCCTCCGGTCAACTCGTAGCAGCTGCCCGCCCTGCACTTCGGGCACCGGTGATGATGGAGGTAGCCAAGGCATGCCCTCTCGGCAAGCTCGGTGCCGCAGAAGGGGCAGAGGGGCGTGCGTTGGGCAGGGGTCACGGGGTGGTGGGCTCCGGGAACTGCCGGGGCCAATCCCCGGCGGGCCAGTGCGTTGGGTCTCCGCCCTTACGGTTACCAGCGGCGCGGCCGGCGGGAGTAGCGATCTGCTTCGTGAAGACCCGCACCCCAGCGCTAAGGCACTGGTCGACAAGCGACCGGGCCCAGGTCGTATCCATAGGGCGCGCCTTCTGTCCGCTCTCGGAGCCGATGATCGCCCAGTCAATGCCGCGAACGTCGACGCTGCCGATATCTTCGAGTAGTGGCTCGAATGAAACGAAGCGAACGGCGGCGGGGACCTTGCGCAGTTCATCGATGCGCCAGAGGTAGTCTGGGCTCTCGACGCTGACGCCCAGCCAGACGTTAGGCAGCGGCCAGCGCGTGTCGTAGCCTTGCAGATCGCGCCCCGGACCAGCAGGCATGCTCCCGTCCGGAGCCCGGAAGCCAGCGCGCTCCAGCGCCTCCCAGCGACAGCCCTCGGCCGGCGTCATCCGCGCCTCGCCGTACTGGTAGCGGATCCACTCGAACCAGCGCGGCAGCCGCTCTGCTCGCTTGGTCAGGACCTGGAAAACATGCTGTGGGCAGGCCGCCATCACCCCGAAGACGGCCGCAATGTACTCGTCGGGCACCTCCTCATGGAAGAGGTCGCTCATCGAGTTGACGAAGATCTTGCGGGGCTTGCGCCAGCCGAGCGGCTTGGATAGCGCCTCCGGCACGAGGCGGAGGTCGAAACCCTGCTCATACGGGTGACCGGGCACGCCGCGCCAGCGCTCGGCGAAGGTCTCGGCGTAACAGTGCTTACAGCCAGGCGAGATCTTGTCGCAGCCACGCGTCGGGTTCCACGTAGCGCCCGGGGTGATGGTTCCGTCGGGGTTGACCGTGGCGGTCCATTCGATCGTCGTTCTCGACATGACTCAGTCCATTCCTTTCCAGGGCTACCAGTCGGAAGATCCGCCGCCACCACCGCTGTCATTGAAGTCCGAAGACCCACCGCCGGAGGAACTGTCATCAGACGACGACGAGCTATCGTTGCTGCTCCAGGACGACGACGGAGCCGGATCAGGATCTGGCGTTCGATAGCGCGGCGTCTCGCGGATGACCTCTCGCTCGATCACGCGCGGCTGAGAGATCGCCTGCCCCAGGATCAGCCCCGTCGCGAAGTCGTTGCCGCTGCGGTCGATGATGACCGGTGGCGAGTACGCGGGAGGCGCGGGCGGCACGGGAACATAGCGGCGCACTGGAATCGCAGCCTCATGTTGCCGACGCGCCGGTGCGGGGGGAGCGGTCGAGCGGCTGCTGGCCTTCTCTTCGGCCTCTGCCTCTGCCCGGATGTTCCGCGACGCCATCTCGGCGGTCTCCCGCTGGGAGTTCTCGATCGCGGCCTTCATCGCGGCACGCTGCTTTCGGATCGCCAGGTATGCGAGCAGGATGAACCCGCCGATGAAGCCGAATCCGATCACGAAGGGCAGCGCCGAAACCGGGTGCTCGATCGTGGTCACCGGCTGGTTGATGACGGTCGCCCCTGCGCGCGAATGGGACACGGCCTCAGCGCGAACGAGAATGTCCCGCACGCCCTGCGTCCAGTCGCCCGCCTTGAAGCTGGGGTTGCCGGCCTTCTTGATCGTCTCGGCGGCGCTGGACCCGGCCACGTCGATCCCGTAGTAGACCGTCGTGAAGTGCCCACGCGGGTTGACCCCGATGCAGACGGCCGACGGTGACGCTGACCCGCAGGCGCGGATCGCGCTCTCCATCTCGCCCTTGCCGATGTCGCGGAAGACAACGGTGGCAGCGAATGGAGTTGGCGTTGCCGCCAGATCGGCCCGGGCGGATGGAGACAGGACACTCGCGTCATCGGTCACGTTGATCATTGGGTTCCCTTTCGTTTGGCCGGTCGTTTCTCGGTCTCCGCGATGGCGGCGGCTTGGATGGCCTCGCGTCGGGCGGCATCCGCGGCTGCAACAATGGCCCGCGAGTACGCCGAGGGCCGGCAACGCAGGCCCTTGTAGACGCTCAGCCAGGACAGCGGGTCCGTGATCCCTCGCTTCCCAGCGCAGACGTCCCGCACGCGGGCTAGGTGACGCGCGCCGAGCATGACGTTGTACCGGGGGAACATCAGCGCCTCGTCTGAGAGGTGCTCGTAGCCGCGAGTGGCGAAGGTGCCGCGCTTGATCTGCATCAAGCCCAACTCACCGGCGGAGCCCCGGGCGGTGCGGACGAACCGGCTCTCGTGCTGGATGACGCTCGCGATCAGGATGGGGTCGAGGCCACGGTGGGCGGCGGCTTCGAGGATGATCGGTGCGAGTAGGCGAGCGCGAACTTCGGCGGCGCCCGGTACGGCTGGGAGATGCTGGAGGCGGAGGATTGCCAGGGCGAGGGCGGCGGCGGTCACGTCGATCCTCCAAGCGGCAGCTCGTCCTGCTCGCGCTCGTAGAACGTGACGGCGCGCATCGGATAGCCGAACCCCATCGAGAGGCCGAACGTCTTGACGTGGTGGCAGCCGGGCGGCGGGTTGGCGACGAGGTAGTGGACGAATCCGATGCGCCCGCCCGGGCGAACGACGCGCGCGGCCTCGCGCAGCAGGTGCGAGGGCAAGGGGTAGTCGACGCCGTAGAGCTCGCGGGCGTAATACTTGGAGTAGGGCGGATCGATCAGCACCGCCGCGGCCGCGCCGTCTCGGATCGGCAGCGCGCGGCCGTCGGCAACGGCATCGGGGAGCGCGGCGGGCCGCAGGTCTATGCGCAGCCCTTCGCCCCGCGGAAGGCCGCCCGAGCATACGTGCAGAACCTCGTGGCGCGCGCACCGGAGCCACGGCAGCAGCTTCCCGATCAACGCCGCCGGGTACATGCCGAAGACGCCGGTCGGCTGCGCTGCGCCCTGCGCGAGGTCCTCGAACAGCATGCAGATGGGCGGCCGCCGTGGCGCGACGCCACGACTCAAGCTCTGCGCCGGAAACGACTTTCCATTGGCCATTTGCACTCGTCGCTTCGCCCGCGCTGTCTCCGTGAGGTGCTCCACTGTCTTCACGCGCTGGTGTGGAACGTCTCGTTTGCCGGCGTGCTTCACGGCGCTCCTCTGTTCGCGCGAGCAAAGAGGGGATCGCTCAGCTCGCCGCCAAGGCATGCCGGCGAGAACCAGATCCGCTCACGGTGCGGGTTACCATTCGGGTCTCCCGATCGCTGCGACGAGTAGCCGCCGTGGGCCTTCCAGGCATGCACGCGCCATCCCGGCAGGTCGTGATCGCCTTCGAAGCCACAGAGGGCAATGCGCAGGCGTGGGTCGGCGCCGTTCTCGCGACACCACGCGCTCACCTCGGAAGCTATGCCGCGCCCGCCGGCCGCGTAGTCGATCTCGCCTTCATCGTAGGGCGGGTCGAGGAAGATCCCGGTCGTGCCATGGCGCCATGTCACCGAGTCGCCCATCACGCGAGACCAGTCCCCGCAGGCGACCCGCACGTTGCGCAGACGCGCGGCGATCTGCTCGAAGTACTCGGTGAGCGCTCCGATCCGTCCTCCGGCGTGGATGCCGCTACCGGCGTTGTCGAGTTTGGGGAGCTTCCGGTTGACGCCGCGGCCCGCGTTCCCCAGGTGCGGGAGGTCCGGTTGACGCCGCGGCCCGCGTTCCCCAGGTGCGGGAGGTCCGGTGGACCCCCTGGCCCGCGTTCCCCAGGTGCGGGAGCTGAGCACCAGCCGGACCCGATCCAGCTGCAGACACCCCACACCCACCATCCCGCCAGCCGAGCATCGAAGTACTCGGGATCGCGCATCACCCGCTCGCGATCGAGTGATCCGACCAGCGCGTGATGGCGCGCCTCCAGATCGGCCTCGTTCACCGGCCAATCCGCCCATCGCGCAACCTCGGCGGGATCGGCCTGCAGCGCACGCCAGAAATTCGAAAGGAAGCAGTCCTTGTCATTCACGCTTTCGATCTTCGGCGCGTGCGGACGCCCGAGCAGGACAGCGAGAGATCCCGCGAACGGCTCTACATAATTCGGCACGTCGCCAAACGCGCTCCAAACGACGGAGGCGACGCGGGACTTGCCGCCGAACCAAGGAAACGGGGCGCGGATCGGCGTCACGTCGAAGCCTCCGCGGACGGGAACGCGATCTCTTGCGAGAGTCGCCCCGCGATCGCCTCGCACCAGCGCTCGTCCGCCTCGATCCCGATTGCCGCCATCCCGAGGCTCTTCGCAACAACGAGCGTCGTGCCGGAGCCCGCGAAGGGGTCGAGCGCGGCGCGCCCAGGCGCCACCGAGTAGCGCAGCAGCGGTTCCACGATGCCGATCGGCTTCTGCGTCGGATGGACCGCGTTGCCGTGACAGGACCGCACCTGCAGCACCGAGCGCGCCAGGCGCGGCCCGCCATCCTTGGATTCGTATGCGTGCTCTCCGATCTCGCCCCAATGCGCGGGCCGGCGCTTTCTGCGCACCTGCCGAGCGGTGGCGTCCATCGTGACCACGGGTGACTTCCACACCGCGTCCCACTCGCCGCGGTACCACTGCAGCACGTTCTCGTGGACGCGGCGGAAGCGATCGGCGGCGGAGCTGCTGCCGTTGTGCTTCTCCCAAACTAGATCCTGCGCAATCTTCCACTGCGAGAACTGCATCGCGCGGTCGAGGAACATCCGCATCGAGCCGAAGCACCACAGAGGCGCCGATACCGGGACGCCGGCGGCGATTGCGTCGGGCCAGTCGGTCTGCCAGCGGTCCCAGGTCAGCGAGGTCTCGCCGTACGGAGGATCGGCGATCACGGCTCCGATGGACGAGATGTCGAGCGCCGGCAGCACTTCGCGGCAATCTCCGAAATAGACCGCGATCGCGCCCTGTTGGAAGTAGGGCTTCACGAGATCACGTACTCCACGACCGCCCCACGCCCGGCCTTCTTCGAGTTGATCGAACGCCTCGCCTTCACTTTGTGGATCTGGAAGTCCTTCGAGTAGAGCCGCTCCACCTCCTCGCAGCCCGAGTTGCTCAGCAGGACATGGACGCCTCGCCTCTTGAGCACGAGGGCCAGGTCTCGAAGGTCCGCCTGATCCTGCGGCCCAAACCCGCCCGCCGCGTAGGAAGCGAACGACGATGTCTCCGACAGCGGGACGTAGGGCGGATCGAAGTAGACGAGGTCGCCGGCGATCGCCCGATCAGCGACGCGCCGGAAGTCCTCGGCGTTGAGCGTTGCAACGTTGAGGGCGGTGGAGCAGGCGCCGAGGTTGAAAGCGTCGAAGAGCGTCGGCCTCTTGTAGTCGCCGATCGGGACGTTGAACTCGCCCTTGCTGTTGACGCGCCAGAGGCCGTTGAAGCAGGTCTTGTTCAGGTAGATCAACCGCGCCGCTCGGTGGAGCCCCGACCGCGGCCGCTCGGATCGGATCTGGTAGTAGGTGCTCTTCGGGTCCGCCGCGTGCGTCTCTGCTAGCGTCTCTAGTCGCTCCGCCAGTGCCTTCGGCCGGTCCCGCACGGCTTCGTAGGCAGCGATCAGATCGGGGTTCGCGTCTGACAGGAACGCCCTCCTTGGGCGCAGCGCGAAGAACAACGCGCCCCCGCCGACGAAGGGCTCGTGGTAGGCACCGAAGGTCTTAGGCGCCCGCGCCAGAAGCTCGGGGACCAGCCTGGCCTTCCCGCCGGCGCATTTCACGAATGGACGGGCAGTGCTCACGCGAACAGCCCCAGGGCGATCGCAGCCATGACCGCCGCGCCAGCCAGCGCGACGACCCCGACCGCCGCCAGCACGAGAGACGCCCGGGACGGCGCCGGACGGCGGGCGTGATGGATATGCCTCGCCGCCTGGATCGGCGTGATGGTGCCCCCGGATTTACCCGCCGGGGGCTGCGGGTGGCCCTGTTGTTCCTCACCCGGCGAGCCCGATGCACTCGGCGGCCTTCGGTGGGATGCCGGGGAGGGTATCGGCGCGGGCGCGGTGGAGTTGCTCATGGCGCCGCCTTTCTCGCTTCGAGCGCGTCCCATGCCTCTTTCGCGTGCTCGATCAGGCTGTCCATCGCTGGCGATCGAACGCTGAGCCCTGCCATGACGCTGACCCGCACAACGGTGCGCGCGGCTTCCAGTTCGTCGCGGAGCCGCGCGAGGTCACGCCGTTTCCGCCACCACAATCGAAGGAGTTTCATTGCCCGCCTCGCCCGGCTTCATGGGCAGCGCGCAGGGCGGTCATGGTCGGGAAGCACTTACCCCGCGACCACTCCATCATCGCGCGGTAGCCGGGATGACCATCGGCCTCGTACCGGTCCATGTTCCGGTTCCAGTGCTCGATCGACGGCACCTCCATCAGAACGCTCCCGCAGTGGGGGCAGCAGGGAAGACCACGGCCGGAGGGAGTCGGCTTGGCAGCGACCTTGTCGATGCTGTCCCACCAGACGCAGTTGGCGCCGTAAACGATCCGGCGGTCGGGACGTGTGGTCGCCATCAGCGTTCTCCCTTCTCGATCACGCGGTCCAGGTACCATCTCGCCTTCTTGAGGTCCTCGAGCGCGGCACCCTTGCGGCCGGCGCGCAGGATGTACTTGATGGCGTTGCCGAGGCAGAACCCGAGGTCGAACGCCTCGATCACGTCGATGGCTTCGAGCCCGCCTGACCGATAGTGAGGTGGGTGGTCAACCGCCTCGATCTTTGGTTGCGGCGGCGGCGACGGCGCCTTCGGCTGTCCCGGCCAACTGGTCATCGTCCGGTTCCTTCCGCAAAGAGCGCCCACGTTCGCGGGAAGCGGTCCGCGATCAGAGCTCCGACGGCGTTCGCATACTGCCTGATCTCCCATTGCGCGCCGGGCGCCATCCGAAGCGCGAGAAAACCGAGCCAGCCGCGGAGGTTGCTCGTCGCGCGCATCCGCGAGTAGCGCCCGACGGGCAGGTGCACGCGCGCCAACTCCTTCGGTACGCCCATCGTGAGCGCGGCCTGGTAGATGTGCTCAGCGTCCGAGTAGATTCGCATCAGCGCCGCCTGGAAATCGCGGGCCTTCTGTTCGTCGATCGCCTCGGCGCCCGCGACCGTCCCCGCTTGCCTGTTCTTCCCGTCGCTGCCGACGAGCAGGCGCTCGAGCGACGGGATGTAGTTCACGTCGGGGAGCGGCGTGTAGCGCGCCGACATCTCGTTGTAACCGAACGGGACGCGGTGGCGGTGCCACTCGCGGAACACGAAGATCGGCGCCTGGACCTCGATCGTGAGACCCGCCATCTCGAAGGGTGTTTGGTGCTTGTTCTCCCAGAGAAACCGGAGGAGACGCTCGTCCCCGTCCGTCGGCAGGCCATCGGTGACATGGCGCCCTCCACGCTCAGTAGGGCAAACAGTCATCTTGTCGTCGATGAACGGCCGCGGTCGAGGCGTCTCGCTCGCGAGCGCGGAGTCGGTGAATCTCGCGCTCTGACTGATCGCTCCGCAGGAGCAGACCAGACGGCCCCATCCCTTGAAGCCCTTGCCGGTCGACATCCGGGCCGCCTCAATGATCCTCTCGTCGCTGCCCCAGTTCTCGATCGCCTCGATGTATCCGTGATCGAGAACCGCTACCCTCTCGGTGGTCGCCATCAGAACGCCCCGTCCGGCGGCGGCGTCGTGTCCACCTCTGGGGCCGGGCTCGGCCCTGGCGCCTCTCCATCCCCCGCCGCTTTCCCGCCGCCCTTCTTCTTCGACCTCAGCGCCTTGGTCGCCTTGAGTCCCCTCGGCCTTTCTACGCCATCGTCGGCCGACTGCGCGGTGGCGAGCTTCCCGATCTCCTCTTCCTGTTCACGTAGGATCTCGATCAGCTTCTGGCGGAGTGCGCCGGTCGCCTCCTCCGCGACGACTCCCTCGGCTTCGGCGAGCCAAGTCCCTGCATCCACCTTCGCGACAAAGCCGCCGTCGACCTCGCTGACTACGACGTTGGGCAGCAGTTCCGCGAGCCGCTCCATGATTCTCTCGGTCTTCGCCCGCGCGACCGCATCCTCGGCTGCCAGGATGACATCGACGATCTTGTCGCGCAGGATTGACCGCGCCTCGTGCTCCGTATCGCCCTTTGCCTCCACGGCGTCGAGCCAGAGCGGGGGACGCGCGGCCATCATTGCGCGGAAGCCGGGCGCATGCTCTCCGTTGGTCTCGCAAGGAAGCACGATCGCGTCTGAGATCACTCCATCGATCGCTTCGATGGCCCGCTCTCTCCGCTCGCGCCTGAGTCGGCGCTCTCGCATCTCCTCGGCCTCTTGCGGGGTAGCGGCCTCGGTCTGCTCTTCGGTCGGAGCCTGGCCCTTCCGCTCGGCCTCGCGCGCCTTCTTGAGTCCGGCATCGAGCTTCAGTTGCCGTTCCTCGTCGTCCATCGGACGCTCGTTCTCGATCTGGTTCGTGTCGAGACGGATCGTGCGGATCACCCCGCGGAGATGGTCTTCCTCGATGCGCACCTCGACCTCGCGCTCTACCGACTTCGTGGCGATCGACTGGTTCATGACCATGATCGATGCGTGCAATTCCTTGAGTTGGTCGGAGAAGACTTTCGTCACGGCCTTCTTTTCGGCCTCCACGGCGGCCTCTTTCGTGATCAACGCGGACAGGTCAGCGCCGACGGCGATCAGTTCAGGATCGGTCAGCGGAACACGCAATCTCATCGTTCCCATTCGTCTCTCCGGTGATTGGTTGGGTATCAGCGATCTCGTGGAGCAGGGTGCAGATGGCGATCGACTTGGCGGCGATCTCGTTGCACAGGGAATTGACGCTTCTACGCGAAGCCTCGGGATAACTGATCGCACCGACGATCGCCTCCGTCTCCAAGGCTCGGCGCGCGTCGTTTATGATCCCCATCGCGGCCTTCACGCGACCGATGACCTCGGCGATTCCGTTAGGCGATGGACTACCGGTCATTGTCAGTATCCGTGAAGTGTTGCTGTCCACCGTGGCCTCCTGTGAATCTCTCGAAGTCTTTGTCCAGGAACTGCGTTGTGGACGGTCGCCAGCGGACGGGGATTTCCCCCGTCGGTCCATTGCGATGCTTGGCCACGATGATCGCCGCCTCTTGGATCTCCGGGGGCGCCTCGGCCTCGGCTTCGGTCAAAGGGTCCCGCCAAGGGAAAATGATCATGTCGGCGTCCGCCTCGACAGCCCCCGAGTCTCGCAGGTCAGAGGGCACGGGCTTTCGCGCTTCCTTGGCGCTGCCACGATTGAGTTGGGAGATCAGAATCAGCGGAAGACCAAGCTCACCGGCGAGTCCCTTGAACGCGGATGACATCGCCGCGACCTCGCGCTCGCGGTTCTGGGTCCGATCGGCAGAACGAACGAGTCCCAGATAGTCGATCTCGACCAACGCCCTGTCGTCCGGATCTTGTGTGCCAGGAACCAGGCGACCCCGAGTGAACTTCTCTCGCCACCGCCGCGCCTCTGCGCAGATCTGCGTGTGGGTCAGGTTGCGCCGGTCGTCGATCCAGATGGGGAGACCGCGGAGCTTTTCCGCCGCGGGCAGCAGGCCGCTTCTCCAGTCGGAATAGTCGAGCTTGCCCGTCACGATCTTACGTCCGTTGATGCCGGACTCCGACGAGAGTGCCCGCTCAATCAGTTCCTGGCGCAGCATCTCCAGCGAGAAGACCAACACCGGTATGCCGCGCTTCGCGTTCTCGATCGCGACCTGCTCGGCGAATGCGCTCTTCCCGAATCCCGGCTGCGCCGCGACGATCACGAGTTGCCCAGCCCGGACGCCACCGATGACGTGGTCGAAGTCAGCAAGCCCGGTCTTGATCTGGTAGCCGTCCGGATTGGCCGCCTTCTTCTCGATTTGCTCGAGCGCCGGGTCGAGTGCATCGCCGATCCGAATGGGACCACCGCCTCCCTGGACGTCGAGCGATGAGATCTGGCGGCGGTGCTCTGGCAGCAACTCTTCCATGTCAGCGCCGCCATACGCTCGCGCCATCGTCTCTGCGCACGTAGCGATCAGACGCCGCGCCACCGCTCTCTCTCGGACGATCGCCAGGTGGTGATCGAAAACCACCGGGTTTGCGTAGCCGAGACTCTCCACGAAATAAGACTCCACCCCGAGCCCGCCAAACCGCTGATAGCTTCCGCGCTGTTTCATCCGTTCGGCAACCGCGATCGGGTCGACTGCGTCCACCTCGCGCATTGCCTCCAAGATCTCTCGATGAATCGGTTTCAGAAACTCGTCCGCCCGCACGTCGGCGAGATCGGGAAGCAGACGAGGAACCATGAAGAGCGCTCCGATGACCGCTTTTTCGGACTCCTCCGAATAGGGGGCCGAGCGCTCTGGTTCCCGCGCTCCATCGTCCCGTGACATCTCAACGACCGTCACGCGAGCCTCCGGTAGATGGGGCCGCCGGGCCGGGCAGTCTTTGGCTCGGGCGCCGACACGCCGTGCAATTCCTCCTGTAGGTCGGTGAACTTCGAGCACCAGGCCCCGAACCCGAACGACGACGACCCCAGGATATCGGAGGACTTTTCATACTCACCGGCCTTCGCCTTCGCGAAGAGAAGGCGCATCGTTGGCAGGATGTCCGCGCATACGGCGGGGTCATCGTTCGCGGCAGTAACAACGCTCTCGGCTTTCTCGGTCGATCTAGTTGGAGCCACCCAAGGCATCGCCGCCGGGAAAGCCTCCGCGCGAACTAGTCCGAAAAGCTTGACCAACCCCCACGCGGTCACCTCGCCGTTCGGGGGGGATATTTCTGGATGGGGACCGTCCACGCGCGCACGCGTCTGATCCGGATCTCCGAGAGGGGGATTGGATCCAGACACACCCAGATCTCTTGATTGTGAAGGTGAAGGTGAAGGTGATGAGCAGACTTCAAGCAGTGCTTGTGGTCTGCTTGTAGCAGTGCTTGAAGTAGCGCTTTGAGTAGTGCTTTGAGTAGTGCTTGAAGCTTTTGCCAATCCGCCCTTGCGGGCGCGCTCTACTGCTATCTCCTTGTGACGCTTCGCCTTTTCAAGCTCTAACGTCAGTCTCTTCTGGTGAAACGTCCCGTCGTCGCGAAAAACGAAGAAGCGCTCCACCGATGGCCACAGTCGAGCCAACGTCGACTCATCCGTGCGGAGCAGCCTGCTTAACTTCTGCTTGTCGTTTGCTTGGAGCACGCCGCCTCGCGTCCAGAGAGCCCGCAGAATGGCCCCGTAGAAGCCGTGCTCCTCGAATGAGAGATCGGCCGTGTCGCGGTCGTAGTCGCTGATGTACAGCGGCATGAAGATGTCGACCTTGGCGTCAGCCACTCGCGCCAACCTCCTCCGCACCGCCCCGCAGCTCGGCCTCGTCCATGGCTTTCACGGTGGCAATCGCGTCCTCGGCAAAACACGCGGCGCAGTCGGGAGCGCAAGCAACATCGGGGTAGCGGAGAGCCGCCGTGCTATCAGCGTGCCGCGTCCTCTTCGTGATCCGCTCCAGCGCCTCCAGCATGACCGTCTCTCGGCGGGTACGGGCGATCACGCTGCCCTCCACATCCCCGCCGCAATCCTCAGGTCGATCAACTCGGTCAGCTCACCCAGGGCAAGGCCACGGTCGTAGAGGGCGGCGACGAGCTCGCCGTGGCGCTTGTGGGCGTGGTCGAAGCGAGGGAACGGAGGGGTGAACGACGGGAACGGCCCGCGGCCGGGGTGGGCGTGGCGGCGGGCGTTGCGGGAGCGGAGGCGGTCCTTCATGTTGCCTCCGCTCGTGTGGCCCGCGACGGCCTCGGAGCATCGAGCATACGGTCCTTGATCGCCGCGAACGTCTCAGCGGCCCAATCTGATCCCGCGTGATCGATCTCTTCCGCCAGGTCCCCGCCACCCCAAAGAATCTGCCCGCGCCCTCCGCAAAGGAAGTCCTCGATCAGTTCGCACAGAAGGAGGCACGGCAGGCAGCGAACCGACGACGACCACGAACCGTCGGCCAGCCATGATGCCTTGGCGTAACGCTCACCAGGAAGCACGTCCACATGGCACTCATCGCAGCCGTGGCGCTTCCTGGCTCGCGGGTACGACACCTCGAAGATATCGGCGGGATCGTAGTCTGTGGAGCACATTTACTCGCACTCCTTCCCCGCCGCCCCATCTAGGGAGGTGCGGGCGAACCCTGTGCACTTTCTTGCGATAGAATGAGGGGGTTGAAATCCGTGTTCGCCAAACGAAGAGCCGCACCGGCACAGTTCTCTGAACGTACCCAGCCAAGCCTCGTTCGCTGCACGTATCCCGCCGTGCTTGTCGCAGCGGCAATGGCCATTCACCATGGAAACGTTTCCTCCGCACGGATCGGACCCGCTGCCGACGTCGCAAACCCCTTCCCACACGACTACGTCCCCTCCTTGCCAGCACCCAGGCTGGTGCTGGACGGGAAGTTCCGTTCGAAACTATCTACGCGGTCGCCCAGCCCGACGTGCCGAAGCCATCGAATGACATCGCCTCGCACCACATCCTCCCGCCTCACCATGTCGCCTGGGGCTGGGGTGGCGGACGCGCGACCCTTGGCCTTGTCGCTGCGTCGCTGGAACTTGCATGCTTCGTCGAACGAGTAGATGCGGACGCGGCGGCCAATCATGAGGCGCCACGCATTGCCGCCTGGAACCCAACCACGAGACCGCAGCCACTCCTCTTGCGAGACAGCCGCCGGGGAGGCCGAAGGACGCGCAAGCGTGTCCACCCCCGACGTTGCAGGTTCGGGTTTCGACGGAACAAAAGCGGCCCCGGAACCGCCTCCGCTTCCACCCGATGTCTCTCCTGTTTCCCTCACGGCCGGTTTCCCAGCCTCGGCTAAAGGACCGCGCGATTCGGGCTCCGCGGTCCTGGTTTGCAAACTCGGCCGCCCCGCCTCTCGCTCTCCAGGGGTGGGCTGGGCTGCCGTGATTTGCGCCTCCAGCGAACGACGCGCCGTCTCCGAGTAGGTGCCCTTGGGATGGGCCCGCGCGCAGTCGCCGCAGAGGCCCTCCCAGCACAGCTCGTCCTTCCCGCAGAACCGACACAGGCCGGCGGCCTCCCATCGCTTCACGTCCTCGACGGTGGCCACCGAACCCGCGCGCTCGGCGCCGCGGGCGGAGGAGGCCACCGGAGGGCGGCAGCCGGCCCTGAACCCGAGGCGGACGCAGTCCTCGGCGAACTCCAGCGTCGACAGCCCGTCTGTGCGGCGGCGAGCCTTCTCGACCAAGGTCCGAATCGTCTCGTCGGTCGGGTCGCGCCTCTCGGTCTTCATAGCTCGCCTCGCTTAGCGCGCGCCCACTCTTTGCCCGCCTCTGTCGCACGCAGACACGGCGCGTTGGCAACGCCGTCGTCAACCATCAGTCCTTCGCTGATCATGAGATAGCCGACCTTCCACTCAGATGCGCCGCGCGGGCGCCAGCCCTCGGGCCGGAGCGCCATTGTCATCGCCGTGATACGGCCCGGCGTCGCCATCACTCCGCACCTCGACGGTCGGCGCGCGCGGCGATACCAATGCGCGAGTGGAAGTAGCAGAACTCTCCGCGGGCGCAGTTGCAGCGTTCGAAGAACGCCTCGTCAGCCCGTCGGCGTCGATCAATATCTCGGTCCTGCCGAGCGAGCGCCAGCTTGAGCCGGCGCAGCATCGCGGGCGTCACCTTGAATTCGCCGACGCTCTTTCGCTTGCGACTCATCGGTCACCTCGACGGTCGGCGGTGATGAGGGCGGAAATGACTTCGTTGACGACAGTGACCGCCTT
>NZ_SCTC01000077.1 GCF_004299445.1 Phenylobacterium sp. | reverse complement strand
TGCACGTGGCGGGCGAAGGCGAAGTCCATGCGGGCCGTCTGGGCCAGCAGCTGGTCCTCTTCGAAGATGTCGGGCGTGGGCTCGGACATGATCGCGAGTGGAACATGGGGGTACGACAGATTCGGTCGTAGAAGCGCGCCTCGCTTCCAAACTTTCCCAGATCGTCATGGCCGGGACGGGCCCGGCCATGACGTTCAGGGAGGGGTTTGCTGGGGTTTGCGCACGCGGGCAAAGCGGATCCCCCGTGCAGACCAGGGCGGGCTACTTCGCCCGGCGCCACACGGTCTGGCCTTCCTTGATGGTTTCGGTGACCGTGATGGCGCGGATGGACCCGACGGGGGTGGTGAGCGGGTCGGCGTCCAGGATCACGAAGTCGGCGAGCAGGCCGGGGGCGATGCGGCCGCGGCGGGTCTCCTCGAACGTCTGCCACGCCGGGCCGGTGGTGAGGGCCTGAAGGGCGCGGTAGGCGCTCTCGCGCTGGCCGGGGCCGCTGACCACGCCGGTGCGCGACGTGCGCGCCATGGCGGTCCAGAGCTGAAACCGGGTGTCGAGCGACGTCACCGGATAGTCCGAGTGGTTGGAGGGCGTGAGGCCGGCGGCGCGGGCCGCGGCGAAGGGACTGATGAAGTCGGTGACCTCGGGGCCGAAATTGCTGCGGTGGACATCGGCCCAATAGAACGTGTGGTTGGAGAAGAGCGCGGGTCCCACGCCGATGCGCGCGTAGTCCTTGAGCTGATCCGGCCGCACGAACTGGGAGTGGATGACGATCGGGCGGCGGTCGTCGGCCGCCTTGATCCCCAGCGCGTCGAAGGCGTGGATGGCCATGTCGATGGCCGCGTCGCCGTTGGCGTGCACGAAGATCTGCCAGCCGCGCGCATGGGCTTCCTTCATCATGGCCTGGACCTGGGCGTCGCCCGCCAGCGGCCTGCCGCGCCAGGGATGGCTGCCGTCGGGCGAGCCCCGGGCGTAGTCGCGGGTGAAGAAGGCGGTGCGCGCCTGGGGCGACCCATCCAGGATGAACTTGACCCCCTGGAGCTTCACGCGGCCCAGCCAGACGTGGGGTCGGAGGGCGGGGTTCGCGTACAGGTCGTCGAGCCCGGCGAGCGACAGCGGCAGAACGGCGAGGTCCAGCTTCAGCTTTCCCCGCGCGGCCTCCGAAGTGAGGAAGGCGAGGTCGGCGGGCTGGGTGGCCGCGTCCTGGGCGAACGTGAAGCCCTCGCGAAGGTAGAGATCCTGTGCGTCGTCTAGGGCGGCGAGCTTGTCGGCGGCGGTCTTCTGCGGGAGCACCGCGTTGACCGGACCCATAGCGGTTTCGAACAGCCCGCCCGTGAGCCGGCCCTGGGCGTCCGCCGTCACCACGCCGCCCTCGGGCGCGGGCTGGCCGTCGACAAGGCCCGCGGCGGCGAGGGCGCGGCTGTTGACCACCATGCCGTGACCCGAGACGTGGAGCAGCGCCACCTTGTGGTCGGGCAGGGCGGCGTCCAGTTCGGCGCGGGTGATGTAGCGCTTCTCGGCCAGCGCCTCCTGGTCGTAGCGGGTGGCGACGACCCACTGTCCCTTGGGGATGTTGGCCGCGAAGCGCCGCACCGCCGCGATGAGGGATGCGTTGTCGGTGATGGGCCCGGCCTCGGGTCCGGCGAGATTGAGCCGTCCCGCCTCCTGCACAGCCGACGCGAAATGGGAGTGGGCGTCGACGAAGGCGGGCAGCAAGGTCTTTCCGGCCAGGTCGTGTTCCACCACGCCGGCGCCCGCCGCCTTTCGCGCCGCCGCGAGATCTCCGGCGAACAGGATCTTGCCGTCGCGCGCCACGACGGCCTCGACGGTCTGCGGAACATCGCCGGCCATCGTTATGATGGGGCCCCCACGCCAGAGGGTCGCCGGCTCGGCGCCAGCCGGGGCGGCGAGCGCCAGGGCGAGCCACAGTCCGGCTGTGGCCAGGATGGCTTTGTTCACGCTGGTCTCCCCCCGACGGACTCTGACGGCCCGGCGCCAGGACGCACGAAACCTGGGCCCGGCGTCAATGGCGCGTGTCGTTCAGCCCTGGGCGTGCTTCAGCGCCGCGACGCGACAGGCCGAGGCGAGGGGGCGGCCCTCGCGGCCGCGGTCGATGCTGATGATCAGCTGGGCCAGGCTGGCGCCGCGCTGGGCGGCCATGGCGTCGAGCACGGCCCAGAACTCGGGCTCCAGGGCGATGGAGGTCGCGTGACCCGACAGCAGGAGGGAGCGCTTCTTGAGGCCGGCCATGGCCGTTCTTTACGAACTTTTCGGCCTGCGCGGATAGCCTCTTGCCAAAAGGTGACGCCTGCGTCATTTTTATGTGGACACTGTTTAGTTAGGGCTTCCTTACGATGGCCATGACCGCCGACGCCGCCGATTTCCGCGCCCAGCCCAGCAAGGGCGCGCGGGACGTTTCGACCAAGCTGGACTGGGGCCACGCCTGGCGCTCGCTGCAGAAGCTGCTGGCCGACAAGGAAGACACCCGCCAGGTCTTCGAGATCATGCGGGCGCTGAACGGCAAGTCGACGGCGCACGGCTACATCCGCCTGCTGGAGACGGCCGAGGGCGGCCGGATGGCGTTCGAGCGCAAGGAGTTCGCGGATCGCCTGATGGACGACGCCTGGCTGGACAGCCTGCCCGAGGGGAGCGTGGGCGCGGCCTACCGCACGTTCATCCGCGCCGAGCAGCTGTCGGCCGACGGCCTTGCCGAGGTGAGCCGCGAGGGCGTCAGCGACGTCGACAATCCGCACCCCTACGCCTGGTTCGCGCGCCGCACCCGCGACGTGCACGACATCTGGCACATCCTGACGGGCTATCACCGCGACGCCCTTGGCGAGGCGTGCCTGGTGGCGTTCTCGTATGCCCAGACGGGCGGCCTGGGCTGGGCGCTGATCGCGTTCGGCGCGGCGTCGCGTGCGCGCGGCACGCGCCATCCGACGATCAAGGCGATCTGGCAGGGCTACAAGCGCGGCAAGGCGGCCAAGTGGCTGCTGGGCGAGGACTATGAGCGGCTAATGGCGGAACCGCTGGAGGCCGCCCGCAAGCGGCTCGGCATCACGCCGCCCACGATCTACGATTCGATCCCCGCTCACGTCCGCGACGGCGTGGTCCCGCAGGCGGCTTAGTGTCGCGCCGCGCCGCAGGCGCTGCCGGTTGGGACCACGAAATACACGAAAGGGCCGGCGTCACGGAGACGTTGGCGGGCCCTTGGGCGCTTTCGTGTATTTCGTGGTTCAGTTCTGACGGCGCTGACGCGCCACTGCAGCCGCGAGCGCTCAGTCCTCGCGCTTCACGCCATCCAGGTTGCGCCTGGCGCGTTCGGCTTCGAGTTTCGTCGCGGCCTTGGCGGCCTTGGTGACGCCATGCTTCGCGCGGTTCTCGGCGGCCTGAGCCCTGGCGGCGGCCTTGTCCCGCGCCTTGCGCGCCTTATTCAGATTGATCAGCTCGGCCATGGCAACCCCACCGTCAACGGCCCGTTACGCGGTCCCCTATCGAGGAGACCATCATGATCCAAGCCACCCTGATCCGCGAGCACATGGAAGTCATCGGGTCCGACGGCGGCCACGTCGGCAAGGTGGACCACGTGCTGGGCGATGAGATCGAGCTCAGCAAACTGGACCTGGGCTCGGGCTTCAAGCACCACCTGATCCCGCTGACCTGGGTCGAGAGCGTCCGCGACGACAAGGTCTGCCTGAACATGACCAAGGACGCCGCCAAAGCCGGCTGGCGCGAGAAGCACTAGCGGCGAGGGACGGGGAGGCGGCTAGAGCGCGTTGGGCGAAGTGGAAGCCGGTTTCGCCCCTGAAACGCGCTCTAAATCAAAGAGATCGAGCCTGTTCATCCGGTTCAGATGATTCCATCTGAACCGGACAGGCTCGAGGCCTCCCCGGTCCGGGCTATTTCACGTTGGCGCAGAAGCGCTGGATGCGCTGGCAGGCGTCTTCCAGCACCGCGTTCGCGGTCGCGTAGCTGATCCGGAAGTGCGGCGAGAGGCCGAACGCCGCGCCGTGCACGACGGCCACGCCCTCGGTCTCCAGCAGTTCGACCGCGAAGTCGGCGTCCGAGGTGATGACCTTGCCCGACGGGGCGGTCTTGCCGATCAGCTCCTGGCACGACGGATAGACGTAGAACGCGCCCTCGGGCGTGGGGCACCGGATGCCGCGGGCCTGGTTCAGCATCGAGACCACCAGGTCGCGACGCTGTTCGAACAGCTTGGCGTTGGGCTTGATGAAGTCCTGCGGGCCGTTCAGCGCCTCGACCGCCGCCCACTGGCTGATGGACGAAGGGTTCGAGGTGGTCTGGCTCATCACCTTGGCCATGGCCTTGATGAGGGGCTCAGGGCCCGCCGCGTAGCCGATGCGCCAGCCGGTCATGGCGTAGGCCTTGGAGACCCCGTTCATGGTCAGCGTACGGTCGTAGAGCGCCGGCTCCACCTGGGCGATGGTGAAGAACTCGAAGTCGCCGAACACCAGGTGCTCGTACATGTCGTCGGTCAGGATCCAGACGTGCGGATGCTTCAGCAGCACGTCGGCCAGGGCCCGCAGCTCGGCCTTGGTGTAGGCCGCGCCCGACGGGTTGGACGGCGAGTTCAGGATGATCCACTTGGTCTTGGGCGTGATCACGCGCTCAAGGTCGGCCGGCTGGACCTTGAAGCCGGTGTCGGCCGAGGTGGCGCAGGCCACCGGCGCGCCGCCGGCCAGCAGCACGATGTCCCAGTAGCTGACCCAATAGGGCGTGGGCACGATGACCTCGTCGCCCGGGTTCAGGGTGGCCAGCAGTGCGTTCCAGATCACCGGCTTGCCGCCTGGCGAGACGTTCACCTGGCTGGGCTTGTAGGTGAGGCCGTTCTCGCGCGCGAACTTGGCGACGATGGCCTCCTTGAGCTCGGGAATGCCGTCGACGTTGGTGTACTTCGTCTTGCCGTCGCGGATGGCCTTGATGGCCGCTTCCTTGATGTTGTCGGGCGTGTCGAAGTCCGGCTCGCCGGCGGCCAGCCCGATCACATTTTTGCCCTGGGCTTTCAGCTCGCGGGCCTTCGCGTCGGCCGCGAGGGTCGCGGACGGCTTTACGCGGGCAAGCGCGGCGGATTCCAGGGACATGGATCGAGACTCCCGGCTGAGGTTGAATGGGCGCGGGTGTAACCCATGCTGCGCCGCATTCAAACCGCCGGTTTCAGCGAACCGGCCTCAGACGAAGTTGTCGAACGCGATATCGGCCAGCGTACGGCCGGTCAGGACGACCGAGGCGGGGTCCGAGCCCACGCCGAACCCGAACACGACGACATCCGCGCCGACCTGGACCGCGACGTATTGCGAACCCTGGACCGTGGCCACAGCGGCCTTCGCGGCGTCGAAGGCGGCGGCATAGCTGTTCGCGGTGATCTCGCGGTAGTTCATGGCGCTGCCGAAGGTGAAGCCCTCGAACGCGAAGCGCAGGCGGTCGCCGGTCTCCCAGTCCAGCACCGAGATCGGGTCGGCCGGCGCGCCGGTGCTGTCCTGAGCATAGCTGCGGATCTGGAACTGGTCCTGGCCCGCGCCGCCGGTCACGCGATCACGGCCGCCCAGGCCGTCGATGGTGTCATTGCCCGCGTCACCGGCCAGGGTGTCGACTCCGCCGGAGCCCTGCAGGCTGTCCTGCCCCTCGCCGCCCGAGAAGCGGACGTTGAGCGCCCGGCTCGCGAGTTGGGCCTGGAGCGTGTCGGCCCCGTCGCCGCCCAGCACGATCGCCTCTCCGGCGCCCAGGCGCACTTCGATCCGGTCGTTGCCCACGCCGCCATCCGCATAGCCCTGCGTGAGCGTGATGCGATCATCGCCGTCGCCGCCGAAGAGGCTGTCGGCCGCGCCCGTTCCGATCAGCGTGTCGGCGCCGCCTTCGCCCAGCAGCGTGCCGGCGCCCTCGATCCGGTCGTCGCCCAGGTTGCCGTTCAGGATGTCGACCGCGCCCGCAAGGCTGCTGATCGTGTCGGAGCCCTGGCCGCCCAGCAGGGTATCGGCGCCAGGGCCGCCCACGATGACGTCGTCGCCGCGGTTGCCCTGGGCGAAATCCCCGCCGTCATTGGCGGGCAGGGTGACGCCGTCGAGGGCCTCGATCGTGGTGACGATCCGGTCGTTGTCCTGGCCGCCATAGATCACGTCGCGGCCGCCGCCCCCCAGCAGGGAGTCGGCGCCCTGGTTGCCCTGCAGCAGGTCGTCACCCAGGCCCCCGTCCAGGGTGTCGTCGCCGCCGCCGCCGTACAGGCCGTCGCTGAGGATCGCGCTGCCGGGCGCGGGGGAGGCGTTCGCCCCGTTGTCGCCGATCAACAGCCGGGCGTCCGACGACAGGGGTGTGCGGCCGTTGGCGCTCAGGGTCGCGAATGCCGACCCGAACTCCACGGTGCGACCGGCCGCCGAGACTGTGACGGTTCCCGTTTGATTGTAGAGCACCGTCACCTGATTGGCGGCGATGTTTCCGAAGAGCACCGCGTCGGCGGCCGTGATCGCCAGCGCTTCAGCCGGCGTGATCGTACTGAACGTGTAAGTGGCCAAACTATCCCCCGAACGGTTGCGGGCATGCTAGCGGCGCGCCGGGTCCGCGCCAATGCCGGCGGCTGTCCCGGCGACGCGGGGCCGAGGCCGCCGCGCCGCTGGGAGCCGCTCTCCAGAGTCGGAAGGAACCGGGTCGGACGCTAGACGAAGTTGGACAGGCCGATGTCGGCCAGCGTGCGGCCCGTGAGCAGCACCGCGACGTCTGCGCCGTCGGCCGGGTCGCCCAGGTCGGCGAAGACGAAGACATTGCCGCCCACCTGCGCCGCCACGTACTTCGCCCCGGCCGCCGAGATGTGCTCGTTGGCGATGCGCAGCGCCTGCTCGTAGCTGGTCGCCACGAACTCCGAGTACGCTCTCGGCAGGATTCCGCTCGCGTCGCTCAGGATGCTGACCTCGGCGAACGACAGGGTGTCGTGGCTCTCCCAGTCCATGATCGTCGCCTCGACGCCGGCGTCGGGCGTGATCTTGGCGGCGAACTCGAAGCGGTCGCGGCCGTGGCCGCCGTACAGCACGTCGACACCCGCGCCGCCGGAGACCAGGGTGTCGTTCCCCGCGTCTCCGGAGAGCGTCGCGGCCTCCGGACCCTGGCTCACGAGCTGGTCGTCGCCATTGCCGCCCGTCAGCAGATCCTGGCCGAAGCCGCCGCTGACGATGTCGCCGCCGTCGCCGCCGGTCAGGGTGTCATTGCCCAGGCCGCCGTGCAGCTCGTCGTCGCCCAGGTCGCCCGACAGCACGTCGTTCCCGTCGGCGCCGCCGATGAAGTCGTCGCCCTGGCCGCCCAGCAGCGTGTCCGCGCCCGCGCCGCCCACGATCTCGTCGTCGCCGAGGTTGCCATGGGCCCAGTCTCCCTCGGTGTTGGCGCCCTGGGTGTCGCCGCCGCCATTCTCGGAACCGGTGAAGATCGTGTCGTTCCCCTGGCCGCCGTAGATCGAGTCCCGGCCAGCGCCGCCGACCAGCCGGTCGTCGCCGGTATTGCCCTGGAGCAGGTCGCGGCCGTCACCGCCGCTGACCGTGTCCGATCCCGGTCCACCGAACAGACCGTCGTCCAGCGCCGAGCCCGTCACACGCTCGTCGCTGGTGTCGCCGATGTAGAGTTTCGAGCCGTCCGCCATCACCAGCGCGCCGGCCTTGGACAGCTGCACCAGGTTGGTCGAGAACGCGACCGTGCGGCCCTCGTAGGTCACGAACACCCGCGGGACCTCGGGCGACAGGGCCAGGGGGTCGTAGCTCTGGTAGACCACGGTCACGCCACGCGCCGGGCCTCCGTTGAACGTCAGGGTGTCACCGGCCTGGATGTTCAGCGCCTGGTCGGCGGTGATGGTGTCGAACGCGTACGCCAGCAAGGGAAGAGCCTCCGCCGTCAAGCTTGGGCGACGTCAGATGGCGTATGTTGCGTAAAAATGCAACATGAGATTACGCAATTGCGACGAGCGGTCGGCGCCACGCCACCCGCCACCGCCTTGACCCCGCCGCACGAACACGCGACGCCTCCGCGCCAGATGCGCCGGCTCTTCGCCTTTCTCTCGAACATGGACGCCCAGGCCCTGCGGGCGCTGGCGGTGTCGTTCGTGCTGTTCGGCGGGGTGGGGATCGTCTTCTTCTTCGGGGCCCAGGTGCTGGGGTTCGACGGAGAGCGGACGCTTGAAGGCTGGCTGGGCGCGGCGCGGGGGCCCTGGTCGCTGCCGGTGGCGGTGGCGGCGTTCGCAGCGCTGGCGTTCATCGGCACGCCGCAGATCGTGCTGATCGCCGCGGCGGTGGTGGCGTTCGGGCCGATGACCGGCGCCGCCTACAGCTGGATCGGGACGATGGTCTCGGCGCTGGTGGGCTTCTATCTGGGCCGCAGCGCGGGCGCGAAGACGCTGGAGCGGTTCTCGGGCGAGGGCGTGCAGCGGTTCATGCGGCTGGTGGGCGAGAATGGCTTCCTGGCCAGCCTGATCGTGCGGCTGGTGCCCTCGGCGCCCTTCATCGTGGTCAACATGGCGGCCGGCGTGACGCCGATGCGGGCGTCGCATTTCGTGGCCGGCACCGGGATCGGCATCGGGCCGAAGATCGTGCTGACGGCGTTCGCCGGCGCCTCGATCCTGCAGCTCATGCGCGGCGAGATCGGCCGGCACGCCTGGGGCATCGCGGCGGTGGCGGCGCTGTGGCTGGCCATCGGGTGGTTCGCGCGCCGGTGGCTGCGGGGCCGGGCTGACAAGGGCGGCGGGGGAAGCTAGCCTCTCATGCGGAGTTCCACATGACCAAGCCTGTCACGATCCAACTTACCGGCGCGCAAGAAGACCACCTCCGGTCTATTTCTTCGCAGCCTACGGCGAGCCTGGAGACGTTGGTCGCCGAGTTCGTTGCACAGAGACTTGAATATGACGCCTGGTTCCGACGTGAGGTGCAGGTCGGGATCGACGCCGCCGACGAGGGCAACCTGATTCAGCACGAGGAGGTCGTCGCGCGAATGGAGGCCCGGCGTCTGGAGTTCGAGGCGCGCGCCGGCAAGGCATGAAAGTCGACTGGACAGGGCCGGCGCTGACCGACCTTGAAAGCCATTACGACTTCGTCGCCTCACAGAACCTCCGCGCCGCCGCAGACCAGCTTTCCTTGGTCCTGGAGGCCGTACGGCGCCTGGCGCGTTATCCGCGAATGGGGCGAGTGGGCGACGTGCGTGGCACAAGAGAACTCGTGGTCACAGGCACGCCCTATGTCGCGGTCTATCGCGTGCGGGATGACGCCTGCGAAATTCTGAGGGTCATGCACGGCGCCCAGCAGCGGCCATTTCGCAGGCGCTGATCCGGCCTGCAAGGCTCTCGTGTCTGCGGCACGATCTTGCCCCGGACGCGCCGAATGGCCGCGCTGCGCGCAAGATGCTTGCCCTGAAGCGGTCCATTCGGTAGATGCAGCGCCATGCGCACGCGGCTCGACAGCCTGCTTCTTCTCTCGCTGGGGCTTAGCCGCCCCTGGGCGCCTCTCTAGGCACGCGCATCGTTCGCGGCCGGGCGACCAGGGGACTCGATCCTCGCCCCACGTAGAGAAAACACCGCGAAAGACCTGACCATGACCGCCCCCATCACCGAGTCCACGCCGGCGCCTGCATCCGACAGCGACCGCGTCATCATCTTCGACACCACCATGCGCGACGGCGAGCAGTCGCCCGGCGCGTCCATGTCGCTGGACGAGAAGCTGGAGCTGGCCAAGATCCTCGAAGACATGAAGGTCGACGTGATCGAGGCCGGTTTCCCGATCGCCTCGAACGGTGACTTCGAAGCCGTCTCCAGGATTTCGGAGATCATCACCGAGAGCGTTGTCTGCGGCCTGGCCCGCGCCGGGCAGGGCGACATCGACCGCGCCGGCGAGGCGATCAAGAAGGCCAAGCGCGGCCGCATCCACACCTTCCTGTCCACCAGCCCGGTGCACATGAAGTGGAAGCTGCAGATGGAGCCGGAACAGGTTCTGGAGCTGGTGACCAAGTCGGTCAGTCACGCCCGCAACCTGACCGACGACGTCGAGTGGTCGGCCGAGGACGCCACCCGCACCGAGCGCGACTTCCTGCTGCGCTGCGTCGAGGCCGCCATCAAGGCCGGCGCCACCACGATCAACCTGCCCGATACCGTCGGCTATACCTATCCGTCCGAGTACGCCGACCTGTTCCGCGACGTGATCGCCAACGTGCCGGGCGCGGACCGGGTGATCTTCTCCACCCACTGCCACAACGACCTGGGGCTGGCGGTGGCCAACTCCATCGCCGGCGTGCAGGGTGGCGCGCGGCAGATCGAGTGCGCGATCAACGGCATCGGCGAGCGGGCGGGCAACGCCGCGCTGGAAGAGATCGTCATGGCGCTGAAGGTGCGCGGCGACCGGCTGCCGTTCGTGACCGGCGTCGAGACCCAGCACATCACCCGCGCCAGCCGCTATGTCTCGGCCATCACCGGCTTCCCGGTGCAGTTCAACAAGGCGATCGTCGGCAAGAACGCCTTCGCCCACGAGAGCGGCATCCACCAGGACGGGATGCTGAAGAACGCCGAGACCTACGAGATCATGAAGCCCGAGGACGTGGGCCAGATCGAATCCAACCTGGTCATGGGCAAGCACTCGGGCCGCCACGCCTTCCGCGAGAAGCTGAAGGACCTGGGCTACGAGCTGGGCCAGAACGCCCTGAACGAGGCGTTCCAGCGCTTCAAGGACCTGGCCGACAAGAAGAAGCACGTCTTCGACGACGATATCGTGGCCCTGGTGGACGACGCGCTGGCCAGCGGGTCGGACAAGATCCAGGTCAAGCACCTGCGCGTGATCGCCGGCACCGAGGGCCCGCAGGAGGCCTTCCTGACGGTTTCGATCGACGGCGAGGAGAAGAGCGCCAACGCCCAGGGCGACGGTCCGGTGGACGCGGTGTTCAACGCCATCCACGCGGTGGCGCCCCACGCGGCGATCCTGCGCCTGTTCCAGGTGCACGCGGTGACCGAGGGCACGGACGCCCAGGCCCAGGTCTCGGTGCGCCTCGAGGAGGACGGCCGGATCGCGACGGGCTCGGCGGCCGACACCGACACGCTGACGGCCTCGGCCAAGGCGTACGTCAACGCGCTCAACAACCTCTTCGCGCGCAAGGAAAAGAGCGCTCCCGACGCCCGCGTCGCCAGCGGGTTCTAGGGTGGCTGTTTCCCTCCCCTAATGGGGAGGGACCGCTCGCCGGAGGCGAGCAGGGTGGGGAGGTGTTGATCCTTCCCGACCTCTGCGCCTCGGCTCTCACTTCCCCACCCTGACCGCTGCGCGGTCTGTCCCTCCCCACAAGGGGGAGGGAAGGAGCCTTGCCTTGCTCTGGATATTCCTGACCGTCGCCGCAGCGCCGCTGCAGGTGGCGCGTAACGCCATGCAGCGCGGGCTGGTGGGCGACGCCGGTCCGTGGGGGGCGACCCTCGTGCGCTTCCTGTTCGGCCTGCCGTTCTCGATCGCGATCTTTCTGACCGTGTTCCTGGTGACGCCGGGGGCGACGCCCCACTGGACGCCGGTGTTCTGGACGGCCGCCATCCTGGGCGCGATCGCCCAGGTGACGGCGACCGCGGTGCTGCTGATGGCCATGAGCCGCTCGGGTTTCGCGGTGGCGACCATGCTGCAGCAGTCGTCGCTGCCGCTCGCGGCGATCATGGGCTGGCTGGTGCTGGGCGACGCCCTCAGCGGCGCCGTGTGGCTGGGCGTGGCGGTGGCAAGCGCGGGCCTCGTGGTGCTGTCGTGGCCGCGGGCGGGGCAGGGCAAGGCCGACCTCGCCGGCGCGTTGCTGGGCCTGGCCGCGGGGGCGGCGTTCGCGGTGGCGTTCAACGGCTTCCGCGAGGGCGGTCGGGCGCTGGACCCGGCGCATCCCATCTTCTCGGCGACGGCGACGCTGGTGGTGGCCCAGGCGATGCAGGCCTTCGTGCTGACCTCGATCCTGGCGGTGACGCGGCCGCAGGCGCTGCGGGCGGTGCGCGGGGCGTGGCGCCCCTCGCTGGCGGCGGGGTTCTTCGGCTCGGCCGCGTCGGCCTGCTGGTTTGGGGCGCTGGCGCTCGCGCCGGCGGCGCCGGTGCGCGCCGTAGGCCTGATCGAGGGTCCGATCGCGGCGGCCGTCGGCCGCAAGCTGTTCCGCGAGAAGTTGTGGGTTCGCCAATGGGTCGGCGGGGCGCTGACCGGAGCCGGCCTGCTGCTCTGCACCCTGGGGTGACGCCGGCCGGATCCCGGGCGTGAGATCGTCTACTCCACGGCCAGGATCACGTGCGGCGCCTTGATCAGCGCGGTCACGGCGTCGCCGACGGCCAGTTCCAGAACATCGGCGCTCTCGGTGGTGATGGTGGCGGCCAGGGTCTTGCCGCCGCCGATGTCGAGGCGGATCTCGCTGGTGACGGGGCCGTCCTCGCGGGTCGCGACCACGCCCGCGATCTGGTTTCGCGCCGAGGTGCGCAGGCCCTCGCCCTTGGCCAGGACGATGAAGCTGGACTTGATGAGCGCGATGGCCGGCGCGCCGACGCGAAGGCCGAGGTCTTCGACGCTCTGCCCCGTGACGACGGCGACGATCTCCAGTCCGTCGGCGACGCGCAGCACCACCTCGGTGTTCACCGCGCCGGGCGCCAGTCGGGACACCGTGCCGCGCAGGGCGTTGCGTGCGCTCGTCTTCATGCCAAGGCTCCAGAACACGTCGGCTTCGAGGCCGCCGTCGAGTTTGGCCAGCGCCGCATCCACTTCGGCCTGGACGCGGCGAAAGGCGGCCAGAGCGGCCACGCCGCGCGGCGTCAGACTGGCCTGGCCGCCGCGACGGCCGCCCGGGGCGGCCTGGATCAGGGGGCCGTCGAACAGATTGTTGAGCGCCTGCACCGCATCCCAGGCGCCCTTGTAGGAGAGCCCGACCTTGCGGGCCGCCGCACTGATCGAGCCCAGTTCGCCGATCGCCTCGACCAGCGCCATCCGGGCCAGGGCGACGCGCGGCAGTCCCGGACGCTCGAGCGTGACGGTCGCGCTCAGCATGGTTTCCTCCGATATGCAGTCGAGGTACATAACGCACCATGCGCCTGATGACACGCCTGATCGCCGTGCTGATCGTCCTGTTCGCGGCGAGCCCTGCGGCGGCGGCCGAGACCCGCGTGGCGGTGGCGGCCAACTTCGCCGAGCCCGCCAAGGCGATCGCGGCGCGGTTCAAGGCGAGGACGGGTCATGACGCGATCCTGAGCTTCGGCTCTTCGGGCCAGTTCTACGCCCAGATCGCCAACGGGGCGCCATACGAGGTGTTCCTCTCCGCCGACCGCGAGCGGCCCGAGAAGGCCGAGGCCGAGGGGCTGGGCGTGGCGGGCAGCCGCTTCACCTACGCGATCGGCCGGCTGGTGCTGTACTCGAAGACCCCGGGGCTGGTGTACGGGCGCGCCGCGGTGCTCTCGCAGGGGCGCTTCCAGAAGCTCGCCATCGCCGATCCGCGCACCGCGCCGTACGGCGTGGCGGCGGTGGAGACCATGAAGAAGTTGCGGGTCTACGACGCCCTGCAGCCCAGGCTGGTGCAGGGGACGTCGATCACCCAGGCCTACCAGTTCGTCGAGACCGGCGCGGCCGAGGTGGGCTTCGTGGCCGCTTCGCAGCTGATCGGGGTGAAGGGCGGCTCGCGCTGGGTGGTTCCGGCCAGCGATCACACGCCGATCGATCAACAGGCCGTGCTGCTGAAGACCGGCGCCAACAGCGCCGCGGCCCGGGCCTTCATCCGCTTCCTGAAAGGGCCCGAGGCGAGGGCGATCATCCAGCGCTATGGCTACGAGGTCCGGTGAGCGAACTGGCCGCCGTCATCTGGCTGACCCTGAAGCTGGCAGGGGTCACCACGCTGATCCTGCTGGTGGCGGCCACGCCCCTGGCGTGGTGGCTGGCGCGCAGCCGCAGCTTCGCCAGCGAGCTGGTGGGCGCGGTGGTGGCCCTGCCCATCGTGCTGCCGCCGACGGTGCTGGGCTTCTACCTGCTGATCGCGCTGGGGCCGAACAGTCCACTGATGGCGCCCTTGCAGGCCTTCGGCGTCCGCACCCTGGCTTTCACCTTCACAGGCCTGGTGATCGGCTCGCTGATCTATTCGCTGCCGTTCGCCGTGCAGCCGCTGCGCAACGCCTTCCGGGCCATCGGGGAGGAGCATTTCGATGCCGCCGCGACCCTGGGCGCGACCGGTCTGCAGACCTTCACGCGGGTGGCGCTGCCGCTGGCGGCGCCCGGCTATGTGGCCGCCGCGATCCTGACCTTCGCCCACACGATCGGCGAGTTCGGCGTCGTCCTGATGATCGGCGGCGCGATCCCCGGCGTGACGAATGTGCTGTCGGTGGAGATCTTCCGCGACGTCGAGGCGCTGGACTGGGATCGCGCGCACATGCTGGCCGGCATCCTGCTGGTGTTCGGCTTCGCCGTCGTGCTGTCGCTGCTGAGCCTGGAGCGCCGGATGCCGGGTTCGGGCCCTGCGAACCGGTGAATTGACGGGCGAGCGCACCACGCCCTTTGGTTGAGTTTGGTGCGCCTCGCAGGGGGTGCGCGGGAGCGGCCGACCCTGGCGCGACAGCTGTTGAACGTATCGGCGAAGATCGCGATCAGGCGCGCGTCATCGCAGGCGCGATCGGCGGCGAACCGGGGGGGCGGGTCGAGCACGTCTACCCGCCCGAAGGCGTGCGCCGCCGCATCGAGGCGCCGCTGTAGGCCATGCCTCCGGCGGCTGCCCGGAAATCGTGGCGGGAGCGGGGCGGAGAGCGTTCGCAAACTCGCGCGCGACGCGAAAGCGCACACCACTCATTAAGCCTTGAAATGCCGAATGGCGCAGGGCAGAGGGACGGATTAAGCCCGCCAGACAAAGCGTACCGACTCGCCGCATCCTCGCGCGTTAGTCGAGCCGCCTTTGGTTCCTCTGTCGGAACGTCTTAGCCCCTATCCCCTCAGGGCCCTGCATGATCTCGTCTCTCTTCGGCGCCATCTCGAACGACATCGCCATCGACCTCGGCACCGCCAACACGCTCATCTACATGAAGGGCAAGGGCATCGTGCTCAACGAGCCCTCGGTGGTCGCGCTGCGCAACGTCGGCGGGCGCAAGGTGGTTCACGCCGTGGGCATAGAGGCCAAGCAGATGCTGGGCCGCACGCCGGGCCACATGGAGGCCATCCGCCCCATGCGCGACGGCGTCATCGCCGACTTCGAAGTCGCCGAGGAGATGATCAAGTACTTCATCCGCAAGGTTCACAACCGGAAGGGCTTCGTGAACCCGAAGGTGATCGTGTGCGTGCCGTCGGGCGCCACCGCCGTGGAGCGCCGCGCCATCAATGACAGCTGCCTGAACGCCGGCGGCCGTCGCGTGGGCCTGATCGACGAGCCGATGGCCGCGGCGATCGGCGCGGGCCTGCCCATCCATGAGCCCACCGGCTCGATGGTGGTCGACATCGGCGGCGGCACCACCGAGGTGGCCGTGCTGTCGCTGTCGGGCATCGTCTATTCGCGCTCGGTCCGCGTCGGCGGCGACAAGATGGACGAGGCGATCATCAGCTACATGCGCCGCAACCATAACCTCCTGATCGGCGAGACCACGGCCGAGCGGATCAAGAAGGAGATCGGCACCGCCCGCGCGCCGGCCGACGGCGAGGGGCTGTCGATCGAGGTGAAGGGCCGCGACCTGATGCAGGGCGTGCCGCGGGAAGTGCGGATTTCCGAGAAGCAGGCGTCGGACGCCCTGTCGGAGCCGGTCGGCCAGATCGTTGACGCGGTGAAGATGGCGCTGGAGGCGACGCCTCCGGAACTGGCCTCGGACATCGCCGACAAGGGCATCATGCTGACCGGCGGCGGCGCGCTGCTGCGTGGTCTGGACGCCGAGATCCGCGACCATACCGGCCTGCCGGTGACCGTGGCCGACGACCCGCTGTCGTGCGTGGCCCTGGGCTGCGGCAAGGTGCTCGAGCATCCCAAGTGGATGAAGGGCGTCCTCGAATCCACGCTGGCGTAAGTCACGGCGCGTCGGGGGGCGCGACGTTAGGGGCAGCTGCTAGATGTCCTTGAGGGACAACCCGCTCGGCGAACTGAAGGTCCCGCTGACCTGGACGGCGGGCGTCGTGTTCATTGTGGTGCTCATCGCCGCGGTGGCCATGCTGCTGGGCGACAGCCGCGAGTCCTTCGACACCGACGAGTACGGCAATCCGCGCACGCTCTCGGACCGTGTGATGGCGCCGGTGGGCGACGCCCTGTCGACGCCGGGACGGCTGACGGGGCAGGGGGTCGAGGGCATCCGCGGGTACTTCTTCGCGGTGTCGGAGAACCGCCGGCTGCGCGCCGAGCTGGAGAACATGCGCCAGTGGCGCGACGTGGCCATCGCGCTGCGCGACACCAATGAGCGCTATCGCGACATTCTGGGCCTGAAGACCGATCCGCCGATCCCGATGGCGACGGCGCGGATCGTCACCGACAGCCGCGGCCCCTTCGCGAACTCGCGCCTGGCCAACGCGGGCAGCGAAAAGGGCGTCCGGCCCGGCAATCCGGTGATGAGCGAGAACGGCCTGGTGGGCCGGGTGGTGGGGGTGACCACCGGCGTGTCGCGGGTGCTGCTGCTGACCGACGCGGCGGCGCGCACGCCGGTGATGATCGACCGGACCAATGCGCGGGCCATCCTGACCGGCGACGGCGGGCCCAATCCCAAGCTGGAATATCTGCGCGGGCAGGATCCGGTGAGAACCGGCGACCGCATCCTGACCTCGGGCGATGGCGGCGTGTTCCCGCGCGGCCTGCCGGTGGGGGTGGCGGTGAAGGGGCTGGACGGGCGCTGGCGCGTGGCGCTTGCCTCGGACAAGGCCGCCGTCGACTACGTGCGCATCCTGCTGTTCGAGGATTTCACCCAGGTGGCCGACGCCAAGCGGCTGGAGCACGCGGCGCCCCCGCCGCCGACCCCGGGCTATTCGACCCTGCCGCCGGCGCCGACCGTGGTGGCCCCGGCCCCGGCGGCGCCTGTCGCTGCGCCGCCCGCGGCGGCCGGCGCGACGCCGCCGACGAAAGCCACCGCCACGCCGCCCACGAAGACGACTGCGACGCCGGCGCCGAAGGCGACGCCGCCGGCGAAGACGACCACGCCGCCCCCTAAGGCCGCGACGCCGGCGCCCAAGGCGACGCCCGCGCCCAAGACCGCGGGGGCCGCCCCGTGAGCACGACCGCCGCCCGTGGGCTCGCGCCCTGGCGCTGGCTGGGGCTGCCGATGCTGCTGGTCATGATCGTGACCTTCATCTTCGCCTTGCCGCTGCGCTTCTGGGGCCTGGGCCTGCCTGAGCCGCTGTTCGCCATGCCGGTGGTGTTCGCCTGGGCGGTGATCCGGCCGTCGATGCTGGGCCCGGTGGCGATCCTGGTCCTGGGCCTGTTCCTGGACTTCCTGTGGGGCGCGCCCACCGGCTTCTGGCCGGTCTGCCTGCTGCTGCCGTACGGGGTGGTTCTGGCCGCCCGATCGATCCTGGCGGGCCAGTCGCAGCTGATGATGTGGATCTGGTATGCCCTCGCGA
Source organism: Phenylobacterium sp. (assembly GCF_004299445.1). GTDB lineage: Bacteria > Pseudomonadota > Alphaproteobacteria > Caulobacterales > Caulobacteraceae > Phenylobacterium. Next base: position 69,291 of record NZ_SCTC01000077.1, on the reverse strand, counting down.
CCGTCATGGCGATGGGCACGGGCTACCTGTTCACGATGCTTCACACCCAGAGCACGCCCGATCTCGTAACCGTGGGTTGGCAATTCCTCGCCACAGTCGTCCTCTATCCCTTCGCGAACCTGCTCATCGAGCGGTTCGAGGATGCCGACGTGAGGTTCCGCTAGAGCCCATGACCCAACCCGCCATCTTCTTCGAAGAGGTCAATGAGCGGCAGGGCGTGTTCCATCGCCGCGCGATCCTGCTGGGCGGCTTCGCGGGCCTGGGGATCACCGCGCTGGGCGCGCGCCTGGCCTATCTCCAGCTGCTGGAGACCCAGCGCTACGAGAAGCTGGCCACTTCGAACCAGTTCAACTTCAAGCTCCAGCCGGCCCCGCGCGGCGTCATCGTCGACCGCAACGGCGCGGTGCTGGCCGCCAACCGGCCGAACTTCCGGCTGATGGTGGCGCGCGACAAGGGCGTGGACCCCGAGGCCACGATCAAGACCCTGGCCAACTATGTGCCGCTGGACGAGACCCGCCAGCGCCGGCTGCTCAAGGACATCAACTCAGCCCCCAAGCGGGCGCCCGTCTCGGTCATGGAGGACATGAGCTGGGAGCAGTTCTCGGCCATCAATGTCCGCGCGCCCGAGCTGCCCGGCGTGACCGCCGACATGGGCGAGGTGCGGGTCTATCCGCACGGCGGCGCCTTCGCCCACGTGATCGGCTACGTGGCCAAGGTGAACAAGGACGACATCGACGCCATCACCAAGGCGGGTCGCACGCCCGACCCGATCATGCTCCATCCCGGCTTCCGGATCGGCAAGCAGGGGGTGGAGAAGGCGCTGGACGAAGCGCTGCGTGGCCGCCCGGGGGCGCGCAAGGTGGAGGTGGACGCCAACGGCCGCGAGGTGCGCCACGACGACGCCGGCGACATTCCGGCCACGCCCGGCGCCGAGATCCAGCTGACCCTCGACGTCGACATCCAGAACCGCGCGCTGGAGGTCTTCGGCGAGGAGAGCGGCGGGGCGGTGATGATGGACTGTCGCACCGGCGACATCCTGTGCATGACCTCGGCGCCGTCGTTCGACGCCAACCGCTTCGTGCGCGGGCTGACCGGCGGCGAGTACCGGGCGTTGGCCGGCTATGAGCGCAAGCCGCTGCTGGATAAGTGCCTGTCGGGTCTCTATCCGCCGGGCTCGACGTTCAAGACCATGACCGCGCTGGCTGTGCTGATGGCCGGGATCGACCCCGAGGCGCGGGTCACCTGCGGCGGGGGCATGAACTTCGGCGGCCGCTACTTCCACTGCCACAAGCGCGGCGGCCATGGATCGCAGAACCTGAACGACGCGATCAAGAACAGCTGCGACACTTACTTCTATTCGATGTCGCTGCGGGTGGGGCCGGACCGGATCGCCCAGGCGGCGCGGGCCTTCGGCCTGGGCCAGACCTTCGACATCGGCATTCCCGGCCAGAAGAAGGGCATCGTCCCCGACCCCGCCTGGAAGAAGCGCTACTTCAAGAAGAACGAGGCCATGCAGCCCTGGTGGCCGGGCGAGAACCTCAGCTACGCCATCGGCCAGGGCTATCTGCAGGTGAACTGCCTGCAGCTGGCGGTGATGACGGCGCGGCTGGCCAATCCCGACTACAAGGCGTTGAATCCGCGGCTGATCAAGTCGGTCGGTGGGAAGGAGCTGCCTCGCGGCTCGGATGTGCCCGCCCTGCCGTTCCCGCGGGACCACATCGACCGGGTGCGGGCCGGCATGGCCGCCGTGACCGATGTGGGCGGCACCGGCTATCGCGCGAGCCAACTGGGCCTGGGCGACATCCTGATGGCCGGCAAGACTGGCACGGCACAGGTGCGCAACTACGCCGCCGGCGGTTCACGCGGGAAGGGCGGCACTTGGGGTCTGCGCGACCACGGGCTGTTCGTCGCCTTCGCGCCGATCGATGCGCCTCGCTATGCGATCGCGGTGATTGTGCAGCACGGCATGGGCGGGTCGACCGCGGCCGCCCCCCGGGCCCGTGAGATCATGCGCACCGCGTTGCTCAAGGACCCCGAGATGATGGCGCGGGTGCAGAAGCCGCTGCCGATGCCCGAAATCACGCCCGACATCGAACAGGATACCGCGCCGCTGACCCCGACGGTGCTGCCGCCTGGCGCGCAGGCCATTCCCACCGTCGCGCCGGCTCCGGCGCCCCTTCCCGGACGCCCGACATGACCGTTTCGGCCCTGACCCGTCCCGGCGAGCGCGATCGGCTGGTCGTAAAGTTCTCCGAGGTCGACTGGCTCTTCGTCCTGGTGCTTTGCCTGATCGCGGGCGCCGGCGCGCTGATGCTCTTCTCGATCGCCGGATCGTCCTGGGATCCCTGGGCCGCCCAGCATGTGGGGCGCTTCACGTTCTGCCTGGTGCTGATGCTGGCTTTGGCCATGATCGACATCCGGGTCTGGTTCGCGCTGGCCTATCCGATCTACGGCATAGGCGTCCTGCTGCTCATCGCGGTGGAGGCCGTGGGAGACGTGCGCCTGGGCGCGCAGCGATGGCTGTCCATCGGCAGCTTCAGCTTCCAGCCTTCGGAGGTGATGAAGCTGGGCATCGTGCTGGCCCTGGCGCGCCTGTACCATGGCGTGTCGGCCGAGCGGGCGCGGCTGTCGTGGTGGCTCCTGATCCCCGCGTTGATGATCGCCGTGCCCGTGGGGCTGGTGGCCCACCAGCCCGACCTGGGCACCGCCATGCTGATCCTGCTGACCGGCGTGGCGATCGTGGTCATGGCCGGATTGTCGTGGAAGATCATCGGGGCCGGCGTGGCGGCCTTCCTGGCCATTGTGCCGCCCTTCGTGCTGTTCGTGATGCACGACTACCAGCGCCAGCGGGTGCTGACCTTCCTGGATCCCGAAAGCGACCCGTCGGGCTCGGGCTATCACATCCTGCAGTCGATGATCGCCCTGGGCTCGGGCGGCCTGCTGGGCAAGGGGTACGGCCTGGGCTCGCAGAGCCAGCTCAACTTCCTGCCCGAGAAGCAGACCGACTTCATCTTCGCCACCCTGGCCGAGGAGTTCGGCTTCGTGGGCTGCATCTCGATCCTGATCCTCTACGCAGCGGCGATCTTCATGGCGCTGCGCACCTCGTACCTGAGCCACAGCCACTTCGGCCGGCTGGCCGCGGCGGGCGTGACGGCCACCTTCACGCTGTACGTGCTGATCAACGGGGCGATGGTTATGGGCCTGGCCCCGGTGGTCGGCGTGCCGATGCCGATGCTCAGCTACGGCGGCACGGTCATGCTGACGGTGATGATCGGCTTCGGCCTGGTCCAGTCGGTCCGGGTCCATCGCTACGCCGAGGTGACCAGCGGCAAGGGGTCGTTCGTCTAGAACGGTTCGAAGCAGTCGTAGTTGCGCTGGCGGCGGATCTTGTCGCCGGCGAACTCGAAGAAGACGGCGAAGCGGGCCTTCATGACATCGCCGGGCTTGAGGCTGCGGATCGGGACGGCCAGGACGCCGCGCCACAGCACCTCGCAGGCCACCAGGTCGCCGGCCTCGACGAGATTGACGATCTCGTAGGTCTCGGAGGTCAGGACGCCCTGGCCGCGCGCGCTGGCCGCGCGCAGGTCGGCGAGGGTGCGGCGCGCGCCCGTGGGGACCAGGGCGTTGGGGAACTCCTCCTGGACCGCGTCATCGGCGAAGAAGGCGAGCGAGTCGCCGCGGTCCTCGATGGCCTTGAGGTAGGCGCGGACGAGGTCGGCGCGGCTCATCTGGACTAGAGCTTCAGGGCCTGGTCGGTCGCCCGGACCAGGCCGTCGACGATGCCGGGCTCGGTCGAGGCGTGGCCGGCGTCCCAGACGACCTCGAACCGGGCGCCGGGCCAGGCGGTCTTGAGCTTCCAGGCGCTCTCCATCGGCGTGACCACGTCAAACCGGCCCTGGACGATCCAGCCGGGGATGTCCTTCAGCACGTGGGCGTTCTCGAGCAGCCAGTTCTCGCTCTCGAAGAAGCCGCCGTTGGCGAAGAAGTGACACTCGATGCGGGCGAAGGCGATGGCGAAGTCGATCTCGTTGAACTTCGACGGCCGCGCTTCGGGGCCGCGGATCGAGATCGTGTCGCCTTCCCACTGGCTCCAGGCGGCGGCGGCCTCGGCCTGCACCTGGCGGTCGGGGTGGGTGAGCCGCTTGTGGTAGGCGCCGATCATGTCGCCGCGCTCGGCCTCGGGGATCGGGGCGACGAAGCGGGCCCAGGCGTCCGGGAACAGCATCGAGGCGCCGTCCTGGTAGAACCAGTGCAGCTCGCGCGGGGTCAGCAGGAAGATGCCGCGCAGCACCAGGCTTTCGACCCGCTCGGGGTGCTTGATCGCGTAGGCCAGCGCCAGCGTCGAGCCCCACGAGCCGCCGAACACGCTCCACTTCTCCACGCCCAGGTGGACGCGCAGCCGCTCGATGTCGTCGATCAGGGACCAGGTGGTGTTGTCGTCCAGGCTGGCGTTGGGGCGCGAGCGCCCGCAGCCGCGCTGGTCGAACAGCGCCATCCGCCACTTCGACGGATCGTAGAACCGCCGCATGGTGGGATTGATCGCGCCGCCCGGGCCGCCATGCAGGATCACGCACGGCTTGCCGTTCGGATTGCCGCACTCTTCGTAGAAGATCTCGTGCGGTCCGCCGGTCGCCAGCCAGCCGCTCGCGAACGGCTCGTTGTCGGGGAACAGCCCCCGGCGGTGCTGCGAAGCGGAAATAGCAGGCGCGGCGAGGGATCGGTCCATACGGGCCTTCTACTTCGGGAACCGCCTGTCCAACCAGTCCAGGATCAGTTGGTTCACTTCGTCCGGTTTCTCCTGCTGTGTCCAGTGGCCGGAACCGCGCACCAGCGTCGTTTCGAGATCGCCGATGAACGCCGGCATGTGCTCGGCGGCCGACGGCGGCAGCACGGCGTCGAGTTCGGCGGTGATCATCAGGCAGGGGATACCGTCGATCCGCGTGGGCAGGGTCTCGGCGCGTTCCCAGTTGCGGGTGAAGTTGCGGTACCAGCTGACCGGGCCGAAGAAGCCGCCGTCGCGGAAGGCGTCGGCGAAGACGGCCAGTTCGTCGGGCGTCAGCAGGGGCTCGCGCGGATCGACGTCGCCGGTCCACTGCTGCAGCAGGTCCTTGAACGCGAAGGTGGAGCCGGACGCGCTGGGCTGGGCCGCCGCCTGCAGGGCGGCCGGGCGGCGCATGAAGAACGACATCGTCTTGTGGGTGTCGGCGCCCAGCACAGCCTCGGGCTCGTCCGGGTTCTGGAACCAGACGATGTACATGTCGGGGCCGAAGCGGGCGCGCATGATGGCGATGGGGTCGGCCGGGGCGCGCGGCATGAAGGGCGTGTTCAGGCCGATGACGCCCGCCACCCGGCTGGGGTGGATCAGCGGCATCTGCCACACCACGATGCCGCCCCAGTCGTGGCCGCAGAAGATCGCCTTCTCGACGCCCAGGTGGTCGAGCAGGGCGGCCATGTCGCCGGTCAGGTGGTCGATGTCGTAGTCGGTGACGTTGGCGGGCTTTCCCGAGGCGCCGTAGCCGCGCTGGTCGGGGGCGATCACCCAGCGGCCGGCGTCGGCCAGGGCCTTGATCTGGTGGCGCCAGGAGAACGCCAGCTCGGGAAAGCCGTGGCAGAGGACGACGGGCACGCCCGTCCGGGGGCCGGCTTCGTACCAGGCGATCTCGACGCCGTTCACCGCGGCGCGCCGCACCGGCGGCATCATGGTCTCCAGCGCCGACATTTCCGACTCCCTTGGGTTGTTGCCTGTCGCGTGAACCAGTAGGGCAGGCGCCGTGACGTCCGCCAATCCTGCTTCGGCGCCCGACCCGGGATCGCCCGCCCCCGCGCCGGTCGCGACCCCCTGGGGCCTGGTGATCCTGCTGGGCGCGCTGACGGGCATGGGCCCGCTGGCCATCGACATGTACCTCCCCAGCCTGCCGGCCATCGCCGCCGGGCTGAAGGCGGATCCGGCGCAGGCGCAGACCACGGTGGCCGCGTTCCTGGCGGGCATGGCGGTGGGGCAGCCTATCTACGGCCCCTGGTCGGACCGGATCGGGCGTCGGGTTCCGCTGATCCTGGGCGCGCTGATCTTCATCGCAGGGTCTATCGCGTGCGCCCTGGCGACCTCGATCGAGCTGATGCTGGCCGCACGCTTTCTTCAGGCGCTGGGCGCGTGCGCCGGCGGGGTGGTGTCGCGCGCGGTGATCCGCGACCGGTTCGACCACACCGAGACGGCCCGAATGCTCAGCCTGATGATGCTGATCATGGGCCTGGCGCCCATCCTGGCGCCGATCCTGGGCAGCGCGCTGCTGGCGCTTGGCGGCTGGCAGTGGAACTTCTGGTTCATGACCGCCTTCGGGGTGGCGATCTGCATCGCGGCGCTTGTCCGGCTCAAGGAGACGCGGTCGGAGGCCACGGCCCTGCAGGCGTCCCAGGAGAATCCGTTCCAGTCGTATGCGGCGGTGCTGAAGAACCGGCGGCTGATCGGCTATGCGCTGTGCGGCGCGCTGAACGGGGCGACGCTGTTCACCTACATCTCCGCGTCGCCCGGCCTGATCATGGGAACGTACGGCTACTCGTCGGCGGTCTATCCGTGGATCTTCGGCCTGAACGCCCTGGGCGTGATCGGCGCGGGGCAGGTGAACCGGATGGTGCTGCGCTACGCCACGCCCGACCAGGTGCTGCTGCGCGCCAGCCTCGTCGCCTCGATCTTCGGCCTGGGCCTGGCCCTCGCGGCGGCGACCGGGATCGGCGGGCAGTGGACCGTGCTGCCGCTGCTGTTCCTGCTGCTGTCCAGCTATGGCTTCATGCAGGGCAACACCATGGCCGGCGCGCTCAACGTCGACCCGACGCGGGCGGGCGCGATCTCGGCGCTGATGGGCACGCTGTCGTTCGCCACGGGGGCCGCGGCGGCCAGCCTGGCGGCGCTGTTCCACGACGGCACGCCGCGGACGATGGCGGTGGTGATGCTGATCGCACTGGTGGGCTCGGCGGTGAGCCTGCGGGCGCTGGCCCTGCGGCGCGGCTGATCAGGTCTGCGGATCGACCCCGCGGGCGGCCCAGGCCAGGATGGCCCAGCCGGTCAGGAACATCAGGCCGCCCAACGGCGTCACCATCCCAAGCCACCGCGGCGCGCCGGCGGCCATGGCGTAGAGCGAGCCCGAGAACAGCACCACGCCCGACAGGAAGAACGCCGGGGCCAGCCGGGCGCGGCGCGCGCCGATGTTCATGAAGGTGGCGCAGGCGAACGTCGCCATGGTGTGCATGAATCCGTAGGTGGACCCGGTCCGCAGCCATTCCGCCGCCTTGGGATCCTTCACGCCATGGGCCGCAAAGGCGCCCACGGCCACGGCCACGAAGCCGCCGATGGCGGCCAGCGTCATCCAGTTGCGTCGCGTCCAGAACCCCATCAGCCCCAGACCCGCGGGCGGCGGCCCGCCCAGGGGGCTTCCTTCTCCAGCTGGCCGGCCAGGCGGAACAGCGTGGCTTCGTCGGCGAACTTGGCGGTGAACATCATGCCGATGGGCAGGCCGTTCTCGGACATCTCCAGCGGCAGGCTCATCGAGGGCTGGCCCGAGAAATTGAACGGCGGGGTGAAGGGGAAGACGCGGCCCTGGCGGCGGTTCACCTCCTTGGGCTCCAGATTCACCGGGTCGATGTGGCCGATCTCGGGAACGGTCGTGCCCATGACCGGCGACAGGTAGACGTCGATGTCCTCGAAGGCCGCGAGCGTCTTGTAGTTGAGCATCCGCGTCTCCTGCAGCGAACGCATGACGTCGGCGCCGGTCTGGCGGCGGCCGGCCTTCAGCGAGGCCCAGGTCAGGGGCTCCAGCTCGTCCGGCTCGGGCTCACGGCCGACCTCCTCGATAAGCCGCGCCATGCCGGCGGCGAAGTTGGCGGCGGCCGCGGCGCCGCGCGAGGCGTAGAGGGCGCGGTAGTCGACGCCCAGGCCGCGCTCGAACACCTCGTGGCCCAGGCCCTTCAGCAGCGTGACGGTTCGCTCCAGCGCCGCCTGGATCTCGGCGTCGATGGGCCGGCCCGAGGGCGTCTCGCTGGACCATGCGATGCGCAGCTTGCCCGGACTGCGGCTCACTTCTTCCAGATAGGGCCGGTCCTTGGGCGGGGCGGGGTAGGGCGCGCCCGGCTCGGGCACGCCGGTCACGTCCAGCATGGCGGCGGAGTCCCGGACCGTCCGGCTGACGACGTGGTCCACCACGTTGCCCATGGCGTAGTCGTAGCCGTCGGGCAGGTTGGGATTGCGGTCGCGGGTGACCTTCAGGCCTACCAGCCCGCAGCAGGCGGCGGGGATGCGGATCGAGCCCAGGCCGTCCGAGGCGTGCGCCAGCGGGACCATGCCCGCCGCCACCGCCGAGGCCGACCCGCCCGACGAGCCGCCGGCGATGTGGTTGGGATTCCACGGGTTGCGGCAGGGGCCCAGGCGCGCGCCCTCGGTGGTGCCGGTGATGCCGTATTCGGGTGTGTTGGTCTTGCCCAGCGCGATGATGCCCGAGCTGCGATAGCGGGCCATCAGGCCGCTGTCGGCGGAATCGACCAGGTTGCCGAACCGGCTGCCGTGGGTGCGGGGCCAGCCGGCGACCGAGATGCCCAGGTCCTTGATCAGGAACGGCACGCCCTTGAACGGCCCGTCCGGCAGCGGCTCGGTGGCCTGGCGGCGCGCGTCGTCGAAGCCTTTGTAGACCACGGCGTTCAGGGTGGGGTTGTGGTCCTCGATCCGGTCGATCGCCGCTTCGACCAGCTCGCCCGGTGTCACCGCCTTCTTGGCGACCAGTTCGGCCAGGCCCAGGCCGTCGTACTCGGAGAAGGTGGTCATCTTGGGCATCAGCGGGCTCCGGCGGAGAGGAAGGCGAGCTTCTCGACGGGGGTCAGGTCGCGGACCTGGCGCTTGAGGGCGCCGAACGAGGCCTCGGCGGCGTCGAGCGCGCCGTCGATGTCGGCTTCGGTCATGGCCGCGCAGAGGAACATGTTGTGCCAGGGGTGCACGTAGACGCCGCGGCTGAGCATCTCGGAGGACCAGCAGAAGCCCTTTCGCAGGTCGGGGTCGTCGTCGAACAGGAACAGCGGCATGACGCCGGGGCCGGTCTGGCGAAGGCCGAAGCCGGCGGCGGACGCGCGCTCGGCCAGACCATCCCGCAGGCGCTGGCCCAGGGCGGTGATGCGCTCGAGGTAGTCGGTCTCGCGGATGAGCCGGAGCGTCTCCAGCGCCGCGGCCATGGTCGCGGCCTGATACCAGAACGAGCCGGTCACATAGATCGAGGCGGCTGCGGCGCGGGCCTTGTCGTTCCCCAGCAGGATCGACAGCGGGTGGCCGTTGGCGACGCATTTGCCCCACGACGACAGATCCGGCTGCACGCCGAGACGGCTCCAGGAACAGTCGCGGTCCAGGCGGAAGCCGGCGCGGACCTCGTCGACGACCAGCAGGGCGCCTGTGCGGTCGCAGAGCTCGCGGGCCTTCCGGGCGTACTCCGGCGTCGGGTCGGACTGGTCGATGAAGGCGTCGTGCTTGAAGGGCGCGGCGAAGACGGCGGCCAGGTCGTCGCCGGCCTCGGCCACGGCGGCCTCAAGGCTGGCCACGTCGTTGTAGTCGTAGAAGATCTGGTGGCTGCGGTCGGTGTCGATCACCCCCGCCGGCCGGGGCGTGCACCAGGGCAGGGCGCCGTGATAGGCCCCCTTCGCCCGCACGACGATCCGGCGTCTGGTGTGCGCCCGCGCCGTGGTCAGCGCCATGGTCGTGGCGTCAGAGCCGTTCTTGCAGAAGATCGCCCAGTCGGCATGCGTGACCATGCCGGTCAGCGCCTCGGCCAGTTCCACCATCAGGGCGGTCGGGCCGGTCAGGGTGTCGCCCTTCTCGAGCTGACGCACGAAGGCCGCGTCGATCTCGGGGTGGGCGTAGCCGAACAGGTTGGGCCCGTAGGCGCACATGAAGTCGAGGTAGCGGTTGCCGTCGGCGTCCCACAGGTGGGCGCCTTCGCCGCGTTCGAAGAACTGCGGATAGTCGTCGGGCAGCAGGCCCACAGACTGGTGACCGTACATGCCGCCCGGGATCACCGCCGCGGCGCGGTCGCGCAGCTCCCGGTCGCGGCTGTTCGTCCGGTCCATCGCGCCTCTCCCTTATCGTTGTTCAGGAGAGTTTACGCAGCGCGCGCGGAAAGCCTCAAGCGTCGAACCGGAACGCGTCGCCGTCGCGCTTCACATGGCCGGCCGTGGGCGCGGCGTAGTGGGTGCCGATGACCAGGATCGGCTGGTCGGCCCATTCGGCGAACATCCTGGCCCGCGTCGCCGCCGCCGCCTTGGGATCGCTGTCGAACGAGGGGGACCAGTGCGGGTGGGCGAGCTGGCAGGGATGGTGGGTCATGTCGCCGGTGATCACCGCCTTCTCGCCATTGGACTCGATGGCGACGCTGACGTGGCCGGGCGTGTGGCCGGTGGTGGGGGTCAGCCGCACGTTGGGCGAGATCACGTGATCCAGGCCCACGAACTCGGCCAGGCCTGCGTCCAGGATCGGCTGCACGGAGTCGGACAGGATCGCCTGCTGCTCGTCGTCGCCCTCGGCGGTCCAGTGCTCGAACTCGGTGCGGCCGATGAGGTAGCGGGCGTTCGGGAAGGTGGGGACCCACTTGCCGTCGACCAGCATGGTGTTCCAGCCGACGTGGTCCACGTGGAGATGCGTGCACACCACCGCATCCACGCTCTCGCGCGTCCAGCCGGCGGCTTCGAACGCCTCCAGGAACTTGGTCTGCAGGCCGCCCGGGCCGGTCATGCCGCGCGGCTTGTCGTTGCCGATGCAGGTGTCGACCACCAGGCGCAGGCCCGGCGCCTCGACCAGCAAGGCGTGGATCGACAGCAGCAGGTGGTCGTCGGCGCTGACGAAGTTCGGGTAGAGCCACGGCAGCTTTCGCAGCTCGGCCGGCGTGGCCTCCTTCAGGAAGACGGTGTCGGGGCTGTAGGGGATGGGCATCTCCATCTCCACCACCCGCGTAATCTTCACGTCGCCGATCTTCCAGCTGAGCATCGTCATTCCCCCCGCACCTTGTTGGCCCAAACGCTAGGCGCTGGGCTGGCGTCTGTCACGGCGACTCCTGTAAGGCGGGGCCATGTCGCTCCCCGTCCGGCTCGGGCTGTTCTACTCGGCGATCTTTGTCGGGACCGGCGCCAGCTCGCCCTACATGCCGGTGTGGTTCGCCGAGCGCGGCCTGTCGGGCGCGCAGATCGGGCTCATCCTGTCGTTGCCCATGCTGGCGCGGGTGTTCACCGCCCCCCTGATCGCGGTCTGGGCCGACAGCTTCAAGCTGCGGCGGACGGCGCTGGCGTTCCTGAGCCTGGCGGTGATGGCGGCCTACATCCTGATGGCCCTGCCGCTGGGGTTCGCAGGCTGGACCGTGGTGTGGTTCGCGGCCTCGTCGGCGTTTTCCACGGTCTCGCCGCTGACCGACGTGATCGTGCTCAACCGGGCGCGCCGCGACGGGTTCAACTACGGCTGGCCACGCGGCATCGGCTCGGCGGCCTTCATCGTCGCGAACATCGGCATGGGCGCGGTGCTGACCTGGGGCTCACCCGACCTGGTGCTGGTCTGGATCACCGCGGCGGTGGCGCTCACGGCGCTGGGCGCGCGCCTGCTGCTGCCGCCCGACCCCGTTCACGAGGAGGGCCACACGGCCAAGGTCTCGGACCGGTTCGCCGGCATCGGAGAGCTGTTGCGCGATCCGGCGTTCATGACCGCGGCGGCGGCGGCCGGCCTGATCCAGTCGGCGCACGCGTTCTACTATGGGTTCTCGACCCTGGCCTGGAAGCAGCAGGGCATCCCCGAGAGCCTGACCGGCGTCCTGTGGGGGGTGGGGGTGGCGGTCGAGGTGGCGTTTATGTGGTTCATGGAGCCGTGGCGGCGGCGGGTGGGCCCCCGCAACCTGCTGGTGCTGGGCGGGCTGGCGGCGGTGCTGCGCTGGACGGTGATGGCGTTCTCGCCGCCGCTGTGGGCGCTGTTCCTGCTGCAGCCCCTGCACGTGCTGAGCTATGCGGCGACGTTCCTGGCCTCGCTGCAGCTGATCGAACGGCTGTCGACGCCGCGCAACGCCTCGGCGGCCCAGACGATCAACTCGGCGCTGTCGGCCGGCGTGCTGATGGGCGTCGCCACCATGGCCTCGGGCCCGCTGTTCGACCACTTCGGCGCCCACGGATATCTGTTGATGTCGGCGATGAGCGTTGCAGGCGTAATCTGCGCGGCGCGTCTGTATGGCGTGCGCCGGTTGGATCCGGCGTGAAGGGGAGGGCGAGCATGAGCCTGCATCTGTTCGGCTGTCTTTGCGGCCAGTTCCACAGCTCCGGCGCGGGCATGGGCATGGACGGCGACCGGGTGGCCGTGCCGATCCCCTTCTATGTCCTGGAGCATCCGGACGGCGTGGCGCTGTTCGACTGCGGCCTGCCGGCGGCGATGATCGACTACGATGACACCTATCGCGCGGCGCTGCGGACCCAGGACATGGACGCGACGCTTTCCGCCGAGGAGACGTTGACGGCCAACCTCGAGCGGCTGGACATCGATCCCGGCCGCGTGCGGTTCGTCGCCCTCTCGCACCTGCATTTCGATCACGCGGGCGGCCTCAGCGAGTTGCCCAACGCCACCATCGTGGTCCAGCGCCGCGAATGGAAAGCCGGCTTCGAGAAGGAGGTCGCCAACCGGTATGGCCTGCGGAAACGCTACTTCGATCTCGGACATCCGGTCACCCTGGTGGACGGCGAGCACGACCTTTTCGGCGACGGCTCAGCGGTGCTGATCCCCAGCCACGGCCACACGCCGGGCCACCAGTCGCTGCGGGTCAGGGGCGAGCAGGGCGACCACCTGCTGGTGGGGGACGCCTGCTACCACTGCGGGGTGGTCGAGACCCGGCGGTTTCCCCCGCATGCGGACCACGCGGCCATGAACCGCGCGCTGGATGCGCTCCTGGCCCTGCGCGGGCCTGAGACCGTGATGGTCTGGGGCCATGACCCGGATCAGTGGGGCGACCAGCCGGTGCTGCCTGTCGCGAGGCCCTGACCTCGCGTCGGCTGACGTGGCGACACGCTTGCGGCCGGCGGGGCGCCGGAGCCAGATGGGCGCAGGAGGAAAGTCATGCGTGCTCTGAACGTCGCGGCCCCGTGGGGCCTGGATGCCATCAAGGTGGTGGATCTGCCGGACCCGAAGCCCGGGCCGGGGCAGGTGCTTGTGCGCATGAAGGCGGTGTCGCTGAACTATCGCGACCTGTTGATGGTCAACGGGATGTACGGCCGCGGGCCGGCGTCCACGACCGACGTGATCACGCCCTTCTCGGACGGCTGCGGCGTCGTCGAGGCGGTGGGCGAGGGCGTCACCCGCTTCAAGGCCGGCGATCGCGTCGCCACGCTGTTCTTCCAGGGCTGGGTCTCGGGCCCGCCGACCCTGGAGAAGCTGGTCACCGCCCTGGGCTTCCCGATCCCCGGCGCGGGTTCGGAGCTGCAGACCTTCACCGAGGAGGGCCTGTCGAAGGTCCCGGACTTCCTGACCGACCATCAGGTGGCGACGTTGCCGTGCGCGGCGCTGACCGCCTGGCGCGGACTGTTCGTCGACGCCCGGCTGGAGCCCGGCGACACGGTGGTGCTGCAGGGGACGGGCGGCGTCTCGATCTTCGGGCTGCAGTTCGCGCATGCCGCGGGCCTGCGCACGGTGATCACGTCGTCGTCCGACGAGAAGCTGGAGCGGGCCAAGGCGCTGGGGGCCGATCACGTCGTCAACTACAAGACCACGCCCGGCTGGTCGGGACCGGTGCGCGCCGCCACGAACGGCCGCGGCGCGGACTTCATCATGGAAGTGGGCGGCGGCGGCACGATCCAGGAGAGCATGAAGGCCATCAAGATCGGCGGCCATATCGCGATCATCGGGGTGGTGGCCGGGGCTGGCGAGCCGTTCAACCCCGCGGCCCTGATCGGCAACTCGGCCAAGCTGCAGGGCCTGTCGGTGGGGTCGCGCGACATGTTCGAGGCCATGGGGCGGATGATTGACCTGAGGAAGATTTCCCCGGTCGTCGACAAGGTGTTCCCGTTCACCGAAGCTAAGGCGGCCTTCGCGGCCATGGCGGCCGGCGAGCACTTCGGCAAGATCGTGCTGGAATTCTAGAAAGCTGACGAAGGGAGGGCGCGATGCAGACCAAGGGGATCAACCACCTGGCGCTCGTGTGCCGCGACATGGCCGAGACGGTGAAGTTCTACACCGAGGCCTTGGGCATGCCGCTGGTGAAGACGGTGGTCCTGCCGGATGGCGGGCAGCACTTCTTCTTCGACTGCGGCGGCGGCTCGCTGCTGGCGTTCTTCTGGTGGGGCGACGCCCCGCCGGCGGCGCCCGGCATCGCCTCGGTCGCCGATTTCCCGTCCAAGCCGAAGACGGCGGTCGGCTCGATGAATCACGTGGCGTTCCACATGGACGAGGACCAGCTGGACGCCTCGATCGCGCGGCTGCAGGCGAACGGCGTGCATGTGTCTGTGCCGATCGTCGTGAACCACGACGACAGCCCGATGGGCGTCGCCCGCGACATGCACGACGGCGTGTGGGTGCGCTCGGTCTACTTCCGCGACCCCAACGGCGTGATGCTGGAGTTCGCCGCCACGCTCCGGGACTTCCGGCCCGAGGACGTGGCGCACGAGCCCGCCCGCGCCCTCGAGCCGGCGGAGTAGCGCGTCAGATCCCCGGATCGAAGCCGCGTTCCAGCCACTCGAAGATCTGCTCGGCCGCCTGTTCGGCGGTGAGCGCGGTGGTGTCGATGCGGATCTCGGGGTTCTCCGGGGCCTCGTAGGGGCTGTCGATCCCGGTGAAGTTCTTGAGATCCCCGGCGCGGGCCTTCTTGTAGAGGCCCTTGACGTCGCGCGCCTCGGCCTCGGCCAGGGGGGTGTCGACGAACACCTCCACGAACTCGCCTTCGCCCATCAGCTCGCGCGCCATCTGCCGCTCGGCCCGGAACGGGCTGATAAAGCTGACCAGAACGATCAGGCCGGCGTCGACCATCAGCTTTGACACCTCGGCCACCCGGCGGATGTTCTCCACCCGGTCGGCGTCGGTGAAGCCCAGGTCCTTGTTCAGGCCATGGCGGACATTGTCGCCGTCCAGCGCATAGGTGTGGCGGCCCTCGGCGTGCAGCCGCTTTTCCAGGAGGTTCGCGATCGTCGACTTGCCCGAGCCCGAAAGGCCGGTGAACCACACCACGCGGGCCACCTGGCCCTTCGCGAACGAGCGCGTCTGCTTGTCCACGTCCATCGCCTGCCAGTGGATGTTCTGGCTGCGGCGCAGCGCGAAGTGCAGCATCCCGGCGCCGACCGTGCGGTTGGTGATCCGGTCGATGAGGATGAAGCCGCCCAGGTCCTTGTTGTCGGCGTAGGCGTCGAAGGCGATGGGGGCCGCGAGCGAGAGGTTGCAGACCCCGATCTCGTTCAGCTCGAGCTTCTTGGCCGCCAGCTTCTCCAGCGTGTTGACGTTGACCTTGTACTTGGGCTCGTGGACCTGGGCCTGGACGGTGCGCGCGCCCACCTTCAGCAGGTAGGGGCGGCCGGGCAGCAGGCTCTCGTCGTCGAACCAGACGATCGTGGCCTCGAACTGGTCGGCCACCTCGGGCGGCCGGCCGGCCAGGGCCAGGACGTCGCCCCGGCTGATGTCGATCTCGTCCTTCAGCGTCAGGGTCACGGACTGGCCGGCGACGGCCTCGTCCAGGTCGCGGTTGAAGGTGACGATCCGTTCGACGGTGCTCTCGCGGCCGGACGGCAGCGCCTTCACCTTGTCGCCCGGCCGGATCACGCCTGACGCGATCAGACCCGAGAAGCCGCGGAAGTCCAGGTTCGGCCGGTTCACCCACTGGACGGGCATCCGGAACGGCTTGCCCTGCAGGTCGTCCTCGACCGGCGCGTTCTCGAGCCAGCGCATCAGCGCCGGGCCGGTGTACCAGGGCGCCTTGTCGGACGGCTCGGTGATGTTGTCGCCCTTCAGCGCCGACATCGGGATGGCCGTGAAATCCTTGATCCCGATCTGGGCGGCGAAGTCGTGGTACTCGGCCACGATCGTGTCGAAGGTCTCCTGGCTCCAGCCCACCAGGTCCATCTTGTTGACCGCCAAGACCACGTGACGGATGCCCAGCAGGCTGACGAGATAGCTGTGGCGGCGCGTCTGGGTGAGCACGCCCTTGCGCGCGTCGATGAGGATGATCGCCGCGTCGGCCGTCGAGGCGCCCGTGACCATGTTGCGCGTGTACTGCTCGTGGCCGGGCGTGTCGGCGACGATGAACTTGCGCTTGTCGGTCGAGAAGAACCGGTAGGCGACGTCGATCGTGATGCCCTGCTCGCGCTCGGCGGCGAGGCCATCGACCAGAAGCGCGAAGTCGATATCGCCCCCTTGCGTGCCCACCTTCTTGGAGTCGGCTTCGAGGGCGGCCAGCTGGTCCTCGAAGATCATCTTCGAATCGTAGAGCAGGCGGCCGATCAGGGTGGACTTGCCGTCGTCCACCGAGCCGCAGGTGAGGAAGCGCAGCAGGCTCTTGGTCTCGTGGGCCTTGAGGTAGGCCTCGATGTCTTCAGCGATGAGGGCGGACTGGTGCGACATCAGAAGTAGCCCTCCTGCTTTTTCTTCTCCATCGACGCCGACTGGTCGTGATCGATTACCCGGCCCTGGCGCTCGGACGTCGTCGCCAGCAGCATCTCCTGGATGATCTCGGGCAGGGTGGCGGCGGTGCTCTCGACGGCGCCGGTGAGCGGGTAGCAGCCCTGGGTCCGGAAGCGGATCGACTTCATCATCGGGACTTCGCCCGGCCGCAGGCGCATGCGGTCGTCATCGACCATGATCAGGACGCCGTCGCGCTCCACCACCGGCCGGACGCCGGCGAAGTAGAGCGGCACGATGGGGATGTCCTCCAGGTAGATGTATTGCCAGATGTCGAGCTCGGTCCAGTTGGAGATCGGGAAGGCGCGGAGGCTCTCACCCTTGGCCTTGCGGGTATTGTAGAGCCGCCAGAGTTCGGGGCGCTGGTTCTTGGGATCCCAGCGATGTTCGGAGGTGCGGAAGCTGAGGATCCGCTCCTTGGCGCGGGACTTCTCTTCGTCGCGCCGGCCCCCGCCGAAGGCCGCATCGAAGCCGTACTTGTCGAGCGCCTGCTTCAGTCCCTCGGTCTTCCACATGTCGGTGTGGACGCTGCCATGGTCGAAAGGGTTGATGCCCTTGGCCTTGGCTTCGGGGTTCTGGTGGATGAGCAGTTCCATGCCGCTCTCGCGGGCCATCCGTTCGCGCATCTCGTACATGGCCCGGAACTTCCAGGTCGTATCGATGTGGAGCAGCGGGAAGGGCGGCTTGGACGGATAGAAGGCCTTCTGCGCCAGGCGCAGCATCACCGCCGAGTCCTTGCCGATGGAGTAGAGCATCACCGGGCGCTCGCACTCGGCCACGACCTCGCGGAAGATCTGGATGCTCTCGGCTTCGAGCCGCTGCAGGTGGGTCAGGGTCTTGGGGGACAACAAGGCCGGCTCTTTGGCGGATGTTCGGGGAAGGACGCTGACGTCCATGGGACGGACCCTACACAATGCTGATGAAACCCGCTCGCGGATGCGTGCGGGGTCGGCCCGGGCGATGAGTTAGCGGTCGGCTTCTGGGGGCGCAAGGCGAGCCGACCCCAGGATTTCTCGACGGGCGTCCAGCCCCTCTGGCCGGCGCCGACTCTCTGCAACAAGGCGTCAGGCCTGCAATGCAATGCCGCTTTGAATAGGCCGCCACGGCGTGGCACAAGCAAGCGACGGAAGCGCATACCCGTCTTTCGAGCCGGAACACCGGCCGGAGGCGGATCAGGTTGGGGGCTATCGGTATGAGTGAGCAGGCAGCGACGGCGCCGAAACAGGCGTCCGCGGGCTACAGCTGGTTCGTCGTCTGGTTCCTGGCGCTCATCTACACCCTGAATTTCCTCGATCGGCAGATCGTCTCGATCCTGGGCAAGCAGATCTCGGCGGATCTCAACCTGTCGAAAACCGAGTTCGGCCTCCTGGGCGGCACGTCTTTCGCGCTGCTGTACACGACCTGCGGCATCGGCGTGGCGTACCTGGCCGACCGGGTCAGCCGCAAATGGATCATCGGCGTGGCCTGCGCGATCTGGAGCGTGTTCACCGCGCTCTGTGGCACGGCGCAGAACTTCACGCAGATCCTGCTCTACCGGATGGGCGTCGGCTTCGGCGAGGCGGGCGGTTCGCCGCCCTCGTATTCGCTGATCTCGGACTATTTTCCGGCGGCGAAACGCGGCACGGCGCTGGCGATCTATTCGTTGGGCGTGCCCGTGGGCTCGATGCTGGGCGCGTTCTTCGGCGGCAAGCTGGCCCTGGAGTACGGATGGCGGACGGCCTTCGTGATCATCGGCCTGCCGGGCATCATCCTGGGCATTCTGATGCTGATCGTGGTGCGCGAACCCAAGCGGGGCGGCCTGGACGCCTTCGTGGATGGGGCGACCGAGCATCCGCCGGCGCCGCCGATCCTCAAGGCCATCGCGGCCTTCTTCGCCAACCGAACGCTGGTGCTCACCGCGGTCTCAAGCGCCATGTCGGCCTTCGTGGGCTATGCCGGCCTGGTCTGGAACCCGCAGTTCCTCGAGACGACCAAGGGCATGGCCGCAGCCGACGTCGCCACCTACTACGCGCTGGCCCTGGGCGTGACCGGCATCGTTGGCACGGTCGTGTCGGGTTGGCTTGTCGACCGGTTGGGCCACAAGGACCGTCGCTGGTTCGCCTGGGTTCCGGCCATCGCGTTCACGCTCTCGATCCCGTTCTGGTTCGGCATGCTCTGGGCGCCGACCTGGCAGATCGCGATGCTGTTCCTGCTGGGCCCGATGCTGATGAACCAGGCCTATCTGGCGCCGGCCCTGACGGTGGCCCAGAACGCCGTGCCGCCGGCGCAGCGCACCATGACCGGGGCGATCCTGCTGTTCGTCCTCAACCTCGTGGGTCTGGGCGTAGGCCCCGTCTACGTGGGCTGGATCGCTGACCGGATGGAGCCCGCTCACGGCGACCAGGCGCTGGTCTACGGCTATGCCGGCGTGATCCCGTTCGTGCTGCTGACGGTGGTCGCTCACCTTGCGGCGTCGTACTCGATCGCCCGGGACAAGCGCCTGGCGGCTGCCCTCTAAGGCCGTCCGAAAACCGCCATCGCGCCACGATCCGTGTCCGAAAACCGCGAGACTATCGGCGGCTGAAGCCTCATTCTTCGAGGCATGGACATGGATTTCGAAGCCTGCCGGCGCGCCTTCCAGACCCGCGATGCGCGGTTCGACGGGCGCATCTTCGGCGCCGTGAAGACGACCGGCATCTACTGCCGGCCGATCTGTCCCGCGCGCACGCCTAAGCCGCAGAACATGACGTTCTACCCGACGGCGGCCGCGGCGCAGGAGGCGGGCTATCGCCCCTGCCTGCGCTGCCGCCCCGAGGCCTCGCCCGATCTGGGCGCCTGGCGGGGCACTTCGAACACCGTCTCTCGGGCGCTGGCCCTGATCGAGGCCGGGGCGATGGACAGCGGCGACGTGGACGCCCTGGCCTCGCGACTGGGGGTCGGTGAGCGCCAGCTGCGACGGCTGTTCCGCCAGCATCTGGGCGCCTCGCCGGTTTCGGTGGCGCAGACCCGCCGGGTGCTGTTGGCCAAGCAGCTCATCCAGGAAACCCGCCTGCCGATGGGCGAGGTGGCGCTGGCGTCCGGCTTCGGCAGCGTGCGGCGCTTCAACGAGACCTTCCAGCAGCTGTTCGGCCGCCCGCCCGGCGAGCTGCGCCGCTCGCGCCAGGCCGAGATCCCGGCCGCTGACGGCATCACGGTGCGGCTGCCCTACAAGCCGCCCTACGACTGGGAGGCGATCATCCGCTTCCTGGCTGATCGGGCGATTCCCGGAGTCGAGCTCGTCGAACCTGGGCGCTATGCCCGGACGCTGTCGGTGGACGGCGCCACCGGCGTGGTGATCGTCACGCCCCGCAAGGACGGGGCGCTCTCGGCCGAAATCCGCTTCCCGAAGATGAACGCCCTGCCGGCGGTGATCGCGCGCATCCGCCGCGTCTTCGACCTCTCGGCGGATCCGATACTGATTGGGGCGCATCTGTCGCAGGACCCGGCGCTGGCCCCGCTGGTCGCGGCCCGGCCGGGTCTGCGGGCGCCGGGCGCCTGGGACGGCTTCGAGTTGGCGGTCCGGGCGATCCTGGGCCAGCAGATCACCGTCACAGCCGCCCGCAACCTCGCGGCCAAGCTGGTGGAGCGCTACGGCGAGCCGATCGAGGACCGCGCCGCGGCAGACCTGGGCCTGACCCGCGTGTTCCCGACGCCCGAGCGCCTGGTGGGCGAAGACATCGCCGCCCTGGGCATGCCCCGGGCCCGCGGCGCGGCCCTGGAGGGCCTGGCTCGGACGGTCGCCGCCGATCGCAGCATCTTCACCCCGCGCGGCGACCTGCGAAGCGCCATCGATGCTCTGAAGGCCCTGCCGGGCGTGGGCGAGTGGACGGCGCAGTACATCGCGCTGCGCGAACTGCGCGAACCCGACGCGTTCCCGCAGGCCGATATCGGCCTGATGCGGGCGATGGCCGACCAGAACGGGGTGCGCCCCACGGCCGATCAGCTGCTCGCCCGCAGCGCCGCCTGGACGCCCTGGCGCGCCTACGCCGCCCAGCATCTCTGGGCGCACGATCCTGGCCTGGCGCCGGCGGGCGCCGAGACGACCCCATCCAAGAAGGACAAGCCCGATGACCGCCAAGCTGCCTGAAACCCTGACGCTGGATCGCACGCCGACCCCGATCGGCACGGCCCTCGTCGTCACCGACGAAGCCGGCGTCCTGCGGGCCTTCAACTGGACGGATTACGAGCCCGCGATGCTGAAGTGGATCGGCCGCCGCTATCCCAAGGCGAAGCTGGTCGAGGGGCAGGGGCCGCTACGCGCGAAGTTCGACGCCTACTTCGCCGGCCAGACCGACGCCTTCGACGACATCGCCTGGGACGGCGCGGGCACAGCGTTTCAGCGAACCGTCTGGAAGACCCTTTGTTCGATCCCTGCCGGAGAAACCTGGACTTACGCCCAGCTGGCCGAGCGCATCGGTCGCCCGACGGCGGTGCGCGCCGTAGGCCTCGCCAACGGGTCAAACCCTGTCGCGCTGGTGGTTCCGTGCCACCGGGTAATCGGGTCGAACGGCTCGCTCACCGGCTACGGCGGAGGCCTGCACCGCAAACGCTGGCTGTTGGAGCATGAAGGCGCGCGGGCCCGCGCCGCGGCTTAACGGTTGCGCACAGGGCCGGCGGTCAGCGCCGTCGGCCGTTGTCCTGATCATTGGGGTCGGGCGCGTCCTGCGACAGTTCGTCGTCAGGGCGCTTCGCCCAGGGCTGCCAGGCGAACAGCCAGACGGCGATCATGGTCACAAACAGGATGAGGAGAGAGTACT
This sequence comes from Phenylobacterium sp., assembly GCF_004299445.1. Lineage (GTDB taxonomy): Bacteria > Pseudomonadota > Alphaproteobacteria > Caulobacterales > Caulobacteraceae > Phenylobacterium. Next base: position 47,874 of record NZ_SCTC01000077.1, on the reverse strand, counting down.
GCTCCATGCCTCGTGCATGCGGCTGCTCCCGTGGGGAGTCAAGGTCTGCGCCTCGGCCAATACGGCATTTCAAGTATATCCAGTCTCTATGTGCCTTGGTTAATGAGGTAATATCATAAGGTTAAGTTAACCACCCAGATTAATCCGATCGGAACCGGCGTTCCACATTCTCACGACCGTTGGTGGGGTGACGACATTCGACGCACCTAAGTTGTCGAGCGCACCCGGGTCGTGAGAATTTGGAGATACGGGTGGCTACTATTATCGTCAAAGATACGACCGGCCTGACGACCGCGCTGAAGAGCGCCCAGGCCGGCGACATCATCAAGCTGGCGGCCGGCGACTACTCATCCTTCTCGCTCAACGGCGTCAAGTTCGGCGGCGCAGGCGTCACCATCACGTCGCTGGATCCGGCGAAAGAGGCCAGCCTCAACGGCTTCGAACTGCGTGGCTGCGAGGGCCTCAATTTCCAGGCGCTCGAGCTGAAAGTCGCGCAAACCCAGGTCAATCCTTACCAGGTGATCGAGTCCTCGCGGATCGTGCTCAACAACGTGAACGTCCACGGCTCGCTGGACGGTGACGCCCAGAACGACGGCGGCGGCATTCTGATCCGTCTCAGCAGCGACGTCACGGTGACGAACTCGGAATTCCACCAGCTGGAGTACGGCATCGCCCACGTCGACTCCAAGGCCGTCACCATCAACGCCAACAAGTTCACCGAAATCCAGGAAGACGGCGTTCGCGGCGGCGGCACCTCGAACATCAAGGTCACCAACAACACCTTCTCGAACTTCGACCCGGTCGACGGCGATCATCCGGACGCGATCCAGTTCTGGACCAAGGGCACGCTGGCCCAGGCGAGCGACATCACGGTGAGCGGCAACCTGATCCTGCGTGGCGAGGGCGCCGCGACCCAGGGCATCTTCTTCCGCGACCAGGTCGGCACCATGCCGTTCAAGAACGTGCTGGTTCAGGACAACATGATCGTGGGCACGATGGCCAACGGTGTGATGGTCAACGGCGGCGACGGCGTGAAGATCCTGAACAACACCGTGGTCGCTCTGCCGGGTCAGACCGCCGGCATCGGCCTCACGAAGGCTACGAACATCCAGCTGACCGGCAATCAGTCGAGCCAGTATTCGTTCGACAGCACGGTCACCAACATGAGCAACACCAGCACCACGCTGGGCGCCGTGACCGACGGCGGGGCGGCGCTGGTAAAGGCCTACCTCGCCGTGCACCCCCAGCTCCTTGCGCTTTCGACGACCACCGAGCTCCAGAGCCTTATTTCGAAGTCCCTGGCCGTGATCGAGGCGACCCGCATCCAGTCGGCGATCGTCACGGGCACGGCGGGCAACGACCAGTTGAAGACGTTGGCGGACCGCAATACCCGCGTTGAAGGCGGCGACGGCAACGACCTGCTGGACAGCGTGGGCGTGGGCCACAACACGCTCGTCGGCGGCGCCGGCGACGACACCTATCGTCTGACTTCGCTGAACGACGTGGTCGTCGAAGGCGCAAATGGCGGCAACGACCAGGTGATCTCGTCGGTGAACGTCACGTTGTCCGAGAACATCGAGAAACTCTCGATGATCGGTGATGCGCGGGTCGGTGTCGGCAACGCGCTGGGCAACAGCATCGGTGGCTCGATCGGCGGCGACACCATCTCCGGGATGGGCGGCGACGACAACATCCAGAGCAACGATGGCGACGACCGCGTCTTTGGCGGCGAAGGCGCCGACTCGGTCTTCGGCGGCAACGGAAACGACACGATCGCCGGCGAGGCCGGCAACGACCGCCTGCGCGGCGACGCCGGCAACGACTCGCTGTCGGGCGGGGCGGGGAACGACGTCCTTGACGGCAGCCTCGGCCAGGACGTGATGGCCGGCGGCCTCGGCGCCGACCAGTTCACCTACAACAACATCGAGGCCTCGGGCGAAGTCATCTTCGACTTCAACCGCGCCGAAGGCGACAAGGTGATCCTGACGGCGCTGGATGCGAACACGGTGATGGACGGCAACCAGGCGTTCGCCTTCATCGGCACGGCGGCCTTCTCGAAGGTGGCGGGCCAGCTCCGGTACGAGGTCTCGGGCGCCGACTCCTACGTGATGGGCGACCTGAACGGCGACGGCGTGGCGGACTTCCGGCTCCTGATGAAAAACGTCACGAGCTTCCAGGCGAGCGACTTCATGCTCTGACCGGTCCCCTTCGGGGTCGAGCGCGGCGCGGCGTCCCCCAGGGGCGCCGCGCTTTGCATTTTCGGCGCCTTCACGAACATGACGAAGATTTCACGATGCCTCGCTCGCGTCGCGGCAGGCTGCAGCGTATAGCGACCGCAGGTGGAATCGTCGGGGAAGGGCCCATGGCGTCGTTGACGGAAATGGTGGCCGCTGTGGTCGTGCATTCCTCGGCCGCCGCCTTCTCGCATTTCGGCGTCACCCTGGAGCCGCCGCGCGTCGAGCGCCCGGCCGTTCCAGTCGACCAGCGCATTGTGGCTCGCACGCCCCGCAAGGCCCCGGATCGCATTGAGCGGACCTCGAACTGTCCGGAAGACGCCAGGGCCCGGATCGTCCGCGCCTGATCGGCGCGTTGGTCGCTCAGCGCGACATTCCGCCCAAGAACACGCGAATCGAGCGCGCGCCTGTTTGCGTGCGCCGCTCGCCCGGCTAGGTTCTAGCGGGGACTTCGGGGGCCGGGCGGGGCTGGATGCGCCGGTCCCTCGGACGGGAAGGAATGGGCGTAATGAAGTTCTCGAAGCGGCCGCAACCGATGGACTTCGGGCGCCCCGTCGAGGACGCGCCTAACAACGACGATCATGACCCCCCCATGCTGGACGCCGAGTCCGTGGGCTTTCGCCGGATCGACCCAGCGGCCGAACGGTCGCCAGCTCTGCGCGCCCATCGCGCCGAGCTCGAGCCTGCGGCGGATGACGCCCACGCCCATGTCCTCGAGTACGAGGAGACCCCGCCGGCCGGCTGGCCGATCTGGCTGACCGCTGCGGCCGTGGCGGTTCTGTGGGCGGCCGCGCCGATCGCGTTCGCGGTGGGCTACCGCGCCAACATCGCTCCGCTGCAGTATGACCCCTTCGCATTGGGCGTGTTCGCGCTGCTGTCGATCGGTCCCGCCGTCTTCGTCCTGCTGGCCGCCTACATGATCCGCCAGGCTCAGAAACTGGCGTTCGAAGCCCGCCGCGGCCGCGCCATGGCCGAGGATATGCTGTCGCCCGCTCTCGTAGCCGCCGCGCGCGCCGGCGATGTGACCCAGGCCGTCAGGGACGAGATCGCGCGGGCCGGCGCCGCGGCGGAGGAGGCGCGCGAGACGCTGCTGGCGATGCGCGACGCCCTGGCCTTCGAGACCGACAAACTGACCGGGGCGACCGCCCAGACCGTGCGCACGGCCGGCGAACTTGCCGGCACGCTGGGCCGCGAGCGCTCGGAAATGAGCGTCCTGGCCCAGACCCTGGACGCGCAGGCGACGAAGGTCGCCGACGCCATCACGCTTCAGGCCCGCATGGTCGCCGACGCTACCGGAGTCGCCGAAGCCCAGATCCGGGAGGCCGAAGCCGCGCTTTCGGCTCGCGCCGCCGACCTTGCCGCCGCCGCCGGCGAAGCCAGCAGCGCCGCGCGCACGGCCGGTGAGGATCTGACCCGGCACATCGCCCGTCTGGAAAACGCCGGAACGGGCGTGGCCGAGCAGGTGCGGGCCGTCGAGGCGGGCTTGTCCGAGCAGCGTTCGGCGCTGGTCGCGCTCAGCCAGTCGCTCAGGACCGATCAGGATGTCTTCGCCGGCGAGGCCGAGGCGCACGCCGCCAAGCTGGCCGCCTTCATCGACGAGGCGCGCACGTCGGCGGCCGAGATGGGCGAGCGCGCTTCGGCGGGCGGCGAGCAGCTGCGACGCCTGATGAGCGATGCGGCCCTGCAGTTCCGGGACCTGGCCGAGACCGCCAAGGCCGAGCGCGAGGAGTTCGGGCAGTCGACGCTGCAGTCGCTCGAAGCGGTCTCGGCCGCGGCGGCCGAACAGCGGGCCCAACTCGACGCGCAGACCCGCTCGGCGATCACGGCGCTGGCGAAGGCCGCCGAAGAGACCCGCGAGGCCGCCGCCCGCCACGCCGCGGCCGCGCGCGAGCAGGTCGATCACCTGTCCGAGGCCGCCTTCGGCGCCGGTCAGAAGGCCAACCAGGTGTTCGAGGCCCGTCTTGAGGAAGCCCGCGCGCTGATCGAGGAATCCTCGAAGCTGGTCGAGACCGCCGGGCAGAACACGGCGCGCAAGCTCGAGCAGGGGGCCGCCTCGGCCCGCGCCGCCATGGACGAACTGGCCGCCATGCTCTCGGACCTGGAGGCGCGGGCGAGGGAACTGCCTGCCGCCGCCGCGGGCCAGGCCGACCAGGTGCGGGCCATCGTCGCCGACGGCATGGACGAACTGATGGCGCAGGCGCGGCGTACGGCCCAGGAGGCCGAAGCGATCGACGCGGCCTTCCAGGAGCGGGTCCGACGCAATTTCCAGATGCTGTCGGAGGCGGTCCGGATCATGGGCGTCGCGGCCGCCGCGCCGCCGCCTCCGATCGCGCCGCTGGCCGTCGCGCCGCCGCCGCCCGCCGCGTCGGCGCCGCCCCCCAAGCCCCGCCGCGCCGCCGAGCCTGAGGCTGTCTTGCCCGTCGAAGAGCCCGGCGACCTGGCCGACCGTATCGGCCTGCGCAACCGCATCCGCTTTACGCCGACCGCCACGGACCGCGAGTTTTCCGCCGTCTTCGAGACGGCTGCAGGCGCGCCGCCCCCCGCCGCGCCGCCCGAGGGGGACGACGGGGAGGAGGCTGCGGGCGAGCCGTGGACCTGGAAAGACCTCCTGGCGTCGCTGGACGGTTCCGACACTGACGGCGAGCGCCTGGAGGAGACCCTGGCGGGCGAACTGGCCCAGATGGGTGTCGATCCGGTCAGGCTGCTGCCGCCGGGGCGCGTCGAGGAGATCGCCGCGGCCCTCCAGACCGGCGACCTGGACGGGGCGAGGGAGGTTGTCCGCAAGCTTGCGCCCGCCGCCACCCGGCGGATCGCCCGGCGGCTGTTCACCGACGAGGACATCCGCCGCCGCACCGAGATCTTCGTCCGTCGTTTCCGCACGCTGACCGACGACGCCGCGGCGCGCGATCCAGGAGGCCTGGCCCTGGCCAGCCTGCTGGAGGCCGAGGGCGGGCGAACCTTCCTGCTTCTGGATGCGGCGGCCGGCGACACCGTCTAGGGGAACCCGAGCCGCCCGCAGCGGCGTTGAGGCGACATGGACACTCAAACTGAGCGCGCCCACATCGCGTGGCGCCGGGCCGAACGGATCCGCAAACTCTCCGACCGGCTGATCGGCGTGGGCCCGTGGGGCCTGGGCATAGACGGCGTGCTGGCGTGGGTTCCGGTGGCCGGGACCGTGTACTCGGTCGGCGCGGCCGGCATCCTGCTGCATGAGGCGTTCCAGGCTGGCGCCTCGCGAGCCACGCTCCTGCGGATGGCCGCCTATCTCGGCGCCGACAGCCTCAGTTCCGGCGTGCCGATCGTGGGCTGGGTGGTCGATACGGTCTTCACCGGGCATGCCTTCGCCGCGCGCGCCCTGCAAAAGGACATCGAGCGCCGGCATGGAAAGCCCGCGGTCGAGGCGCCGATGGCGCAAGGGACGCCTCAGACGCCGCCAGGCGGGATTGTCGGATAGCTCAGCAACGGCCTGTAAACGCCTCGTCTGCATGGATTCTCCATGCCGAGACGGTTGACGGCGGCGGAAGTCCCCCACAGGAAGGCCAGCATGAAGATCCTGATTACCGGCGGCGCCGGCTTCATCGGCTCGGCCGTTGTGCGGCGCGCCATCGCAGACGGCCACCAGGTGGTGAATCTCGATGCGCTGACCTACTCGGCCAACCTGGAGAACGTGGCCGGCGTGGCCGACGATCCGGGGTATGCGTTCGAGCATGTCGACATTTGCGACCGCGCCAGGGTGGAGGCGGTTTTCGCGCGCCACCAGCCTGACGCGGTGATGCATCTGGCGGCCGAGAGCCACAACGACCGCGCCATCGAGGGGCCCCTGGACTTCGTGAAGTCCAACATCCTGGGCACGGCGATCCTGCTGGAAGCCGCCCGGGACTACTGGGGCAAGCTGGAACCCGCAAAGAAGGCCGCTTTCCGCTTCCACCACATCTCGACCGACGAGGTGTTCGGGGCCCTGGGCGAGGACGGCGACTTCACCGAGGAGACGCCCTACGACCCGCGTTCGCCCTATTCGGCGTCAAAGGCCTCGTCCGACCACCTCGTGCGGGCCTGGGGCCACACCTACAAGTTCCCGGTGGTCATCACGAACTGCTCGAACAATTACGGGCCCTACCAGTTCCCCGAGAAGCTGATCCCGACGGTGATCACGCGCGCGATGGAGGGGAAGGAAATCCCTGTCTACGGCGACGGCCGGCAGGTGCGCGACTGGCTGCATGTGGACGATCACGCCGAGGCGCTGCTGCTGGTGCTGCAGAAGGGTCTCCTGGGCGAGACCTATTGCATCGGCGGCGACGCCACGAAGCGGAACCTCGAGGTGGTGAAGATCATCTGCGCCCACCTCGACAAGATGGCGCCGGCCAACACGCCGCATGCCGACAAGATCAAGTTCGTCACCGACCGTCCCGGCCACGACTTCCGCTATTCCATCGATGCTTCCAAGCTCGAGCGCGAACTGGGGTGGAAGGCGCGGATGCCGCTGGATGCGGGTCTTGAGGACACCGTGCGCTGGTACGTCGACAACTACGCCTGGGTCGAGGGCATCCGGACCCGCGGCTTCCATTCCGACCGTCTGGGGCTGGTGAAAGCGTGAGAAAGGGCATCGTCCTCGCCGGCGGGGCCGGCACCCGGCTGCACCCGTTGACCATTGCGGTCTCGAAGCAACTTCTGCCGGTCTACGACAAGCCGATGATCTACTACCCGCTGTCGGTGCTGTTCCTGGCGGGCGTGCGCGAGATCCTGATCATCACCACCGCCGAGGACCAGGCGGGCTTCAAGCGCCTGCTGGGCGACGGCTCGCGGTTCGGCGCGCGTTTCGAGTATGTGATCCAGCCCACGCCGGGCGGCCTGGCCGAGGCCTATCTGCTGGGCGAGGACTTCGTCGGCGGCGAGCCCAGCGTGCTGATCCTCGGCGACAATATCTTCTTCGGGCAGAACTTCGTGCAGATGCTGAAGTCGGCCGACGCCCGCCAGGAGGGCGCGACGGTCTTCGGCTATCCGGTGCACGACCCCGAACGCTATGGCGTGGTCGAGCTGTCGCCCGACAACAAGGCGCTCTCCATCGAGGAGAAGCCCGCCAAGCCGAAGTCGAACTACGCCGTGACCGGCCTCTACTTCTACGACGGGCGCGCCAGCGAGATGTCGAAGACTCTGGAGCGCTCGGCGCGCGGCGAGCTCGAGATCACGGCGCTGAACGACCTCTATCTCCAGCGGGGCGAACTGCACGTCGAGCTGCTGGGACGCGGTTTCGCCTGGGAGGACGCCGGCACGCACGACAGCCTGATCCAGGCCGGCGAGCTGATCCGCACCTACGAGCAGCGCCAGGGCCTGCGGATCGGCTGTCTCGAGGAGATTGCCTTCGAGAACGGCTGGATCAGCCGCGACGAGCTGATGAAGCAGGGCGATGCTCAGGGAAAGAGCGAGTACGGCCGCTATCTTCGCGACCTTGCCGATCGAGGGGCTTAACACCGGAGGTGGACGCTATCGGCGGTACTCGCCAGGATCGGCGGAGACTGTTAGGCATCTACTCTGGAAAATTCGGCGGCAAGGCCGACCGGCGGCGACGTCGGCATCCGCGCCGGTCTGAGTTTCGTAAGGAATTTCGCATCATCTACCCGCCGAGGCCGCAGAGCGCGGCGCGGTTCTAGGGAGGGGCCCTTGAAGATCAGAGCACTTGTTATTGTGGCCGCTGTCAGCGCCGGGCTCAGCTTGTCCGGCTGCGATCAGGTCAAGAAGCTCATGGGCGGCGGAAAAGCGAGCGGCCAGGTCGTCGCCACCGTCGACGGCGAAGAGATCACCAGCCTGCAGCTCCGGACCGAGCTGGGCAACTTCGGGTCGCGCGACCCGGAGGTGATGAAGGCCGCCCAGCAGCAGGCGCTGCAGCGCATCATCATGCGCAAGCTGATCGCGAAGAAGGCCCGCGAGGAGAAGCTGGACAAGGGCACAGACTACACGCTGCAGGTCGAGCGCGGCCAGGAAGCCCTGCTGGCTCAGCTGTATCAGCGCAAGCTGGCCTCGAAGGCCGCCCAGCCGACCAAGGCCGAGGCCGAAGCCTATGTGGCGGCCAATCCCGCGCGCTTCTTCCAGCGCAAGGTGCTCTTCGTCGACCAGGTGATCGCCGCGCCGAACAAGATCTCGCCGGAACGCCTGCGGCCGCTGCAGACCCTCGACCAGGTCAAAGCGCTGCTCGACTCGGAAGGCGTCCAGTACCAGACCAACGCGGTGGTGCTCGACACGCTGTCGGCCGACCCCCGGCTGGTTCAGGGCATCGCCAACCTGCCGCCGGGCGAGATCTTCGTGATCCCGCAGGGCGGCGCGATCCTGTTCAACAACGTGAGCGCGTCTCGCTCGGTGCCGTTCACGGGCGACATGGCCACGGCCTATGCGATGAACGCGCTGCGGCAACAGAAGGCCGGCGAGGTGGTGACGAAGCAGATCACCGACATGCGCAAGGCCGCCGAATCGAAGATCGTCTACAACCCGGCGTTCAAGCCGCCGCCTGAAAAGAAGGCGGCGCCAGCAGCCAAGGCGCCTGCGGCTCCCGCCGCTTCCGCCCCTGCGGCGGCCCCGGCTGAACCCGCCGCGAAATAGATCGCGGCGTCATCGGGTCACGAAAAAGGGCCGGCGCTCAGCGCCGGCCCTTCTGTTTTGTGGAGGGCCGGCGTCCGAGGACGTCGACCGACTGTGCCTACGAAGCGGTCGCCGCGCGGGGCGCCGTGGCCTCGCGATTGAGATTGCGCTGGGCCCAGATCATCCAGATCAGGGTCGGCAGGCCTTCCTCGACGAAGGCGTAGCGTGCGCCGCTCTCGCCGCCGGCCATGGGCTTCAGAAGATTCTCGCTCAGCAGCACCTCGATGGCGTCCTGCGCCTTGCGGGCCGAGATGGTGTTGACCGTCTCAACGTCGTGCGCATCGAAGACGCCGTCGGCGGAAAGCGAGGCGCGCGAGGTCATGGCCAGCACGTCCTGGCGGCCCTGATCGAACAGGCGGCGCACATGCTGCTGCGCCGGCGTGGCGATCCGACCCTGGAACTCCTGGATCGTGCGATCCACAGCGCTGGCGACGTCGGCCGGCGTCACCGTGCTGCGACCGGCGTCCAGCGCCGCATGGCCGGCGTGGTGGCAGATCAGGTTGGCGATATAGGGCGAGCCCCGGGCCACTTCGACCACGAAGGCGCTGGCCTGGCTGTCGAACTTGAGGTCGGCTTCGCGCTCGCCGTTGGCGACGATTTCCAGGACCTCGGACTCGGACATCTTGGGGACGCGCAGGGCGAAGATGTTGCGTCGGATCGACGGGATGTGCTCGACCAGTTCGGTCAGGTCGGCGGCGACGCCGGCCAGCACCAGCTGCACCCGGCCCAGGCGGTCGGAGAGATTCTTGATCACCTCGGCCACGTCCCGGCGGAACGCGCTGGATTCGGCGCGGTCGAACTCGTCAAGGATGATCAGCACGCGGGTGCCCGTGAGGCGCGCGGAAAGATCGCCGAACTTGCGCGGCGTCAGCGGCTCGTTGGGGAGCAGGTCGGCCAGCGACGCGCCCTTTTCGGCCTCGGAGCCCGTGGGCGAGAAACCCGAGTGGAACAGCAGGGGGATCTCGGCGGCTGCCGCGCGGAAGGTCTCGTCGAAGTTCGAGTTTGCGCCGCACGACGTATAGACGACGATATAGCGCGCCTCGGTCGCGGCCTGCGTGAGGATGTGCAGGAGCGAGGTCTTGCCGATGCCGCGCTCGCCGTAGAGCACGACGTGCAGGCGCTGGTCCTCGATCGAGCGGATGATCGTCTTGAGCACGTCGTCACGCCCCGCAAACAGGCGGCGGTCGGCGACCGGCTGCGAGGGCGTGAAGGCGTGGCGCAGCTTGGCCCGCACGGCGGAGAACCGATCGGCGCTGCGGCCGCTCATCTGATCGCTGGCGGTTGTATTGAATCGGGGCAGCGTGCCGCTTTCGGGCGCGCGGCGATGCGCCTCGCGGACCAGCGGCTTCACGACGGCCGTCGGGGCCGCCTGCTGGCGCGGCGCCTTCGCTGCTGCGGGCGGCTTTCGCTTGAACGGGTTCCAGCCGGCCAACTCGTGCTCCATCGTCGGTTCGTCAGGTGTCATACAGACGCGTACGCGCGCGTTCCGCACTTGGACGCGCAGGGTGCACGCCTTCTACCTTCTGTTTGCTTAACCACCCCCTGAAGTCGATTCTAGGGCGCCCCGACATCTTTTCATGCCGCGGTGCGGCAAAGGTTCTGGCTCCCGTTAACCGCGAGTGCTATGTGTTGGCCCGGAGTTTGCAGCGCCATGGTGGTCGCTCGGATTTCGTTGCAGCTATGGGTCGCCAGACGGCCCGGCCAGCGAAATTTCAGGCGAGAGGCAAGGCTTACTCGCCCCTAAGGGGAACCCGGATGACAGGCTATTTCCGGACCTCTAGGGTGAATCGCAAGTTAAATAGGGGTGCACAAATGAACGTGTTTTCTAAGGCTCTGGCGGTCGCTGCGGCCACTGCCACTCTCGCGACGGCCGGTTCGGCCAGCGCGGCCGTCTACATCTCGTTCGACGGCGTGACCGACGCCTTCGTCGATCTCGACGACGGCCTGATCAATCAGGGCTTTGGCTCGCTGGGTGGCTTCGCCTCCGTGCTCGTCCAAGGCAACGCCGACACCGTCGGTCAAGGTATCCTGCACACGACCTCGGTCGACGTGACGGCCGCCAGCACCGCCGCCAACCTGACCGTCTGGGTTACGCGGACGGGCCTGACCAGTGACTACAAGGCCTTCTGGTCTTCGACCAACAACAACAACGCCAACGGCCTGACCTCGAAGATCGAGCAGTTCTTCGGTGGGGCGAACCAGAAGTACGGCGGCACGTCGCTGGGTTCGGTCACCAAGGTCGGCCTCGGCCAGAACGGCATCGATGGTGTCTTCAACATCGGTGGCGGCGGTGTGTACTCCTGGACCCAGAAGTACACGATCACGGCGAACTCCGGCGCCGCTCAGCGTTCGGCTTCGGCGACCGCTCAAGCCGTTGCGGTTCCGGAACCCGGCACCTGGGCTCTGATGATCATGGGCTTCGGCGCTGCCGGTGCGATGATCCGTCGTCGCCGCGCGGTTTTCGCCTAAGCGACAACCAAGCCTGAATTGCGGAGGCCGCCGACCCTCGGGTCGGCGGCCTTTTGCGTTTTCGCGTCCTGATTTGTAACAGGCGCGCCTTGGAGCGCGTGGGGGGCGGGCCCTCGCGCGGCACCGCCTTCTGTGGCGGCGCTTTGCATTTTGGTGAGGTCCGGTAGATACCCTGCCAGGGTTGCGTGCGGACCCGAGCGGCGGTCTGCATGTCCGCGATTCAAGAGGCGGCGAATCTCGAGATGTTCTGGCTTACGGTCGGCAGGATCCTCTGGGCGCGATGGCTCATCATCGCGATCGTGACCCTGGGCGCCCTGGCCGGCGGAGCCGGGGTGGTGGCTACGGCCGATCGCCAGTACGACGCGACGGCCCGCGTGCTCTTGAACATCTACAAGCCAGACCCGATCACCGGCGCCGTCATCGGTCGCAGGCAGATCGACCCCTACCTCGAATCGCAGCTCGCGTTCATCCGTGAGCCCCAGGTCGTCGCGCCGGCTGTCGAGGCGGTGGGGTGGCTGGACGATCCGGAAATTCTGAACGCCTACGCGTCGCGGCCGGCCGGTGACACGCGGCCGCTTATTCTCTGGTTGGCGCAGACCGTCGCCGCGGCTCTCGACACGTCGCTGGTGGAAGGCAGCAACATCATCGAAATCCGCTATCGCGGGGCGTCGCCGGAGCTGGCAGCCCTGGTGGCCGGCGCGGTGCGGGACGCCTACATCGCGGGCAGCATCGCCGAGCGGCGGAACTCCTCGGAGAGCGACGCGACGGCTCAGGCCGAGCGAGCGGAGCGCCTGCGAGCCGAACTCCTCGCCCTTCAGACCAGGAAGTTCGCCATGGAGCAGGCGACGGGCGTGATCCTGACGCCGAACGGGGCCGACTTGGACAGCGAACGCCTGATGGCGCTGGCGCAGCCGCCGTCGCGCGCGTCCATGATGAACAACCTCCCGGTCATCGCAACGCCTGCAACCCTGCGCGGTCAGCTGGCGGTGCTCGATTCCGAGCTGAACCAGGCCAGCCAGACTCTGGGGCCCAATCACCCGCGGATCGTGGAGATGCGCCGGATGCGGGCGCAGCTGGCGACGCGTGCGGATGCGGAGGACCGCGAGGCAGGCGGTGTCGCCGCGGTGGTCACCGCGAACGAACGCTCGAAGGCCGCGGCCTTCAACGCCCAGCGCGAGCGGGTTCTGAGCCAGCGCCAGGACGCGCTGCGTCTGCGTCTCCTCCAGGATCAGATCAACCTGAAGGCCAAGGCTTTGGAGGCGTCGCTGAAGCAGGTCGCCTACCTGCGCCAGCTGACGACCACGACGGAGAGCGGTCTGACGTCGATGGGCGATGTGAAGAACGTTCCCGGCGTCGCATTTCCGAACACCGCCCTGATCCTGGGCGGGACGGGGGGGCTTGGCTTCGTTGCGGGCGTGATCGCGGCGTTGCTGACAGAGATGTTCAACCTGCGTGTCCGCACGCTGGGTGGTCTGCGCACCGCCGCGCCGATCCCGGTGCTGGGTTCGATCCCGGCGCTTCGCGACCCGCCCGTGAAACGCCAGCGACGCCGGATTCGCCTGCGCAAGCTCAAGCCCGCCGCGGCGTGATGGACCGCACCGAGCCTTCCGACGCGTCCGCCCCGGAGAGCCTGCTGACGCGAATCGCGAAGCTGGGCGTCGACTCGCGCGCCGCCTCGCTGCTGCAAGGCTCGGCCGCAGCCGTTCAGCAGCACGCCATCAGCGGTCGCCGGGGTCTGGCCGTCTGCGCGGCGGCCAAAGGCGCCGGTGTGAGCTTCGTGACCGCCGGCCTTGCGTTGACCGTCGCTCAGAGCGGGCTTCGCACGCTGGTCATCGACGCGAACCTGCGGGCGCCGGCGCTGGCCGACATGATCCCCCCGCCGTCCACGCCGTCGCATGGGCTCCTGCAGTACCTTCGAGGTGAACTCGACGACCCGAGCGCGCTGGTGCAGGCCGACGTCGAATACAATCTGTCGGCGATCTACGCCGGCGGTGCGGGCGAAGACGTCCAGGACCTCTTCGACACCGAACGGTTCGAGCAGGTGATGCAGTATGCGCTGCGCACCTATGACCTGACCCTGATCGACACGCCGCCGGCCAACCGCTGCGCCGAGACGAGGCGGATCGCAGCGGTGGCGGGGTATGCCGTCCTGGTGGCGCGGCGTGACGTGACCATGGCTGACGACCTCGGGACGCTGATCAAGGATCTTCGCCTCGACCGGACAGAAGTCATCGGATCGATCTTCAACGAGGGCTGAGCCCTCAGCTGGCGGGGGGACCGCGTTCGTTGCGCAGGCCGGCGGCCCAGCCCGAGAGTCCGTAGTTGAACTGGGTCCACGCGCCGCGCCGTCCGTAGCGCATGAAGAGCTGCCCCAGCGCGGCCATCGCGGCCACGGGCAGGCGGCCCGGGAAGAGGTCGCGGGTCAGCAGCATGCGGTTGCGTTCGTCCAGGTAGATCGGCAGGCGCGGGCGGCTCTTCAGTCCGGCGTTGGAGCCGGTGGTGGCGCCGTGCGCGTGCTTGACCCGGGCGCCCGGCGCGAAGCCCAGCCGCATGCCGTGGCGCGCGGCCCGCAGGAACCACTCGCTCTCTTCGGCATACAGGAAATAGTCCTCGCGCATGGGGCCGACGGTCTCGAGGAACCGGCGGCCGACCAGCATCGAGGCCCCGTTCAGGAAGGACTGGGCCCGCTCTACGGCGCCGCCGTCCACCGGCGCCTCCAGCCGTGAGCCGTTGCCGATGGACTCGGCCCGGGCCAGCCAGGCGCGCCAGCGGCCCCCGTGCGACTGCACCTCCCCGGTCTCGCGATAGAGCGTGCAACCGACGGCGTCGACATCGCCGACGTTCAGCCGCGCGACCATGGCGCCCAGCGCGTCCGGATCAGGTTGGGTGTCGGGATTGAGGACCCACCATGCGTCGGCGTCGGGCGTGCTCCTGAGACAGACGTTGACCCCGCCAGCAAAGCCCAGATTTCCGCCGGCCTGGTGCGTCGTGACGGTCTGGCCGCCGGCCAGCCTGGTCGGTACGGCCGCAACCAGCCGCCGGAACGCGTCGTCTCCGCCGTTCTCGCAGATGAAGACCGAGAAATCGGCGTAGGTCCCGGCCTCGAGCGCGCGCAGGCACGCGGCGATGTCGTCCGCATTGCGGTAGCCGACGATCGAGATCGAGACGTGCAACGGCGCGGGTCCGCTCAGAACTTCACGCTGCCGAGCGTGGACGTGTCGTCCAGGTTCCGGTGGCGGGTGTACTGGGCCAGAAGGTGCATCAGCGACTGGTGCACGTCTTCGACGACGCCGTAGTTCTCGGCCTGAACGTGCAGGCTGACATCTGCGACCTTGGCGGACTCACCGCCGCCGAAGCCCGTGAAGGCCAGCGTTTTCAGGCCCTTCTCCTTCGCCAACTTCAGCGCCTTGACGATGTTGGGCGACGACCCGGACGAGCTGATGGCGATCAGCAGGTCGCCGGGCTGGCCCAGCGAGTCCAGCTGGTACGAGAAGACGTCGTCATAGCTGATGTCGTTGGCGATAGCGGTGATCAGCTCGACCGTGGTCGACAGGCTGCACACCTTGGGCCGGATCGAAGTGCCAGCGCGGATGCCTTTCAGGCAGTCGCAGGCCAGGTGGTTGGCGATCGCGGCCGACCCACCGTTGCCGCAGGAGTAGATCGTGCCACCGCGGGCGATCACGTCGCCCACGAGCTCGCCGGCGCGCTTCAGGGCGTCCTGGTCGAGGGTGGCCGCCGCGTGGCTGTACTGCTCGAAATAGGCCGCCGCGTAGGCGCCGGCGCCGTCGAACAGGCGGTCGGGGAAGAAGGTCATGCGCAGCCCCTTTCAGATGTTCGTCGCGGCCTGGCCGCTCCGGACAACGTCACTGATAGAACACGATGCTGGTGCCCATGTTCTCGAACCCGAAGTCCACATGACGCAGGTGCGAGAGTGCAGCCTTGATGTCGGCGTGGCGCTCTTTTGGCGCAGAGAACACCATGAAGCCCCCGCCGCCGGCCCCCAGCAGCTTGCCGCCACGGGCGCCTGCCTTGCGGGCGGCGTCGTAGTAGTCGTCGATGTCGCCGCTGGAGATGGCGGCGGTCAGCCCCTTCTTCAGCATCCAGTTCTCGTGGAGGATCTCGCCCAGCGCGTCGGTGTTCCCGCGGGAGATCTCATCGCGCAGCACGTCGACCAGCTCGGTCATCCGCACCAGCGCTTGCTTCTTGGCCTTGTCGGCCGCCACCGCGTCGGACTGCTGCTGCAACACGCCCGAGGCCGAGCGGACAATGCCCGTGTAGAACATGAGCATCTCGGACTCGATGGTGTCGGTCACGCCCGCCGGCGCGATCACCGGCTCCACGGTCACGGTCTCGTCCGGATAGAACTTGATGATGTTGAGGCCGCCGGCGGCGGCGGCGTACTGGTCCTGCTTGCCGATCGGCTCGCCGCATAGGTCGATCTCGACCTCGCAGGCCTCGCGGCCCAGGTCCAGCTTGGGCCGGTACTGGCCCAGGTAGGCGTACAGGGCGTGCAACAGGCCCACGGTGAAGGAACTGGACGAGCCCAATCCGCTGCCGCGCGAGGGGATGTCGGCCACCGAGGTGATCTCGACCCCGCCATCGACGCCCAGCTTGCCCAGGGTGGCCTTGACGATCCGGTGCTCGATCTCGGCGACCGACAACACTTCCTCGGTCTTGGAGTAGCTGAGGCGGATACCCGGCTCGAAGCGCTTGTTGATCGTCACGTAGACGAACTTGTTGATCGAGGTGGAGAGCACCGCGCCCACGCCATCGCGATAGAAGGCCGGCAGGTCGCTGCCGCCCCCCACAAAGCTCAGCCGCAGCGGCGTCTTCGAGATGATCATCGCTCGCACCCCTCGCTGGCCCTGCGGCCGGCGTCTCGTTTCGGCTTAGGCCAGCTAACGTTACTTTCCTCTGAAGCCGCCGCCTTACCCGGCGACCGCAACAGGCTCTCCCAGAATGAGATTTACGGCCGCCGCCAGGTCGCGGACGCGATGCTGCGGTTCGCCGGGGAACTTGCCGTCCCGGCCCGCGTGGCCGGTCTCGACGAGGATGAAGTTGAGGCCGCAGCGCCGCGCCAGCTCCATGTCGGTCGTCGTGTCTCCGATGTACCAGGAGCGGGAAAGGTCGATGCGCAGCTCCTCGGCGGCCTTGCGGATCATCCCGGGCTCGGGCTTGCGGCATTCGCAGGCGAACTTCAGCTCGGGCACTTCGCCGGGAAAGCCTTTGTCCGGGTGGTGCGGGCAGTAGTAGAGCGCGTCGACGTAGGCGTGCTCGGCGGCCAGCAGGGTGTCGAGGCGATTGTGGATAGCCTGCAGTTCGTCTTCGGTGCAGTCGCCGCGGGCGATGACCGGCTGGTTGGTGATGATCACCGAGCGGTAGGCGGAACGGTTGATCCGCACCACGGCCTCGCCCACGCCCGGGATCAGGCGCAGGTTCTCAGGCCTGGAGATCAGGCCGACCTCCTCGTTGAGCACGCCGTCGCGGTCCAGGAAGATGGCCGGGGCCAGGTTGCGCAGGGACAGGCCGGCGACCTTGCCGCTGGCGATGTCGCGCCCGGTCTTGACCAGGCGCTCCGGCGTTCCTGCGTCCTTGATGTACTCGGGGCTGCGGTAGCCGTAGAGGCGCAGGCCCTGGGCCACCATCGCGGCGAAGACGTGCTTGCCGAAGTCGGGCTTTTCGGGGAGGCCCTGCAAGCCCTGTAGCGCGTCGCGCTCCAGCACATAGAGGCCCGCATTGACCAGGTTGGGCAGGTCCAGACCCGGCGGGTGCGGATAGCCGCGGATCTGCGTGACGAAGCCCTGGCGGTCGACTTCGACGATGTCGGAATCGAAGGGGTGGTCGTTGGGGTGCACCAGCAGAGTCGCGGCGGGCGCGTGTTTTTCGTGGATGGCGACCAGGCGGTCGAGGTCCACGTCCAGCACCACGTCGCCATACATGACGATGAAGCGGTCCTGCAGCTCGCCCATGGCGTCCAGAACGGCGCCGGCGGTGCCGCGCGGGCCGGCCTCGACGACGCAGCGGACGTTCAGGCCCCACTTGGAGCCATCGCCGCAGTACTCGGCGATCACGTCGGCCTTGTAGCCGCAGAGGATCACGACGTCCGTCATGGCCGAGGCCGCCACCAGCTCGAGCTGGCGGCCGAGCAGGGTGGTCCCGTCGATGGGGGCCAGGGGTTTCGGCAGGTCGCCGGTGATCTCTTTCAGCCGGGTGCCCATGCCCCCGGCCAGGATGACGACCTGGGTCAAGCAAATCCCCGCTGAACAGCCACTTCCTGGATCGCCCGCGCCACGGCCTGCGCCGACGACATGGACGGCCGCCAACCCAGACGGGCCAGCTTGTCGACCGAGTAGGAGAACTTCGGCACGTCGCCTACCCAGCCGCGATCGCCGCCCGTGTAGCGGATCCTGGCGCCGGTTTTCGACGCGGCGATGACGCCGGCTGCGATGCCGGCGACGTCGAAGCCTTCGTCCTCCGGGCCGATATTGTACAGAGCCCGTGGCTCGTCGGCCTTGTCGACGATGTAGAGCATGGCCTCGATCAGGTCGGACGCATGCAGGTAGGGCTTCTGCTGCTTGCCGTCGCCCAGGACCTCGAGCTCGGTGGGGTCGCGCTTCAGCTTCAGGAACAGGTCGTTGATGACGCCGTGCGTGGCGCGGTCGCCGACCACGTTGGGGAAGCGGAAGATCCAGGCCTGCTTCAGGTGGGACTCGACCGCGGCGCTGATCAGCGCCTCGCCGGCCAGCTTCATGGCGCCGTAGTTGGAGATGGGCAGCATCGGCCCGTGGGTCTCGACCAGCGGGTCGGGATGGGCGCCGTAGACGGCCGATGTGGAGGCGAAGGCGATCTTCGCCGCGCCCGCCGCCTTGGCGATCTCAACCGCGCCCCAGGTGGTCATGAAGGTGTCGCGCATGTCGATGCGGGTGTCGGCGACGCCCGCGGCGATGTCGGAGTTGGCGGCCAGGTGCCAGACGATGTCCGCGGTGCCGTGCGCGGCGAGAGCGGCGGTGAGGCTCGCGGGCTCGGCGCAGTCGCCCTCGATGAGGGTGAAGTCCTTGTGCGGCAGGGCCATTGCCAGGTTCTCGCGCGTGCCCCGGCTCATGTTGTCCACGCCCACCACCCGGTGGCCGTCGGCGAGGAGGCGGTCAACCAGCTGGCTGCCTATGAAGCCGGCGGCGCCCGTCACAATCATCGTCATTCGCACACACCCTGCTTCGCGACCTGCCCTAAGCAGGTATCCCGTGGGGCGTAAAGAGAACCCCAACGGGTGACCGGAGCCGCATTGACCCTGCCGGTCGCGTGGGCTTCCTTGCGCGGCCTCGTGCTTAAGGACCCTGTAGGGACTGGGCGGGAATAAGGGGCGGGCAGAACTCCAGGGGCCGACGCGCGCGCATGAAGACGATCCTCCACATCACGTGCGATTTCCCCGACCCGATGGTGGGGGCCAAGACCCGGTCGGTGCAGAACCTGGTGGAGAACACGCCCGAGTACCGCCACGTCGTCTATTCGCTGAACCGGGCGAACTGGAAGACGGGCGTGCATGCCCTCCGCTTTGGGACCGACCGGACGGCGCTGGCCTATGGCGCGCCGCCCAAGGGACTGTTCCACGCCTCCCGCCTCAAGCCGGTGGCCGACTGGATCCTGAAGGATGTCCGCGCCGCCGGGATCCAGCCCGACGTGATCCACGCCCACAAGCTGTCGGTCGAGGGGCTGATCGCGCTGGACCTCACCAAGGCGCTGGGCGCGCCGTACGTCTGCGACATCTGGGGCGACACCGACCTGAAGATCGCCGGCGCCCGCAAGGACCTGATGCCCAAGTGGCGCCAGATCGTGGCCGACGCGGCCCAGGTCTTTCCCTGCGCGCCGTGGGCCACCGACAAGTTCGAGGCCGGCTATGGCTTGGACCGCGGCAAGGCCACGGTGCTGCCGCCCATCGTGTGGCACGACAAGTTCACGCCCTCGAAGCCGGCCGGCGCGCCGCGGTTCGTCACCCTGTTCAACCTGGACGTCCACAAGCGGAAAAACTTCGTGGGCCTGGTGCAGGCGATCATGGAGGTGGCCAAGACCACCCCTGACGTCACGCTCGACGTCTGGGGCAAGGGTGGTCCGGAGGCGATCACCGAGGTCGCCGAGATCATCACCGCCGCGGGCGCGGGCCAGCGGGTGTTCATGAAGGGGCCACTGCCCGAGGGCGAGTTCGAGAGCATCCTGGGCGGCTATGTGGCCTTCGTGATGCCGACCTTGCGCGAGACCTTCGGCATGGTTTTCATCGAGGCGCTCTTCTCGGGCCTGCCGATCCTTTACACCCGCGAATGGAGCGTCGACGGCCTCTTCGAGCATGGCCAGGTGGGCTATGCCTGCCGCAGCCAAGACAACGCCGACGTCCAGGCGGCGTTGAAGTACCTGCTTGCCGAGGAAGCACGACTGAAGGCCGACATCGCCAAGCTGCATGCTGACGGCGGACTGGACCCCTACAAGCGCGCCGGCGTGGTGGCGACCTATCGGGGCGTCATCGAGAAGGTGACGGGGGGCTAGGCCCCCACCGGGGCTCCGCGGGCTTCGGCCTCAGCCTTGTTTTTGAGGCGCCAGGACAGGGCCAACGCGCCGCCCAGCATCATGAAGATGAGTGGATGGTTGGAGTCGAGGATGAAAACCATCTTCGCCACAACGAAGTTCATCAGGGCGACGGCGATCGGCAGAAGGATCGTGAGGTCACCGGTCGGCTTGTACTTCACCACGCTGCTGCCCGCGACCCACGAGGCGCGGATGAAGATGGCCATGTAGACGATGAAGCCCAGGAAGCCGTAGTCCATGAGCAGCTGGATGTAATAGGAATCCAGCGTCATCTGCCCGTTCGGGCTGCGGAACCCGACGGTCCGGGCCGCTTCACCGATCCCGAAGCCCCAGGGGTGCGAGAACAGGTGTGGCTTGGCCATTTCCCACTGCGTGAGCCTGGCCGTGGTGCTGGACGCCTCGGCGCCGCTGCCCCAGACCGCGCGCCGCAGGAAGCCCACAAAGAAGCTGGCCACAAAGGTGCCCATGAGTACGGCGGGATAGGCCAGCACCATCGCCGGAGCGATCAGGCTGCGCTGGTCGGACCGCCAGCGCAGCGAGGCCCAGATCAGGACGTAGAACAAGGCTGCGCCCATCAGCACAACGATGCCCAGGCGGGAGTCGCTGAGCAGGATCACGTACAGGGCCAGCGGCAGGTAGAGCACCGAGACGATGCGGGTAAACAGCCTGCTGCCCTGGGCGACCGCGAAATGGATCGCGAACGGCGCGGCCAGTCCGAGCACTTCCGCCAACCCCAGGGGCGACGTGAGAAGGCTTTGAACCCGCTGCTTGCCGATAGCGGAACGCTCGATCCCGTCGAGCACGTTGTCGATCAGGGCGCTGTCGACCTTCAGAAGGGGTGGGATGTGTCCCACCCAGGGGACTTTCCCGATCAGCATCTGCCAGATGCCGACGAAGCAGATGACGTAGGCCATGGCGAGGTAGGCGCCGGCCCAACGCGTTGCGAGACCCGGCCGGGTGAACAGATAGCAGCTGACGAAGAAGATGGCCGTGTGGTTCATCTGCGCGACGATGTACTTGTTCAGCGAGATGTTCAGACGGTTGGTGAACAGCAGCGACACCGTCTGGATCACGACGAAGGCGACCACCAGCTTCCAGATGTAGGGATCCGACCGCATCGGGTCCCCGATCGCCTTGCGGAAGTTCGGTGAGACCGAGATGCAGATCAGCAGCACGAAGATCAGGGGTGCGGCGAAGATCCGCAGCATCGTGAGCCAAGGCAGGTGCGGGATCGTGATCGCGATGTAATTGGGCCAGACGAACAGGGCCGCGAAGAATGCGAGGAAGAGTGGCTCTAAAGCGCCGGTCGGTGCGTACTCGCCCTGCGGCAAGACCCAGACGAGAAGCAGCGCCAAAAGCGGCAGAGGCGCCAGCAACGGCATGATCTTGAAGGGCGCGGCGAGGCCGAACATGACCCCCCAGCCGATGCAGATGGCCGCCAGCAGCAGGTAGAGCAGGGTCCGCTTCCCGTTCGAGAGGGGCGGGCGACGATAGCCGGCAAGGAGGGCGCCGTCGTAGGTCGGCGGCGGCGCCGGGCTGCGGCGCGAGAATAGGGCCGGCCGGCGCGGGCGATCTTCCTTCACCCGCCGCGCTTTCGGCGGCTTGTCCCTCTTGGCGACCGCCGCCTTGCTCTTGGCGCGGGCGCTCACCGGGCCTTCCTCTCCGTGGCGGAGGTGAACAGCGCGCGCAGCTCGGTGTCGTAGGCCGCGAGCGCGCCCTCGACCACAGCCTGTCCGGCGCGAACCGCCTCGGCCAGGCGGGCGCGATCATCGACGCAGGTCCGCAGGTAGCCCAAGGCTTCCTCCGTGCTCATGCCAGAGACCGGCACGCCGAAATCATAGCCGAGGACGCCCTGGAAGAGACCCGAGAACTTCCGACTGTAGGCGATGGGGACCACCGGAACGCCGGCGGAGTAGGCGCCGATGCAGGCGTGCATGCGCCCGGCCACCAGGAAGTCCATGCCGGCGATGTAGGACTTGGCCGCGGACGGCGAGGGGAAGTTCGGCGGGCGCACGGCGGCGGGGAACTCGGCGGCCAATCGGTCGGCGACGCGGCCGTCGTCGTCCATGGGCAGCTTGTCGCCGGTGGCGTGGGTGATCAGGTGCACCCGCACGCCCGGACGGGCGAGCATCTCAGCGATGAAGCGGCGCATCAGGTCGGCGTAGTCGACCTGCAGCCCGAACTCGTTGCCGCCTGTGTAGCCGCCGTTGAACAGCAGGCCAGACACATTGACGCCGATCTCGAGCGGGCCGCCCGCCGCGCGGGCCGGTCGGTCGAAGGGCAGGCGGAACGCCACGTCCACGGCCTGTACGGCCTTGGCGCCCGGGGCCATCTGGCCGATGGCGGCGAACGATTGCGGGTCGCGCGCGACGACGGCGAAGGCGCGCTTCATGGCCCAGCTGGCCAGCGCCGTGTGCGGCTGGCGCTTGAAGGGCCCGATCGTCTGCGGGCTGAACAGCAGCGGCACGCCGCGCAGCCAGGCCATCGCCTTCGACAACCAGAGGAAGCCGAAGCGCTTGGACGAATAGATGTCGGTGAAGCTGTCGCCCGCGCCGATGTCGAGAATGCAGTCCAGCTTGCCGATGCGCGACCAGTAGCCCGCGGGCGACAGCATCGACTTCGTGGTGATCTCGAAGGCGTCGATGTCGGGGCCCTCGACATAGGGCTCGTCGAAATCGTTGGCGAACTCCAGCAGCGTGAAGCGTGGCGTGAGGCCCAGCGCCTCGGCGGCCGCGCGTGCGCACAGGATGTTGCCGACCGTCAGCGCGCCGATGCCCAGGTTGCCCGAGCCGCGGCCGTGCCAGAGAAGTCCAATGCGGATTTCGCGGGGTGCTGCCATCAGTCTGCCAGCAACTGGACGTATTCGATGGTGATGCCCCGCGTGTAGACCGGGCTCAGGAAGTTGCAGAGGAAGGGCCCAGCGCCTTTGACGTGCTCGGGCTCCAGAAGCTTCATCTCCTGGGCTTCCAGGTCGCGGGCCAGCTGGTCCAGGTCGGGCACCTCAAGGGCGATGTGGTGCAGGCCACCGGCGCCCTTGTTGAAACGCAGCAGGGGGCCGCCGTCGGGCACTACGAACTCGATGGGCGAGCCCGTTTCGCGCTTGGTGAAGATACACAGCGCCGACCATTGCGGGACATAGCCGCGGTAGTCTTCCTCCAGGCCCATGACCGCCATCAGCGTCTGAGCGTCCTCTTCCGAGGGCTGGACGATGCCGACGTGGTGGAGCGCAGGGAATTTCACGGCTTGGCCTTGCTCTGAAGCTGCTGGGCGATCGGGTCGACCAGGAAGTCGCTCATCTGGTCTGCGCCCGTGCTGGTGAGGTGGGCGTAGTCTGCATAGAGATCGGGCTGGAAGGCGGTGAAATCGCCCATCCAGATCGGCCCATACTGGCGGTAGAGCGCCTCTTCCTGAATGGCCGAGGGGCCCGAGTAATAGGGCAGGAACAGGAAGGCGAGCTTCACGCCGCGGGCCTTTGCCAGCTTGGCGATCTCGCGAATGTAGTGCCGCTCGTCGCCGAACTCCCACTCCGCGTACTCCGCCGGCAGGATGGGCGGCCGTGAACGGGCCTCCAACTTGCGCACGCCGCGCTCGATCTCATCCGGCGCGCCGGGATGGGTGGCGTTGAGGATGCGGCCGTCGGGAAGCGCGACGTCGCCGGTCGTGTCGACCGAGTGGCCCCGATAGGTCTCGGGCTGGAACTCGGCCGGCGGACCCAGGACGCCCGGCGCCACATAGGCGGCGAACAGCTGCGCCTGGCGGAACGGCAGGTAGACCAGGTCGGACAGGTAGTTGATGTCGGCCGGATAGCCGGGATGCACGATCTGCTCGCGCGGCGCGAGGAACTTGAAGGTGGGGTGGCCCAGGCGGCTGGGCTTCTCCACCACGCCGATGACGATCAGTTTGGGCTGCTTCTTGCTGAGCAGTTCGTCGATGATCGTGTAGTTGATGTTCCGCCCGGTCTCGGGAAGTGAGAAGTTCACGACATTGCTGGGCAGGCCGCGCTGTGCAAGGGCCGCGCCGATCCGCGGCGCATCGATCGCGGCGCCGACGCGTGACGGGCCGACGAACACAACATCAATCGGTTCCGGATCGAAATTGATCCGCTCGTAGATCCATTTCGAACGGGCATGGATTGTGCCCTCGAGAAGCTGCCAGCGCTGGTATTCGCGCTCGGGCAGGACGCTCAGGCCCACGGCGAGGGCCACGGCGACGCCCAGGATCACCAGGGTTCCGCGGAGGGCGTGCAGGGTTCGCATCGGTCGCCTCCGCTAGAAGTTGAAGTAAAGGAAGATAGCGCGGCCGCGCTGCACCAGCAGGACGCCGGCCAGCAATATGACCGCGACGAAGATCAGGCCCTTGGTGTCGGGCTTCCACGTCCACGAGATCGGCGCCTTGGCCACGTCGCGCCACTCACGCCAGTTATACGCCGGGTCGAACCGCGACATGATCTGCTGAGTGTTGGGCGCCAGGAAGGCGATGGCGATGCTGAGCAGCAGCGTCAGGTAGACGCCCCAGCCGATCTCGATCGGCAGGGTGAAATCGAAGCCGCGGAGCGCGGTCATGCCCGACCAGACGTCCAGGGCGTCAGGGACCGTCGCGGCGCGGAACATTACGTTGGCGTAGATCACGGCGATCAGGGTGATCGCGTGATAGCCGAAAATCTCGAGCGCGCCCGGATCGGCCAGCTTCTTGCCCGCCTTGCGGAGCTTCTTGCGAAGCTGCTTGCGGCGCTCGCGCCAAGCCTCGTTCGTGCAGATGTAGATGGCGTGCATCACCCCGAAGGCGACGAACGTCCAGCCCGCGCCGTGCCAGATGCCCACCACGACGAAGGTGATGAAGGTGGGAATGGCGATCGCGACCCCGAAGGCGCTCCAGCCGTCCAGGCCCTTCTCGGCGGCCAGGCGGTTCAGCGGCACCGAAAGCGGCTGGAAGATGTAGGCCACGATGAAACGCTGCAACGTCATGTGCCAGCGGCGCCAGTACTCGATGACGCTCGCCGCACGCAGCGGCGAGTGGAAGTTGAGCGGTAACTTCACGCCGAACATCCGCGCCAGGCCGATGGCCATGTCGGAGTAGCCAGAGAAGTCGAAGTAGAGCTGGAAGGTGAACAACAGCGCGGCCATCCAGCCGGACGCCAAGGTGAACTCGTGCGCCTGCCGCCCCGCATCGAACAGGGCGTTGGCTTCGACCGCCAGCGTGTCGGCGATGACCACCTTCTTGAACAGGCCGATGGCAAAGATCGTCAGGCCGATCAGCATGTTGCGCCAGATCAGCTTGCCAAACCGGCGGGTCTGGATCTGGGGGACGACCTCCTTGTAGTGGACGATCGGGCCCGCGATCAGCTGCGGGAAGAAGGACGCGAAGAGCGAGAAGTCGAGCAGGCTCATCTTGCGCGCGTCGCCGCGTGCGGAGTCGATGAGATAGGCGACCTTCTGGAAGGTGAAGAACGAGATCGCCAGCGGCAGGATGATCGGCGGCAGCGTACTCTCGAAGCCGAACAGGCCGCTGAGATTGTCGGCGAGGAAATTCGCGTACTTGAAGTAGCCCAGGAGGGCGACGTCGACGACCAGACCGAAGACTAGCCAGAACTTTACCGCACGGTCTCGCTGGCGTTCATGGGCCTTCTGGATGATGCCGCCGACCGCATAGTTGAAGACGATCGAGAACAGCAGCAGCGGCAGGTGCGCCGGACGCCACCAAGCGTAGAAGCCCAGCGACAGGACCGTAAGCACCAGCTTGGCGAGCGGCTGCATGCGCCAGCCGGCCAGGTAGGTCGCCACCAGCGCGAGCGGCAGAAAGCCGAAGATGAAGATGTAGGAGCTGAAAAGCACTTACAGGCCTCTCAGCCGCTGAGTTGCGCCTCGCCGTACCAACACCCGTCCCCCGCTCTTGGCCTCAGACCGGACGCGCAATGACGCCAGCGGACACGGTGATGCGATTCGAGAGCGCGAACTCCAGGCGCTTGGCCTGCGTCGCGTACATCTCCATGGACTCGATCTCGAACCCGGCCGCGTTGACCAGCGCCTTCACGTCGTCGGGCGTGGAGAACAGGTAGATGTGGTCGGGCGAGGGGCTGTTGAGCGGCACGTTGATGAAGATGCGGCCGTCGGGGCGCAGAGCGGTGTGCAGGAACTTCAGCGCCACGTCGGGGCGCTCGAGATGCTCCAGCACCTCGGAGATGACGATCAGGTCGTATCGGCGGTCAGACTTCTCGGCCTTTAGGATGTCGACTTCGGTCAGGCTGACCGGCTTGTCGACGCCCAGCTTGTCGAGGGCGGCGCGGGTCTCGCGCAGCGACACGGCGCTGACGTCCCAGGCCTCGAGGCTCTTGGAGTGCGCTGAGGCGGCGGCGAAGTAGACCGCCAGGCCGTGGCCCGGGCCCACTTCCAGATAGTCGAAGGGCTGGGTGGCGGCGCCCAGAACGCGGTGCAGGAACTGCTCGAAGGTGCCGATGTGGTTGTACCAGAGCACCTGGGTCAGCAGCAGTCCATTGACGTAGCGGGCCATGTAGTCGTGGTTCGAGTAGACCTCGGCCATCGCCGCCTCGAACGTCGACAGGCGGTAGCGGCCCTCACGGTGGAAGAAGAGCTCCTCTTCCCGCAGGCGGTCGCAGGTCCAGCGATAGTCTTCAGCGACCTGGCGTTCCGAACCCTTGGACAGCCGGCGCACGGCCTCTGCCACGGCCTCGGTCGCCCGCATCATCTCAGGCGAGCGGGCGGCCAGGCTCTTCTGCAGATAGCCGGCGTGTTCGGGCCAGGCCTCGAGCACGCTGTCGATCACCGCCCGAGTGTGCGGCCGGCTGGCCAGCATGTCGGAGAGGGCGTCGTTGGCGGTGGTCGTCATTGCTGCAGCTCCAGGGCGGCGCCGGCGACGGCCTTGTCGTCGACCAGCATCGGAAGCTCCGGGCTGGCGTAGGCGGCAAGGTCGAGCGTCCAGAGCGTCTCGCCGCTGGCTTCTTCGCTCAGCAACGTAAATCCAAGCTTAGCGTAGTGGTCGCGGACCATCGCGTTTTTGGGGGACGGGATGTAGCGGCCGATCAGCCGCTGTGCGCCGTCGGCCCGCGCGGCGCGCGCCAGATGGTCGAGGCAGGCCTCCTGAACCCGCCGGCCCAGCACTCGGCAGCTCATCAGCCAGGTGTCGATCTCCCAGGCCTCGCCCTGGCGATCGGCGACCATCACGCAGATGATCCCGTTGTCGCCGAACTTGTCGACCAGGCGCGCCTGGCTGATGTGGCGGCGCGGATCGCTCTCGGCGGCCTCGACCTGGGCCTCTGTGTAGCGGCGGGTGGTCAGGTTGAACTGGTTCGACTTGTTGATCAGCTGGGCGACGCGGGGTCGCGAGACGCTGTCGACCGGCGCGATGGTGCAGACCATGTCCAGCGAGGCCAGGTAGCTGTCGAGGTCGCCCGAGGCGTTGACGGCGGCGGCGCGGGCGGCGTTCGCCTGGTACATGCCGGCGCGGTCGCGGTCGTCCTGGGTGAAGGCGACCGCCTCGAAGTAGCCGGCGGCCATCAGCATCCGGGGATAGAGGGCCGGCTCCTCGGGCAGCTCGGGCACGCCCACCAGCGGCAACTCGCGACGCACCTGCTCGCGCTCAGCGGGGTTGTCGTCGAGGAACACGAGGGCGTCGATGCCGATGTTCAGGGTCTCGGCGATGGCGCGCAGATTGGCGGCCTTGTCGGTCCAGTTCGCCTGGAAGACGGCGATGTGGTCCTCCTTGAGCACCATCTCGGGATGCTCGCGGAAGGGCAGGAGGGCGGCGGCCTCTTCGTTCTTGGAACAGACGGCGAGGACGACGCCGCGGCGGCGCAATTCCAAGGCGGTATGCTGGATGGCCAGGAAGGCCTCGCCCGCCGCCGATCCCTGGCCCAGCGCGATGCCGGCCACGCCGTCGTCGCCGATGACGCCGCCCCACAGCGTGTTGTCGAGGTCGAGCACCAGGCACTTCTTCGCCCGGCCGCGCAGGGCCGCCACGGTGCGGGCGACGACGTCGCCGTAGATCGGCGCCATCTCGGGCGCAAACGAGAGTTTCGAGGCGTGCCAGTGACGCGGCGCGTCCCAGCGTTCCAGGCCGATCGAGAGCGCCAGGCGGGCGATGTCGACGACCACGATCTGGCCCTCGGCCGCCCATTCGCCGATGCGCCGGTTCAGGGCCTCGACCATGGCGAAGGCCGAGGTCTGCTCGACGCGGTCGAAGCTGCCGAACAGGGGCTCCAGCGGCGGCGCGACGGTCTGCACCAGGATTGCGGCGGCCACGGCGGGCTTGAAGCCCTGGACCACCAGCTTGAGCTGGGCGAGGGCCGCCTCGACGCGGGCGTCGGCGTCCTCAAGGGAGTCGGCGGCCCGGTGGAGACCCAGCGACCGGGCGTCCGAGGCGATGAGCAACATGTCCAGACCGGCGCCGTGCAGCGGACTGGTAGGGTCCATGGCCTGCTGCACGCCGCTGCCGTAGGCGCCTTCGACCACATCGATCAGCAGGCCGTGGCGGACGCCGGAGCCGGAGATAACCGGGGCCAGCAGCGACAGCGTGCCGTCGCCGATCAGGCCCAGCCTGACCTTCGAGAACGCCGCGGGCGCGGCCGGCGCGACGTCGCGGGCCACCCTGGCGAGCTGACCCAGCTGGTTCTCGTCGAGCGCCGCCGTGGCCAGCGCCACGGCGCGTTCGAAGTACTGCTCGCCGGGCGCGGCGGCCTCTGCGCGCAGGGCGCGGACGCGTTCGCGGAAGTCAGGAGCAGCGGCGGGCAGCCAGGCCAGGTCCGAAAGCATGTGGGTACCGTTTGCGCGTGAGCCTCAGGCGGTCTTGGCGGCGATCACGTCGGCGAGGTCGCCAACGGTCTTCAGACCTTCGATCTCAGAGTTCTTGAACTTGAAACCGAACTTACGTTCGACGGCCACGACCAGACGCACGTGGCTGAGGCTGTCCCACTCCTCGACGTCTTCGGCCGTGGTGGCGCGGGTGATCTCGAGGTCGTCGACGTCGAACACGTCGATCATGATCTCACGCAGTTCGCCGAGAATGCTCTCTTGGGACATCAAACCACCATTTCGATTGCGCCAGGCGCGGACAGGAGGATGTGGCCGCCGCGAGCGGCCGGGTTTGCTTGCAAGCGCCGCGCCAGCCCGAGGCGCGCGCGTCGGCGGGTCAT
This sequence comes from Phenylobacterium sp., assembly GCF_004299445.1. GTDB lineage: Bacteria > Pseudomonadota > Alphaproteobacteria > Caulobacterales > Caulobacteraceae > Phenylobacterium. The sequence goes on along the minus strand of NZ_SCTC01000077.1, from coordinate 18,822 downwards.
TACCCGAAAGGCGGGGGGGTTGAAATAGAACCCGTTCGAGGGTTCGGCGCCGATCCGGTGCAGGGTGAACCTGGTCACGACGCCCCCGCGGGGATCGGTGGGTTCGGGGCCCCTGCCTTGTCGGCGATCAGGCCGTTCAGGAAGTCGATCAGCTCGCGCGGATCGGTGGTCGCCTGACGACGGGGACGGTCGCGGATCTCGGCCAGGGCCGTGCGCAACTCGTCGACCGAGCGAGCCACCTTGACCAGGCCGCGGACCTCGAAGGCCTCGGTGATTTCGAGCTGGTGGTCGTCGTAGTGCTCGCCCTGCGCGAACAGGCGCGGCATCGCGATGACATGGCAGCCCTGGCGGAGCGCCGTGATCAGCGAGCCGGTCCCGCCGTGGCAGATCACGATCGAGGCGTCGCGCTGCAGCGCCTGCATCTGGTCGAAGGGGAGGGTCTCATGCACCTCGAGCCCCTCGGGCGCGCGACCGCCGATTCCGGTCTGGATCAGGATTCTCTCGGGAATCGCGCCTTCGGCGTGCAGTTGGGCGACCGAGTCCACGAGGCGGTCGAAGGGCAGGGTGGCGCCCACCGTGGCGAACAGCAGCGACTGCTTCGCGGGCGGCTCGGTGTCCGGATACTTCAGCGGGTCGTAGACGCGGGCCTTCGGATAGATGGACGCCAGCTTGGCCGACTGGATGACCATGTCGTGGGCGAAGGGCGCGGCGATCCGGCCGAACAGCGACGGCTTCTCGAAACGCGCGAAGCTTTCGATGATGACGATCCGCGCGCCCAGCAGCCGGCCCCAGAGCACGGCGAAGAACACGGCGCCGGCCCCCGAGCTGATCACGAAGTCGGGGCGCTCGCGTAGCATGATGCCGGCGGTGCGAAAGAAGCTGGCGATGGCCCGGCCGATCATCTTGAATGGTGTGCCGAACTTGACCTGGCCCCAGGCATAGTGCGGGACGAAGTAGGTGCGGTGGTCGTTTTTCAGGGTCTGGCCGAGAGCCGTATCCTCGGTGATGAAGAAGTAGTCGTGCCGAGACCAGACCGGCTGCAGGTCGAGCAGCTGGCGCACATGACCGCCGCCCGACGCGGCCAGGCAAAGACGCAGCCGCCGCCCCTTTTCCGGGGTCTGGACCGCGTCCCTCTCGCCTGAATTCGCCATCGCCGAAGCCGCCCCGTTGTTTGTCCGCCTATCTATCGACCGCGACAGCGTAAAGGACCGGTGAACCTTATGCCGTCTAACCGAGGGTTGTTTGGCGCAGATGACAGCCGGTGGCGGAGACCATAGAGGTCCAAGCCGCCTCGAAGCGGAGCCCGATGTCCGAGAACCTTCCCGATTCGCCGACCGTCCGCCGGGTCCTTGCCGGAGAGCTGTGCACCGGCTGCGGCCTGTGCGCCGGCGTGTCCGGAGGCGCCATCCGCATGGAGTCGACGCCACCCGGATATAACCGTCCCGTGGTCCTAGGCCCGGTGAGCCGCGAGGCCGAGCGGACCATCGCCGACACGTGCCCCGGCGCCGTGGTCGAGCCGTGGGCGGGCGCGCCCGAGATACATCCCTATTGGGGGCCATTGCGCCAGGTGCTGACCGGGGCGGCCACGAACGAGCACACGCGGTTCGAAGGTTCTTCCGGGGGGGCCATCTCCGGCTTGCTGATCCATGCCCTGGAGACAGGTCTCGTCGACCGGGTCGTCCACATCGCCGCCGACCCCGCCCAGCCGACGCGCAACATCACGGTCGTCTCGCGCTCGCCCGCGGAGGTGCTGGCCGCGGCGGGTTCGCGATACACGGCCTCGTCGCCGCTGGCCGACATCGAGGCCCTGGTGGCCGAGGGCGGCAAGGCGGCGTTCGTGGGAAAGCCGTGCGACGCCTCGGCGCTGCGCCGCCTTGCCCGCCACGATCCGCGGGTCGCCGCCCATGTGCCGATCGTGCTGTCGTTCTTCTGTGGCGGCATACCCAGCCATGACGGCGTAGGCCGGATCCTGAGCGCCATGGGCCTGGCGGGCGAGCCGCTCTCGGCATTCCGGTTCCGGGGCCGAGGCTGGCCCGGCAACTGCGCCGCCGAAACACCCGATGGGCGGGTGGGCGAGATGTCGTACGCCGACAGCTGGGGCGCCCACCTCTCCAAGGAGGTGCAATTCCGGTGCAAGATCTGTCCTGATGCGGTGGGCGGCGTCGCCGACATCGCCTGCGCCGACGCCTGGTACGGAGACGATTCCGGCTATCCCAGCTTCGAGGAAGAAGAGGGCCGCAGCCTCATCATCGCGCGGACCGACGCCGGCGAGGCCCTGCTGAAGAGCGCTCTGGGCGCCCGCGCCCTTGAGGTCGAGCCGCTTGCCCCTGGCGAGATCGACAAGATGCAGCCCTCTCAGGCGCGGCGGAAGCGGCTGGTCCTGGCGCGCACGGCAGCGCTACCGCTGGTGGCGCAGCCGCGTCCGCGGATGGGGGGACTGAAGGTGGTGGAGGCCGCCCGAAAGGCGCCGTCGGTCGAGGCGCTGAAGAACCTTTTGGGCACCGTGCGCCGCACGATCCAGGGTCGGCGGAGCCGGCTCTAGGTTCGAGGCCGACGCCTATACACGTTCTCGCCTTAGTTGATAGTTAGCAACTGATGGGTCAAACACGCGTGAACCCGAGGGCTCTATAACATGAGATTGAAGGCGCTGGCCCGAGGAGCCGCATTAACTCTTGGGACTCTTCTGCCTGCGCTGGCGACGGCGCAGGAGATGCCGGTCGTTCAGAACAAGCGTGAGTGGAAAGTCGGCGCGCGCGCCGAGGCCTACTACGACAACAATATATCACGCTCGAGTTCCGCGCTCACGGCCCAGCGCAATCTGTCGAAGGACGACTATGTGCTCCTGCCGGCGGTGACCGTCGCGCTCGTGCAACCCTTCGGCCGCCAATCGGTATTCCTGAACGGCGATGTGGGCTATGCCTTCCACCGCTACAACGACGAGTTGGACCGCCGACGCGCCAAGGTTTCGGGCGGCGTCGGGGGCGTGCTCGGACCCTGTCGTCCGGTCCTGTTCGGAAGCTACCAGGCCGCCCAATCAGATCTGGCCAGCCTCGATGTGGGTACGACGAAGAACCTTCAGCAGGTGGTCGCCACCGGGGTCGGCGCGCAATGCGCGCGGTCGTCCGGCCCGGGGGCCTCGTTCATGGTTCAGCGTTCGGATGTGAAGAACTCGGCCCGAACCGTGAAGGAGTCGGACACGACCACCGAACTGGCCAATGTCCAGCTTCTCTACACGCGCCCGTCGCTCGGCACGTTTTCGGCGGGCTTCGCCTACAGCAGCACCGAGTTCCCAAATCGCATCATTCCGACCCGACCGGTGGGAGATGGATTCTTCACCCAGTCGTACTTCGTGGGCTACAGCCGCAAGTTCGGCCAGCGTCTGACGGTGACGGGGCAGGGCGGCCTGACCCACTTCAAGCGCGAGTTCTCGCCACCGGGCGTGGACCAGAGCTTCAATTCCAAAACCTACAGCGCAGACGTGACCTACGGCCTGGGCGAGCGCATCGAGTTCGAGGTGCGCGGAAGCCGCAACATCACGCCGTCGCAGCAGGTGGGCAAGACGTTCGACAAGGCGACTAAGGCCGACGCTATCGTCCGGTATCAAGCGGGCGATCGCTTGGGCTTTGAAGCTGGTTATTCGTGGCAGAAGATCAATTCAAACGCCGACACTGCCTCGGCGCTGCTGGTCGTCACGAACGCTGAAACCGGCGCCATATATGGCAACGTATCATTCTCGCCGAACGACAGGGTGAGCGTCGCGCTCAACATTCGGTACGAGGATCGAAACGCGAACCTGCCGCAATTCACCTATACTGCCACCCGCATCGGGGTCTCGGCCCAGACGAGTTTCTAGAAGAGGCGAACATGAGCACTCGTACCTTCTGCGCTGTCCTTGCTGCCGGCCTTTTTGCCGCGGCGAGCGCGAGCGCGCAGGCGCAACAACCTGCCGCCTCCACGACGAACGCCACCAGCCCGCCGCCGGCGGCGGGCATCGCAGACTCCGCATCGTCCGCCTACATCCTGGGCCGTGACGACGTGATCGAGGTCGGGCTGCTAGGGCGCCAGGACTTCAGCGGCCGCACGCGCGTTCAGGCTGACGGGACGATCCAGCTCCCGCTCATCGGCAAGGTGCCGGTGGCCGATCGCACGACCGCGGAGGTCTCTGAAGCTGTTCGCAAGGCGCTGGTCTCGGGCGGGTTCTTCTCGGATCCGGTGGTCACCGTCGAGGTGGTCGGATACGCCAGCCGCTACGTGACCGTCCTGGGCTCCATCGGTTCGCCCGGCCTTATCCCGATCAACCGGCCCTATCGTCTTTCCGAAATTCTGGCCCGTGTGGGCGGGGTGCGGGACACCGCGGCCGACTACCTACTGGTCCGTTCGGCCAACGGCGAAGAGCGCAAGTATCCGATCCGCGAGCTTTCGACCGGCGGCGACGCGCAGGATCCGTTCGTTCGGGCTGGCGACAAGATCTTCGCACCTCTGGCCGAGACGTTCTACGTTTCCGGCAAGGTCAATTCCCCGGGGCAGCTGACGCTGACCGGCGATACGACGGTTCGTACTGCGATCGCGCGGGCGGGCGGCCTGGCCGAGTCCGGCTCGGACAAGAAAGTCACCGTCAGCCGCGGGGGCAAGAAGACGAAGGTCGATCTCGATTCCAAGGTCGAGCCGGGCGACGTGATCGAAATCGGCGAACGGCTATTCTGACGAGAGCGCCATGAACGTCTTTCAGTTCCTCCGAATCCTTTGGGCTTATCGGCTGATCATCAGCGGCTGCGCCGCTGTGGCCTTGATCGGCGCCGTGGTGTTCGTCCAGCTGGCGACGCCTCGCTACGAGGCCCAGTCGCGTGTGATGCTCGACATCGTCAAGCCTGACCCGGTTACAGGTCAGGTGATCTCCTCGCCGTTCGTGCGCGCCTATTCGAAGACGCAGGTCGAGCTGGTGAAGGACTATCAGGTGGCGGGCCGCGTGGTCGACAATCTGGGGTGGGCGACGAACCCGGCGGTCCAGAATTGGTTCAAGAATCAGGTCAAGGACAGCCACATCGATTTCCGTTCGTGGGCCTCGAAGGAGATCGTCGAGGGGACGAAAGCGCGCCTGATCGAAGGCAGCAATATCCTGGAAATAACCTACACCTCGGCTTCGCCTACGCGCGCTAAGGAAGTGACCGAAGCGCTCCGCAAGGCCTACGTCGACCTCGCGCTACAGTCACGGCAGGAGGCGGCCAAGCGGAACGCCGAATGGTATGAGACCCAGGCCGAGAAGGCGAAGGGGTTGCTGCTGCGGTCCGAGGAGGCCAAGGCGAATTTCGAACGTGAGACGGGGATTGTCCTGCAGGATGGTCAGGTCGACCTGGAGTCGGCCCGCCTGGCCGCGTTGGCCTCGCAGGGCGCCACGCCCATCATCGCCCCGGCCGCCGGCGGGGCCGCGTCTCCGAGCGAGAACAGTCTGGCGCTGCTTGAGGCCGAACTCAGCCAGGCGAGCAAGACGCTGGGCCCGAACCACCCACAGCTGCTGGAAATGCGTCGCCGTCGTGAACTGCTTGCGGCCCAGGTCGCGCGTGAGCGCAACGCCGGGGGCGCTGCGAGCGCCGCCGCTGTAAGCGCCGCCCGCGCCAGCAGCGGCATGCTCGAGGCCCAGAAGGCCAAGGTCATGGCGCAGCGCGAGCAAGTCGAGCGCCTGCGGCTGATGCAGGCCGACGTCAACCTTCGTCGCGACCAGTACAATCAGGCCGCCACTCGCGCCGCCCAGCTGCGCCAGGAAGCGGAAGTCGCGGTGACGGGCGTCACGCCGCTGGGCGCGGCCGTGACGCCGCAGAACCCGGTGTTCCCGAACAAGGGCCTCATCGTGGGGAGCGCCCTCCCTCTGGGCGCGATCTTCGGCCTGCTGGTCGGCCTCGTCTTGGAACTGGTGGGCCGCAGAGTCCGCAGCGCCGAGGATGTGGCTCTGGCGATCGGCGCACCAGTGCTGGGTGTGATCCAGGCTGAAAAGCCCAAGTCCCGTCGCGGCTGGCGCAGCCTGATCCCGGCTCTGCCGTCGATGCCCAGCCTCCGACCCCAATCGGCGAAGTCCTGATGTCCGAGGAAGCTCAGAAGCTCGCCCCGCGAGCCGAAGCCGAACCTGCTGAGCGGCGGTACACGTTCTCGCCCGATCTCGTCACCCTGACCGAGGGTCGGCCCGGCGAGGCCGAGGCCGTGCGCACGATCCGGACTCACGTGATCGCGCGACACCTGAACGACGGGCGCCGAGGCCTGGCGATCTGCGGTCCGAAGCCCGGAGTCGGGTGCACTTTCACGGCCGCCAACCTTGCTGTCGCCATGTCGCAGGTCGGGGTCTCGACGCTGCTGATCGACGGCAACCTACGCTCGCCAGGGCTGCGCGACTTCATCCGGCCGGAAGAGCCGATCGATATCCGGCGGCAGGCGGCGCTGGGGGCTTCGCCGACCGAAAACGTACACAGCGAAGTCCTTCCAAACCTGTCGATCCTATATGCCGACGGCATGATGGATATCGGCGAGGAACTGTTGGGCGGTGGCGGCTTCCGCAGGCTTATCGACCGGTGCCTGCGCGATTACGAGTTCACCATCATCGACACCCCGCCCACGAGCGACAGCTCCGATGCGCTGCGGGTCGCCAGCATCATCGGCTATGCCCTGGTCGTCGCGCGGACGAACATCACGCGGATCAAGGACGTCGAGCATCTGGCAAGAGACTTGCAGGAAGATGGCGCCCGTGTGATCGGCGCGGTCCTTAATCAGGCTTGAGAGTGCAATCGTGACGGCCGCCGGAGACGTACAGACGATCGACAGGGCTTGGCTCCTGTCGCGAGGACCCTGGATTCTGCTGGCTGTGGCGCTCGCGGCGCCGACTCTGTACCGCCTGGGTGTCCAGGTTTGGTCCAGGGATATCGGCGCGCACGGTCCCATCGTGCTGGCCACCGGCCTCTGGCTGGTCTGGCGCAAGCTTCCCTCGATGACTGAAGAGGCGCGTCCGGGCCATATCGCCCTGACCGCCCTCGGTATTCTCGTGTCGATTCCGATGTACGTGTTCGGACGCGCCTACGACATCATCAGCCTTGAGGCGGCCGGTCTCTACGGTTTCGCCATGTCGCTGATGCACGACCGATTCGGCGTCCGGACGCTGGCCAAGAACTGGTTCCCGTTGCTGTACTTGGCGCTACTGCTGCCGCTGCCTGGCTGGGTCATCGACCAGTTCACGGCGCCCCTGAAGCTGCTAGTCTCGGTGCTGTCCTTCGGGGTCGTCGAGCCGATGGGCATCCCCATCGTCCGCGAGGGGGTCACGATGACGGCCGGTCCCTACCAGCTGCTGGTCGAGGACGCCTGTTCGGGTCTGAACTCGCTCATCGGCCTGATCGCGATCACGCTGTTTTACATCTACCTGCTGCGCAACGCCGGCTGGCGCTACTCACTGTTCCTGCTCTGCCTGATCATCCCCGTGGCGGTGACCGCCAACGTGCTGCGGATCGTGACGCTGATCCTGCTGACCTATCACTTCGGCGACGCCGTGGGGCAGGGCTTCCTGCACGTGACGGCGGGCCTGTTCCTCTTCGCCGTGGCCCTGGTGCTGATGTTCGCCATCGACAACGTGGCCTCCCGCCTGCTGCGGGTGCGTTCGGGAGCCCCCGCATGAACCGCCGATATCTCATCTTCGGCGCGCTGGGAGTCGGCGCCCTGGGCGCCGCCGAGGCCCTGCGTCCCCGTCACAAGCTGCGCCTTCTGCAAAGCGGCGTCACCATCGACAAGTCGCTCCCGGAGTCATTCGGCACATGGTCATCCGAGCGCAGCGCCGACTACATCGGCCCGGAGCTCGACGGCAGCCTGACCCGTGCGCTCTACAGCGAGATCGTTCCGCGCACCTATTTCGACGACGAGACGGGCGACGGGGTGATGCTGCTTGCGGCCTATGGCGACACGCAGAGCGACCTGCTGCAGCTGCACAGGCCCGAGTCCTGCTATCCGGCCGTGGGGTTCAACGTGCGCCTGAGCGAGCCGGCGACGGTTGCACTGGGTGGCGGCGTGATGCTGCCGGCGCGCAAGGTGATTGCCTACACCAAGGAGCGCACCGAAAACATCATCTACTGGACCCGCCTCGGCGAGGCGCTGCCGCAGAGTGCGGGCGAGCAGCGTCAGACGCGGATCGATCAATCGATCGAAGGCATCGTGCCCGACGGTATCCTGGTGCGTCTTTCGGCCCTGGGTGACGACTCGAACGAGTCCTTCAAGATGCTGGAGAAGTTCGTCCCGCAGTTTCTGCGGTCGATCCCGATGGCGCGCCGCAAGGCCTTCATCGGCACCAAGCTCTCGAACGCACTGGGTTAGGCCGCCCCAGTCGACGCGACTTGGCCGACCCGTCTCGGTGAGGTCAGGCGCGCCGGAAGATGCGAGATCTCACCAGCCCCCACGCGTGCAGGATGGTCGGCCGCTCGGTCCAGGCGTGCAGCGCCAAGGTCCCCAGAAGCACCACGGCCACGCCAGCCGACCAGGCCCACATCCTTTCCTGCAGCGTGGCGCTGAGCGCCACTGCGACGCTGCCCACGAGGGTGAACAGGAATGAGCGCACGAACTCGCGGCGGGCCCGCACCACGCGACGGCGCCACTGGTAGATGAGGGCGGTGGCGAGCGACAGCAGTTCGCCGAGGATGAAGGCGCCGACGATCGCGTAGACGGACGGCCAGGCCTTGTAGGCGAATATGGCGGCCGGCAGGGCGACGACCCTGACCACGTTGGCGGCGAGCACGCTGAAGCTGTCACCCGTGCCCAGGGCAAGGGTGGTGGGCCAGCAACGGGCCAGGCGCACGGCCTGAAGCAGCGCCAGCGCGGCGAACATCGGCAGCGGCTGGGCGAACGCGTGACCATAGAGAAGCGGCGCGAACAGGGGGCCCGCCAGGCAGAAGCCCAGCAGCATGGCGGTGGACAACAGCACGGCCCGGCCGCCCAGTTGCTCGCGTTCGCGCGCGAACTTCTCGGGATTGTCGCGGGTGCGCGCCACGTTGGGCATGTGCAGGCTCGCCACGAACCGGGAGAGCGCGGCGGCCGGGTAGTAGATGAGCAGGATAATCGCGCTGTAGTAGCCGAGCCCCTCGGCGCCCAGCGACGCGCCGACCAGAATCCGGTCGCCCTGCGAGCCGAAGAACAGCAGCAAGCCGTTGAGGAAGAGCGGGGAGGCGAAGCGCGAGAAGGCCACCGCGTCCGCCTTCCCGAAGGCCCACGCATAGCGTCGCTCCGCCATGACGTGCGACACGATCAGCATGATCAGGGCCCGCGCCGTCAGGCCATAGATGACCGCGGTATGGTCGCGAACGATCCAGGCCGCCGCGGCGATCGCGATGGCCGACGTGACCTCGCCGGCGATGGTCATCACCGCTTCGGGACGGAAGTCCCCGTCGCGCTGGACGCGGCGCACCTCCAGGTTCTGGAAGCCCAGAATCACCTGAGTCAGCCCCAGCGCGATCAGTCCGGGGGCCAGGATCGGCGCCTTGTAGAGATCGGCGACCAGGCCGGCCGTCAGGGCCAGGGCGGCTGCCAGCAGGATCCCTCGCCCGGCCAGGATCATGTGGACCAGTCCCATCACCTCGGACGTATGGCCTCGGGCGTCCTGGACCACGTAGCGGTTGGCGCCTGTGTCGCTGAGGCTCTCGAAGAACTGGGCGGTGAGGATCAGCGTGGCGGCGAGGCCGAGTTCGGCCGGCCCGAGCATCCGGGCCAGGATCACATAGCGCACGAGCGCCGCGGCCTGCGCCACCAGCGAGGCGATCAGGAAGATCTTGGCGCCGCGTCTCACGCTCGCGACAAGCCTATTTGCACGACGGATCCTTCATACTGGACTTGCCGGCTCCGGCCTTCACGACGTTGCCACACAGGGCGATCTCGCCACGCGTGTTCAGGCGCGCGATCCATTTTGCGCCGGGGAAGGTCTCGATCCGGTTGTTGCGGATCGTCGAGCTACGCGCGTCGACCAGGGCGATGGCGTTCGGGAAGCTGACATTGAGGTCGTTATCCTCAATGAGTATGCGGTCGAACCCGCCGTCGTTCACGCCCTCGCGCGTCTTGTTACCCAGGAAGATGCCCTGGGTGTCGCCGGTGACGCGGTTCTTGCGGATGACGATGTCGGCCGTCGGCGCGGAGGTGGGGCGCGAGAACAGCTGGATGCAGTCGGGGTGCTCGTTGTCGCGGATCTTGGTGCCGCGGCACTCGTTGCCTTCGATCAGGCCCTCGCGGCCTTCGCCGACGTTGATGCCGTCCGAACGCTGGCCCTCGAGCGTGTTGCGCAAGATGCGGAACTTGGCGACCCGGCTCATGACCACGCCGTTCTTCAGGCCCGCAAACTTGCTGTCGGCCACTTCGATGCCCTCGCTCTGCGCGATCAGGACGCCGGTGCCATCGCCGAAGGTGTCGGGCGGTGCATCCGGGTAAGCGCCCGGACCCATCATCGTGATGCCGACCAGGCGGATGTTCTTCACCTGATCCAGGCGGACGCCCTGATGATAAACCAACCGGCCGTTCTTCTGGCTGATGAAGGGCGGCGGCAGGCGGAACGTCCCGCCGCGGATCTCCAAGCCGTCGACGTCCTTGCCGGACAGGCCTTCGATGGTGGCCGCGCTGGCGTCGATGACGAGAGGCTTGGCGAAGGTCCGCTTCGGCAGGCGCAGCAGCTTGTAGACGCCCTTGGTGAGGACCACCGTGTCGCCATCGCGCGCCGAGGACAGGACGTTCGCAGCGTTGGCGGGGTTGGCGCGGAGCTCACGCGGCGCGCTGCGGGCGCACCCCGCGGCGACGACGGCCAGGGCCACTGTCGCGCCGCACAGCATCATTTGCCGGGACGCCTTGCTCATGCCGCTGAAGACCATCGGGTCGGACCCTGTCCCGTGCTCGCCATCCAGCGCGGAGTCGCGCCGCCGACACAGGGACGCTTTCTGCCCGGTAGGGGGCGCCGATTCAAGGCGGCGCGCGCCCGACGCGAATCGCCTTTACTGCGGTGGCCGTCGAGAGCGCCCGTTGTTGACCGGTGCGACGACGGAGGCGTATCCCCGAGGCGGGCCGACGAGCCTTCCAGCGCGACGACCTCATAGTTGGCGGGGAGCCTGGATCGTCGATGGCCGGTGAAGGTTTGCATGAAGCGTCCTGGTGGAAGCCCGAAAGGAAATCGTGAAATGAAGCGACGGCAGTTCTTCCTGTTCGCGATGCTTGTCCCGCTGTCGCTGGGGCTCCTTCGGCACTTCGGCGTCGGCTCCAAGTACGTCGAAAAGAATGGCTGGATCCTGAAGCCTGAAGATCTCTAGGGGCGAGCCATGCTGACCGATCTGAATATCAATGCGCCCCCGACCGCGCAGACGTTCGATGTCTGCGTCGTGGGGTCGGGCCCGGCGGGCATCTCGCTGTCGCTGGAACTCGCGAAGAAGGGCAAGCGCGTCGCGCTCTGCGAGGCCGGCGGTTTCGAGCTGAGCGAGGAATCCCAGGGCTGCTATTCCGGCGAGACCGTCGGCGATCCCTACTTCGACCTGATGGCGACCCGCCTGCGCTACCTGGGCGGAACCAGCGGCCACTGGGCCGGGTGGTGTCACACCCTGGAAGAGGTCGACTTCCGCCGGAAAGACCGCATCAACCCGCTGGCCCACTGGCCGATCAGCAAGTCCGACCTGGATCCATACCTGGCGCCGGCCTGCACGATCCTCGACATCAAGCCGCCGCGGGCCACCCGGCATCTGTCGACGAAGCAGGGTATCCAGGAGGTCTACTTCTCGTTCTCGCCACCGACCCGTTTCGGGACGAAGTACCGCAAGACGCTGACCGACTCTAAGAACATCGCCCTGTTCGTGAACGCCAACCTCACCGACGTGAAGGTGAGCGGCGGCCAGGTCGTCAACGCGACGTTCCAGTCCTACACCGGCAAGAAGCTGGACATCGTCGCCGGAAAGTACGTCTTCGCGATGGGCGGGATCGAGAACAGCCGGCAGCTGCTGTGGCACAATTCGCGCAACAACGGGCAGCTGTACGCCAAGGGCGCGCCGGTGGGCCGCTACTGGATGGAACACCCGCATTTCACGATCGGAGCGGCGTTGGTGGACTTCGGTCTGCCGGGCAAGCGCCGGTTCTTCTCGCTGACGCCGCAGAAGCAGGCCGAGCTGGGCGTGCTGAACTGCGGACTGCGGTTCGAACCGCTGAGCCCCAGCGCAGCCAAGCGACTGGTCAAGGACCTTATGTGCGTGGCGCCGGCCGTAGGCTCATGGGCGTCGGAACTGATGGGCGAGAACCTGGTGTGCGGGGTGAAGCTGCGCGCGGCATGGGAGCAGGGACCCAGGCTGGAGAACGGGATCACGCTGTCGACCAAGTCCCGCGACCGGTTCGGCATTCCGTCGACCGTCCTGACCTGGCGCAAGAGCCCGCTCGAGCGCAGGACCCTGACGGCCACCACCGGACAGTTCAACGAGTGGCTGATGGCCCGCAAGCTGGGCCGCCTGAAGCTGGACGACTGGGTGCTGGGGCGTGGCGACTATCCGAAGGACGACGAACTGGCGGGCCACCACCACATGGGCGGCGCGCGGATGTCAGACAGCCCCACCACCGGCGTGGTCGACCGCAACCTGAAGGTCTACGGCTCGAAGAACCTGTACGTGGCGGGGGCCGCGGTGTTCGCCTCGGGCGGGCATTCGAACCCGACCTTGCCGATCGTGCAGTTGAGCCTGCGGCTGGCCAATCATCTAACGGCGTAGCGCGGCGCCTCAGGCGCCGAAGATGGTTCCGGCCGGCAGGGGCGTCGTCACGCCGACGAGGATGATCTGCCCGCCGGTGACGGTGATCACGGTGTCGCCGCCCACGACCGCGACACTGAACGTCGTGCCCGGATCCAGCATAACCCGGTCGCCCTCGGCCAGGCTGAAGTCGAGCACGCGATCCGTGCCGACTTCGTTCGACGAATGGAAGATGTCGGCGCCCGTGCCGCCGGTCATCGTGTCTTCGCCACGGTCGCCCGAGACGAAGTCATTGCCGGCCCCGCCCGACAGGCTGTCATTGGCCTGGCCGCCCCGCATGGTGTCGGCGCCGTCGCCGCCGAACAGGACGTCGTCGCCGAGGTTGCCGTAGACGAGATCATTGCCGGTATCGCCGTAGAGCAGGTCGTTGTCCTTGCCGCCCACGACCCAGTCGTCGCCCGGCCCGCCATCGGCGGTGTCGGCGCCCATGTTTCCGTTGATGTCGTCGAAACCAACGCCACCCACGATGTAGTCGTCGCCATCCTCGCCGCGCAGGTAGTTCGAGCCGGTGGGATCGACGATGGTGTCGGCGCCGGTCCCGCCGAAAACCTGGTCGTCGCCATCGCCGCCATCGAGAACATCGGCCCCGCCGCCGCCGTTCAGGGTGTCGGCGCCGGCATAGGCCCTCAGGCGGTCGTCGACGCCTGAACCGGTGAACAGATCAGAGCCCGCGAAGATGCCGGCCTTGGCCGACGCGTTGTCTCCTGTCGCGACCCAGTTACGGAAGGTGGTCGCCGAGATCGAGACGCCGGCGATGTCGTAGACTGTGCCCGCGTCGACGCCCACGATGATTCGCTGGATCGTCCCGGTGGTGGGCGGCCCGGACGCGCCGAAGGTGAAGCCGACTCCATAAAGCTGGGTCGAAACGCCGGCGAGGTTCAGGGCGACCGACGTGGGGGTGGCCCCGGCGATCGGGGCCAGGGCGAGGGGCCCGAGGTCCAGAATGTCGAAGTCGACGCCGATCGCGCCCGCGGTGAATGTGGCCATGCCCGGTTTCCTGCCCTGCGCGATCCTAGCTGGCTCTTACACGCGCACAATCACCAGTTCCGACGGAGAGAGCTTGACCAGCCGTGGAAGCCAATAAGTCGCATCCGTCGTATACTAGACGGGTGTACACGGGCCTGCCGGCCCGGCAAGCTTAAGTGGAAGGGGCGTTACACGTGGGGGATTCGATGCCGCGCAGGTGGTTGCGCGGGCTTGGCGTCCTGGCGGCGCTGGCCCTCTCCGCGTGCAGCGGCGCGCGTGGGACCGGCGCCGACAACACCGCTCCGCCGACAGCCGTCGAGGCCTCGCGGTTCCTGGCCCAGGCCAGTTACGGCCCCACCGAGAGCGAGATCAGCAAGGTGCGCGCGCTGGGATACTCCCAGTGGATCGACCAGCAGATGACGACGCCGGCGCCGACCAGCCACCTGGCCGAGATCGACGCTCGGGTCGCGACCGGCGTGTCGCCCAGCAACTCTGAATTCTACTATTCGTACTGGCGTCAGGCGGTGACCGGGCCGGACCAGTTGCGCCAGCGGATGAAGCTGGCGCTGTCCGAGATCTTCGTGATCTCGCTGGCGGACTCCAACGTGTCCTACCGCGGCGCCGGCGCCTACTACGACATGCTGGGCGCCAACGCCTTCGGGAACTTCCGGACCCTGCTCGAGCAGGTGACGCTCCATCCGCAGATGGGGGTCTACCTCACGTGGCTGGGCAACCAGAAGGAGGATCCGGCCACCGGACGCCAGCCCGACGAGAACTACGCCCGCGAGGTCATGCAGTTGATGACCATCGGGCTTTACCAGCTGAACCTCGACGGCACGCAGAAGACAGACCTCTCGGGCCGGCCGATCCCGACCTACACCGCCGACGACATCAGCGGCCTGGCCAAGGTGTTCACCGGCTACAGCTATTTCTCCAGCGCGCCGTCGAACACGACGTTCCGGGGCGGGAACCTGCCGCCGGAAGCGGTCACGCGCTCGATGATCCCGTATCCCCAGTTCCACTCGACGAGCAGCAAGGCGTTCCTGGGGACCGTGATTCCGGCCTCCACGGTCTCGGATCCGGCCGGCGACCTGCGGATCGCCCTGGACACCCTGTTCAACCACCCGAATGTCGGACCGTTCATCGGCAAGCAGCTGATCCAGCGGCTGGTGACCAGCAATCCTAGCCCGGCCTACGTGGCGCGGGTGGCGACGGTGTTCAACAACAACGGCAGGGGTGTGCGCGGCGACATGGCCGCCGTTGTCCGCGCCATTCTACTGGACGAGGAGGCCCGTAGCGCGACGGTCTCGAACGGCGTCAACTTCGGAAAGGTGCGCGAGCCCGTCGTACGGATGGCGCACTGGGCCCGGGCCTTCGGGGCGACCTCGTCGTCGGGCGACTGGCTGATCACGACGACCAGCGCGAACACATCGCTGGGCCAGTCAGCACTGACGTCGCCTTCGGTGTTCAACTTCTTCCGGCCAGGCTATTCGCCGCCGAATTCGCGGGTGGGTGCGGCGGGCCTCGTGGCGCCCGAGTTCCAGATCGTCGATGAGATCACGGTCGCCGGCTATCTCAACACTATGCAGACCACGATCGACGCCGGGATCGGGACCGCGTCGAACGGCGTCCGCGACGTGCGCCCCAACTACGCGGCCGAGATCGCCCTGGCCAACGACGCCGGCGTGCTGGTCGACCGGATGAACCTGATCCTGCTGAGTGGACGGATGTCACCCTCGACACGGTCGCGCATCGTCGAGGCGGTGTCCGCGATCAACGTGCCGACGACCAATCAGACCACGGCGCTAACCAACCGCGTGAAGCTGGCGATCTATATGTCGATGGCTTCGCCCGAATACCTGGTGCAGCGATGAGCCCGATGGATCGACGCCACTTCCTGCGCGTGGGCGGCGCCTTTTCGGCCCTGGGAGTGGGCGCGCCTCTGGCCCTGCAACTGGCGGCGGCCGGCTCGGCTGCGGGGCAGTCCGCGGCGGACTACAAGGCCCTTGTCTGCGTGTTCCTGTTCGGCGGCAACGACGCCCACAACATGGTCCTGGCGACCGATACGGACTCGTGGACCCGCTACTTTAACACCCGCAACACCGGGACCGATCCGATCGCCCTTATGCCGGTCGGCACGGCGCCCACGCCGGTGGGGCAGACCAATTCGGTCACGGGCCGGGTCGCGACCATGGGCTCCCCAGAGGCCTGGGGCGGGGTGCTGCCGATCACCCCTCGGACCGCCCAGGCGGTGCCGCCTGGCACCAACGCGTCCAGCCGGAGCTTCGCCCTGCACCCGTTCATGGGGTCGCTGCAGACGCTGTTCGGCCAGAACCGGCTCGCGGTCCTGGCGAACGTTGGTCCGCTGATCCAGCCGACGACCAAGGCGCAGTATCAGGCCCGGTCGGTCGCGCTGCCCACCAGCCTGTTCTCGCACAACGACCAGCAGTCGACATGGCAGGCGCTGTCCGCCGAGGGCGCCCAGTCCGGCTGGGGCGGCCGGTTCGCCGACCTGATGGCGGGGATGAACGGCCAGAACACACTGTTCACCGCCATCTCGACGTCGGGAAACGCGGTGTTCCTGTCGGGCCAGTCGGTTGTGCAGTACCAATTGTCGACCGGCACGCAGCCGGCCGTCGTGGTGACAGGCGCGCAAGGGTCGACGCTGTTCGGCTCGTCCCTGGGACCCGCTCGGGTGCGGGACCTGATCACCGAAACCAACCTGACCAGCAACTTCGCCGCTGATTATTCATCGGTGGTCACCCGTTCGCTCAATGCGTCGGCGACCATCAATAACGCCTTCACTCAGTCGGCCGTCACGAGCGTGGCGACGGCGCCGGCGTATACCAACCCCCTGACGGCGCGGGTCGAGACCAATTCGCTGGCGCTGCAGTTGCAGACGGTGGCGCGGATGATCGCAGCCGCGCCGTCGCTGGGCGTCCGTCGGCAGGTGTTCTTCGTCAGCCTGGGGGGCTGGGACACCCACGATTTCCAGAACGCCACCCAGCCCAACCTGCTGGCCAAGGTGGCGCACGCGCTCAGCTATTTCGACGGCGCGCTTGCGAACCTGGGCGGTCTCGATCGGCGCAACCAGGTGACGACGTTCACCGCCTCGGACTTCGGGCGCAGCTTCGCGACCAATGGCGACGGCACCGATCACGCCTGGGGAGCCCACCACTTCATCATGGGTGGGGCCGTGAACGGCGGAGATTTCTACGGACAGTATCCGACGATCGGCGCCGACGTGGCGGGCTTCAACAATCCGGACGGCGTGGGCGGCGCCCAGATCCCGACAACGTCGGTGGATCAGTACGGGGCGACGCTGGGGCGCTGGTTCGGGGTCTCGGACAGCGACATCGACCTGATCTTCCCGCGGGCGCGAAACTTCCAGACCAAGTACCTGGGGTTCGTCTAGCCGATCATCCCAGGATCGCCCCGCCGGGGGCCCTGGCCGGGCTGCAGGGCCCGCCAGGCCTCGACGACGGGGGCAAGCCGCGGGTCGTCCAGGGTGTCCAGTGGGTGGCGATGCTCGAACGCCATCCCGGCGAGGTCGCCGCGACGCCACTTCAGCACCACCTCGAACGCCACGGCCTCGTGGAAGTGCAACAGCACGAAGCGAGGCGGGAGGCGGTAGAAGTGCGAAAGCTCGATCTTGGCGCCCGACGCGCTCAGATCCTTGATCAGACAATCCGCCCAAAGTGCGAGGCGCTCGCCGTGCATGACGCGTCCAGGCGCGCTGGCCGGCAGGCGGGGCTCCACCCTGCGTTCGGAGAAATTGGGCATCGGCCGCGATGACATGCCCGAACCTTACGCAAGTCTGGTTGAGAACTCGTTCGCATTCCCGCAACCAAGGGTCATCTTTTGCGCGACCCATAGTCGCGCCAAGCGCGAGTCATCGGGGCCGGAACAGCACCTCGGTGACCCTGCGGGCGCCATCCAGGCGGTCCAGTTGAACGACGATATCGATCACCCGACTGACGTAGGTCTGGACCTTGTCCCAACCGAGGTCGACGCCGGAGGTCAGGGCCAGCAGGGCGATCTGGTCTAGCGCGCCGGTCGGGCTGTCGGCATGGATGGTGGTCAGCGAGCCAGGGTGGCCGCTGTTGACGGCGCGAAGGAAGGCGAAGGCCTCCTTGCCGCGCAACTCTCCCAGCAGGATGCGGTCGGGTCGCAAGCGAAGGGACGCGGCCAGCAGCGCGTCGGCGTCAACCTTGGCCTCGCCCAGCTCGCCGCGCACGGCCACGAGGCCCACGCTGTTGGGATGATCCAGGCGCACCTCGGGGGCGTCCTCGATCACCACGAGGCGCTCGCCGCGGTCGATCTCCTTGACCAGGGCGTTCAGCAGGGTGGTCTTGCCGCTCCCGGTGCCGCCCGAGATGACGATGGTCTTGCGACGCTGGACGGCGGCCTTCAGGAAGGCGGCCATGTCGCCGGCGGCCAGCAGGGCCTCGAGCTGGGCGTCGACCTCCTTCTCGCGGGCCGGGTCGGTGCGGGCGGCGGTGTCGAACAGGCCGTCGCGGGCCAGGTCGCCCACGGACATGTCCGAGATCAGGTGTTTGCGCACTGCCAGCGCCAAGCCCCCGCGAGTCGCCGGCGGCGAAACGACCTGCACGCGCGAACCGTCGGGCAGCGTCGCCGAGAGCAGGGGCTGCTCGCGATTGACGCCCTGGTGGCTGGCGGCGGCGATCTGGCGGGCCAGGCGCTGCAGCGCGGTCTCGGTCAGCTCGTCGGCCGGCTCTCGGGTCATGCCGCCGCCGGTCGTCTCGACCCACACCTCGCCGGGCCGATTGATCAGTACGTCGGTGACGTCCGGCCGCGAGAGCCAGGGCGCCAGGGGGGCCAGATAGGCCGAGAGATAGACGTTGGCGCTCATGGTCGGCTCAGCGGGTGACCGCGGCGAAGTCGAGGTCACGGGCGACGAACACCTGGACCGGTACGCCCTGGGCGACCTTGATCGTATCGGGGATGTTCACCTGAGCCTGCAGGGCGGTGGCGCCCACCTGGGTGGCCTGGTTAGACGCGCCGCCGATGATTACGGTGGAGCCGTTGCCGTCGGACGCCAGAGCGGTGGTCCCGGCCTGGAGCGTGG
>NZ_SCTC01000076.1 GCF_004299445.1 Phenylobacterium sp. | reverse complement strand
ATGAAATGCAGGCCGATGAACTTGTCGGGCCGGTCGGTGGCCGAGGCCAGGCGGGTGATCGAGATCGAAGACGTGTTCGACGCCAGCAGCGTCGTGGCCTTCAGGTGCGGCTGCAGCGCCTTGAAGATGGTCTTCTTGGTGTCTTCGTTCTCGGTGGCCGCCTCGATCGCGAGGTCGACGCCGCCGATGGTCTGCAGCTCGGGCGCGGCCTTGATGCGGGCCATCGCGCCTTCCATGGCCGTATGCTCGATCAGGCCCCGCGAGACCTGCCGCGCCATGTTCTTCTCGATCTGGGCGATGCCCTGGTCGATCCGCTCGGCGCTCACGTCATGCAGCAGGACGTCGTAACCGCCCAGGGCGACGACATGCGCGATACCCGACCCCATCTGTCCCGCGCCGATGACGCCGACCGACTTGATGTCAACCATTCAGGCCAAATCCCAATGCCTAGGAGCGCTCGCCGCTCAAACGTGTGGCAGCTTTCTAACATGTCTATGGCGCATTGCGGCAAGAGGCTTTGCTGCAACGCAAAAGGTCAGGCCGATTCGGTTCGTCCTGCGGTGGCTGCCTCGGCCATCAGCCAATCCCGTAAGGCCTCGATCCGGCGCACCTTGCGGCTGTCGGCGCGCCAAACCACCCAGAAGCCCAGTTCCGAGGCCACGCCCGCTGCGAACGGCCGCACCAGCCGGCCAGTCCTGAGATCCTGCTCGATCAGCCCGCTGCGCGCCAGTGCGGCGCCGATGCCCTGGGCCGCGGCCTCCAGCAGCATGGCGCTGTCCTCGAACAGCATGCCTTGCTGGCGTGGAGCCTCGAGGCCGAACGTGTTGAACCACAGGCTCCAGGGCCGGTGCCCGTGGTGCAGCAAGGGGACATTCAGCAGGTCCTGCGGCGTCTTCAGCTGGTGGCGGGCCAGGAACTCGGGGCTGCAGACCGGGATCAGGCTCTCCGAAACGAGATGGACGCATTCCACGTCGGGCCAGCCGCCGGCGCCGTAGCGCACGGCCATATCGACGCCGTCGGTGACGAAATCGGCGCGACGTTCCTCGACGCGTATCTCCAGGTTGGCGCCCGCCGGATGCGCCAGCATGCGCTGCAGGCGCGGGGGCAGCCAGCGATTGGCGAACTGGCTCTCCAGGCTGATCACCAGGGGCGCGCGGAACGCGGCGGCATGGAAGTCGTCGACCGCGTTCGACAGCACCCCGATGCCACGGGCCACCTCGGCGGCCAGCTTCTGGGCGTCGGGCGTGGGGATCATGCCGTTGCCCCGGCGCTCGAACAGGCGGGCGCCCAGTTCGGCTTCCAGCCTGCGGATCTGCTGGCTCACCGCGCCGTGAGTGACCGCGAGTTCCTGGGCCGCGCGGCTGTAGCTGCGGTGCCGCGCCGCCGCCTCGAGGGCGCGGAGCGCGAAGAAGGGCGGCAGGCGGGCCATGGTCAGGTTGTTAGCGAACGTAACAACCACTTGCAAAATCTATCGTTCGCGAGATGGGCTCATCGTTCCCATATCCGATGAAGCGGCGCTGCTGAAAGTGTTTGGTTTCAAAGGATTATATCCATGAAAGCTCGTGTTCTGCTGCTGTCCGCGGCAGCCCTCCTTGCGTTCGGCGCGACGGCGCATGCGGCGCCGCGCGAGGTCCGCAACTACCTCGACCGAGCCGGGGCTGCGGCCGCGAAGCAGGTGGCTCAGGCCGGCGTCGATGTCGGTCCGGGCCTGGACGTGAAGGCCCAAGTGAACTCGGACGGTCGGCTCTCGGGCCTGCGCATCGTGAAGTCGAGCGGCTCGCTCGAGACCGACCAGAAGGCTGTGGCCGCCCTGAAGCGCCTGAAGGTGTCGGCCCCGCCGAACACGCTGTTGGGCGCCGACATCACAGTGACCGTCGCCAAGGAACCGGTGCTGGCGGCTCAGAACCCCTGATCGTCCGTGCAGGGCGGTCAGGCGGCGGTTCCGCGAGGACCGTCATTCCGCGACTGGGGCGGCTCCTGTAAAGGAGCCGCCTCCTTTTTGGCGGACGCCTGATGGGCCTCGATCAGCCGGACGAGGGCGTCCTCCAGGCGCGGATCGTTGAGCACCGGTGATCCCTCAAGCACGGCGGCGCGGATCACGCCGTTGACGGCCCGGTCCAGGACGAAGGCGTCGAACGCGTCCAGCCGGGGCAGCAGGCGACTGGCGGCGCGGCCCTCACGGGCGATTCCGTGAACACCCTCCTCGGCCATGATCGCGTTCAGCGCCGCCCGTCGCGTCGCGGGGCGGCCAGCCATGGCGTGGATCTGGCCGCGGATCGCCAGGCGCACCGGGTCCTCGCGCCCTTCGGCGATCTGCGCCGCCAGAACTTCGCGGCGCCTGGCGTTGTCGTCGCGCGCCATGGCCGCCAGGATCGCCTGCTTGGAGCCGAAGTACTGGTAAAGCGTGCCGATGCTGACCCCCGCGCGTTCGGCGACGCGGTTGGTGTTGAACCCGGCCTCGCCCTCGTCCTCCAGAATCCGAGCCGTCGCCTCGAAGATCGCCGCGCGGGTGGCGAGCGCGCGGGCCTGACGCGGCTGACGGCGCTGGGCTTTCGGCATGCTGGCGAGGCCTTTCGGGAAAGCGAGTAGGCAAAACCTGAGCTTAGCTCGGATTCTGCGGCTCCCAATCCCAAGAGGAGATGCGCGAGTGACCTGGGCGACCGATCGACTGGACGAGATCAAGCAGCCGGGCTTTGCGCCGCCTGCCGTGGTGGCGAGGCTGGGGCTGGGCGTGCTGGACGATTGGGGGCCGGGCTGGGTGCGCAAGACATGGTCGCCCGACCAGGAGGACCTGAAGCTGGCCGACGGTTCGGTGTTCGGCGGCTACATCGCGGCCCTGGCCGACCAGGTCCTGGCGTTCGCCGCCATGACGGTGATCCCGAACGAGGCCCGATACCGGACGATCAACCTCCAGGTTCAGTTTCTGAAGGTGGCGAGGGGTCACCCGCTACACATAGAGGGCCGCGTCGTCGACGCCTCGTCTCGGCTGATCGCGGTGGAGGCCGACTTCCGGCGTCCGGACGGCCAGCGGATCGCCACGGCCTGCGCCCAGCAGATCCTGCTGCCGATGGCCCCCGGCGCGCCCACCGCCGCAGACACGCTGCGCGTCCTTTGATTCAACCGCAGAGATCGCAGAGACACGCAGAGAGGTCGTGGCGACATTGATCGCTCCACGCGTCTCCGCGTTCTCTGCGGTTCAAACGAAAAGGGGCGGGCCTCGCGGCCCGCCCCCTCGATCGTTTCGTTGCAGCTGTCGGCTACTTGCCGATCTTGGCGAGCTCGCTCATCAGCTCGGGCACGGCGCCCTTGTAGTCCGCCACGAGGCCGTAGTCGGCGACCTGGAAGATCGGCGCGTCGCCGTCCTTGTTGATCGCGACGATGACCTTGGAGTCCTTCATGCCGGCCAGGTGCTGGATCGCGCCCGAGATGCCGATGGCGATGTAGAGCTCCGGAGCCACCACCTTGCCGGTCTGGCCGACCTGATAGTCGTTCGGCGCGTAGCCGGCGTCGACGGCGGCGCGCGAGGCGCCCACGGCGGCGCCCAGCTTGTCGGCGAGCGGCTCGATCACCTTCTGGAACTCCTCGGCCGAGCCCATGGCGCGACCGCCCGAGACCACGATCTTGGCGGCGCCCAGGTCGGGACGAGCCGACTTGACCAGCTTCTGATCGACGAACTTGGTCTTGGCCGGGGCGCCCGGGGCCGCCACGGACTCGATCGCGGCCGAACCGCCTTCAGCGGCCGCCTTGAACGACGTCGGGCGCACCGTCAGCACCTTCTTCGCGTCGGACGACTGGACGGTCTCCATCGCGTTGCCGGCGTAAATCGGGTGGGTGAAGGTGTCGGCGCTGACGACCTCGGACACATCCGAGATTTGCGCCACGTCCAGCTTCGCCGCGACGCGGGGGCTGAAGTTCTTACCCTGCGAGGTCGCCGGGGTGAGGATGGCGTCGTAGCCGCCGGCCAGACCCACGATCAGGTCGGCCACGGCCTCGGCGAGGCCCTGGCCCAGTTCGGCGCTTTCCGCCGTCAGCACCTTGCGCACGCCCGTGATCTTGGCCGCTTCGGCTGCGATCGCGGCGGTGTTGGTCCCGGCCACCAGGATGTCGATGTCGCCACCGATCGCCTGGGCGGCGGTCACCACCTTGTGCGTGTTGTCCTTGAGGGTCGCGTTGTCGTGATCCGCGATGACGAGAACGGCCATTTTAGAGGACCCCCGCAGTCTTGAGGTTCGAAACCAGGTCGGCGGCGGTTTCCACCTTGATGCCGGCCGTACGCTTCGGCGGCTCGGAAACCTTCACGACCTTGAGGCGCGGCGCGGTGTCGACGCCGAGCGAGCCCAGCTCCTTCACGTCCAGCGGCTTTTTCTTGGCCTTCATGATGTTGGGCAGCGAGGCGTAGCGCGGCTCGTTGAGGCGCAGATCGGCGGTGACCACCGCCGGCAGGCTCACGTCGATGGTCTGCAGGCCGCCGTCGACTTCACGGGTCACGGTGGCCTTGCCGCCGCCGACGGTGATCGCCGAGGCGAAGGTCGCCTGCGGCCAGTCCAGCAGCGCCGACAGCATCTGGCCGACGGCGTTGTTGTCGCCGTCGATGGCCTGCTTGCCCATCATCACCAGCTCGGGGTTCTCCTCGGCGATGATCGCCTTGAGCACCTTGGCTACGGCCAGCGGCTCGAGGTCCTGGTCGGTCTGGACGAGGATGGCGCGGTCGGCGCCCATGGCCAGAGCCGTGCGCAGGGTCTCTTGCGCCTGCTGCGGGCCGACGCTCACGGCGACGATCTCGGTCGCGGCGCCCTTTTCCTTCAGACGCACCGCTTCCTCGACCGCGATCTCGCAGAAGGGGTTCATCGACATCTTGACGTTTGCGAGGTCGACACCCGTCTGATCGGCCTTAACGCGGGCCTTGACGTTGTAGTCGATCACCCGCTTGACCGGGACCAACACCTTCATGGGTAGCTAGCGCCTCAAATTGCTGCGGAAAGAATGCGGGACGGCATTACCCTTTCCAACGCGCATTGCAAGCGCGCGCCGCCTAGAAATGCCGCAGTGCACACCCCTAGCCAACGACAGCTCCCGTTACGTAAAAGGCTCGCATGAACCCCAATATCGAGCGCTTGAAGCTGATCTTCATCGCGATCTTCGCCGTCGCCGTCGTCGGCGTGGGCGTCTGGCAGGTCGGCTGGATCATCCCGCAGAAGAACTGCGAAAAGGCCCACAAATGGTGGGATGGCGGCGAACGCGTGTGCGCGACGCCGATCCTGGTTTCGGACATCACAGGCCGGGTCATCACCGACGAGAAGGCCCTTGCCGAGGCCAAGAAGGCGATCGGGCGGCCCGAGGCGGCGCCCAAGGCTGCGCCGAAGGCCGAGTAGATTCCCTCCCCATCAGGGGGGGAAAGTCAGCGCGTCGCCCCGCTTTCCCAGAACACCTCGGCCTTGCCGGCGTCGTTGGCCCAGCGGGCGGCGACGAAGAGGTGGTCGGAGAGGCGGTTTAGGTAGCGCATCGCCGGGCCGCTCACCGGCTCGCCGGTTTCCGTCAGCCGCACCGCCTCGCGCTCGGCGCGACGGCTGACCGTGCGGGCCAGGTGCAGGGCCGCGGCCGCCGGTGTTCCGCCCGGCAGAATGAACGACTTCAGGCCGGGCAGGCGGTCGTTGAGGCTGTCGATCTCGGCCTCCAGCCGCGCCACCTGGCTGTCCAGGATGCGCAGCTTCGAGCCGGGCTCCTCGTCCGCCTTGGCCGGCATCGCCAAGTCGGCGCCCAGGTCGAACAGTTCGTTTTGGATGCGCCCCAGCATGGCGTCCAACTCGGGATCATGGGTCAGGTGGACCCGCGCGAGGCCGATGCAGGCGTTCGTCTCGTCGACGCAGCCATAGGCCTCGACCCGCAGGTCGGTCTTGCTGACCGACTGGCCGGTGGCGAGACGCGTCGTGCCGGCGTCGCCGGTGCGCGTGTAGATGCGATTGAGCGTGACCATTCGTCGCTGCGTCAGGTCTGGCTGCGCCACCAGACGGCGGCCATAAGCACCGCGACCGCGACCGCCTGGGTGACGACGCGAAGCCGCATCAGCTTGTTCGACCAGGACCGGCCGAAGTCGCCGCCCCGGAACAACGAGTAGATGCCCACCGCCAGCACGAGGGCGACTGCGACCAGCGCCGCGGTGATGAGATAGTCGAAGAGGTCCATTCGCCAACTTTATGCCTCCCGCAGGGGCTATGCCACCACGAAAGGCTGTGTTTATTTTAAACTTGACTTGAGCATGTGTGAGCATGTTCATCGATCACGGGTCCGGCGCCGGCGCAGAGATTCGGCGTGACGCCAGACCCCTTATGCAATAACGCCTTTCGCCGTCTTCGCGCGCGCCTTGGGCCCGCTCGCGGACGGTGAACTGAAAGTCGGTAAGTTAGTTCGCGTACCACGTTAGATGAACATGTTCAGGCTGGAGGGATCCGGCTTGATCCTCCCCCCAAGTCAGACGGCCGACGCCCCCGGGTCGGCGAAAATTGAGAAGAATGAAGCACATCTCCCCGATCCAGGTCGCCGCCGACACCCCGGCGCGCGCCCCCACCCGCCGCGCCCTCGCCAAGCAACAGACCCGCCTGAAGGTTCTGGCCGCCGCCCGCCGCCTCTTCAGCGAGCAGGGATACGAGGGCGCGACCATCCGCGACATCGCCGCCGCTGCGGGCATGTCGACGGGGGCCGTCTTCGCCAACTTCACGGACAAGTCCGACCTCTTCCGCGAGATCATGACCGACGACATGGAGGCCCTGCTGGGCGCCATGCGCGACGCGGCCGCGCGCGGTCGCAACATCGAGGACGGCGTCCTCAAGGTGTTCATGGCCGGCTACACCTTCTACAAGTCGCGCCTGCAACTGGCCCGCGCCGCCTTCTCGGTGTCGTGGGACAAGGATGGCGGCCCAAGCCTGCGCGGCCTGTCGTCGTCGCTGGCCTTCCAGGACGTGTTCACCGAGATGCTGACCGCCGCTATCGAGCGCGGCGAGCTGTCGCAGGAAGCGGAAGTGAAACTGCGCGCCCAGATGCTGTTCGACACCTACCTGTCGAACTTCCCGCAGGCGATCTTCGAAGGCTGGAGCCTGGACGCCCTGCAGACCCGCGCCCGCGATCAGATCCGGATCCTGCTGGCCGGCGCGCGCCGCGGCTGACGCCGGTCCCATGATCGCCGGCGTTGGATCGCTTCCCAAGGGCCCCAGTTCGCCGCGGCAGTCGCAAAAGGAAGCGACCCGCCAGCGCGTGCTCGAGGCCGCTCGGGAGCTATTCGACACCCATGGATACCAGGGCACCACGGTTCGCGAGATCGCGCGGCGGGCCGAGGTGTCCGTGGGCAGCGTCTTCACGACCTTCGCCTCGAAGGGCGACATCCTCTCCGAGGTGATGGCCGCCCGACTGGATCCGCTCTACGCCGAAATCGACCGGGTTATGCCGCATCTGCGCGGATCCACGGCCGATCGCCTGCGGACGATGTTCGCCATCCACTTCGAGTTCGAGGCGGCTCACGTGCGGCTGTTCATGTCGCACATCGCCGCAGCCTACGACTGGACGCTGACCGAGGGCGCCCGCCCCTATGGCCGCAATACGCGGCTGAAGGACGTAATCCTGGACACCTTGAGCAAGGGGCAGGCCGCCGGCGACGTCCGCCAGGATATCGAGCTGCAGGAGGTCGTCGATCTGCTGATGAGCGCCTATGCCTGGACCTACCGCCTGGTCATCACCAACGGCGCCGACGCCAAGGCGATGATCGCCGTCATGGACCGCCAGATCGGACTGATCGCCGAAGGCTTCGCGCCGCGGAGTTGAGCGCTAGTTCGCGCCCTCAAGCAGTCGGCGTGCGATCACCTGCGCCTGGATCTCGCCGGCCCCCTCGAAGATGTTGAGGATGCGGGCGTCCGCCAGCACGCGGCTGACGGGCTGCTCCATCGCAAATCCTGTCCCGCCGTGGATCTGCACGGCGTTGTCGGCGGCGGCCCAGGCGATGCGAGCGGCGGTCAGCTTGGCCATTCCGGCTTCCAGGTCGCAGCGGCGACCCTCGTCCTTGGCCCGCGCCGCGAACCAGGCGAGGCGCCGCGCGCCGGCCAGTTCGGCCGCCATCATCGCCAGCTTGTTGGCCACCCGGGGAAACCTGGCGATCGTCTCGCCGAACTGGCGACGCTGCAGGGCGTAGTCGAGAGCCAGGTCCAGCGCGCTCTGCGCCACGCCGATGGCGCGGGCGGCGGTCTGAATGCGGGCGCTCTCGAAGGTGGCCATCAGCTGGACGAAGCCCTGGCCTTCCTGGCCGCCCAACAGGTTGGCGTGCGGCACCGAGAAGCCGTCGAAGGCGATCTCGTACTCCTTCATGCCGCGATAGCCGATCACCCCGATCTCGCCGCCGCTCATGCCCGCCGCCGGGAAGGGGTGGCCGTCCACGCCCCGCGGCTTCTCGGCGAGGAACATCGACAGGCCGCGATGATCTCTGACATCGGGATTGGTGCGGACCAGCAGGGTCATCAGGTCGGCGCGGGCCGCATGCGTGATCCAGGTCTTGGCGCCGTAGATCTTCCAGACGTCCCCCTCGCGGACGGCGCGGGTGCGCAGGGAACCCAGGTCGGAGCCGGCCTCGGGCTCGGTGAACACAGCCGTCGGGATCGTGCGGCCCGAGGTGATCCCCGGCAGGAAGCGCTCCTTCTGGGCGGGGGTGCCGTGGGCCAGGATGAGTTCGCCGGCGATCTCCGAGCGGGTGCCCAGGGAACCGGTCCCGATCCAGCCGCGGGACAGCGCCTCGGACACGACGCACATCGCCACTTTGCCCAGGCCCGAGCCGCCCCAGGCCTCCGGCGCGGTCAGGCCGAAGACGCCCAGGTCGCCCAGTTCCTCCAGGAGGGACAGTGGGATCAACTCGTCGCGCAGATGCCATCCGTGGGCGTGCGGGACGATCTTCTCCTCGGTGAAGGCGTGGAACTGGTCGCGGATCGCCTCCAGCGTCTCGTCAAGCCCGCTGGCCTCCAGCGACGGGCGGCTGCGGGCCTGCTCCAGCAGCTCTACGATTCGGTGCTTGGCCGCCTGCGAGGCCCCGGGCCGCAGCCGGCCCAGCACGTGGGTCAGGCGTTCGGCGGGTGCGAAAACGTCGGCGGGGCGGAAAAATTCACCCTGGTTCATCGGCAGGCCGCCGACCATCTGGCTCAGGTACTCGTGCGCCAGCAGCTGCGCGGGCAGCGCCTCGGCCTCGGTCAGACGCCCTTCTTCGTCCAGCGCCCGGGCCCAGGCCGCCGTTTGGCGCAGGGTCTCGGCATAGGCGGCGGTCCAGGCCAGGCCATGGGCGGCGTGTTGCTCGGCGTCCAGCGCGACACGGTCCAGCCGTCCGTCCGAGCGCACCCGGCCCCCCACGGCGTTGGCGATCGAGGTGGTCAGCGACGCGGCCTCGGCGGCGGCGAGGTCCAGCAGGTCCGGGAGGTTGGGCAGGATCAGGCTCATGCGGACCTTTTGGCAGGATTGCGTTGCGTCAGGTGAGGCCGGTTTGCTGTATCCCACAAAGAAACAGGAGGCGCTCTCATGCTGGTGGTCCATCACCTCAACGACAGTCGTTCGCAACGCATCCTCTGGCTGCTGGAGGAACTTGGCGCGCCGTACGAGCTGAAGATCTACCAGCGCGACGCCACCACGCGGCTTGCGCCGCCGGAACTGAAGGCCGTGCATCCCCTTGGGAAGTCGCCAGTGGTGACCGAGGAGGGGCGGACCATCATCGAGTCCGGCGCCATCGTGGACTATCTCGTCCGCCGTCATGGCGGCGGGAAGCTTTCACCGCCGCCGGGCAGCGACGCCTACGAGGTCTACAACCAGTGGCTCCACTACGGCGAGGGCTCGGCGATGCTGCCGCTGATGCTCAACATGTACGTGAGCCGGCTGGGCGAGGCGGGCGCGCCGCTGCATCCGCGGATCGAGAGCGAGATGAGCAACCACCTTGGCTATCTCGAAGACTCGCTGGCCGGAAGGGACTGGCTGCTGGGCGAACTCACGGGCGCCGACGTCCAGATGAGCTTCGTGGGCGAGGTCGCCGGCGCCTTCGGCCGGCTCGACCGCTATCCCAACATGAAGGCCTGGGTCGATCGCTTCCAGGCGCGGCCGGCCTACAAGGCGGCGCTGGCCAGGGGCGGCGACTACAGCATGGCGCGTCGCTAGAGCCTGTCCGGTTCAGATGGACTCATCTGAACCGGCTGAACAGGCTCGATGTCTTTGATTTAGAATGTGTTCTCGGGACGAAGCCGGGGTTCGCTTTCGCCCAGCACGCTCTGACTATTCGAACGGCGGGAAGTCGTCCTCGTCGGGCACGCCGTCCAGGAAGTCGAGGACGGCGGCCTTGAGCGCGCCGTGCGGGATGGCCGAGAAGTGGTCGCACCCCCCGAGGACCTTGCCCTTGCCATAGGGAAACAGCCGGGCGAGCTCGGCGGGATCGCCTGCCAGATCGTCGCCGGCGCCCGCCACCACCAAGACCGGCATGTCCAGCCGGCCCAGGGCGTCGCGGTCCAGCGGCGTGCTGAAGGCCTGCGAGAAGGCCGCAAGCGCCTGACGGTCCTCGCCCTGCTCGTCCGCGAACTGGCGAAAGCTGCGCAGGAACTCGGTCTTGATGCTGGCCGGATCCTCGGCCGTCATCGCGGTCACGATCGTCTCGCTGTTCTCGGTCGCGCGCGGCGGATCGAACAGCTTGCCGCCCACACCGCCCAGGATGAGGTTGTTGACGCGATGTGGCGCGTCGATCGCAATTTGCATGGCCGTCCGCGTCCCCATCGAGTAGCCGAACACCTCGGGCTGCTTGACGCCCAGGTGGTCCAGCAACGCAAGGGCGTCGGCGGCCAGGTGGGCGCGGCCATAGTCCGCCGGATCGTGGCTGCGGAGGCTCTCGCCATGCCCACGCTGATCCATCGCGATCACCCGGAATCCCCGGCGGCCCAGGGCCTGGTACCATCCGGTGCGCTGCCAGCCCTCCTTGCGGTTCGACGCGAAGCCGTGGAGCAGCAGGATCGTCCGCTCGGCGGGACCGGGCGGGGCGATGTCGTCGTAGGCGATGGAGACGCCGTTCAGGGTCGCTGTGGGCATGGCCGGAAACGTAGAACCGGTACGCCCGTGACGTCTATGGGCTCTCTCCGGTCCATTCCCAGTGCCAGGGCTCGAACGGGTAGTTCACGAACCCGAAGCGCCGCGCATTCTTGACCAGCCAGCGGTAGGTGGGCGTGCCGGTCATGTAGAGGCGGTTGGCGTCGGCGCTGGAGTCGGGACCGAACCCCGGCGCCTGGCCCACATACAGGTCGGCCGCCAGCCCGGTCCGGTGCGCCGAGCAGCGCGCGCGGACGATGCCGTCGCAGTTGCCTTCGGCCTGACAGCGCGCTGCGTCGGCCGACGGGCTGCGATAGCCGGAGAAGATGGTCAGGTTCCGCGGGTCCGCCGCGATCTCCGGGACTTCGGCGCGGGCGGCTGCGACCATCTGGCGATAGGCGGCCAGCGCGCGCGGGCGCATCCACACCTGCTTGCCGCCATAGCCCTCCTCGATCCGCGCCGCACTGATCAGGTCGGGCGTTTCCGGGCATAGGCCTGTGGACGTGAAACGCACGAAGTCGCGGCGAGTCTGCACGGTCCCCTTCATGGCCACGAAGACGGCTTCGGACATCACGCCGTCCGGCGATTGATTGTTCTGCCGCTGCCAGTCGGCCAGGGCGCGGGCGAAGCCTTCGGAGTTGGGCGGGCAGTCGGTCCCGATCTCGCTTTGGATCAGTGTGACATAGACCTCCCAACCGGCCTCCTGTCGTCCGAACGGCGCCCACGCAAGACTGCGGACGGACGCCGCATTGCCTTCGGCCGCCGTCGTCCACCCGGCGGCTCGGCACTGGGTGCTGACCGGCATCGCGGGGCCTCCCGCCGGCGCCTCTGCCGAGCCCACGGGCTTGCGCCCTTCCGGGGACAGCGGCGCGCAGCCCGTCACCCGAAGGAACAGGATCAGGAGCAGCACGACCGCCGCGGCGGTCGCCCACAGGAACCGGATGATGTCTCGGAGCTTCATCCACATCGCCGCCAGCAACCGCGGCCAAACGCAGAGGTCCAGCATGAAGTTCGCCCGCGCGCTGCTTTTCGGCGCTTCAATCCTACCGCTGGCGGCCTGCGACATACGCCCGCGCGAGACCGCCGAGGCGCCCGCGGTCGCCCCGTCGGTCCAGGTCGCGGCGCCCGTCCTCCCCCTTCAGCCCTCGACCTCTCCGCTCGCCCAGGCCGTCAACGGGGCTGTGTGGGCTGAGGCCCCGGCGTCCCCTGCGGCACAGCGGGACATTATGCTGCGCGCCCAGGTTCTGCTGGACCGCGCTCACGTCTCACCCGGCGTCATCGACGGCCAGGACGGGGAGAATGTGAAGAACGCCATCGCAGCCTACGAACGCGCGAACGGCCTTCCCGAGGACGGTCTGCTGGATGCGGAGGTCTGGGCGAAGCTGACCGCGGACGCCGGTCCGGTGCTGACCGACTACGTGATCTCCGCACAGGACGTCGCCGGACCCTTCACGCCCGT
The DNA here is from genome assembly GCF_004299445.1 of Phenylobacterium sp. Taxonomy (GTDB): domain Bacteria; phylum Pseudomonadota; class Alphaproteobacteria; order Caulobacterales; family Caulobacteraceae; genus Phenylobacterium. Next base: position 11,123 of record NZ_SCTC01000076.1, on the reverse strand, counting down.
GATCCCCAAGGATTACGCCGAGTTGGCCAGGCTTGACGGCGTGCGCTTCACGGGCCCGCTGGAAGCCCTGGCCGAACGCTTCCACATGGACGCGCCCCTGCTGCAGGCGCTGAACCCGGGCGCCGATTTCTCGGCGGCCGGAACGAAGATCGTGGTGGCGGCGCCCTCCCGGTCCGAGTTGCCGGCCAAGGTCGCCAGGATCGAGGTCGACAAGGCCCGCAAGCAGGTTCGCGCCTACGACGCGGCGGGCAAGCTGCAGGCGGCGTATCCGGCCACGGTGGGATCCGACGACCTGCCGACGCCGGAAGGCGAGTGGGCCGTGCGCACGGTCGCGCCGTCACCCACTTACACCTACGACCCCAGCCGCCTGAATTTCGGGAACAAGAAGGCCGGCAAACTGACGATCCAGGCGGGCCCGAACAATCCGGTGGGCGCGGTCTGGATCGACCTGACCAAGGACACCTACGGCATCCATGGCGCGCCGGAGCCCCGACTGGTTGGCAAGGTGGCGAGCCATGGCTGCGTCCGGCTCACGAACTGGGATGCCCAACAGTTGGCGAAGGCCGTCGAGAAGGGCACGAAAGTAATCTTCATGGGTGAAGCTTAACCGCAGCGCACGGCTTAGTTGCCGGATTTCCCACGGATTTCTCAAGCAATTCCCATTGTAAAGGTTTCGGTTACGAAAGCCGAGTTACCCATTTTGAGTAGCGACGGAAGAGCGCACCAAAGGGAGCCCCCCATGTCCCCACGGTCCCCGGCCCAAATTATCCCGCCGATGAGTCGTGTCGATCGGGTGACGGCCCGCTCCATTCGGGAGAGCGAGCGCCGAAAGCGGGACGGCGAGCGTCGCCGGGCAAACAAGGCCGACGCCGAGGCCTGGCAGGATCTCGCCGCACGGCTGACGGAAGCGTACCAAGTCACCTTCACGCGCATCGACTGGGCAGAGATCGAAGCGATGGGCCCGGTGGTCCCCAGCATCCCCCGCGACGCCGTATCGTCCGTCGCGCGCAGGAAACTGCAGGCGTATCGCCCCTCGCTCGCCGACAACCTGCTGGGTCGCGAGCGCGACCGGAGGCGCGAGCTGATGGAGAAGGTGGTCGAGGCGGTGAAGGCGGACGCCGAGCTCTACGCCCGCGCCAAGGCCGAGGCCGACGCCCACAACCGCAAGCTCGCGCTCGCCAGCGAGGTGCGGGCTCTGAACCCGGACGCGATCGCGGGCGTCCTCAAGGTCAGCGGGGCGCCGAAAGCGCTCAAGGACGTCATCGAGGCCTGCAGCCTGCGCAGCGAGGGCGCCCGGCTGGTGGCCCAGGTCGACCTCATCGAGCTCGATGCGCTGCCGGATGAGGCGTGCCGAGCGAGCGCCGGCGGCTTCGCATGGACGCCGCTCACTGACGCCGAGCGGGCCGAGCTACAGCTGAACAATGCCTGCTCGGCGGTTCTGCGGGTCGCTGTGGAGGTGCTGCAGGCGGCGCCGATCGAAACGGTCGAGGTGGTTGCCCGCCTCTGCCGCCCCACCGGCTCGGCCGAGACCGACTTCGATACCGTGCTTCACGTGAAGGTCCATGCGATCGCCATCGCCAAGGCCCAACTCAAGAAGATGGCGGCGACGACGGTCCTCTCGGCGCTGGGCGCCCGCTTCGACTGGACGCCGGGCAGAGGCCTGGCCGCGATCGACCTGGACGATATCGGTCTGGCGGCGGGGCGCGCGGCAGCCTAGCTGCGCCAGCGCAGGGTCTCGGCCGAAACGGGGTTGTGAAAGGGCCGGCCCTCGCGCCGGCTTTGCACCCATTCGCGCTTGAGCGCCTGGTACCATTTGGCCTGTCGGTCGGCGTCGTCGATCCAAAGAAGGGTCGGGCTATGCTTCAGGCCTTCGTTCTGCAGCTTCACCATGTCGGCGTCCTGGCGCAGGAATGTCCGCGCCATGGCTCCGATGACCGGCTTCAGCAGCGTGAAGGCCGGGTGGTCGGACCAGGCGATCTGAGTGACCTGAGTCCGCGCCTCGTCGATGGGCGTCAGGCAGGTCAGCGAGAGCACCTGGCGAGCGCCCACCGACACATGCTCCCAACGCAGGCCGGGGAGGCGGAACGTGATCTCGGTTTCGGGCTTGCCGCCCAGGATCGCGTAGGCGCGGCTGTTCTTCGAGGGTGCGTGGCGCACCATCGTGAAGCCGGCCTCCGAAGGCGCGAAGCGCTTCTCCTTGTCGTGCTCGCTGCCGGCGGTCCGCCACCACCACTGCCGGTGCACATAGGGACCATGGGCGGGGTCCATCAGCCCCACGACCGCCTGGTCGATGTGGGCGTCGAACACCATCCTGTCGACGAGCTTTGGCGCGCCGCCGACCACGCCGGGAAGATACGGCGGCGGGTGGTCGGGCTGGCCCGTCGGCGAGGCGGCCATCCAGACGAACACTAGGCCCTGGCTCTCCTCGACAGGATACCGCCGCACACGGATGCGGCTCACGTCCAGCTCCTGGTCCGCGGTCAGGGACGGGATCGCCGTGCAGGCGCCGTCGGCCTTGAACCGCCAGCCGTGGTAGGGGCAGGCCACGCTTTCGACGCCGAAGGCGTCGCGGTGGAACTTTCCGGCCGACAGCGGCGCCGCGCGGTGCGGGCAGACGTCGCGCAGGGCGAAGAGGGCGCCGCTGGGCGCACGGCCCAGGACCAACGGTTCGCCAATCACCTGAACGTGGATCAGCTTGCCGGGTCGCAGGTCGGCCGACAGGGCGGCCACGTACCAGGTGTCGGTCAGGAAGCCCGTTCCGAAGCGGGCTTCCACGCGGCTGCGGGGCTCGCCATCAGGCATGCCCGGCCCCTAGAGCGTGTTGCGCGAAAGTGGACGCCGGTTTCGCCCCGAGAACACGCTCCAAATCAAAGCGATCGAGCCTGTTCATCCGGTCCAGATGATTCCATCTGAACCGGACAGGCCCTGGGTTGCAGTCACTCATCCGGCGGTTCACTAGCGCATTTCGCCACGAAACGCCCGTTGCGCCAACGTCGCCCGTTCAGTCCTGCGCCAGGCGGAGGAAGCAGGCGGCGTACGGCGACAGGCCCACAGAGTCGCCGCGCAGCTCCGCCTCGCCCGACCTGAGCGGCAGCAGATCGGCGACCGACAGGGTCGGGTGATCGAACACCTGGGGCTGGTCGCTGAAGTTGAAGACGCAGACCACGGCTTCGTCGTCGTACTCGCGCACAAAGGCCACCAGGGGGGCGTCTACCCTGGCGAACGCGATGTCTCCCACGGTCATGGCCGGCGAGGCCTTGCGGAAGGCGATCATCTCGCGGGCGAACGCCAGCATGGAGTCCGGGTCGTCGGCCTGCTCCTCGACCGACAGCCCGCGATGCTCGACGGCCAGGGGCAGCCAGGGCTCGCCGTCGGTGAATCCCATGTTCGGGCCGGTGGTCCAGGGCATCGGCGTGCGGCACCCGTCGCGGCCGCCGTCATAGGGCCAATAGAGGTCGCCCACCGGGTCGCGCAGCTGGTCGCGGGTGAGCGACGCCTGCGGCAAGCCCAGTTCTTCACCCTGGTAGATGAGGGTGGTGCCCTTCAGGGCCACAAGAAGCGCGAACAACATCCGCGCCAACTCTGGCGGGGCGTCCTTGCCGCCGAACCGGCTGACCGTGCGCGGCACGTCGTGGTTCGAGAAGCTGACCGTCGGCCAGTGGCCCGGGTAGGTCGCCAAGGTGTCGTAGTGCTGGGTGACGAAGCTGGGATCCAGCTTGCGCGCGAGCAGCATCACGAACGTGTAGCCCGAGTGCAGCCCCTCGGTCGGCGTGCAGTAGGCGCCGCAGCGGGCCTCCTCTTCGGAAAACTCGCCGAACACGAAGCGATCGCCCTGGTTCACGCCGCTCCACGCGTCCACGCGCCGGCGGATGAGGTCGAGCATCTCGACGTTCTCCTCCAGGTTGGAGTCGTTGAGGTGGAACTGCAGATTGCCCGCGTGGCTCCAATGCAGGCCACGGCGCTGGTCCAGCGGCACCGGCGGGTTCGGGGTCAGCGCCGCGTCGTGCAGGTAGGTGCCGGCGACGTCCAGCCGGAAACCGTCGACGCCCTTCTCCAGCCAGTGGTCCAGCACCGACAGGGCCGCCTCCCGGGCTCCGGGGCTGCGCCAGTTCAGCTTGGGCTGCTGGCGCAGGAACTTGTGGTGGTAGTGCTGCCGTCGCGCCGGCTGGTAGGCCCAGGCCGGGCCGCCGAAGACGCTCAGCCAGTTGTTGGGCGCCGTGCCGTCCAGCTTGGGATCGGCCCAGACATACCAGTCGGCCTTTGGTCCGTCCCGGCCGCCGGTCAGGCTTTCCACGAACCACGGATGGACGTCGGAGGTGTGGCTGAGCACCTCGTCCAGCACGACCTTCAGGCCGCGCGCGTGGGCTTCGTCCAGCAGGGCCTGGAAGTCCTCGGGCGTGCCGTAGTCGTGCTGCACGCCCTCGAAGTCGGCGATGTCGTAACCCCAGTCGCGGTTGGGCGATGGGTGGATCGGCGACAGCCACAGGCCATCGACGCCCAGGCTCTGGATGTAGTCCAGCTTGGCCATGACGCCCGGCAGGTCGCCATGTCCGTCACCGTCCGAGTCGAAGAAGCTGCGGACGTAGACGTGGTAGAGGATCGCACCCTTCCACCAGGGATCAGCCATACGCAGTTGCTCCCCTCAGGAGGAGCTCCGGCGAAGCCCCCCGTCGCCTTCGGCGACACCTCCCCCGAAGGAGAGGAACTAGACCTCGCTCGCGTCCGTGATGATCTTCGAGACCAGTCCGTAGGCCACGGCTTCCTCGGCGCTCATCCAGAAGTTCCGCTGGGTGTCCTTCACGACCTTCTCGAAGGTCTGGCCGGTTTCCTTCGCGATCATCCGGTTCACCCGGTCCTGCATCTTGATGATCTCTTCGGCCTCGATCTGGATGTCAGAGGCCTGGCCGCGCACGCCGCCGGCGGGCTGGTGCAGCAGGAAGCGGGTGTTCGGCAGGCAGAGCCGGTTTTCCTTCTGCGCGCCCAGGAAGATGTGCGCGCCGGCCGAGGCGACCCAGCCGGTGCCGATCACCTTCACCGTCGCGCCGCAGAAGCGGATCATGTCGTGGATCGTGTCGCCGCTTTCGACGTGGCCGCCGGGCGAGTTGATGATCACGCGGATCGGCTTGTCGCTCTCGCTGGCGAAGGCGGTGATCTGGGCGGTGACGCGCTCGGCCAGCCGCATGTCGATCTCGCCGAAGATCAGGACCGTGCGGCTCTTGAACAGCGCGTTCTGTACCGGCCCGGCGCTCAAGGGCATGTCGGGCAGGCGGCCCTTGTCCTCGTCGTCGCCGTCTTCGTCGTCGAGGTAGGAGATCCACTTCAGCATAGGTCGCGCCTTCAAGGTCGGAGTTCGTTCCCCTGGAGTTATTGGTCCGGCGCGTGAACGGCAAGTGCGTACCGCAACTCGAGCGCCGTTGCGACACGGTGACCGCTGTCGAGGCGCCCCCTCCAGGCCGTTAGGGCTTGGGCCGGAACGCCAGAAGGACGTTGCCCTCGGCCTGGCCGAACATGCCGTAGCCAGACCCCGCCAGGAGCAGCCCGTTCACGCCCACGATCGAGACCGCGTCGAACGCGCCGCCCTTGGCCGCCACGCCGTTCAAGGTCTCGAACGGCCGCAGCGTGTCGTAGGTCCAGAGCTGCTCTCCGGTCTTGCCGTCCAGCGCGAACAGCCGCCCGTCCAGGCTGCCCTGCATCACGGTCCCGTCGATGACCGTCGGCGCGCCCGAGAAACCGTAGACCCGCTCGCAGCGCGGCGCCTTCTTGCCCCGTTCGCCGGCGCAGTCGGGGCGCGCGGTGTAGTGCCACTTGAAGTCGCCGGTGTTGGCGTCGACCGCGTACATGCCGATCTGCAGCTTCGGGTCGAAGTCGGCCTGGCCCGGGATCGGACGGCCCACGTTGGTGATGCCGGCGTAGACGAGGTCATTCTCGAACGCGATGCCCCAGTGGATGCCGCCCATGGGTCCGCCCGAACCGATATCGCGCCGCCAGACCACCTTGCCGGTCTCGGGCTCGAGGGCCCAGAGGGTCCCCGACTTCTGTCCGGCCAGCACCAGTTCGCGGCCGTTCTTCAACTTGGCCAGCACCACAGAGGCGCCGAAGTCCACATCGCGGAAGACCGTCTCCTTCACGCAGTTCAGCCGGTCGGGCCGCGGGTTCGGGCCGCAGCCGATGGTGAAGATGTCGTTGGCCGTGGCCTGCATGCTCCAGGCCTCGGTCCCGTCCTTCAGCCGGATGGCGATCAGGGCGTCGGTGTTGTGGTGGGCAGGTGGAGAGTTGGCCTCGCCGGTGCCGAAGTAGATCAGGCCGCGCTTCTCATCGACGACCGGCGAGTTCCAGATCGGCGCGCCTGACGGCCCCAGCAGCGGCTTGCCGTCGCCGCGGTCGGCCTTCACGGGCGTGGCGTCGGGCATGGTGTCGTAACGCCACTGCTGGGCGCCGGTGGCCGGGTCCAGCGACAGGACCACGCCGTGGTTGGTGCAGCACTGCACCTTGTTGTCGCCGCCGACCGTGATTTCGAACTGGCTGACCGGAACGATGATTCGATCCTTCAGCACGCGGGGCGTGCCGGTGGTCATCGAGTAGGAATAGACCGCGACGCTCTTGGTCCAGAGCGGCTTGCCCGACTTCACGTCGACGACGTGGACCGTCGAATCCAGACCCGAGAAGGCCAGCACCGCCCGACCATCCGCGATCACGCCATACGCCGGGCTGGTGCGCAGCGGGGCGCCGGACGGGGTGTTGTAGACCCACTTGACGCAGGGCCTGGCCGGGTCGCTGACGTCGAAGGCGTAGAGGGCGCCGGCCTCGGCGACCGGCAGGAATACGCTCTTTCCGATCACCGCGGGTTGAGCCCGCATCATCGTCACGTCCGGGAAGCCGATCGCCCAGGCGAGGTCCAGCTTGCTCAGCTGGGCCCGGGTCAGGCCCGTCTGCTTCGCGCTCAGGGTGCGCGTGTTGCGGGCGTCGAAGCCGAAGGTGGCGATGGTGGGGGCCGCCTTGGTGTCGACCGCCAGCCGCCCGCCCGTGCAGGCCATGGCCGTGGTCCAGGTTGGCGCCGCCTTCTTCGTCTTACCGGTCAGGTAGTTGATCAGCTGGCCGCGGGTCTCGGGCGTCAGGCTCGCGCCCTGCGCCTGCATCTTGCCCTGGGTCAGCGCAAACTCCAGCGTCTGGTAGCTCATGGCTTCCAGGTTGGCCTTCGACGGCGAACGGGTCTGCTCGGGGTTGTCGTGGCAGGCGGCGCAGAACTGCCGATAGACCGCCTGGCCATCGTGCGGCATCTGGCTGGCCATCTGCTGCTGCGCGAACGCCTGGCCGGAGAAGGCTGCGGCGGCGACGGCGACGCCCATTGTCGCCAGGCGGCTGAACCACTTCATGACGCGTTCCCCCGAACTCGTGGGCGGCTCTGGAGCGGCCGCCTCTGCTTTCGAAGATACGGCATCTTGGGCCGGGGTCTATGTCTGGGTTGAAGCGTGACGCGGGGCGCGCGTTGGCGGGCCAGCGGCTTGACCTGGGGGCAGGCCGCATCGCAAATGGCCCAAACTCAAACAAACGTTTGGCCAGGTCCTGGCCGGAAGGAGCGCCCGATGAGCCAAGTTCTGGAAGCCCCCAAAGTCAGCGCGCTGGGGCTGTTCGACCTCACCGGCAAAGTGGCGGTGATCACCGGCTCGTCGCGCGGCATCGGTCGCGCCATCGCCGAGCGCATGGCCCAGCAGGGCGCCAATGTGGTGATCAGCTCGCGCAAGGCCGGCCCCTGCGAAGAGGTCGCCGCGGGCATCAACGCGGCGGGCGGTGGCAAGGCCATCGCGGTGCCGGCCAATATCTCGTCGCAGGAAGACCTTCAGCGGCTGATGGACGAGACCCGCAAGGCGTTCGGCAAGATCGACATCCTGGTCTGCAACGCCGCCTCCAACCCGTTCTACGGCAGCCAGCTCGACATCAGCGACGACGCGTTCCGCAAGATCCTCGACAACAACATCATCGCCAACAACTGGATGATCAAAATGGTCGTGCCAGAGATGAAGGAGCGCAAGGACGGCTCCATCATCATCGTCTCGTCCATCGGCGGCCTGCGCGGCTCGGAAGTGATCGGCGCCTACTGCATCTCCAAGGCCGCCGACATGCAGTTGGCCCGCAATCTCGCCAAGGAGCTGGGCCCCCACAACATCCGCGTGAACTGCGTGGCGCCGGGCCTGGTGAAGACCGATTTCGCAAAGGCGCTCTGGGACACGCCGGCGGGCGAAGAGCGCGCCAGCTCGGGCACGCCGCTGCGCCGCCTGGGCGAGCCCGACGACCTGGCGGGCGCGGCCGTCTACCTGGCCTCGCGCGCCGGCGCCTGGACCACCGGCCAGACCCTGGTGGTCGACGGCGGCTCGACCTGCTGATCGAATTCCGACCGGCGACGGCGGATGACCTGGAGCGGCTGACGGCGCTCAAGCTCCAGGTCATGAACCCCCAGCTCGAACGGATCGGGCGGCTGGACCCCGAGCGGTCGGCCGCGCGGTTCGCCCGCGAGTTCCGGCCGGGCCAGACGCGGCTGATCGACGTGGACGGCGCCTTCGCCGGCTGCGTCACGGTCTACGACGCCGGCGACGCCTGGGTGATCGAGCACTTCTACCTGGCGCCAGAGCGGCAGGGCGCAGGCCTGGGGGCAGAGGTGATGCGGAGGGTGTTGGCCGAGGTCGATGCCGCACGGGCGGCGGTGCGCCTGAGCGTCCTCGTGGAAAGCGCCGCCAACCGCTTCTACCCGCTGTTCGGCTTCGTGGAGACCCACCGCGAACCCTTCGACATCTACTACCGGCGGGCGCCTCAAACTTAGCTGTCATCCTGGTCTTCGCCTGCCGACGAAACCGGGATGACAAATTGTGGGGGTGGCCAGGTTTGTCGGAGCGGCGCACGGCCGCCACTCCATCCCCACCAAGCATTCACAGGCGGACGCAAGGGGATCGGTGGCGGCGCTTGTGCGTCCATCTCGTGGCTCCGAGCCTGCCTGCCGGGTCCGGTCAGTCAAGGACCGGCCTCCGGCCGGCCCGCGGCGGCCCTTCGGGCCGTCCTTGAGTGACCGGATCCGGCAGGCTCCAATCCGCCCATGAGATCGAAGCCTTCTTCTCTCTGAGGAAGAGCACTCCCGACCGAGGGGACCTAGACCTTCACCACGAGCTCCAACCCACCCTGGAACGGCAGGGTCATGGTCTTGAGCCCGTTCGCGGGGTCGTTCACGAACGCGAAGAAGTGCCGGTACGAATGCCGGAAGAACTCGCCCGTGTTGTCGGCCACCACGATCGCGCCCGGCCGCAGGTGAGGATGAACCAGCTCCATCGCCGGCCGGGCCATCTCGGTCCAGATGTCCATCAGCACGAAGTCGACCGGGCCCTCGATGACCCTCAGCGTCTCGCGCAGGTCGCCCTCGCGCAGGTCGATCAGGTCCGACACCCTGGCCGCCGCGAAGTTGGCCCGGGCCTGGGCGGCTTTGGCTGGCTCGTATTCGGTGGCGATCACCGTCCCGCCGCCATTCGCGCGGACCGCGTCGGCCAGATAGAGCGTCGAGACGCCGAACGACGTGCCGATCTCCACCACCCGCTTCGCCCGTAACGCGCGGCACAGCATGGCGCAGAACTCGGCCTTGACGGGCTCCAGCGCCACCATCTTGTCGGCCATGAAGGCGTTGGCCGCGTCGTCCAGGGCGTCCCAGTCGAGGTCGCCCTTCCTGGCCCGCTCGCCGAAGTAGCGGTTCGTCTCGGCCTCCTGGGCCACGCTGTTGGCCTGCAGCGCATCGATGCGCGCCTGCAGGGCGGGATCGCTCAGTACGCTCATTCCGGCCATTGGACCGCCTCATACTGCATGGCCCCGGCGACATTGCCTTCGGTGTCGCGGAAGAAGATCAGCTCGCCCACGCCCTCGATGCGGAACGGCGGCATCAGGATGGTCCCGCCGGCCGCCTCGATGGCGGCGACGGTCGCCTTGAGGTCGTCGACCCCGAAGGTGATCTCCATGCCGGGCATCGGATGGTCGGCGACCTCGCGACGGCCCTGCAGCGCGCCCCGGAAGCCTTTCCCGGCGTCGCGCACCTGGTAGAAGCCGGGCGGCCCCCATGGCGTGAATGTCCAGCCGAAGACCTGTTCGTAGAACGCGCGGGCGCGGGGCACGTCGTCGGCGTTGATCGCGAAATGGCGAAGTGTGGCGGGCATGGCGGCTTCCTTTCCGAAAGACCCTAGGCCCTTCGCCTGGCGGCGCGCTTGCGCTAGTCTGACGAATTATGTCGCTGACGCGCCAGAATTCCCGGGACATCGACGGCTACCCGGTCCGCGGCCTGGCCGTGACCTACCGCGACGGCGCGCGCCTCAGCCGCCACACCCACCCCTGGGCCCAGCTGGTCTACGCCGCCACGGGCACGATGCGGGTGGCGACGCCAGACGCCGCCTGGCTCGCCCCGCCCACCCGCGCCATCTGGGTCCCCGGCGGCGTGGCGCACGAGATCGAGATGCGCGGCACGGTGGCCATGCGCACGCTCTACCTCGCCACCGACGACCCGCGCCTCACCGCCTGTCGGGCCATCGAGGTGGCGCCGCTGCTCAAGGAGTTGATCCTCCACGTCGTGAAGCTGGGCATGCTGGACGTGGACGACCTGGGCCACGCCCGCATCGAGGGCCTGTTGCTCGACCTCCTGGCCGACGCCGAGACCGTGCCGTTCCAGCTCCCGCTCCCCACCGACCCGCGCGCCCGCGCCTTCGCCGACCGCATCCTGTCCGACCCCGGCGCCGAAGCCTCCCTGGCCGCCCTCGCGAAAGACGCCGGCGCCAGCCTGCGCACCCTCCAGCGCCTGTTCCTGGCGCAGACGTCCCTGTCGCTGGAAGCCTGGCGCGGGAGGGCGCGGATGCAGCAGGCGGTGGTGAGTCTCAGCAATGGCGCGCCGGTGACCGAAGCCGCGCTGGACGCGGGGTATCAGAGTGCGAGCGCCTTCATCGCGGCGTTTAAGCGAGCGTTCGGGGTGACGCCGGCGAGGTGGCGGAGCGGGTGATGGGCTGGGGTACAAGACGCCCATCCGGCGCAACCTTGGCGGGACGCATCTCAGTGTTTCTCTTGGAGAACAAAAAAGGTACACATGTCTTATGACCGACGATGCCGAC
>NZ_SCTC01000075.1 GCF_004299445.1 Phenylobacterium sp. | reverse complement strand
CAGTTCCTCAGCGTGCTGGATGGCGGCGGCGCGATTCTCGGTCGCAAGATCGAGCACCCACGGGCCGCCCGGCATCTTGCGAATGTAGACTTCGAAGTGAATCCGGTAGCCGTCCATAGTCCCACCCCCGCGAGAGAGAGCGACGTTCGATGAATAAGTTTAAGGGTACGTTGACTTTGTCAGGCCGGCGCCGTGGCCCCATTGAGGCCACGGTGAAGGCTCAATACCCTCGCGCGTAACGGTCTAAGGAGCACCCGACTGCAGATGGCGAAGATCACCCTCGTCGACGATGACGAAAACATCGTCACGTCGGTCAGCCTGGCCCTCGAGAGCCACGGCCACACCGTCAAGGCCTACTACGACGGCGCCTCGGGCCTGGCGGCGTTGGAAAACGACCCGCCGGACGTGGCGATCCTGGACGTGAAGATGCCGCGCATGGACGGTATGGAAGTGCTGCGACGCCTGCGCCGCACCTCGGACATTCCCGTGATCATCCTGACGTCGAAGGACGAAGAGATCGACGAGATCCTCGGCTTCAACCTCGGCGCCGACGACTACATGCACAAGCCCTTCAGTCAGCGCCTGCTGATCGAGCGGGTGAAGGCGGTGCTGCGCCGGTCCGGCCGGGGCGAGACCGACGACGTGGCCGGGCCATCCCTGGCGGCGGCCGATGTCGCGGCCCGCGCGCTGAAGCGTGGCAAGCTGACCCTGGACCCGGCCCGTCACGAGAGCCTGTGGGAAGGCAAGCCGGTCAAGCTGACCGTCACCGAGTTCTTGCTCCTGCAGTCGCTGGCCCAGCGCCCCGGGTTCGTGAAGAGCCGCGACAACCTGATGGACGCGGCCTACGACGATCAGGTCTATGTCGATGACCGCACCATCGACAGCCACATCAAGCGCATGCGGAAGAAGTTCCGCGAGGTGGACCCTGAGTTCGACGCGATCGAAACCCTCTATGGCGTCGGCTACCGATACCGCGAATCCTGATCCGCAGGCGTCGGACGGGCTGAGCCCAGATCGGCCAAGCTCGGGGCGGGTCGCGCTGGAGAAGCGCGCGGCCCGTCGCCGCTATCGCGGCCTGCCCGGGTCGCGGCTGGGACGGCTGATCCTGGCGCTCAACCTGTTGGGCCTGGCCATCCTGGTCGTGGGCGCGCTGGTCCTGAACGAGGTGCGACAGGGGCTGGTCAACGCCCGCATCGACAGCCTGTCGACACAGGGCGAACTGATCGCCTCGATCCTCAACCAGGCCGCCACCGTGGGCGAGCCCACGCCGCAGATGGACGCGGCGCTGGCGACCGAGCTGCTGCAGACCCTTTCCAACCCGCGGGCCCAGCGCGCGCGCCTGTTCGACGCCGAGGGCCGGCTGGTCGCCGACAGCGAGTGGATGGCCGACGAGGTCGAGCAGCGCGACCTGCCGCCCGCCCGCGACCGCGCCGACGACGGTCGCGGTTTCCAGCTGATGCCCCGTGCCGCGCCGCCCACGCGTCACGAGGTCCAGGCGGCGCTCCAGAGCGAGGTGAAAGCCGCACTGCAGGGAAAACCCCAGTCCGGCATGCGCCGCGGCGACCGCGGCAAGCGCGTCGTTTCGGTCTCGATCCCGATCCAGCATGTGCGCGCGGTGCTGGGCGTGGTGACGCTGGAGGCCAGCGACGTCGATGCGATCATCGGCCAGGAGCGCCGGGCGCTGATTCCCTTCATCCTGATCGCGGTGCTGGTGACGGTGGCGTCGTCGTTGCTGCTCAACAGCCTCGTGGCTCAACCGGTCCTGCGGCTGGCGCGCGCCGCCGACCGCGTGCGCCAGGCCCGGGCGCGGGCCATCTCGCTGCCCGACCTCGCCAAGCGCGACGACGAGGTGGGCGACCTGACCCGCAGCCTCGAGGACATGACCCACGCACTCAGCGAGCGCATGGACGCCATCGAGGCTTTCGCCGCCGATGTGGCGCACGAGATCCGCAATCCCCTCACGTCGCTGCGTTCGGCGGTCGAAACCCTGGATATCGTCAGCGACCCGGCGGCGCGCGAGCGGCTGATGAACGTGCTGAAGAACGACGTACAGCGGCTGGACCGGCTGGTCACCGACATCTCGAACGCCTCGCGCCTGGACGCCGAACTGTCGCGCGACCAGCCCAAGCCGGTCGACCTGGGCCGGCTGATCGGCGACATCGTCAGCCTCTACCAGGCCACGGCGCGGGCCGGCGACGTGCAGGTGGTCTTCGCGCCGCACCAGGGGGTCGAGGCGACGCGCGTACTGGGACGTGAAGGGCCTCTGAGCCAGATCGTGCGCAACCTGATCGACAACGCCCGCTCGTTCAGCCCGCCGGGGGGAACGGTGACCGTGGGCCTGGTGCGGATGAAGGGCGAGGCCATCGTGACCGTATCCGACGACGGCCCCGGCATCCCGCCCGAGAACCTGGAGACGGTTTTCGAGCGCTTCTACACCTCTCGGCCCAAGGGCGCGGCGTTCGGCGGCAACTCGGGCCTGGGCCTGTCGATCGCCCGGCAGATCGCCGCCGCCCACGACGGCACGCTGCGGGCCGAGAACCGCACGGGCGCCGAGGGCAAGGTGCTGGGCGCCATGTTCACGCTGACGCTGCCGGCGCTGCCGTGATCCGGCACGCGGGCCTGATCGCGCGGCGCGTGGAAGGTCTGTGGCGCGGCGTGCTGATCGAGGGCCCGTCCGGCGCGGGCAAGAGCGACCTGGCGCTGCGGGCGCTGAACCATGGCTTCCGCCTCGTGGCCGACGACCGTGTGCAGGTCTGGGTCGACGCGGGCCGCCTGTACGGACGAGCCCCGGACGGGCTGCGCGGCCTGCTCGAGGTGCGGGGCGTGGGCGTAGCGCCGGTGGCCGTCGTGGCGTTCTGCGAGATCACGGTGCTGGTCCGGCTGGGGACGCCCGAACGGATGCCCGACCCCGCAACCGAGGCGGTCCTTGGGGTGGACGTTCCACTACTGTCGGTAGATCCGTTCGAGGCCTCAGCGCCTGCGAAACTAAGCCGCGCGATGGAGTCCTTTGACGCGGCGCACAAGAGGCGTATCTAGCTTCGCTCGCGCCCCTGATCAGGCGTGTGTTCGCGGGTGGGGATACCCCTTGGATTGTCAGGCATGATCGGCCTCGTGATCGTCACGCACGGCCGGCTGGCGCAAGAGTTCGTCTACGCGATGGAGCACGTCGTGGGACCGCAGGCTGCGGTCGAAGCGATCTGCATTGGCCCGGAAGACGACATGGAGCGGCGCCGCCAGGATATTCTGGCCGCGTGTGGCCGCGTCGAGACCGGCTCGGGCGTCGTCCTGCTCACCGACATGTTCGGCGGCACCCCGTCCAACCTCGCGATCTCGGTCATGGAACAGACCAAGGCCGAGGTGATCGCGGGCCTGAACCTGCCCATGCTGATCAAGCTGGCCAGCGTGCGCACGCGCTTCAGCCTGGAAGAGGCGGTTGCGGCGGCGCAGGAAGCCGGGCGAAAGTACATCTCCGTGGCCTCCTACGTCCTGGCCGGAGAGAAGTAGCTGAGCGAAGCGAACCAAACCGTCGAGATCATCAACAAGCGCGGCCTGCATGCGCGGGCGTCGGCCAAGTTCGTGAAGCTCGCCGCGACCTTCGACGCCGAGGTCCGCGTTTCCAAGGACGGCCACACCGTCGACGCCCGCTCGATCATGGGCCTGATGATGCTGGCGGCGTCCCCGGGCTGCTGCATCGACATCGAGGCCGAGGGCGATCAGGCGGAAGAGGCGGTTCAGGCGCTGGTGGAACTGGTCAAGGCCCGCTTCGAGGAAGACGAGTAGGGTCGCTTACCAGCGGACCCATTTCCCTCCCCACCGGGGAGGGACAGACCGCGAAGCGGTCAGGGTGGGGAAGTCACGACCAGATCCGGCGCCTGAAGTTGGCCACGCCCTCCACCTTGGGCGTCGCCTCAAGCGTTCCTACGATCTGATCCATCACGCCATCAAGGTCGCGGCGCACATCGCTCGCCCAGAAACGCAGCACCCGCAGCCCGTGGCGCTGGAGTATCCCGTCTCGCACCGCGTCATGCTCGGCTTGGCGATCGTCGCCGTGCTGCCACCCATCGACTTCGATGACGAGCCGTCGCGAGAAGCATAAAAAGTCGAGATAATATCCCCGGAAAGGCGCCTGCCGCCGGAAATGAAAGCCGAGCTCGCGTAGCCGCTTAAGCCGGCTCCATAGCATGACTTCCGGCTCGCTCATGGTCTGGCGATAGCGGCGCGCTCGTGCGATCTCGGGCAGCATACTCGCCTATTGTTCTTAGTATGTTCTCATCGTCAAGGGGGTGGAGGATCGCCGCTTCCCCACCCTGCTCGCCTTCGGCGAGCTGTCCCTCCCCGGTGGGGAGGGAAAACCCTCAGCGCCTACGTCTTCAGCCGCCAGCCGGTCCGGAAGATCCAGGTCACGGCGGCGAGGCACACCGCCAGGAAGCCCAGCGTCGCAGCCAGGCTGACGCCCACGCTCACGTCCGAGACGCCGTAGAAGCTCCAGCGGAACCCTGAGACCAGGTAGACCACCGGATTGAAGAGGGCGATCGTCTTCCAGACGCCGGGCAGCATGTCGATCGAGTAGAAGCTGCCCCCTAAGAACGTCAGCGGCGTGATCACCAGGGTGGGGATGATCGACAGTTTTTCCCAGCCGTCGGCCCAGATGCCGGTGAGGAAGCCGAACAGGCTGAAGGTGACCGAGGTCAGCACGAGGAAGGCCAGCATCACGAAGGGGTGGTTGATTTCGTAGGGCACGAAGATCCGCGCCGTGGCCAGGATCACCAGGCCGAGGACGAACGACTTGCTGGCCGCCGCGCCCACATAGCCCAGCACCACCTCGCCCGCGGAGATCGGCGCCGACAGCACCTCGTAGATGGTGCCTGCGAACTTCGGCATGTAGATGCCGAACGAGCCGTTGGAGATGCTCTCGGTCAGGATCGACAGCATCAGGAGGCCCGGCACGATGAAGGCGCCGTAGCTGACCCCGTTGATCTCGGGCATCCGGCTGCCGATCGCGGCGCCGAAGACGATGAAATAGAGCGATGTGGTGATCACCGGGGCGGCCACGCTCTGGACGATGGTCCGGACCCAGCGATGCATCTCGAAGAGGTAGATGGCGCGGACGGCGTGCAGGTTCATGCGCGGGCCCTCACCAGGCTGACGAAGATGTCTTCCAGCGAGCTCTCCTGGGTATGGAGATCCTTGAAGTCGACGCCGCGCTCGGCGAGGCGCTTCATCAGCTCGGCGATGCCCGTGGTCTCGGCCTGGGCGTCGAAGGTGTAGACGAGCTCGGCGCCCTCGGCGGCCAGTTCGAGCGGATAGGCTTCCAGGCCCGCGGGGATCGCCGTCAGCGGCTCCTGCAGCTGGAGAGTCAGCTGCTTCTTGCCCAGCTTGCGCATGAGCACATCCTTGTCCTCGACCAGGATCAGCTCGCCGTTCGAGATCACTCCGATCCGGTCGGCCATCTCCTCGGCCTCCTCGATGTAGTGGGTGGTCAGGATGATGGTGACGCCCTGCTCGCGCAGGCCCCGGACCATGTCCCACATGTCGCGCCGCAGCTCGACATCGACGCCGGCGGTGGGCTCGTCGAGGAACAGGATGCTGGGCTCGTGGCTCAGCGCCTTGGCGATCATCACCCGGCGCTTCATGCCGCCCGAGAGCGCCATGATCTTCTCGCCCCTCTTGTCCCAGAGGCTAAGGTCCTTCAGCACCTTCTCCAGGTGCGCGTCGTTCGGAGCCCTGCCGAACAGGCCGCGGCTGAACTTGACCGTGTCCCAGACCTTTTCGAAGGCGTCGGTGGAGATCTCCTGCGGGACCAGACCGATCTTCATCCGCGCGGCGCGGTAGTCCTTCTGGATGTCGTGTCCGTCGGCGATCACGCGCCCGCCGGTCATCCGGACCAGGCCGCAGACGATGCCGATCAACGTGGTCTTGCCGGCGCCGTTCGGCCCCAGCAAGGCGAAGATCTCGCCCTTCCGGATCTCGAGGTCGACGCCCTTCAGGGCCTGGAAACCGCCGGCGTAGGTCTTCGCCAGGCCCTGAATGGATATGATCGATTCCACGCGCTCTCCCTTGGGGCCAACCAGATAGGGCCCGAAGGACGGCGGAGCTAGTCGCCGTCCGACAACGAACGGTCTAGCGCACGGCCTCGCCAGCTTTTGTCAGCAGCTCTTCAAAGCGATGGAGAGAAGCCGATCGCGTTGAGGAAGTGTCGATCCTCCCCATCAGGCGAGGGCAGCCATCGGCTTCATCTTGAGGTCGGCCAGCAGCGCGTCGTCGGCGTTGCGGCCCGGGTTGTCGGTCGTGAGAAGGCGGGCGCCGATGAAGATCGAATTCGCGCCGGCCAGGAAGCAGAGCGCCTGCAGTTCCTTGGTCATATGCTCACGGCCAGCGGCGATGCGGACCATCGACTTGGGGCAAACCAGGCGCGCCACGGCGATCATCCGGACGAACTCCAGCGGGTCGACAGGGTTGGACTTGCCCAGGGGCGTGCCGGGGATCGGCATCAGGTCGTTGATCGGCAGGCTCTGCGGGTGCTCGGGCAGGATCGCCAGCTGGTGGAGGAGCCCGGCGCGGTCACGGCGGGTCTCGCCCATGCCGACGATGCCGCCGCAACAGGTCGACATGCCGGCGTCGCGGACGGCCGCCAGGGTGTCGAGGCGGTCCTGGTACGTCCGCGTCGTCACGACCTGGTCGTAATAGTCCGGGCCGGTGTCGAGGTTGTGGTTGTAGTAGTCGAGGCCCGCCGCCTTCAGCGCCCTGGCCTGCTCGGGCGTCAGCATGCCCAGCGTCGCACAGGTCTCGAGCCCCAGGGCCTTCACGCCCGAGATCATGGCGGCGACCTTCGGCACGTCACGATCCTTCAGGTCCCGCCACGCCGCGCCCATGCAGAAGCGCTGCGCGCCGCCCGCCTTGGCCTCGGCCGCCTGGGCGATCACGGAGTCGGCGTCCATCAGTTTCGAGGCCTTGGTGGCGGTCTTGAAGTGCTGCGACTGGCTGCAGTAGCCGCAGTTCTCGGGGCAGCCGCCGGTCTTCACTGACAACAGCTGCGAAAGCTGCAGTTCGGTGGGGTCGAACCACCGCCGGTGGACCTCGGCGGCGCGAAACACCAGCTCGGTGAACGGCAGCTCGAACAGCGCCTCGACCTCTTCCAGCGTCCAGTCATGGCGAGGACTGGCCGACAGGGCGATATGGGCAGGGGCGTTCATGCGGGCTCCGGGACCTGCGGGGGAGGAAGGCGGCCCGGATACGACGGTCACCTTGCGGCGGGCAATCCATCTTTCCCTCACGTCAACACCGCTGTGTGAGCAGTCGCATAAGGATTTCTTTATGTGTTGGTTGCTACAGAGGCCGCCTCCGGCTATAGGGCCGCCAACGAATTCCGCCGATCGCAGGAAATGAAATGACCGACTATGTCGTGAAAGACCTCTCGCTGGCCGACTGGGGCCGCAAAGAGATCGAGATCGCCGAAACCGAGATGCCGGGCCTGATGGCGACGCGCGCCGAGTTCGGGAAGGCTCAGCCGCTGAAGGGCGCCCGCATCGCCGGCTCGCTCCACATGACGATCCAGACCGCCGTGCTCATCGAGACCCTGCAGGCGCTGGGCGCCGAGGTCCGCTGGGCGTCGTGCAACATCTTCTCGACCCAGGACCACGCCGCCGCCGCCATCGCGGCCAAGGGCACGCCGGTGTTCGCCATCAAGGGCGAGACGCTGGTCGAGTACTGGGAATACGCCCACAAGATCTTCGAGTGGCACGACGGCGGCTATCCGAACCTGATCCTGGACGACGGCGGCGACGCGACCCTGCTCTGCGTGCTGGGCCCCAAGGCCGAGAAGGACCCGTCGGTCCTGAACAACCCGCAGAACGAGGAAGAAGAAGCGCTCTACGCGGTGATGAAGCGCTACCTGAAGGAAAAGCCCGGCTTCTATTCGGCGATCCGCGACGCCTGTAAGGGCGTGTCGGAAGAGACCACCACGGGCGTGCACCGCCTGTACCAGATGCACGAGCGCGGCGAGCTGCCGTTCACCGCCATCAACGTCAACGATAGCGTCACCAAGTCGAAGTTCGACAACCTGTACGGCTGCCGCGAAAGCCTGGTGGACGCCATCCGCCGCGGCACCGACGTGATGCTGGCCGGCAAGGTCGCGGTGGTCCTGGGCTACGGCGACGTGGGCAAGGGCTCGGCCGCCTCGCTCCGTAACGGCGGCGCGCGCGTCATGGTCACGGAAATCGACCCGATCTGCGCCCTGCAAGCGGCGATGGAAGGCTATGAGGTCGTGACGATGGATTATGCCGCCGACAAGGGCGACATCTTCTGCACGGCCACCGGCAACAAGGACGTTCTCACCGTCGACCACATGCGGGCGATGAAGAACAACGCCATCGTCTGCAACATCGGCCACTTCGACTCGGAAATTCAGATCGCCGGCCTGCGAAACTTCAAGTGGGACGAGATCAAGCCGCAGGTCCACCACGTGGAATTCCCGGACGGCAAGAAGATCATCGTGCTGTCGGAAGGCCGTCTGGTGAACCTGGGCAACGCCACGGGCCACCCGTCGTTCGTGATGAGCGCGTCCTTCACCAACCAGACCCTGGCCCAGATGGAGCTGTGGGTGAACGGCGCGAAGTACGAGAAGAAGGTCTACACGCTGCCCAAGCACCTCGACGAGAAGGTGGCGATGCTCCACCTCGAGAAGCTGGGCGCCAAGCTGACGACTCTCTCCAAGGAACAGGCCGACTACATCGGGGTGACCCAGCAGGGTCCGTTCAAGCCCGAGCACTATCGCTACTAGAGCGCGTTGGGCGAAAGTGGACGCCGGTTTCGCCCCCGAAACGCGCTCTAAATCAAAGAGGTCGAGCCTGTTCATCCGGTTCCGATGATTCCATCTGAACCGGACAGGCTCTAGGCGAACGGTCGCCGGAACAACGAAGGGCGGCGCCGCAAGGCCCGCCCTTTTTGCTGTTTGAGATGCCACTGCTGGTAGTGCGGTTTACCATCCCCAGTAGAAATCCTCTGGCGAGGCCATGCTATCTGCGTTAGGGGCGAAAGCTGTGCCGCTCGCCCTGATCCTCTCATCGTTCGTCGCGGCCTCGCGGATCGGCGGGGCGGCGCAGCAGTATGTGCTGGCGGCGCACAAGATCGATCCGGTGCTGGCGCCCACCGTGATGTTCGGCCGGACGCCCGCCCGGGGCGGCAAGGGCGAGATCACCCCGCCCGACGTCTTCCGGCGGATGCTGGGCGACATCGAAGCCGACGCGCTGTTCGGCATGGTCGACCTGATCATCACCGGGCACTTCTCGGATCCCGAACAGGTGGAGATCGCCGCCGGGGTCATCGAGCGGGTCCGCGACGCCGAGCGGACAGGCGGGAATGGCGGCCACCGACGGCCCCTCGTGATCGTCGACCCGATCCTGGGCGACGCGCCCAAGGGCCTCTACGTGAAATACGAAGTGGCCGAACAGGTCGAGAAGCGCCTCGTGCCGCTGGCCGACTGGATCACGCCCAACCTGTGGGAGCTGGGTTTCCTGACCGACAAGCCCGTCGAGACGCTCGCCCAGGCGAGGGACGCCGCGCGCGCGCTGGGCCGGCCGGCGCTCATCACCTCGGCCCCGGTCGGGCCTGGCGAGATCGGCCTGCTGTATGTCGACGGCGACGAAGCGGTGCTGTTCGCTCACCCGCGCCAGGAGAGCGCGCCCAGCGGCACCGGCGATCTGGTGACGGCCAGCTTCGGCGCCGGCCTCGTCGAGGGTCTCGCGCCCCGGGACGCCGCCCACCGGGCTGCGCGCGCCGCCCGCATGGCCGTCGAGGCGGCCCGCGCCTGGCGCACCACCGAACTGCCCATCATCGCCATCGCCGACCGGCTGGCGAACCCCGACGTCGAGGTCCGGACCCAGATCCTCTGACGGAGCCGCGCGTCGGCGGCTGTCGCTTCGGCCGTGGAGCGGTATATGGCCGAAGGCAACGCCGGTGTCGGCTTTGCAGAAGCCACCACGGTCCAGGTTCATGGTCGACATCACAGGTTTCGCGCCCGCCCGGTTCGCGGGCGTCAAGGACGTCTTCGCCCGCGCCTTCGAAGCCGGTGAGGAGCTGGGCGCGCGCTTCACGCTGGTCGAAGATGGCGAGGTGGTGCTGGACCTGATGGGCGGCTGGGCCGATCGCAAGCGGGAGGCGCCGTTCGGCGAGGACACGCTGGTCCCGGTGTTCTCGACCACCAAGTCGGTGTCGGCCCTGATGATCGCGCGGCTGGTGGACGCCGGGCGGCTGGACTACGGCCAGACTGTCGCCAGCGTCTGGCCCGAGTTCGGCCAGGCCGGGAAGGGCGCGGTGACCATCGAGCAGGCGATCTCGCACCAGGCGGGCCTGCCGGGCTTCCCTGAGCCGATGGACCCGGGCCTCTGGGTCGACTGGGACGCGATCTGCGCGCGGCTGGCCGCCATGGCGCCGATGTGGCCGCCAGGCAGCGCCAGTGGGTATCACCCGGTCACAGTGGGCTATATCGCGGGCGAGATCTTCCGCCGTGTCGACGGACGCACCATCGGCACGGCGTTTCGGGAGGACATCGGCGACCCGTTCGGCCTCGATCTCTGGGTGGGGTTGCCCGCCGAGCACGAACATCGCGTGGCCGAGCTGGTGCGGCCCAGCGCGCTGCCCGATTTCGGCGAGATCAACGATGCCACGCGGGCGGCCTTCCTCGCGCCCTGGTCGTCGGCGGCGGGCAAGGCCGGGGCGGACTACCGACGCATGGAGGTGCCGTCCACCAACGGCTACGCCACGGCCGAGGCGTTCGCCAAGCTGATGGGCGCGCTGGCCAACGACGGCTGGCTGGACGGCGGCGAGATCCTGTCGCCGGCCCTGATCGCCGAAGCCAGCCGCGAGCGCATCCGCGGCCAGGACCTGGTGCTGCCCTATGTGATGAGCTGGGCCGCGGGGTTCATGCGCAACGAGATCAACTTTCCCTGGGGGCCGGGGACGCAGAGCTTCGGTCATTCGGGATGGGGCGGATCGTGCGCCTTCGCCGATCCCGAGCGGCGGCTGGGCGGGGCTTACGTGATGAACAGGCAGGGCGTGGCGCTGATGGGCGACGCGCGGCCCCGTCGCCTGATCGAAGCGGCCTACGCCGCGCTGTAGCGCCCACGAAAAAGGGCCCCGAAGGGCCCTCGTCCGAATGGTCTGGGTCGGACGTGAGTTCAGATGCCGAGACCGGCGGTCGAGACGGCGGCGAACAGGCCCAGCGCCATCAGGAACATCGGGGCGAAACGGTCGAAGGAAGCTTCGAAGCGGGCGAAGGTCATGGTCTTGGTCCTTGGTCTTGGTGGCCCCCGGGGGAGCGGGGTGTCCGTTTGGACAAGTTGGTTCTAACACTATCTGAACACTGCATAGATCAGCGATTTCGCCTGACGGCTATGCGTTTGCGCATCTCCCTCCCCGGCGGGGAGGGAAAACGAAAAAGGGCCCCGAAGGGCCCTTGTCCGAAGCTCGAGGTCGGACGGGATCAGATGCCGAGGCCGGCGGTGGCGAAGGCCGTGAACAGGCCGATGATCAGCAGGGCGACGGGGGCGAGGCGGTCGGCTTGGCGTTCGATCTGCGAGAGGGTCATGAGCGTGGTCCTTCAGGTTCTGGTGGGGAGCCCCGGGGGAGCGGGGCCGTCCGTGTGGACAACGTCTGTGTAGCAACATCTGAACACTGCATAGATCAGCGATTTCGCCTGATCGCTATGCGTTTGCGCATGGCCCCCTCTCCGCGCCCTGCCTTTCCCGAGCAGTGGGAAGGGCGGGCTATTCGGCCGCGGCCTCGATCTTCTGCGCCACGATGACCGAGCGCGACCTACGCCACGCGCCATACAGGAACACAGCCGCCCCGCCCCAGATGAAGGCGAACGACAGCGCCCGTAGCGGCGTAAAGGCCTCGCCCTGCGACAGGCCGATGACGAAGCTGATGGTGGGCGAGAGGAACTGCATGAAGCCCATCACCGACAGCGGCACGCGCCGCGCGGCCCATGAGAACAGCACCAGCGGGATCGCCGTGATCGGGCCGCAGGCGATCAGCCAGGCGGCGGTGACCGGGTCGGAGAAGTGGCTCGCGCCCGGCTGGCCCGCCTGCCAGGCGATGTAGCCGACGGCGACCAGGCCCACGAGGAGGGTCTCGACCAGGAAGCCGGTCTGAGCGTCGGCCGCGACCTGTTTGCGCACCACGCCATAACCGCCGAAGCTGAACGCCAGCACCAGCGACACCCAGGGCAGATGCCCGAGGGCAATGGCCTGGACGGTCACGCCGACCAGGGCCAGCGCGATGGCGGCCATGCCGATCCGGTCGATCCGCTCGCGGAAGAGCAGCGCGCCGGCGGCCATGCTGACCAGCGGGTTGATGTAGTAGCCGAGGCTGCTCTCCAGCAGCCGTCCCGACGTCACGGCCCAGATGAAGACCACCCAGTTCGTGGCGATCAGCAACGACGAGAGGAACAGCCAGGCCAGGGTCCTGGGCTGGCGCAGCACCGCCATCGCCTGCGGGCCCTGGCGGGCCAGCCAGACGAACAGCGCCGCCGTCGGGATGCTCCAGACGATGCGATGGGCCAGGATCTCCCACGGCCCGACGCCCAGCGCGCCGATGGCCTGGAAGATCAGGGGGACGAAGCCCCAGATGAGATAACAGGAGAGGCCCGCGCCGAGCGCCAGGCGGTTGTCTCCGCCGGGCGCCGACACCGGAGACATCCTAGGCGAGCGCCTTTTGCTTGATCAGGCCACGGGCGTGGAGCAGCTCGGCGATCTGGACGGCGTTGAGGGCCGCGCCCTTGCGCAGGTTGTCGGCCACCACCCAGAGGTTCAGACCGTGGTCCACCGTCGGGTCCTTGCGGATGCGGCTGACGAAGACCGGGAACTCGCCCTGGGCCTCCTTCGGCGTGATGTATCCGGTGGAGTCGCGCTTATCGATCACGTTGATGCCGGGGCTCTCGCGCAGGAGGTCGCGGGCCTCGTCCTCGTCGATGGGGTTGTGGAACTCGATGTTCACCGACTCGGAGTGACCGACCATCACGGGCACACGCACGCAGGTGACCGTCAGCTTGATCGCCGGGTCGATCATCTTGTGGGTCTCGTTCCACATCTTGGCTTCTTCGTCGGTGTAGCCGTCCTCGTTGAACGACCCGATGAAGGGGATGACGTTGAAGGCGATCTGCTTGGGGAACTTCTTGGGCGGCGGGGCGCCCAGGACGAAGATGCCCTTGGTCTGGTCCCACAGCTCGTCCATGCCCTCTTTGCCGGCGCCCGACACCGACTGGTAGGTCGACACCACCACGCGCTTGATCTTGGCAAGATCGTGCAGCGGCTTCAGCGCCACCACCAGCTGGGCGGTCGAGCAATTCGGGTTGGCGATGATGTTCTTCTTGTTGGCCCACTCGACGTCGTCGGGGTTCACTTCCGGCACCACCAGCGGCACGTCGGGGTCCATCCGCCAGGCCGACGAGTTGTCGATGACGATGGGGCCGGCCGCGCCGATCCTGGGCGACCATTCCTTGGAGAAGCTGCCCGACACGCTCATCAGCACGAGATCGACGGTGGAGAAGTCGAACTGCTCCACGTCCTCGCACTTGATGATCTTCTCGCCGAACGAGACCTCGACGCCGATGGAACGGCGCGACGCGATCGCGTGGATCTTGTCGACGGGGAAGTTCACTTCCTCGAGGATGTTCAGCATCTCGCGGCCCACGTTGCCCGTGGCGCCCACGACGGCGACCCGATAACCCATCGGTCGTCTCCTAAAACTTGGGGAGCGTCCCGTTACGCCCTGCGGTCCCGCAGTGCAACCGAACGATCCTCAAGACGGCTTCAGATTGGCTCTCGAACGTCTCGCGGAGGGGAGGATGCATCAAGTCCATGACCTCGCGGGTCATGGCCATGCGTGGGTGCGGCGCCTAAACCGACCCAAAAGCGAGGAGCATCCATCCATGACCACCGGCATGCCGTTTTCCGACCTGATGGGCGTCGAGGTTCTGGAGCGGACGAAGGACCGCGTGCGCGGCCGCATGGTCGTGCGCGAGAACCTCTGCACCGCGGGCGGCATCTGTCACGGCGGCGCCTACATGGCCTTCGCCGATGCCTTGGGCGCGACCGGCGCGGTGATGAACCTGGCCGACGGCGCGCGCACGACGACCCTGGAGAGCAAGACGAACTTCCTGGGCGGCGCCCCGGCGGGCTCGACCCTCGAGGGCGAGGCCACGCCGCTGCACGTGGGCCGCCGCTCGTCGGTCTGGCAGACCCGCATCACCGGCGCCGACGGCAAGCTGCTGGCCCTGGTGATCCAGACCCAGATGACGATCTTCCCGAGCTGATTGAGACGCACGTGTAAGCCGGCCGGCCGATTTTGAGACGCTGGCGCAACGGCGGGAAGCCCGCGCAGCGATAGGCTCGGGACCTAAAGTCCTGAGGGTTCCAACGTGCGCATCACCTCCATCCTGGCGGCCGCAGCGGTCGTCTTCAGCGCCGCGCCGGCGGCGGCGGCCGTCACCACCGTCGTCCTCACCGGTGTCGCGTCGGGCTCGGACAACGGACACCTCACGGCGCCTGCGCCGTTCGGAACGCTCCAGCTGGGCGTCGATCTCTCGACCGGCGCGACGACGGGCGTGGTGTCGGAGCGCGCGTTCACGCTGACGCTGACGATCGATGACAGTCGGGGGGCCATCGACTCGTTTCCGGGCGGCGACCAAGTCTATGGCTCGGGCGACCAGAGCCCCATGACAGCCAACTTCAGCATGGGCGGCTTCGCCTACGACTTCGGCAACCTCGACAGCACCTTCGCAAAGGCCTTCTCGGGTCCCGACCAGATCTACGGGCTCGCGACCGAGAGCCGGCAGCGGCCCTCGATGACCGGCGACTTCCGGAACGTGGCGGGGGCGCTGGACTTCAATATCATCACCGCCAGCGACCTCTTCCTGCTGCGTCCCTTCGGTGAGCCGGTCACGTGGACGCGTGGGATCGGCGACACGGCCACCGGGCATCTGGCGCTGTCGATCCAGGACACCAGCGGGACGCCGCTGGCCTATGTGCTGGGCCCGATACGCACGGCCGATCTGGCGCTGCGCTTCGACACGCTCACGATCGCGGCGGCCCCCACGGCCGTGCCCGAGCCAGGGACCTGGGCGCTGCTGATTGCGGGCTTCGGGTTGGCCGGCGGGATGCTGCGGCGTCGCGCTATTCGCCGGCCATCATCAGGATCGTCAGCCACTCTTCGGGCGTGACTGGCGAGACGGAGAGCCGGCCCTGACGGATCATCTTCAGCTCGGCGAGCGCCGGGTTAGCCTTCATCGCCTCCAGCGTCACAGGCGTCTTCAAGGACCGCTTCGGCTTCAGCTCGACCGCCACGAAGCGGCCGGTCTCGTCGCTGGCGTCGGGGAAGGCCTCCCTGGAGACCTCCGCGATAGCCACCACCGCCTTGCCGTCCTGCGAGTGGTAGAAGAACACCGGGTCGCCCACCTTCATCTCGTTGAGGTGGCCGCGGGCCGTGAAGTTGCGCACGCCATCCCACACGGTCTTCCCGTCGCGCTCCAGGTCGGCGTAGCTGTAGGTGGACGGCTCGGACTTCACGAGCCAGTACGATGACGACACGGGGCTTCCTCCGGGCTTGACCCCACGATGTGGGCCCCGGCGCACGGGCGTCAACGGGTCAGGCGGCGCCGGCCGTCGCGTAGACGTCGCGCACATCGCTCAGGCCTTTGAGGATGCGCGTCCGCTCGGCCTTGTCGGGCTTGCGGCTGACCATGAAGCGCCAGGCGCGCATGTGCACCGCGATGGCCATGCGGTCGCAGGTCTCCTGGTCCAGGAAATCGTCCAGCAGGCC
Source organism: Phenylobacterium sp. (assembly GCF_004299445.1). Taxonomy (GTDB): domain Bacteria; phylum Pseudomonadota; class Alphaproteobacteria; order Caulobacterales; family Caulobacteraceae; genus Phenylobacterium. Next base: position 25,996 of record NZ_SCTC01000075.1, on the reverse strand, counting down.
GATGAGGCTGGCCACCACGTCGCCCGCGCCGTCGCGGCCCACGTCGGGATAGCTCTCGACCACCGTCTTGAAGACCTCGAGGTCGCCGCGGTCGAAGGTGTTCTGGATGGTGAGCAGCAGGCTTTCGGCGAGCGCCAGCACGTCCGCGTCGCCGGCGCGGCGGTGCGGCTTCTTGGGCGCGGACTCGTCCTGATCCTCGATCACGGCTCAAGTCTGCCGCAAGCCGCTTAACACCAGCCTACCTGCCAGGCCGAAGAATTACTTGACTGAGTCAATCAATTGCCGTGCATTGGAACCATGAGCGAAGCCCCCGACACCGTCGCCGCCGTCCGCCGATTCAACCGCTTCTACACGCGCGCCATCGGCGTGCTGGAGCGCGGCTACCTGGGCGGGCCCTACACCCTGGCCGAGAACCGGGTGATGTATGAGATCAGCCACGGCGAGATGGTCACGCCCAGCGCCATTGCGGCGGCCCTGGACCTCGATGCCGGCTACCTGAGCCGCATGATGTCGAAGCTGGAGCGCGATGGGATGCTGGAGCGGCGGCGCTCCAACAGCGACGGGCGCAGCGTGACGCTACGCCTGACCCCGCGCGGCCAGGCCTACTTCGCCGACCTGAACGCCAAGACCATCGAGCGCGTGCATGAGCTGATCGGCGGGCTTTCGGCGCCCGACAAGGCGCGGCTGGCGGGCGCGCTCGACACCGCCCAGAGCCTGATGCAGCCAAGGACCGACAAGCCGCCGATCGTGCTCCGCGCGCACCAGACCGGCGACATGGGCTGGGTCACCGAGCGGCATGGCGTGTTCTACGGCGTAACCTACGGCTGGGCGCCGAAGATCGAGGCGGTGACGGCGCGGATCTGCGCCGACTTCCTCGACAACTTCGACCCCGAGATGGAGCGCTGCTGGATCGCCGAGCGGGGCGGCGAGCGCGTGGGGTCGGTGTTCATCGTGAAGGACGCCGAGCCCGGCGTGGCGCGCCTGCGCCTGCTGATGGTCGAAGCCGCCGCCCGCGGCGAGAAGCTGGGCCGCAGGCTGGTGGACGAGTGCATCGGCTTCGCCCGCGAGAAGGGCTACCGCGAGATCGTGCTGTGGACCCACGAGGTGCTGACCGCGGCCCGGGCGATCTACGCGGCCACAGGCTTCGAACTGGAGAAGACCTGGGTCCACGACGACTTCGGCAAACCCGAGGTGTCCGAGACCTGGCGGCTGAGGCTGTAGGCGCGGCAACGCCCCCTCCACCACTTCGTGGTCCCCCTCCCCCGCAAGCGGGTGAGGAACTCGGAGCGCTGGATCCTCAGTTCCTCCCCCATGCCAAATGGGGGAGGGGGACCGCGAAGCGGTGGAGGGGGCGCTGCGCTCAGAGCGCCTTCAGCACCGCGTCGCCCATTTCCACGGTCGACAGCGTCCCGCCCAGGTCGCGCGTGCGGGCGCCGCCGTCCAGCGCCTTGCCCACTGCGGCGAACAGCCGATCCGCGTCGGCGGCGCGGTCCAGCGACCAGCGAAGCGCCATCTCGAACGACAGGATGGCGGCCAGCGGATTGGCCACGCCCTTGCCCGCGATGTCGGGCGCCGAGCCGTGGATGGGCTCGTAGAGGCCGGGCGTCCCGGCGACCCCGAGGGCCGCCGACGGCAGCATCCCCAGCGAGCCGGTCAACTGGGCCGCGGCGTCCGACAGGATGTCGCCGAACAGGTTGTCGGTGAGCAGGACGTCGAACTGCTTCGGGTCCTTCACGATCTGCATGGCGGCATTGTCGGCGAGGATGTGGGTCAGCTCGACATCCGCGTACTCGCGCCTGTGCAGGTCGGTCACGACCTCCCGCCAGAGCAGGCCGGTGTCCATCACGTTGGACTTCTCGGCCGAGGCCACCTTGTTGCGGCGGCCGCGGGCGAGTTCGAAGGCGACGCGGCTGACGCGCTCGATCTCGGGCGTCGTGTAGACCTGGGTGTCGACGGCGCGCTTGCCGCCGCCGGGCAGGTCCTCGATGAAGCGCGGGCTCCCGAAATAGACCCCGCCCACCAGCTCGCGGACGATCATCAGGTCCAGGCCCTCGACCACCTCGCGCTTCAGCGTCGAGGCGTCGGCCAGGGGCTGGAAGCAGAGCGCCGGGCGCAGGTTGGCGAAGACATTCATGCCCGCGCGCAGGTTCAGGAGGCCCGCCTCAGGACGCTTGTCGCGCGGAACCCCGGCCCATTGCGGCCCGCCGACGGCGCCCATCAGCACCGCGCGCGACGCCTTCGCCGCCGCGAGCGTCTCGTCGGCCAGGGGCGTGCCCAGCTGGTCGTAGCTGATCCCCCCGAACGGACGCTCGTCGAGCTTCAGGTCGGGCGTCAGGGCCTCGGCCACGCGGCGCACCTGCGCGGTCACTTCCGGCCCGATCCCGTCGCCGGGCAGGAGAAGCAGGTCGGTCATGTTCGGAACCTCAGGAATCCTTGTTGCGCGCGTCCTACCGCAAAACCGGCGCCCATTATTGCGGGCCGCGCTAGAGCGCGCGTTCGGAGGCGACCTCGTACAGGCTGAGCCTGCGATCGAAAACCCCAAGCTCGGCGCCGGCGGCCCGCCAGACCGGCATGTGCGGCGCCTTGAAGTGGGCGTCCACGGCGGCCTGGTCGCGCCAAACCTCGAACACCCGGATCAGGCCCGGGTCCTCGACGTCGAAGCCGTAGGAATAGGTGATGCAGCCGTCCTCGGCCCGGCTGGCCGCCAGCTGGCGTTCCATGTGCGGCAAGAGCGCCTCGGCGTTCTCGGGCGGGACGCGGACGGTTCCGGCTATGATGATTGTCACGCGCCCTCCAGCCACGGCTGGCTCAGCGCGCGCTTCATCTCATAGGTGTCGATGGAGCCGGCGGCCTGCAGGGTCTCGCCGATGGCGTCGAGGCCCTGGAGCATCTTCTGCTTGCGCTGGGGGTCGATCTCGAAGCTGAAGACTGCGCCCGACGGCGAGGTCACCGTCTGGGCCTCCAGGTCGATCGAGACCACGTGGTTGCCGCCGCGGGCCTCGTCCATCAGCTGGGCCACCTGCTCGGCCTTGAGCACCACGGGCAGCAGACCGTTCTGGAAGCAGTTGTTGTAGAAGATGTCGGCGAAGCTGGTGGCGACCACCGCCTTGATGCCGAAGTCCATCAGCGCCCACGGCGCGTGCTCACGCGACGATCCGCAGCCGAAGTTGTCGCCGGTGATCAGCACGCCCGCGTTCTTGTAGGCCGGCTGGTTCAGCACGAAGTCGGGCTTCTCGACGCCCTGCTCGTCGAAGCGGAAATCGTAGAACAGGCCCTTGGCCAGCCCCGCCCGCTCCACGGTCTTCAGGAACTGCTTCGGGATAATCTGGTCGGTGTCGATGTTGGCCAGCGGCAGCGGAGCCGCGGCGGCGTCGAGACGGGTGAAGGCTTCCATCAGCTTTGCATCTCTGGGGCGGTTTCCAGCCTGGGTTCGGCGCTCATCATGATCGTGGGCACGCCAGCGGGCGCGTCGCGGACGGTGAAGACCTTGGTGCCGGGCTTGCGGCCGGTGCGGACCTCCGAGACGTTGAAGCCGGCGGCGGCGATGCGGGCCTGGGCGGCCTCGGGATCGGTGACCCGCCAGGCCAGGCCGCCCCAGCGGTCGGGCTTGCTCAGCGCCTCAAGGTCGGGCTCGCCCACCTTGGCCGCCATCTCGAAGACGGCGTCGCCGCAGCGGAAGAACAGCTGGCGCGCGTTCCACTGGGGGTTCTCGCGGTCGAGGCGCAGGTCGAGGCCGAGCTTGGCGCCGTAGACGCCCAGCGCGCGGTCGACGTTGCCGCTGGTGACGACGACGTGGTCCAGCTTGGCGATCGGGCCGGGACCGGTGGGAGGCGACAGCGGCCAGGCGCCGTCCGTGGGCGGGGCCATCAGCAGGTACTGCAGGCCCCCCGTGGACTTGGCCGAGATGTTCGCGCCCAGCCAGGTGCGCGTGCGGCCGTCGTCGGCGGTGGTGCTGACGGGCGCCGGCGTCGTGGTCGGGAGGCCGCGGCGGGTCAGCAGGGTGGCGAACGCCTCGATGTTCTCTGCTGTGAACGCCACCGCCCACTGGCCCTCGCCCCTGGCGTCCAGATGGGCGCGCATGCCGTCGGCGAACGCGCCCTCGGCCTCAGGCGCGATGACGTCGAGGGCCATGTTCGGGAACTGGAACCAGGCCTGGCGCACGCCGCCGCCCCGGCCGATCCAGTTCGGCGCGACGCCCAGCATGCGCGTGTAGCCGTCGATGGCTGCGTCGAGGTCGCGGACGACGAGGGCGACGTGATCGAGAGCGGTGATCATTCCAGGCTCCTCAGAGGTAGTCGCGCACGTCCACGATGTGGCCGGCGATGGCGGCGGCGGCGGCCATGGCGGGGCTCATCAGATGGGTGCGGCCGCCCCGGCCCTGGCGGCCCTCGAAGTTGCGGTTCGAGGTCGACGCGCAGCGCTGGCCCGGGGTCAGGCGGTCGGGGTTCATGCCCAGGCACATCGAGCAGCCGGGTTCGCGCCATTCGAAGCCAGCGGCCCGGAATATCTCGTCCAGGCCCTCTTCCTCGGCCTGGGCCGAGACCAGGCCCGAGCCCGGAACCACCATGGCGCGGACGCCCGGGGCGACCTGGCGGCCCTCGGCGATCTTGGCCGCGATGCGCAGGTCCTCGATGCGGCTGTTGGTGCACGAGCCGATGAAGACGACGTCGATCTTCGCGTCGGTGATCGGCTGGCCGGCTTCCAGGCCCATGTACTCGAGCGCCCGGACGGCCGAGGCGCGCTTGTCGGGGGTGGTGAAGCTGTCGGGCGAGGGCACCTTGCCGGTCACCGCCACCACGTCCTCGGGGCTGGTGCCCCAGGTGACGGTCGGCGCAATGGCGGCGGCGTCGATGACGATCTCGCGGTCGAAGACCGCGTCGTCGTCGGTGAACAGGGTCTTCCAGTAGCTGAGCGCCATCTCCCAGCCGCCGCCCTTCGGCGTCGCCGGGCGGCCCTTGAGGTACTCGAACGTGGTGTCGTCGGGCGCGACCAGCCCTGCCCGCGCGCCGCCTTCGATGGTGAGGTTGCACAGCGTCATGCGGCCTTCCATCGACAGCGCACGCACCGCCGAGCCGGCGTATTCGATGACGTAGCCGGTGCCGCCGGCGGTGCCGATCTCGCCGATGACGGCCAGGGCGAAGTCCTTGGCGCCGACGCCGGGGGCCGCTTCGCCCTCGATCCTGACGCGGAAGTTCTTGGCCTTCTTCTGGCGCAGCGTCTGGGTGGCCAGCACGTGCTCGACCTCGGACGTGCCGATGCCATGCGCCAGGGCCCCAAACGCGCCGTGGGTCGAGGTGTGGCTGTCGCCGCAGACGATGGTCATGCCGGGCTGGGTGCGGCCTTGTTCGGGCCCCACGACGTGGACGATGCCGTTGCGGATATCGCCCATCGGGAAGTACTCGATCCCGTAGTCCTCGACGTTCCTGCCCAGCGTCTGCAGCTGCAGGCGGGCCTCCTCGTCGGCGACGGCGTCGACGCCCAGGGCCTGGCCCTCGGTCGGCACATTGTGGTCGGCGACCGCCAGGGTGCGGTCGGGCCGGCGCACGGCGCGGCGGTTGGCGCGAAGGCCCGCGAACGCCTGCGGGGTCGTCACCTCGTGGATCAGGTGCAGGTCGATATAGAGGATCGCCTCGCCGTCCTGCGTGTCGACGACGTGGGCGTCCCAGATCTTGTCGTAAAGGGTCTTGCCGGGCATGGGCCGCATGTAGGTCGGCCCCCGGGCGCAAGTCTAGTGCTGCAGCGCCGCATTAATTTTGTGAGCGACGCAAAATTCTTCCCTACCCGCCGGGGAGGGCGCCGAGCGCCGCGAGACGGGCGGGGCGGCGGCCGCCAAGTCTCAAGCGGCGGGGATGATCACCACTTCCTCACCCTGCTCGCCTCCGGCGAGTTGTCCCTCCCCGACAGGGAGGGAAGACTGCCCAGCCAACGCCGCGCGCAGGGCCTCGACCAGGGGCGTGCGGGGCTCGGCGCCCAGGCGGGCGACCAGGGCGGTGTCGTCCAGCAGCACCGGCTCGTCCCAGAGGTAGCGCATCTCCAGCATCTCCCGGAGGCTCTCGTTGAACGGCGCCGCCAGCATCAGCGCCAGCCAGGGCAGGCGGTTGACCTTAAGCCGGCGCCCCGCGGCCGCCTCGAGGCCCGCGACCAGTTCGCGACCCGTGATCTCGTGACCCTTCATCTGGACCACCTCGAAGTCGCCGAGGTTGGTGTCCAGGAGCCTGACGAAGGTCTCGGCGACGTCGGGCAGGTAGGCCCAGGCGTGGGCCACGTCCAGCGGCCCCGGCGCCATCACCGAGGTGATCGGGCGTCCTGCGCGAACGATCCCCTGGCTCAGCCAGTTGTTGCCGGGCCTGGGGCCGAAGAAGTCGCCACAGCGGACGATCAGGACCGGCACGCCGGCTTCGCGCAGCGCCTGCTCCATCCGAACGCGGATGGCCCCCTTCCGCGAGCGCGGGGTCTGGGGAGAGCGCTCGTCGATGCGCGGGAAGGCGTCGGGGCCATAGTTGTAGACCGTGCCCGGGAACAGGATGCGCGCGCCCGTCGCCTGGGCTGCGGCTATGGTGCTGCGGATCATCGGCATCTGCAGGCCGGCCCAGTTCTTGTAGCCGGGGGGATTGGCGCCGTGGACGACGATCTCGCACCCATGGGCGGCCGCCACGACGTCGGCCTCGACCATCGCATCGCCCCTGACCCACTCGAGTCCCGAGCGGCCCGACCGCTGCGCGGCGGTGGCGGGGTCGCGATTGATGGCGCGCACCCGCCAGCCATCGGCCAGCAGGCGGTCGGCGACCGCGCCGCCGACTCCGCCGGTGGCGCCGATGACGAGAGCTTGGCGGTGAGTGGTCATGGCGGGGCTCCTCCTGTCACTCAGAGGTGCGCCTTCGCGCCAACCTGCGGAATTGCCTTTGGTCGCAGAGCAGGTATTCGTTCTCGCATGGCCGCAACGCCCGACTGGGACCTCCTGCAAAGCCTTCACGCGGTGCTCGAAGCGGGCAGCTTCTCGGCCGCCGCGCGCATCCGCAAACTGACCCAGCCAACCCTGGGACGGCACATCGATCAGCTGGAGCGCCAGCTGGGCGCGCCGCTGTTCCTGCGCAGTCCGCGGGGGCTGCAACCCACCGACCTGGCCCTGGCCTTCCGCCAGCACCTGGGGGACATGGCCGCCGCCGCCGCGACCGCCGCGCGCGACATCGATGGCCTGATCAGCGGCGAGGGCGGGGTGGTGCGTGTCACGGTCAGCGAGATCGTGGGCATCGAGGTGATCCCGCCGATGATGGCCCAGTTCCGCAGGGCGCATCCCGGCATCGACGTCGAGCTGGTCCTGGACAACAAGAACGCCGACCTGACCCGCCGCGACGCCGACGTGGCGGTGCGGATGACGCGCCCCACCCAGAACAGCCTGGTGGCCAAGAAGGTGGGCGACCTGCATCTGGGCTTCCACGCGACGCCGGAATACCTTGAGGCCCACGGCGTCCCGACCAGCTTCGAAGACCTGCAGAAGCACACCCTGATCGGCTTCGACCGGGCCTATCCCGAGATCGTCGACGAACTGGCGATCGGAGGGGGCCTGGACCGGCCCGTGACACGCGATCTCTTCTCGTACCGCACCGACAACGACGTGGCGCAACTGGCCGCGATGCGCGCGGGCGTCGGCATCGGGGTTTGCCAGACCCAGATCGCGCGCCGGGCAGGCCTCGTTCCTGTCGCCCCGCACCTGTTCGGCTTCACCCTGCCGATCTGGATCTGCATGCACGAGACGCTGCGCGGTTCCCCCCGCATGCGCCTGATGTTCGACCACCTGGCGAAAGAGTTTGCCGCCTACGCCGCCGAGGCGCCGTGAGCGCGCCCTACCAGGGGGGTTGCCTCTGTGGCCGGGTGCGGTGGCGGGCGATGTCGGAACCGGCCAACGTTCGGGTCTGCCACTGCCGGCTTTGCCAGCGCTGGACCGGCGCGCCCTTCTTCGCGCGGGCCATCTTCCTGGCGGAGACGTTCGAGTGGTCCGGGGAGACCACAAGCGCCGAGACGTCGCCGCGGATCGTGCGCCGGAGCTGCGCGCGCTGCGGCACGCCGCTGTTCGCCTGCCCCAACGACCCGCCGGCGCGGATCGGCGTGGCCATCGCCACGTGTGACGACCGCGATGCGCTGACGCCCACGGTCCACATCTGGACGTCGGCGAAGGTGGGCTGGCTCAGCCTGGACGATGGCCTGGACCAGGACCTAGAGACCTATGTGGCCCGCCCGCCTCGATCCTAGCGAACGTCACCAAGTCTCGCGGAAGGGTCGCACCTCGGTCAGGAACGTCCAAGCGCTGCGGGGCTGGTGCGCCAGGTGGAAGACTTCGCCCGCGATGTCGGCCGGCGCGATGAAGAAGTCGTCGGGAGCCTCGGGGAAGCGCTGGCGGGTCCAGGGCACGTCGATCACCGCATCGATCACGAGGTAGGCGACGTGGACGCCCCTGGGTCCGAGGTCACGCGCCAGGGACTCCGCGAGGATCCGCTGCGCGGCCTTGGTGGGGGCGAAGGCGGCGAAGTGGGCCTTGCCGCGCAGGGCCGAGGTGTTGCCGGTGACGATGAGGGCGCCCTTGCCCGCGGCCTCCATGGCCGGCGTGACCTTCCGGGCCAGGTGCAGGAGCGCCATGACGTTGACCTGGAAGTTCTTCTCCAGCACCGCCGGATCCACATCGCGGAAACTGCCGAAGGCGCCGCCGACGGCGTTATGAACCACCACCTCAGGGTCGCCGACCTTGGCCAGGGCGGCGTCCAGGGCGGCCGGATCGGTCACGTCGCAGGGGATGGCGATGGTGTCCGGGATCTCGGCGGCGAGCGCGGCCAACCGATCGGCGTCGCGGGCCAGCATGGCGACGCGATAGCCGCCCTCGGCGAAGCGGCGGACGACGGCGGCGCCGGTTCCGGGGCCGACGCCGGTGACGAGGGCCAGGGGCTTTTCGGCGGGCTTTGCCATCACGCGGCTACCGGCTGGGCCAGGCGCTCGCGCACGAAATCGAGTCGGTCGTTGCCGAAGTACATGTCGTCGCCCACGAAGATCGTGGGCGCGCCGAAGACGCCGCGATCGGCGGCTTCCCTGGTGTTGGCGTCCAGGTCCGCGGCGACCGACGGGTCGTCCAGCAAAGGGGCCAGCCTGGCCGCGTCGAGGCCGGCCTTGCCCAGGACGTTCAGGATCTCGGCGTTGGTGCGCAAGGGCTCGGCCACACCCCAGAAGGCGTGAAAGATCGCCGCCGTGGCGGCGTTGGCCTCGCCCAGGCGGCCCGCAGCCAGGACGGCGCGGGCGCAGGCGGCGCTGTCGTTGGTGCGCATGCGGCCAGGGTTCAGCGGCACGCCGTAGCGTTGGGCCCAGCGGGTCAGATCGGCGAAGGCATATCGGCCTTTGGCCGGTGACTGGATGGTGGTGGGCTGGTTGCCGACCGCCTCCATCACCTTCAGCACCTGCATCGGTCGCACAATGACCTCGGCGCCGAGGTCGGCGAGCTGGCTGTGGGCGAGATAGCTGTAAGGGCTGGCGAAATCGAAGAAGAACTCGAGGCGCTGTGGCATGCGGCCGCTCCGTCCGTTGGAGGCGTCAGGGAGCACCTGTCGCGCGTCAGCGGCAACCTAGAAAGAGCACGATCGGTCACATTTTTTCTGAAAGCGCATCGCGCGCCGGCCCGCCAGCCTCGCCGCGCAGAAGCAGCGGCCGCACCCGCGAAGCCTGGCCCGCGATTTCATCCAGCAATGCCCGCACCTGTGGCGCGCCGCGCAGTCGCTCGTGGAAGATCAGCCAGACCGGATCCAGCGGCTCTTCCTGGACGAAGCAGAGCTCCAGGTCGGATTGAGTATAGCCCAGCAGACAGGGCAGGCTGACCACGCCCAAACCCGCGCGCGCGGCGATGCAGAGGTCGTTCAGGGTTTCGCGACACTCGTGCGATCGCACCCTCGGGCCGAGCCTGGCCAGGTGACTGCCGCTGGGGTGATCCAGCGTCAGCACGTCGTGCGCGGCAAGGTCCTCGGGCGTCCGCGGCGCACCGTGGAAGCGAGCGTAGTCCCGGCTGCAGTAGGCCCCCCACGCGGCCAAGGCGACGCGGCGAGCCACGAGGCCGACGTCCTGCTGCGGCCGCGCGACGACCCGGAGCGCCACGTCGGCTTCGCCGCGGGTCAGGTCCAGCAACCGTTCACCCGTCAGAAGTTCGATGCGGACGTCGGGATGCTGCACGCGGAAGGCCTGCACCGCGGGGGCGATGACGCTGTTCGCCAGGGTCTCGTTCGAGGTGATGCGGATGCGGTCAATTCCCCGACCCAGCGCGCCCGCCAGGTCGGCGAACGCCTGCGCCTGGACTTCCGCCGCCTCGGCCACGGCCACCAGCGGCAGGGCCGCCTCGCGCAGCCGGTAGCCCTCGCGCTGCCGGTCGAACAGCACGGCGCCGGCGCGCTCCTCCAGCTGACTGATCCGCCGCGCGATGGTGGTCTGGTTCACGCCCAATGCCCGCGCCGCGCCCACGGCGCTGCCGGCGCGCACCACCGCCAGGAAGAATCGAAGGTCGTCCCAGTCCTGCATGCGGGCACCCTGCATTCCTGCAATCCACCTGCGCAATATCGCCGATTCCGCAGGACCCAAGCGTGGCCTACCCAGCGCGCCAACTGAACACGAGTGGAGCCCGCCCATGATCTTTCACCTCTCGATCGCCGCCGACGATCCCCAGCGCGTGGGCGCCGCGATCGCCCGCCTGTGGCGCGCCGAAGCGCTGCCGTTTCCACCGGTGGGCGACGGGTCGGTCATCGTGCTGGCCGGCGACCACCGGAACTCCGCCATCGAGATCTACCGCCGGGGCGCCGAGTTGCACCCCGGCGACGGAGACGCGGAGGTGCAGTGTCGGATGGGCGACCAGCCTCGGCACGGGCCGGTCCACTTCGCCGTGGCCTCGCCGCTCAGCGAAGCCGAGATCTACGCGCTGGCCGCCGAGGAGGGCTGGCTGGCTAAGGGCTGCAATCGCGGCGGCATGTTCGGCGTCATCGAGCTGTGGGTCGAGAACGCCCTGATGATCGAGGTGCTGACCGCGCCAATGCAGGCCGAGTACCTGGCGACCATGACCCCCGCCGGCTGGCGCTCGGCCCTGGCCGCGGGCCAGCCGGCCTGACCAACTCCCCCGAGTGCGCCGACCTCCCCCAGGGCCGGGCGCATGAAAAACGGCGGCTGGATCGCTCCAGCCGCCGTCTGAATTTCGTAGCTTGTTCGGAGGCTTAGCCTTCGGTGGTCTCGGCGGCGGCTTCGGCCGTCGGACGGGCCGACATCTGGCGCTCGGCGATCCGCGCCGACTTCCCGCGACGGTCGCGCAGGTAGTACAGCTTGGCGCGACGCACGACGCCGCGGCGCTTCACCTCGATCGACTCGATCATCGGCGACAGGATCGGGAACACCCGCTCCACGCCCTCGCCGAACGAGATCTTGCGGACAGTGAAATTCTCATCGACGCCCTGGCCGGCGCGGGCGATGCAGACGCCCTCATAGGCCTGGACGCGCTCGCGCTCGCCTTCCTTGATCTTCACGTTGACGCGCACGGTGTCGCCCGGACGGAACTCGGGGACCTTGCGGGTGGCCAGGAGGCGGTCGGCTTCTTCCTTACGGAGCTGTTCGATCACGTTCATCGGTCTTCATCCTTACTGGGCTTGCCCTCTTTTCCTGGAGGGGCGCCCTTTGCCTGTTGATTGGCGGTCCTGGCGGCCCAGAGATCGGGTCGCCGCTCCCGCGTGGTCTGTTCCCGCTGCTCCTGACGCCACTTGCGAACGTGCGCGTGGTTCCCGGACAGCAGCACCTCGGGGATGTCGTGGCCTTCGAACGCCCGCGGTCGCGTGTACTGCGGATGCTCGAGGAGCCCATCCTCGAAGCTTTCTTCACTCAAGCTCTCGGCCTGCCCCAGCACACCCGGGACCAGCCGTACGCACGCCTCGATCGCCACCATCGCCGCCGCCTCGCCACCGGCGAGCACCGCGTCTCCGACGGAGACCTCCTCGAACCCCCGGGCGTCGAGCACCCGCTGGTCCACCCCCTCGAACCGCCCACAGAGGACGATCAGCCCAGGCGCCTGGGCCCACTCCTTCACGCGCGCCTGGGTCAGGGGGCGACCCCGGGCGCTCATGTACAAAAGCGGGCGTCCGCGCCGCTCCACGCTGTCGAGCGCAGAGGCGATCACATCCGCCCGCATCACCTGTCCCGGACCGCCACCCGCAGGGGTGTCGTCGAGGAAGCCGCGCTTATCTGTGGAAAAGCCCCGAATGTCCACTGTTTCCAATGTCCAAAGCGCGGCCTCTCGCCACGCCGTCCCGATCAGGGAAACGCCCAGCGGCCCCGGAAACGCGTCCGGGAACATGGTGAGGACTGTGCAGTCGAACGACATGGCGGCTTCCTAGGGCCCGCCGGCAGCCAAAGGTCAAGCGGGCGCCACACGGCGCCTCGTCATACAATCAAGTGGGTAAGGCAGTAGTGGCCGCCCAAATGAAGCGAATAGCCGACGGAGAGCGTGGCAGGTCTGGACCCCTGCGCCGGCGTGTGCACGGGGCGGCCCTTGTTGCGCCCCGGACAACTGCGCCGGTCGTGGAAGACGTCGAAGAACATATAGTCCCCGCCTTGCCATTCCTTGAACCGCACGAACCCGGCAGGTCCAGGCACGGCGTGGAAAGCCTGGCCATTTCGAACGCCTTCGATAGCGCCGCTGGGCGTCGTCTTGCCCTTGAGCAGCCCTGCCTCAGCGTCTGCAACGACACGATCGTAGGTCGCTTGGTGCCGCGCGAAGTTCAGCATGAGCCCCGCGTTGAGCAGCGGCTCCGACAATCCGAACCACAGCGAGGCCGCCAGCAGAACGAGGATCGGAGCGGGCCAATTCCGCCGAGGCTTTTGAAGGAGCAGCCGCAGACCCCACGCCAGGAGCATGAGGACGCCGAGCACGATCATAGCCCATGGCACCCTGTGCCATCCGGCCAAGACCTCATAGATCGGCACGCAGGCCAGGAGGACGAACGCGGCGAACGCAAACCAGCCAGCAAGAGCCAACGGGAAGGCGCGAGCCTCCGTCACGTCAGAACACCCGCGCGTAGTACGAATACCGGGCGTCCAGCGGGTCGCCGCGGGAGAGGCAGGTGTAGCCCTTGCGGGCCACGCAGGGGGTGTCGTCGTAGAGGACGCCGGCGCGGAAACCGTAGGCGCGGGTCCATACGAAGTCGATGAATCCGGGGTCGGCTGGGCGATAGCGGAAGCGGATGTCGCCGCGTTCGCCGGTCACCCAGCCCTGCGGATTGCCCACACCCACCAGCCGACCGGCCTGAGCATCGGCCACGATCGCCTCGTAGGCCGGGCGGCGCTGCTCGAAGTTGAGCCGCACGCCCGTCTGGAACAACGGCTGGAACAGCGGCACGAAGCCGCCGACGAACGTCATCAGCACGGTGGGCGCCAGCCAGCCCGTCACCGGCTCGCGCAGCATCGCCCAGAAGCTCCAGCCCAGCAGCAGCGGCGGCGGGACGATGTAGATGGCGGCGATGACGATGGGCGCCGAGCCCTCGGGCGTCACCTCCATCAGGCGCGCGGCCGCGAGGGTCACGGACAGGGCCATGACCATCCAGGCGACGATCGCCACGGCGAGCGGCGTGCGCCAGATCGGCCTGTCGGTGACGCTCATCTCCCCCATGCCGCAGGATGTGGCGGCTTCGTCCGCGGAAGCAACATCTTGCCCCGCGCCGGGGCGGCGCGTAAGCGGCGGCGATGAGCCAGACGGAAGTTCCCGAGACCGAGGGCCAGGACGACACCCTGGTCGAAACGCTGCAGCTGGAGCGGATCGAGGAGAACCTGTTCCGCGGCACCACCCCCGACAACTCGCCGGGGCGCATCTTCGGCGGCCAGGTGATCGCCCAGTCGCTGCTCGCGGCCTACGAGACCGTCGAGGCGCGTGTCTGCCACTCGCTGCATTGCTATTTTATCCGCCCCGGCGACCCGACCGTCCCGATCGTGTTCGAGGTCGATCGTAGCCGCGATGGTGGCAGCTTCACGACAAGGCGCGTCGTGGCTGTGCAGCGGGGCAAGCAGATCTTCAATCTCGCCGCCTCGTTCAAGGATCCCGAGGAAGGCTTCTTCCACCAGGCCGGAATGCCGAAGGGGCCGCACTGGTCGAAGCTGCCCGACCAGATGGACGTCATGCGCGAGATGATGAAGAACGCGCCGCCCGAAGCGAAGAAGTGGCTGTCGCGGATGCCGCCGATCGAGATGCGCTCGCAGGACGCGCGCACCTACTGGCTGGACGGCAAGCCCAAGGAGCCCGTGTCGCAGAACTGGTTCCGCTGCCGCACGCCGATCGGCGACGACGCCCACATGCACCAGGTGATCCTGGCCTATGCGTCGGACATGAACCTGCTGTCGACGGCGATGCGGCCCTACGGCGTCCACTGGCAGACCCCGGGTTTCCAGTCGGCCTCGCTGGATCACGCCATGTGGTTCCACAAGCCGACCGACTTCAATCAATGGCACCTCTACGTCCACGACAGCCCCTCGGCCTCGGACGGGCGGGGCCTGATCCGCGGCCAGATCTTCGCCGAGGACGGGACGCTGGTCGCCAGCGTCGCGCAGGAAGGGCTGATGCGGATGAAGCCGAGCAAATAGTCTCCGCGCCTTGCGGGGCGGGAAGGGATTGCGGCGCCTTTCTCGGAGGCGTAAGCGCAACGCCTTCGCAGTTGCAGCATAACGAGCGCCCCATGGACCAAGTGACCCTCTCCGAGACGCTCGGGCTGGAGCGTCTCGAGGTGAACCTCTTCCGCGGCACGACGCCCGACAAGGAGCAGCGCCACCGCATCTATGGCGGCCAGGTGATCGCCCAGTCGCTGCTGGCGGCCTACGAGACCGTAGAGGATCGCATCTGCCACTCGCTGCACTGCTACTTCATCCGGCCGGGCGACCCGAAGGTCCCGATCGTGTTCGAGGTGGACCGCTCGCGCGATGGCGGCAGCTTCACCACCCGGCGGGTCATCGCCGTCCAGCACGGCCAGCAGATCTTCAACCTGGCCGCCTCGTTCCAGGTGGCGGAGGACGGCTACGAGCACCAGGCCGACCAGCCGGTCGCGCCTCCGTGGGACGAGGTCGAGGATGACTCGGCCGTGCGCAAGCGCCTGGCGGCCCTGGCGCCCGACGACGAGGACTGGATCGACCGCGAGCAGCCCATCGAGATGCGCACCGTCGGCGGCCGCTTCGACAGCGCCGCGCCCGACCCGCGCGAGCCGAGCCAGCAGGTCTGGTTCCGCGCGCGTCATCC
This sequence comes from Phenylobacterium sp., assembly GCF_004299445.1. Taxonomy (GTDB): domain Bacteria; phylum Pseudomonadota; class Alphaproteobacteria; order Caulobacterales; family Caulobacteraceae; genus Phenylobacterium. Next base: position 10,719 of record NZ_SCTC01000075.1, on the reverse strand, counting down.
GATCGGCGAGGACCAGCACATGCACCAGGTGATCCTGGCCTATGCGTCGGACATGAGCCTGCTGGGCACTGCGATCCGCCCGCATGGCGTCTCGTGGCGCACGCCCGGCTTCCAGTCCGCCAGCCTGGACCACGCCATGTGGTTCCATCGCCCGACCGACTTCAACGAATGGCATCTGTACGTGCAGGAGAGTCCCTCGGCCTCGGGTGGCCGCGGCTTCAACCTGGGCTACATCTACCGCGCCTCGGACGGCGCGCTGGTGGCCAGCTGCGCCCAGGAAGGCCTGATGCGGATGAAGAAGCCGAAGGCCTAGTTTCCCTCCCTTAATGGGGAGGGAAAGCTACTCCACCTCTTCCGGCGGAACGGCCACCACGACCCCGTCGGCGATCCGGACTTCCGGCACCGCTTCCCGCGTGAACGGAAGATACCAACTCGCGCCGCCGACGGCGGGCGCGATTTCCAGCAGGTCGCCGGCGCCGAAGTCCTGGACGGCCTTCACGACGCCCAGCACCTCGCCCTCGGCGGTCTGCACAGACAGGCCGATCAGGTCGGTGACGTAGAACTCGTCCTCCTCGGGCTCGGGAAGGCGGTCTCTCGGAATGAACAGCTTGAGGCCGCGCAGGGCTTCGGCCTGCTCGCGGGTCTCGATTTCCTTCGCGCGGACGACAATGCTGCCTTTCGCGTCGCGCCCCGAGGTGAGCGTGAGGCCGGGCGAGCCGTCCTCACGCACCAGGGTCTTGTAGTCCACCAGCGCCAGCGGCTCGGCCGTGAAGCTGGTGATGCGGATCTCGCCGCGGACCCCGAAGGCGCCCGCGACGCGACCCACCTGGATGAGGCCTTCCGTGTTTTCGGAGTCAGCGCCCATCCGTCGTCAGCCTCAGGCCTGCGCTTCGCCTTCAGCGGCCGGAGCCTCTTCAGCAGCCGGGGCCTCTTCAGCCGCGGGAGCTTCCTCGGCGGCGGCTTCGGCAGCCGGGGCTTCCTCGGCGACGGGCTCTTCGACCGGCGGCGGGTTGGCGGCGGCTTCGGCAGCGGCGGCGGCGCGGTCGGCTTCCTTCTGGGCCTTCTCCTCGGCGCGTTCCTTGGCCTTCTTGCCCGGCTCGGCCTTGGTCGGGTTGTTGCCGGCTTCCCACTTCACGATGCCGAGCTTGCCCAGTTCACGGGCCACGCGGTCGGTCGGCTGGGCGCCCTTGGCGATCCACTCGGCGATGCGTTCCTGCTTCAGGACGACGCGGTTCGGGTCGTCCTTCTTCAGGAGCGGGTTGTACGAGCCCACCTTCTCGATGAAGCGGCCGTCGCGGGGCGAGTGGCTGTCGGCGACGACGATCGAGTAGTAGGGGCGTTTCTTGGCGCCGCCACGGGCGAGACGAATCTTCAGCATTTGTCTTAAGTCCTTGGTCTGAAAGCTATTTCTTGAAGGGGTTGAATCCGGGAGGGAGGCCGCCGCCACCCAGCCCGGGGAGTTTGAAGCCGCCGGTTCCACCGGGACCGCCGAGGCCTTTCAGCTTCGACTGCATCTCTTCGATCTGCTCCGGCGTGGGGGCGGGCTGACCGGTCATCTGGGCGATCTTGCCCATGTCCATGTTGCCGCCGCCCAGCATCTTGGCCATCTGGCCGAAGCCCTTGCCGCCGTTCTTCGACAGCGCCTTGAAGGCGTCGGCCATCTGGCGGTGCTGTTTCAGCAGGCGGTTCACCTCGGCCACGTCGACGCCCGCGCCGGCGGCGATGCGGCGCTTGCGCGAGGCGGCCAGGATGTCGGGCTTCTTCCGCTCCTGCTTGGTCATCGACGAGATGATCGCCACCTGGCGGTCGAACATCTTGTCGTTCAGACCGCTCTCGGCGATCTGCTTCTTCATCTTCTGCACGCCGGGCAGCAGGCCCATCATGCCTTCCATGCCGCCCATGCGCTTCATCTGCTTGAGCTGGTCGGCCATCATGTCGAGGTCGAACTGGCCCTTGGCGAGCTTGCGCGCCGTGGCCTCGGCCTGGGCCATGTCGAGTTCTTGCGCGGCCTTCTCGACCAGCGCCACGACGTCGCCGCGACCCAGGATGCGGCCGGCCACGCGCTCGGCGTCGAAGGCGTCCAGGCCGTCGATCTTTTCCGACACGCCCAGGAACTTGATCGGCAGGCCGGTGACGGCGCGCATCGACAGCGCCGCGCCGCCGCGGCCATCGCCGTCGGCCCGGGTCAGCACCAGGCCGGTCAGCGGCAGGCGCTCGTGGAAGGCTTTGGCCGTGCGCACCGCGTCCTGACCGGTCAGGGCGTCGGCGACCAGCAGCGTCTCGGAAGGGTTCGAGATCTTCGCGATCTCGGCCGCCTCGGACATCATCGCCTCGTCGACCGTCGTGCGACCGGCGGTGTCGAGGATCAGGATGTCGAAGCCCTGCAGCTTCGCCGCCTGCATGGCGCGGCGCGCGATGTCCGGGGCGGCCTGGCCCTGGACGATCGGCAGGAAGTTGGCGCCCGCCTGCTCGGCCAGCATGCCCAGCTGTTCCATGGCGGCGGGACGGCGGGTGTCGAGCGAGGCCAGCAGGACCTTCTTGCGATCCTTGACCAGCCGCAGCGCCAGCTTGCCGGCGGTGGTGGTCTTGCCCGAGCCCTGCAGGCCGGCCATCAGGATCACGGTCGGCGGGTTCAGCGAGATGTTGAGCCCCTCGGGCTCCTTCCCGCCGCCCAGCATCTCGACCAGGCCGTCGTAGGTGATTTTCACCACCTGGTCGGCGGGACGCACCGAGCGGATCACCGCCTCGCCCGTCGCGGCCTCGGTGGCCTTGGCGATGAAGTCGCGGACGACCGGCAGCGCGACGTCGGCCTCGAGCAGAGCGACGCGAATCTCGCGCATCACCTCGGCGACGTCCTTCTCGGACAGCACGCCCTTGCCGGAGAGCCGGTCGAATACGCCCGAAAGCCGATCTGTCAGCGCGTCAAACAACGCAAAACTCCTTTAGCCCAAACGCAGTCGACCCCCGTGCACGATTGCGTGGACGGGGGGCCTCGCCGCCCTCGTCCCACATAAGGTGTGGGGGTCGTGGCGGTAGAGGGCGCTGACCGAGGTTGGCGCCGGAAGGGCGGGCTTATGCGCTCAAAGAGGGCGAAAGGTCAAGGAAGCGGCGGCTTAGACCTCTCCATACAACCTGCGCCACGTCAGAAACGCGGCGAGCAAGAACGCAAGGAAGCAGCCGGCGGAGATGAGCCCGCCCTTCGTCAGCTGTCCCGAGCGCTTGTCGCCACGTTTCCAGTAGGGCCCCACCTCCGCAAGGTGGCGAAGCCCGAAGAGAGCGGCCGACACCCAGCTTGCGAGCAGGCCCGCGAGAATGAACTTGAACGCGGTTTCCATTTTCTAAGGGGGGATCGTCAGGTGCTTGCGGTGCTCATGTCTCACTATCGATGCGAGCCTGCGGCGCTGGGCAGGTCAAGGTCGCGAAGCCCTCTCCCCCCTGCGGGCAGGGGAGGAGGTTCACCCTTCCGCCAGCTTGAACCCCTCGACGCCGTCGCCCGAGATCGACACCAGGTTCACGCGCAGCACGATCTCCACCTCGTCGCCGCGGTGGGCGATGCGGATCTCTGGATCGGAAATGCCTTTCGTATCGAAGACGATGTCCACGCGGCCGCCCGGCGCGACGCGGGTGGCGTGCGCCCAGGGCTGGATGACCACCATGGCCTCCCCGGCCTGCTCGTTCACGTAGGCGACGCGGGGCATCCGGCCCTCCTTCAACGATGTCCGAAAGCCGCCAGCGATGGCCGGCGAACAGCCCTATCTTGCGGAGCATGACCCAGTTCGCCCTGTTCGACACCGCCATCGGTTTCGCCGGCATCGCCTGGAACGACGCCGGTCTCGTGGCCTGCCACCTGCCCGAGCGCGAGGCCGACACGGCGCGCCGCGCTTTTCTGCGGCGCTTTCCCGAGGCGACCGAAGCCGAGATCCCGGCGCGCCTGTCGCCCACGGTCGAAGGCATTCGCGCCCTGATGCGGGGCGAGAAGGCCGACCTGACGGGCGCCCCGCTGGACCTGTCCCGCACGCCCGAGTTCCATGCCCGCGTCTACGAGATCGCCCGCGCGATCCCGCCCGGTGAGACCCTGACTTATGGCGAGATCGCCGTGCAGCTGGGCGACAAGCTGCTGGCGCGCGACGTGGGCCAGGCGCTGGGCAAGAACCCCTGGCCCATCGTCGTGCCCTGTCACCGGGTGACGGCGGCGGGCGGCAAGCCAGGCGGCTTTTCGGCCCGCGGCGGGGTCACCACCAAGATGAAGCTGCTGGCCATCGAGGGCGCGAAGGCCGCCGCCCAGGCCGACCTGTTCAGCTAGGACACAACTTCCAGTTCCCTTGCGTCACGATCGCTGCCTAAGCTCGAAGCCTTTCAGCTGGGGGAAACGGCATGTTCGAAGCCTACAAGCACACGTTCGACTTTCAGGGCCGGGCGGGCCGCAGGGAATACTGGCTCTGGTTCCTGGCCTACCTCATCCAGCTCATCGTCGCTGTGGTGATCGACAATACCGTGCTCGCCGGAATGACGGCCTCGATGGGGGCTGGGTTCGGGGTTCTCTATCTCCTTGTCATCCTCGCAAACCTCGTGACCGGCCTCTCGCTAGGCTTCCGGCGTCTCCACGACACGGGTCGCTCGGCCTGGTGGCTGCTGATTGCGTTGATCCCGATTGTCGGCGGCCTCGTCCTGCTGATCTTTTACGTGCTGCCTGGCACGCCCGGGCCGAACAGGTTTGGAGGGGGGCCCCAGTCGCCCGACCTTGAGGAGACGTTTGCCTGACGGCTGGCGTCGACGCGGCTCACGCTGGCGGCTGGCGCCTGGGCAAGCGCATCGGTGTGTTCGGCTCCGGCGTGGGCGAGCTGATCGTCCACATTCGCCTCGCGGGCCCGTTTTCCCCGCTGGCCGACTTCAACTATCTGGACGGCCAAGCCTGCGCACTGCGGGCGGCGACCGCGGTCACATCGGCCGGCTCGTCCCTCAAGGGACCGCGCAGGAAGGCCTCAAGGATATCCACCGCGACGGCCTGGGTGTCGGCGGCGCCGCGCGGACCGTGCATCACGCGGGCGGCGACCCACCGCGTGGGCGGGCTGAGGAACCGCTCGGCGTCCGTGAAGCTCAGGTGGTTAGAACCGCCGATGGCATAGCGCCATCCCCCGGCGGGAACCTCGGCCATGACTGCGCGGGTCGCCCGGACATAGCGCGGCATCTGCTGCGTGCCGCCGCTCTCCAGAAGGAGGAGCGGGCCCCGGAGGCCGGCGGCGCGCACGTCGCCGTACAGCATGCCGTCGATGTCGGCGGCGGCGCGGATCCGGGCGTCCCGACTGGCTATGAGCACGGCGGTCGCGCCGCCGAACGAGTGGCCGATCGCGGCGACGCGCGTGAGATCGAGACGCCGGGACAGCGGTCCAAGCCCGTCACCACGGGCGAGGCGATCCAGCACGAAGCGGACATCGGCCGCGCGCACCAGGACCTGACGCTCCATGTGCGGGACGCCGGTGTCGCCGCGCGCCTGGAAGGGCGCCGGGCCGACGACGCGGCCATCGGCCAGCTGGACGATCGCCGACTCGTAGGGGTGGTCGAGGGCCACCACGACGTAACCTTGGCTGGCCAGGTCGGCCAGGAGGCCGGCGTACACCGCCCGCGGCGCGCCGTACCCAGGCGAGAAGATCACCACCGGCCAGCGGGCCTGGCCCGTGGAGACCGGGGCGTCGAGGGCGGCGTGGGTGTCGGTCTCGCCGAACCGCCGGAAGATGAAGCGCGGCAGGCCGTATACCGAACCCGGCAGCCGGCCCAGCCCGTCCATGTAGGCGACCTTTCGCCCGCGCGCCGCGGCGGCAGGATACCAGGCCTGGGCGACCACGTGGCGCCGGTCGGCGGCGTCAGGGGTGGCGAGTTCGGCGCGACCGCCATCGACCCAGCGATAGATCGTCGAGCCGACCGGGTGCGGCCCTCGCGGGGCGGGAAGACGGGGCGAGGGCAGGATCGCCCAGGGCCCCAGGGCGGCCAGCATCAGGCCCGCCAGTCCGATAGCCCCGGCCAGCCGGCTCCACCGGCGCCTGGCGCGCCATGGCCAGGCGAGCACAGAGAGCAGCGCGTAGCCGCCGACAAACTGCCAGGTGAAGCCCGACCAGAACGCCTGGGCGAGCGCCAGCGCCGCGAGCGCGAGGCAGGCCCGCGGGCCGGCGGGTCGCCAGCGTCCAGGCCAGGCCACCCGGCAGGCCGCGGCGGCAAGCAGGCCTCCTAGCAGCGCCCCCTCTATCAGCGACAACGGCGCCTCCAGGCCCATGCAATGCCCGCAGGTCCTAGCGCGCCGCCGTGCAGATTCAGCGCAGGCGGCGCCATGGTCCGACGCCTTCCGCAGCTACCCTGCGGACCCGGCGTCGACAGGCCCCGCGGCGCTCGCTAACACCGGGACATGAGCATCGGTGTGTTCGATTCCGGCGTGGGCGGCCTGACCGTCCACCACCGCCTTGTGGACCGGTTCCCGCAGGCCGACTTCATCTATCTGGCAGACCAGGCGAACGCGCCCTACGGCGGGCGGCCCGGCGAGGAGATCGTCGAACTGACCAAGGCCGGCTGCATTCGCCTGTTCGAGGCCGGCTGCGATGTCGTGGTCCTGGCCTGCAACACCGCCGCCAGCGTGGCGCTGCGCCGCCTGCAGCAGACCTGGCTGCCGGGCTACCGACGCGAGCTGGGACGGCCGCTCAACGTGCTGGGTATCGTGGTGCCCACCATCGAGGCGGCCACCGGCCTGCCCTGGGAGCACGAGGCCCAGTGGAAGGAAGAAAAGGCCGAGAAGCTGGAGATCCTGGGCGTCTTCTCGACGCCCGCGACCACCAGGAGCCGGGTCTACGAGATCGAGATCGACAAGCGCCGGCAAGATGTGGCGGTCTTCTCCGAGCCTTGCCCGGAACTGGCGCGGATGATCGAGCAGAACGCGCCGCGCGACGATCTGGCGAAGGTGATCGAGGGTCACGTCAAGGCGCTGACCACCCGCATCGGACGGCCGCCGGACCGCGCCATCCTGGGCTGCACCCACTACGAGATCGTGGCCGACCTGTTCCAGGCCGCGCTGCCGCCTGGCACGCCTCTGATCCGCCAGCCCGACGCCACCGCCGACGCCCTGGAGCGCTATTTCGCCCGGCATCCCGAGTTCCAGCCGGGGACCGGCGCCGTTCGCCGCTTTCTGACCACCGGTCAGCCCGGCGCGCAGAACAGCCTGGTTGAGACCTTCTGGGGCGGACCGCTAAGCTTCGAGCCGATCTGAACGGGGGAAGACGATGCGGTACTGGATCCTGGCGGCGATCGCCGCGCTGGGCCTCTCCGACGTCGCACGCGCCGAGGTGGTCGAAACAGGCCCGCAAGGCTTCCGTCTGAAGAGCGTGTTGCAGATCAAAGCGCCGCCGGCGCGCGTCTACCAGGCGATCGGTGAGCTCGGCCGCTGGTGGGACCCAGAGCACACCTATTCCGGCAAGGCCGAGAACATGACCATGCCGTTGCAGGCTGGCGCCTGCTGGTGTGAGACCCTGCCCGGCGGCGGCGTGCGCCACGGCGTGGTCGAACTGGCCTGGCCGCAGCAGGGGATGATCCGTGTCGACGCTTCTCTGGGCCCGCTGCAGGACGAAGGCGTTCGCGGCGCGCTCTACTATCACGCGGTCGCCAGGGACGGCGGGACGGAGCTGACCGTCACCTACAACGTGGGTGGTGTGCGGGACTACACGATCAGGGCCGCGCCCCTAGTGGACCAAGTCCTGAGCGGCAGCTTTGCTCGCCTCAAGCGTTACGTCGAAACGGGCAAGCCTGCGCCGTAGGCCAGCGCCTCGTCCAGACGGCGGCCGGGCGCATAGGGCGACAGGTCGTCGGAGATGGGGACGTCGACGCGGGGGTCGGGGAGGGCGGCGCCGATCCGGGTCTCCACCGGGAACACCCCGAACCAACCGGCCCAGCCCTCATCCGCGGCGATTTCGGTGACGCCGGTGTTCTTGACCTTGGCCGAGGCCTCCTCGATCTCCATCTCGACGACGGCGATCTGCATCAGCTCCGCGTCCGTGGTGGGCCGCAGCTTCACCGGCCGTCCCGCGTAGAGCCGGTCGATGAACGCGTCCATGGCGGCCCGCTTGACCGCCAGATCGCTCACCAGCCGCGCGCGGCCGTAGGCCATCACCGACCTATAGTTCAGCGAGTGCGTGATGCCCGACCGGCCCACGATGAAGCCGTCGAGGAAGCTGACGGTGACGCACACGGGCGCGCCCTCGGCGACAGTGGCCAGCATCCGGCTGGCGGCCGCGCCATGCCAGTACAGCTTGCGGCCCTCGCGCCAGTAGGCGGTGGGCGTGACGAACGGCTGGCCGTCGATGACGTAGCCGATGTGGGCCATGATTCCGGCGTCGAGGATGCCGTAGACCGTCGCCTCGTCGTAGGCGCCGCGCTGGGGCCTGCGCCGCACCTGTGAGCGCGCCGTGGGGGTGAAGGCCGCGCCGGATCCCTCTGGGGGCGGGGTCATAGCGCGGCCCTCACGAGGGGCGCAGGGTGGGGCCTGCGCGCCACGGTCGGCGGCGGCTTGGGGAGAAGCGTCGCCACCGGATCGGCGTGAAGGAGGGTGGGCAACATGGTTCCGGCCACGACGGCCATCGCCACCGCATAGGCCAGGATGCTCACCAGGACGCGGCGCAGCGCGTCGATCTGCAGGTTCAGGTTCGTCGGCATGGTGTCCGCCTCCTTTCGGATTGGCGAGCTACGCCTTATGTGGTCTGCTAGATAGGTCCACTTCAAACATTGTGGACAGACCACTTGGGGGCGCCATGAGCTGGGCCGATGTCTATCCCTGGGCCGCGCCGGAGGCGGGGCGTCCCGTGATCCGCCAGGTCTATGACCAGGTGCGGAGCGCCATCCACGCCGGCGCCCTGAAGCCCGGCGGGCGATTACCCTCCAGCCGCGACCTGGCGATCCGCCTGGGCGTCGCGCGCGCCTCGGTGGTGGCGGCCTATGATCAGTTGCTGGCCGAGGGTTATGCCCAGGGACGCACCGGTTCTGGCACCTACGTCTCGGAGGACCTGTCCGGCGTGCTGGACCTGAAGGCGCCGCGCCGCAGCCCCGAGCCGGCCGCCGCGCCTGTGCTCCCGGCGCGGGCGCTGGAACTGGCCGACGTGCCGGTGAACGCCCAGCCGGCCGCGCCGCAGATGTTTTCCAACGGCCGCACGCTCATTGACGCCCGCGCGCTGGACGCCTGGTCGGTCTCCACGCGCCGGGCGCTTCGCACGCTGGGCCCGGAGCATTTCGGCTATGCCGAGCCGGCGGGCGACCCGCGGCTGCGCAGCGCCATCGCCGACTACGTACGCGCCGCTCGGGGGGTGGTCTGCGACCCCGAGCAGGTGATCGTGACCGCGGGCGCCCAACATGCGGTCGACCTGGCGGTGCGGCTGCTCCTGCGGGATGGCGACAAGGTCTGGCTGGAGGATCCCGGCTACCTGCAGACCCGCCAGGCCCTCGACGCGGCGGGCGCCCAGATCTGTTTCGTGCCCGTCGACCGGGCAGGCCTGATCGTCCAGGCGGGCGTGCAGAGCGCGCCCGACGCGCGCGCCGCCTTTGTCACGCCCTCGCACCAGTTTCCCCTCGGGGTGGCGATGTCGATGGGCCGGCGGCTGGAGCTGATCGCCTGGGCGCGGCAGGCCGGCGCCTGGATCGTGGAAGACGATTACGCCTCGGAGTTCCGCTACGAGGGCGCGCCCCTGGCGTCGCTGCAGGGCCTGGATGGCGGCGAGCGGGTGATCTACGTCGGCACGTTCAACAAGTCGCTCTTTCCCGGCATCCGGCTGGGCTACATGGTCGCGCCGCGCCCGCTGGTGCAGCCGTTGTCGGCCCTGCGCCGCCTGGCCGACCGCCAGCCGCCCACACTGACCCAGGCCATCACGCTGGACTTCCTGGAGAGCGGCCAGTTCGCCGCCCATATCCGTCGACGCCGCCTGGCCTACCGGACCCAGCGCGACGCTCTGGCCGAGGCCCTGACACGTCGCCTGGGACACATTCTGGACGTTGATGTCCCCGACCAGGGGATGCACCTGATCGCCTATCTGAAGGACGGCCTCTCTGACCTGGAAGCCGAGGCCAAGGCGACCGCGAAGAGCCTGACGGCGCGGGCGATCAGCCCGCTGTACCGCGGCTCACCGCCACGCCAGGGCCTGCTGCTGGGCTTCACCGGCTTCCCGGCGAAGGGCATGGACGGCGGGGTGGCGCGGCTGGCGGCGGCGTTGGAGACCTAGAGCGCGTTTCGGAAAACCGGATACCGGTTTTCCGCATCGGAACGCGCTCAAGCTTTTTGATTTAGAGCCTGTTTCGATCCGACCCGGCGATTCCGCCCGATCGGAACAGGCTCTAGGCCGCCAGAGCCGCTTCCGACGCGATCACCCGGCTGGCCGCGTTCACCACCGCCGCGATGCGCAGCGCGGCCTGGATCTGCTGGGCCGGCACGCCGTGCTTCTTGAGCTCGGCTTCGTGGGCGTCGAGGCACATGCCGCAGCCGTTCACGGCCGAGACGGCGGTCGACCACAGCTCGAAGTCCACCTTGTCGACGCCGGGATTGGCCAGCCCGTTCATGCGCAGGCGGGCCGGCAGGGTCTTGTACTCGCCGTTCGAGAGCAGGTGGAGCGAACGGTAGTAGACGTTGTTCATGCCCATGATCGCCGCCGCAGCCTTGGCGGCGGTCTTGGCTTCAGCCGAAAGGCCGGCTGCGTCGGCGGC
>NZ_SCTC01000074.1 GCF_004299445.1 Phenylobacterium sp. | reverse complement strand
TAAGGGATGTGGTCGGCGTCACGCAGAGGCATGCCTACGCCCACCACATTCAACGGCTGATGGTGACCGGCAATCTCGCGCTGCTGCTGGGGGTCCACCCCGACGAGATCAACGCCTGGTACATGATGGCCTACATTGATGCCTTCGAATGGGTCGAGGCGCCGAACACCCATGGCATGGCCATCTATGCGGATGGCGGCATCGTCGGTTCGAAGCCGTATGCCGCCAGCGGCGCCTACATCAATCGCATGAGCGACTACTGCGCAGGCTGCGTCTATGACGTCGCGCGCAAGCGGGGTGAGGGCGCCTGTCCCTTCAACGTCCTCTACTGGGACTTCCTGATCCGCAATCAGCGAAGGCTGGAGGGCAATCCGCGGATGGCTTTGCCGTACCGCGCCGTCGCAGCCATGGCGGCTGACCACGACTCTATCCGCGCCGAGGGGGAAGCCCTGCGGATGCGCCTTGGCGCTGCGCCCCGGACCTGATCCGTCAGCGGGCCGCCACCTTCGTCCAGCGCAGAGTTTCCAGCGGCGGGTGCCCCGGTTTCGGCGTCGCCTGGCCCGGCTTGTGGAAGCTGTGACACGTGGTGCAATCAGCGTCGTCGGCTGCGGCGATCTTGGTCGCCGGCTGTCCGTGGCAGGTGGCGCAGGTCTTCAGATCGGGGATCAGCACGTCGGACGCCCGGTCTGACGTCTTGGCCTTGTGGCAGTCGGCGCACTCGAAGCCGCCGGCCTTCGAGGTCCCGGGACCGCCGTGCTCTGGCACGCTGTGGTCGAAGCCGCCACGCGGCAGGTATTTCATCGCCAGCTTCACCGGCGCCATCTGCACCGTATCGCCCGCCCAATTGACGGTGTGGCAGTCGTAGCAGGCGCCGCCGCGAGAGAACGTGGCGCGATAGGCGCTGGCGCCGCCCGCCGAGAAGACGCTGGGCCGGATCGTGCCCGGGCGTTGGCGATCGCTGCCCGGCGACGCCGTCAGGCTGCGGCCGGCCAGGGTGTCGACCACCTTCTGGAGCTCGCCGTGCGGGAGGTTCTTCAGCTGTCCGCCTTCCCGCGTGTAGGCCAGGCTGTGGCAGCCGCCGCAGTCCTTCTCCATCTCGATCGGGACGAAGTCCTTGCCGCTGGCGTCGCGGCGGTGACAGGAGGCGCACTCGAGCGGCGCACCGTAGCCGCCGGCTTTGCCCAGTTCGATCGCCTGACGTGCGACGCCGCCCAGCGGATCCAGGTGCAGGCGGTGCGGGAAGGTGAGGCCATTGCGCTCCTGCGGCGCGGTGTTGAGCGCCACGCGCTGGAACGTCGGCTTCGCGCCGGCCGCCGAGGTCATCACCAGCGGGCGGAATCCGGGGTGCTTGTTCCAGTCGGGCGTGTCGATCAGCTCGGTCTTGGTCAGCCGCATCTTCAGCTGGCTGTGACAGCTCTGGCAGTCCTGCACCACCACCAGTTTGGGCTTGTCAGAGAGCGGCGGCGCCTTGGCGTCGGCGCCTTCGGGCGTGGGCGATTTGGTGTGCTCGATATGGCAGCTGGCGCAGCGGTCGGTGGGGTGGCCCAGCGCGCGCTGGAACACCGCGCTGACGGCGCCGAGGCCCGCCGGCAGCGGCGTCGCCTTCTCCAGCTTGTCGTGCGCCGCGTGCTCGGGCGCCAACTGCGGCTGGAAGGGGCTGCCCAGGCTGCGGGCGCGTTCGAACTGCGGGGTCGGGTCGGCGCTCGACTTGTGGCAGGTCAGGCAGGCGTCATCGCGCACCGCCTGGAAGTTCTTCACGTGACAGCTCTTGCAGTCGCTTTCGAGGAACGAATGCGCCTTGGTGAGGGCGCCCGACGACCACTGCTGGTCGGGGCGGATCTTGGCCGGGCCGATGATCCCCGACAGCGTCAGCGGGACCAGCAGGCACAGCAGGAAGATCCCTGCGCCCAGGATCCAGGCCATGTTGCGCCGGCCGAACACCGGCGCCTGCAGCGAGAATACGCTGGCGCTGGGCGGGTGGTCGTGGCTTTCGCGGGTGACGGTGACGACCGCCCCGCCTTCCTCGCCCGGCTCGAACGCCAACCGGTACTCGCCGAAGCCGGCCACGGGATGGCGCGAGACGTCGAGGTCGACACGCGAGGTCGACTTCCCGTCGGCCATGAAGGGCAGGCCGCTCACGCTTTCGATCGTCACGCGGCCTGGGCCGGAGAACCGCATCTTGGCGTGGCTGGGGTCGACCGCGAGGTCGGCCAGGACGAGGTCGTTGGTGGCGGCGCGGCCGATGGTGGCCTCGGGCCCGGCCACGTCACGCTCGCGCACGATCGGGTCGCCGCCGGCGGCCCGTTCAGTGATCAGCTTGAGGCGAAAGGTCTGAGCCACCGGTCACCAGTACGCAAAGACGCTGACGATGTGCGCGATGAGCGCCGCCAGCAGGGCGAAAGTGGCCGGAATGTGCACGAACAGCCACGCTTCGAGCAGGGCGGTGATGCCCATCTGCCGGCGGGCCAGCGCGAGCGCATCGGCCTTCTGGGTCATTAGACCCTCGATCTTGGTGAGGGCCTCGGCCTGCACCGCGCTGCCAGGCGAGGGCAGGGCGCGCAGCTGCTGCAGCGCGCGGCGGTTGGCGCAGTCGCCATAGCTGCCGGTCAGGCGCTTCCAGAAGCCGCCGCCCAGGTCGGTCTGCTCGATGGACAGCCGCACGATGGCGGCGCCGTTTCGGTCGAGCGGCTGGGCCGCCTCGTGCATCTGGGCGTCGAGGCTGGCCAGGGCGTCCAGCATCTGCTTGCGCGTGGTCTCGCCGCGGTTCCCATGCAGACGCTGGGGCAGGGTTGCGTAGGCCCAGACGCCCAGTGCGCCCGAGGCGATCACCAGCATCATCAGCGCATAGGCCAGCGTGTGGACGTTCCAGCCGAACTGGAAGCCCGTGTGCAGCGTGGCGAGCACGGTCAGGGACAGGCCGAGGTAGACGTGGGCCGAGACCCAGGCCTTCAGCGAATAGTGGCCCTGGGTGATGACGCGCTTGCGGATACCCAGGCAGGCCAGCCAGACGATGAGGCCGGCGCTCGCTGTGCCCAGCAGATAGCCCAGCCAGCTGCCGCCGCTGGGCGGTTCGGCAAGCCGCGATGCAACGAAAAAATAGACGCCCGTCGCCACGACGCAGAGGCCCGTGGCGATCTGCGCCCAGCGAAAGCCCTTGTGACGCAGGAACCCTTCATGGGTCCTCTGCCTCACGCGCTCGGTATGCCCCCCAACTTGCGTCACGGCCTATCCGGTCTTCTCGAGGCGCGCCACCGACAGGAACGCGTCCGGCGTGACCCGGATCGCAGCTCCCGTCGGACAGGCCCGGACGCAGGCCGGACCGCCAGCCTTGCCCGAACACATGTCGCACTTGATGGCGAGTTTCGGCGACTCGCCGCCCTCGGCCTTCGCGGCCTTTTTGCGCCACTCGTAGGAGGGTTGGCCAGGGCCTGGGCCCTTGCCGAACAGCATCCATTCCCAGAGCGGCGGCTTCTTGGGCGGCGGCTTGTCCATCTGGATCACGCCGTAAGGGCAGGCCCGCTGACAGTTGCCGCAGCCGATGCAGGTCTCGTTGATGAAGACCTCGCCATCGGGGCCACGCCGGATGGCGTTGGGCGGACAGTCGCTCATGCAGTGCGGGTGCTCGCAGTGGCGGCACGACGTCGGCACGTGGATGTTGGCGAATGTGGTGCCGGCCTCGCGGTTCAGCCGGCTGAGGCCGTCGTGGCTGTCGGCGCAGGCCTTTTCGCAGTTGTCGCAGCCGACGCACAGGCTCTCGTCGATCAGCAGCACGTCGGTGGCTTCGCCGATGCCCTGTTTGATCAGGAAGTTGGCCACCGACGAGTACATGTCGACGGCGCCGCCGAACTCGTCCTTCTGTTCCTCGATAAAGGCGTTGATCTCGCGGCGGGCCCGCATCTCGTCGGTCATGCGCTTGGCCAGTTCCGGCTTGCGCACGAGCAGCTTGCGGAAGGGGTCGGCCGGCAGCTTCACCACCGTCGAGCGGATGGCGGCTTTCACCGTGGCGACGCGCGGGGCTCGCTCGATCATCGCCATTTCGCCCGAGTATGAACCGGCCGGCACGTACGACATGAAGACCGGCTTTCCGCCCAGGTCCTTCTCCACGATCATCGAGCCGGAGCGGATGATGTAGAGGTCGTCCGAGATGTCGCCTTCCTTGATGATGGCCTCGCCCGGCTTCACCTCGATGACTTCTGAGCCGGCCAAAACCTCCTGGATGTCGGCGGGCGTCAGACCGGACTTGAAGATCTGCAGCACCTGGCGCTCGGTGGTGATGCGGTTCACCGTCTCGCGCGCCTGCGGCACCTGGCTCATCAGCTTCAGGGCCGCCATACGCGGGATTTCCACGCAGATCGTCGGCTCGGCCGCCCGGATCGTGGCGCCGCGCTTGCGGCCCGATATCAGGCCCACCTCGCCGAAGATCGAGCTCTTGCCGATCGGCACGGTGATCTTGGCGTTGTTGGGATCGACCTCGACGTTCACCGATCCCTCGGCGATGCCGAAGAGGGACGACCCTGGCTCGTTGCGCACGAAGATGGGATCGCCGGCCTTGTAGGAGCGCACGGTCGAGTCGAGCAGGAACTCCCGCATCTGCAGCGGCGACAGGCCGTTGAGGATCTCGACGTTGCTGCGCAGGAACTCGAGCCACTCGGCCACCGAGCGCTTGCCGGGCAGGCCCTTCAGCTTCTCGACCAGCAGGGGTTCGTCGGCGGGCTCCAGGTTCGTGTTGCCGCTGATGAACTCGACCACGTCGTAGCCCTGGTTCATGCAGTGCTTGATCAGCGGGTAACCGGCCAGGGCGCCGATGACGTAGATCCCGGGCTTGCTGGTGCTCTCGAACGTGGGCGTCAGCGTCGGGAAGGCTGTGCGGTCGGGGCTGGAGAACTCCACGCCGGCGGCCTCGACGAAGGCGCGCGGCGGGGCGGCGCCCATCCGGGCGATGATTCGGTCGCACTTGAACCGCGACTGGCCCTGGGGCGTGTCGACCGTGATCCAGCCCGGCTCGACCAGCGCGGTGTTGGTCTCGGTCAGAACGCTGATCCGCCCGGCGTCGCGGGCGGCCAACAGGCCGTCCACATTGGGCTTCTTGGCGGTGGGGAAGTCGGCGCCGCGGTTCACGAGGGTGACGGTGTTATTCTGCCCCGCGTCCGCGATCAGGCCCATCGCGTTCTCGATGCCGGCGTCGCCGCCGCCGATGACGAAGATGTGCTCGTCGGTGTACTCGCCCGGGTCGTCCAACTGGTACTGCACGTGGGGGAGGTTGCCGCCCTCGCACCGCATCAGGTTCGGATTGCCCTGGGTGCCCACGGCCAGGACGATGTTCTCGGCCTTGATCGGGTCGCCCTTCTTGAGCTGGATCGTGAAGTCGCCCTTGTCGCCGGTGATGGCCGTCACGTCGGCGTTGAACTTCACGTTCACGCCGGCGGCCTTGGTGTCGGCGTTCCACTGGTCGAGGATCTTCTCGCGCTTGCCGGCGTCGAACTCGCACTCGGCGCGCAACACCAGCACGGACGGCGTCGCCATCACGTGCTTGCCCTTCTGGTAGCGGAAGATGGTGTCCGAGAGGTGGTCGGTCTTCTCGAGAAGGATGTGCGAGATGCCCTTCTTCGCCGCGCGCGCAGCCGCGCTCATGCCGGCAGGACCGGATCCAATGATCGCGATCTTATACGTTTCCGACATCGCCCCAACGCCCCCAGTACCCTGGCCGGTCAACCCCCCGACCTCGCCGCACCTTGCGCCTTCCCAGCTCTCCTTGGCGCTATAGCATTTCCGATCTTCACCGAACGCGCTACCACGCGCTCAAGTCGGAGGGGAGCACAAAGTCCATGT
This sequence comes from Phenylobacterium sp., assembly GCF_004299445.1. Classification (GTDB taxonomy): domain Bacteria; phylum Pseudomonadota; class Alphaproteobacteria; order Caulobacterales; family Caulobacteraceae; genus Phenylobacterium. The sequence goes on along the minus strand of NZ_SCTC01000074.1, from coordinate 72,835 downwards.
CGGCGGAAGTCGGACAGTTCGCGCTGATTCTCGCGCTGCTGCTCGCGCTCGTCCAGTCCGTAGCGCCGCTGGTGGGCGCTCAGCGGGGCGACGGCGTGCTGATGGCGCTTGGGCGGCAGGCCGCGCTGCTGCAGGGAATGTTCGTCGCACTGGCGTTCGGATGCCTCGCCTATGCATACCTGACCTGCGATTTTTCGGTCGCCCTGGTCGCCCAGCACAGTCACACGACCCAGCCGGTCGCCTACCGATTCGCCGCGACCTGGGGCAGCCACGAGGGCTCGATGCTCCTGTGGGTGCTGATCCTGGCCCTCTACGGCGGCGGCGTCGCGTTCTTCGGCGGCACGCTTCGCGAGACGCTTCAGGCGCGCGTGCTGGGCATTCAGGGCGTCCTGGGCGTGGCGTTCCTGGGATTCCTGATCTTCACCTCGAACCCGTTCCTGCGGATTTCGCCGTCGCCGATCGAGGGGACCGAGCTCAATCCGCTGCTCCAGGATCCCGGGCTCGTGCTGCACCCGCCGCTGCTCTACCTGGGCTACGTCGGTTTCTCGGTGTCGTTCTGTTTCGCGGTGGCGGCGCTGATCGAGGGACGCGTGGACGCGGCCTGGGCGCGCTGGGTGCGCCCGTGGGTGCTGGCGGCCTGGATTCCGCTCACCGCGGGCATCACTTTGGGCAGCGCGTGGGCATACTACGAATTGGGCTGGGGCGGCTGGTGGTTCTGGGACCCGGTCGAGAACGCTTCGCTGATGCCCTGGCTGCTGGGCACGGCGCTGTTGCATTCGGCGCTCGTGCTTGAGCGGCGAGGAGCTCTGGTCAGCTGGACCATCCTGCTGGCGATCCTCACGTTCTCGCTCAGCCTTGTGGGCACCTTCCTGGTCCGCTCGGGCATCCTGACCAGCGTGCACGCCTTCGCCGTGGACCCGCAACGCGGCGTCTTCATCCTGGGCATCCTGGCGGTGACCACCGGGGCGTCGCTCGCGCTTTACGCCTGGCGGGCGCCTTCTATTCGGGCCGGAGCCCTGTTCCAGCCGCTGTCGCGGGAAGGGGGCGTAACGCTCAACAACCTTTTCCTCGCGGTGCTCACCGCCACCGTGTTCCTGGGCACGTTCAGCCCGGTGTTCATCGAGATGATCAACGGCGACAAGATTTCGGTCGGCCCGCCGTACTACGCTCTCACCTTCGCGCCGCTGGCGATCCCGCTGCTGTTCCTGGTGGTCTTCGGCCCGATGCTGAACTGGAAGCGTGATGAGCTCCGCAAGACCGCCGCCCGACTGAAGGTCCCGGCCATCATCGCGGGCGTGGTGCTGGCCGCGGCGCTGCCATTCGGTGGGCTCAAGGGCGTGATGACGGCAGGCGCCCTGGCGCTGTCGGCCTGGCTGCTGGCGGGATCGGCGACGATCCTGGGCCGCCGCTGGTGGGCCGGCCGGGCTTACCTCAGCCGCTCGATCCGAACGACTCCTCGGGCGCTGGTGGGGCTGACCGTCGCGCACGCTGGGCTGGGTCTCCTGACCCTGGGAATCACCGGCACGACGTCATGGGATTCGGACAAGGTGCTGAACATGCGCCCGGGTCAGTCGGTCGAGTTCGCCGGGCGGACGCTGACCATGACCAACTACGAGATGGTCCAGGGCCCGAACTATGAGGCCCGGCAGGCGCGCTTCACCGTGAAGGGCCCCACCGGAACCTATAGCCTGCGCAGCGAGAAGCGCTGGCACCCCTCGGCCCAGAGCCAGACGACCGAGGCCGGCATCCACGTGACGCCGCTCGGCAACCTCTATGTCTCGGTGGGCGAGGAGTCCGCACAAGGGGTCGTCGTGCGCCTTTGGGATCACCCGCTGATCGTCTGGATCTGGATCGGTGGTTTCGCCATGTCGATCGGTGGCGCGATCTCGCTCAGCGACCGGCGCCTGCGGGTCGGCGCCGCGCTCAAGCTGCCGACGCCCGCGCCCCAACCCATTCCGGCCGAATGAAGCGCCTCCTGTTCATCCTTCCCGTCGTGGGCTTCGTGGCCCTCCTGGCGGTGTTCTTCCTGGGCCTGGGGCGTGACCCCCGGGCGCTTCCGTCGGCCTTCCTGGACAAGCCTTTGCCGGCGTTCACGGTCGGTCCGGTCCGGCCGGGCGACACGGTCGGATTGTCCAACACCGACTTCGGCAAGGGCGAACCGATGCTGCTGAACGTGTTCGCGTCGTGGTGCGGACCCTGCCGGGTCGAGCATCCGGTGCTGATGCGGCTCAAGAGCGAAGGCGTGATCATCCATGGCCTCGACTGGAAGGAGCGCTCGCCCGGCGCGGGCTTCCGCTGGCTCAGCCAGAATGGCGACCCCTACGTCCGCGTCGGAGACGATCCGACGGGGCGGACCGGCATCGAGTTCGGCGTCGCCGGCGTGCCCGAGACCTTTGTCATCGATAAGCAGGGCCGCGTCCGCTATCGCCATGTCGGGGCGGTGACCCCCGAGGTGTGGGAGCAGAAGCTCGCGCCCCTGATGGCCAAGCTGCGGAGCGAATCGTGAAGCGCCTTCTGCCCATCGTCGCGGCCCTGGCGCTGCTGGCCGGCCCGGCCGCGGCGGTGAACCCGGATGAACAGCTGGCCGATCCCAAGCTGGAGGCCCGCGCTCTCAAGCTCAGCCAGGAGCTGCGCTGCGTCGTCTGCCAGAACCAGTCGATCGACGATTCCGACGCTGAGTTGGCGCGCGACCTGCGCCTGATCCTCCGCGAACGGATCGCGGCGGGCGATACAGACGAGCAGGCGATGGACCATATCGTGTCCCGCTACGGCAGCTTCGTGCAGCTGCGGCCGCCGCTCCGGTGGGACACCGTGCTGCTGTGGTTCGGGCCGGTGCTGGTGCTGGTGCTGGGCGGGGTCGGGGCCGCGGTGTATGTGCGCGGGCGCTCGTCGACCGCCGCCGCCGTGGGCGCGCTCAACGCCGACGAAGAGGCCGAACTGGCCAGGATGCTGGATGGAGACAAGGTGGGCTGATGCTTTGGATGGTGCTCACCCTGATGATGGTGCTGGCGGCCGTGGGGCTGACCGTGCCTTTGGTTCGCCGCTACGACGCAGCGCGGGCCGCGCGTTCGGATACGGTTGGCGTGCTCAAGGCGCAACTGGGCGAGATCGAGGCTCAGGCCGCCACGGGCGCGATCGCTGAGCCCGAAGCCGAGGCGTTGAAGACCGACCTCAAGCGTCGCCTGCTGGCCGAGGGCCGGCGCGACGATGACGCCCCTGCGCGGCCGCTGTCCGAACGCACCTTGCTGTACGTCGCCTTGGGCGTCGTGGCGGTCGTGACGCTGGCGGGGACCGGTCTCTACCTGAAGATCGGTCGGCCCGATGTTCCGGCCGCGCCTGCGCTGAAGAACGGCGCCGAAGGCGCTGCGGCGCTGGCGGGCGGTGGCGCGGATCATCCGCAGGGCGAGGTCAACGCCATGATCGCCCAGCTCGAGGCGCAGATGCAGCGTGAGCCGGGCAACGCCGAAGGCTGGCGGATGCTGGGCTGGTCCTACCTGCAGACCGGCCGCAACGCCGAGGCGGCGCAGGCCTATGGCCGGGCCGTGCAACTCGCGCCCGATAACGGCGACTACCTGTCGGCGCAAGGCGAGGCCACCGTGCTGGCGGCCGACGGCCAGGTGACCCCCGCCGCCCAGGAAATCTTCCGCCGCACGCTCGCGGTCCAGCCCGACGACCCGCGCGCCCGCTACTTCCTCGCGGTCGCCAAGGATCAGGCCGGCGACCGAGACGGCGCCATGAACGACTGGATTGCGCTGGTGAAGTCCGCGCCGCCCGACGCGCCCTGGGCCGGCGAGGTGCGTGCGTTCGTCGAGCGCGTGGCCGCCGAGCGCGGCGTGGATCTGAAGGGCCGCCTGCCGCCCGCGCCGGCCCTGGCCCAGGCGCCGGCCATGGGGCCGCCGATGGGAGGCGCTCCGCGCGGGCCGACGCAGCAACAGATGGCCGACGCCCAGAAGATGAGCCAGGGCGACCGTCAGGCAATGATCGAGGGCATGGTCTCGGGTCTTGCCCAGCGCCTGAAGCAGAACCCCAAGGACCGCGCCGGGTGGGAGCAGCTGCTGCGCGCCCGCATGGTGCTGGGACAGTCCAGCCAGGCGGCGGCCGACTATCGGGCGGCGAGCCAGGCCTTCTCCGGATCGCCGGGCGACCAGCAGGCGCTGCGCGAGGCGGCTCTGCAACTCGGCGTTCCGGTGGGCTGATGCCGAACGCCGCCGAACGGGTCGGACCCGGCGAAGCCGCCGAGATGATCCTGGAACTTCTTCCGGAGCCCGTGATCCTGGTTCGGGGCGGCGAGGGCGATGCGCCCGAGATCGCCTATGGAAACCAGGCGGCACGCGAGGTCTTCCGCATCGAGCTGGCCGGCGCCCCCCTGGGCGCGGCGCTGCGCCGACCTGAGGTGCTGGAGGCGATTGAAGAGGCGCTCGAAACGTCGAAGCCGGCCGAGGTGGCGTTCGAGACCATAGGCGTGCAGCCTCGCTTCTGGCGCGCCTTCGCCAAGCCCCTGGACCCGGAATCGGGCGGCGCTCGGCGTCTCGTGGTGGTGCTGCGGGATGAGACCGATGCACGGCGCACCGAGCGCATGCGCGCCGACTTCCTCGCCAACGCCAGCCACGAGCTGCGCACGCCGTTGGCGTCGCTGGCCGGTTTCGTGGAGACGCTGCGCACGCACGCAAAGGACGACGCTGTCGCCCGCGAGAAGTTCCTGGGGATCATGGCCCAGCAGGCCACCCGCATGGCCCGACTTGTCGACGACCTGCTCTCGCTGAGCCGCATCGAACTGAACGAGCACATCCCGCCGTCCGGCAAGGTCGACCTCACGCGCACGGTGCAGGATGTCTCGGACGCCATCCGGCCGCTTACCGAGGAACGGGGCGTGACCGTAGCGATCGCGGTCGGCGCGGAACTGCCCTCGGTCACGGGCGACCGCGACCAGCTGGTACAGGTGATCCAGAACCTCGTGGACAACGCGGTGAAGTACACGCCGCGCGGCGGCCAGGTGACCGTGACGCTGGAGGCGGCCCAGTCCAGCGAGGCGGCGCGCCAGCCTAGTCGGCAGGGCGGCGTGGGCCTTTCGCTCCTCTCGCCCGATGGGGGTGAAGGGCAGGGCTATGTGGTCGTTCGGGTGAGCGACGCCGGCGCCGGCATCGCCCGCCAGCATCTGCCTCGCCTCTCCGAACGCTTCTACCGCGTCGAGGGTCAGCGTAGCGGCGGCACCGGACTGGGCCTGGCGATCGTCAAGCACGTGGTCAACCGCCACAGAGGCGGGCTCATCGTGGAGAGCGCCGAGGGGGAGGGCAGCACGTTCAGCGTCTATCTGCCGACCGCCCCAGGCGCGACCTGACGGGGCGCGTGACAGTCACAGAAGTGTCGTAAGACCGCATTAGTTTGCGCCCGCATCTGAAGGGGCCCCAGTGACACTTTCCTACCAAGCCGAGCTGCGACAGCTGGTGGCCGAGGTGATCCGCATGGGCGGGCTCGCCGAGGCCCAGGTGGTCGACGCCGTCGACGCCGTAGTCCGCCGTGACGTGGCCCTGGCGCAAGCCCTCATCGTGCGTGATCTGCGCCTGGACACGCTTCAGAGCGAGGTTGAGCGCCGGGCGCTGGCGCTGATCGCCGCCCACCACCCTGGCGAGGCCGACCTGCGCCGCGCCATCTCGACCCTGAAGCTGGCCATGAACCTGGAGCGCTGCGGGGACCTGGCGCGTAATATCGCCAAGCGCAGCCTGGTGCTGTCGGCGGGCGAACCGCTGCTTCCGCTGACCGGCGCCATCGAGCGCATGGGGCGTCTGGTCTCGTCGCGCCTGCGGGCCGTGCTGGACGCATATGCGGCCGGCGACGTAGAGCCCGCGCTCGACGTCTGGCGGCGCGACGGCGAGGTGGACGAGCACTATGAGAGCCTGTTCCGCGAACTCCTGGCCATGATGGCCGCCAGCGCCAATTCGGTGGCCGCCGGCGCGCACCTGCTGTTTGTCGCCAAGAACCTCGAGCGGATCGGCGACCACGCCACAAACATCGCCGAGATCCTGCATTTCCAGATGACCGGCGAAGAGCTCGTGGGCGAACGGCCCAAGGTGAGCTTGCCAGAAGTTGAGCCGGAGAGCCGCCCGTGACCCCGTATGTACTGGTCGTTGAGGACGAGGACGCGCTGGCGACCCTGCTCGACTACAACCTGATGAAGGAAGGCTTCCGGGTCGAGCGCGCCGCCGACGGCGAGGAAGCCCTGCTGCGCGTCGCCGAGGAGCCGCCGGATCTGGTGATCCTGGACTGGATGCTGCCCAAGGTGTCGGGCGTCGAGGTCTGCCGTCAGCTGCGCGCCGGGGCCGAGACCCGCCGCACCCCCGTCCTGATGCTGACCGCGCGCGGCGAGGAAGCCGACAAGGTGCGTGGCCTGGACACCGGGGCGGACGACTATGTGGTGAAGCCGTTCGCGATGAGCGAGCTGGTAGCCCGCATCCGCGCACTTCTGCGCCGGACCCGGCCCGAGCTGGTCGATGAGCGGTTGGAGTACGCCGACTTGATGCTGGATCGCGGTCGCCACCGCGTGACCCGCGGCGGCAAGGACATCCACCTGGGCCCGACCGAGTACCGCCTGCTGGACTTCCTGATGCAGCGGCCGGGCCGGGTGTTCAGCCGCGAGCGCCTCCTGGACGCCGTCTGGGGCGCCAACACCTATGTCGAGGTCCGCACCGTGGACGTCCACGTGGGCCGTCTGCGCAAGGCGCTGCGCCAGGAGGGCCAGCCCGACCTGATCCGCACCGTCCGCTCGGCCGGCTACGCCCTCGACACCGAGGGCTAGAGCGCGTCGGGTGGATGCCGGCTTCGCCGGGAACGCGCGAGCCCAAAGAGATCGAGCCGGCTCATCCGGGTGAGAATGATCCCATCTGAACAGGACAGGCGCTGGGCCGTCACCGCCCTGTCACGGACTCTGCCTATCCGCTGAACCTATCCGTTGGGGGCCTAGCGATGGATCACTCGCCCGCCGTGCGTTGCCGCACCGCGTTCATTTCGGACATCCACCTCGGCACCAAGGGCTGTCAGGCCGAGCTGCTCCTCGAGTTCATCCGGGAACTGGAGTGCGACACGCTCTACCTGGTGGGCGACATCGTCGACGGCTGGAAGATGAAGTCGGGGTGGTTCTGGCCGCAGGCGCACAACGATGTGGTCCAGAAGATCCTGCGCCTGGCCCGAAAGGGTGTGAAGGTGGTCTATGTCCCCGGCAACCACGACGACCGCATCCGCGACTTCTGCGGCGTGCACTTTGGCGGCGTGGTGGTCGCGCGCGACGCCATCCACGAGGCCGCCGACGGCCGACGCTACCTGGTCACCCATGGCGACGAGTTCGACGGGGTGGTGCAGAACGCCCGTTGGCTCGCCTTCCTGGGCGACTGGAGTTACCGCGCGCTGCTGGCGCTCAACACCCATTTCAACAGAGCGCGCCGACTGCTGGGCCTCAACTACTGGAGCCTGTCCGCCTTCCTGAAGCACAAGGTGAAAGACGCCGTGGCCTTCATCGACCAGTTCGAGACCGCCATGGCCGACGAGGCCCGGCGGCGGGGCGTCAGCGGCGTGATCTGTGGTCACATCCATAAGGCGGAAATCCGCGACTTCGGCGATATCCGCTACCTGAACGACGGCGATTGGGTCGAGAGCTGCACGGCGATCGTCGAGGGCTTCGACGGCGAGTTCCGCATCGTCGACTGGTTGCAGGCCCGCAAGGCGTTTGTGGCCCGGCCGCTCCAGCTCGTAGAAGGCGATGCTCTCGCCGCGTAGGCGCGCAACGTCCCAGCACTCAAACCGCAGAGATCGCAGAGGACGCAGAGCAATCCTGCGCTTCGGTCCCTCTGCGGACCTGGGCGATCTCTGCGGTTCAAAAAGAGCGCGCTTCGCGCCTACAGCCTCGCAAAAAAGAAGGCCGCGACCGGGGGGCGGTCGCGGCCGTGTGGCCTCGGGTGGCCGACGTGGAAAGATAAGCGAGGGGTTACTGCGATCGACCCTAACCGCCCGTCATGTCAGCCCCGTGACGAATCTCAGAAGGTCACCTGAGCCCGCGCTGCGATCGCGTCGTACTCCTGCCCCGCCTGCGCGCCGGCGGCGGTCAGCCGGTCGATATCCACATGCTGATAGTCCAGCATCAGGCGCATCGACGGGTTCAGGTACCAGTTCGCGCCCAGCGACAGGATCTTCTGCTCGCCCCCGCGAACGCCGCCGACCGGCGTCGCCGCACGATCCAGGCCTTCGCGATAATTGAGGTCGAGCGTCGAGTAGCGAGCGGCCAGCTCGAACATGCCCCAGGTCCCGGCGGCCGGGTTGAAGCTGTAGTTCTGCCGGGGTGCGTCGAAGCGGGCCTCGATCGGGTTGTAGATCCGTGTCTCGCCGGTGAGCACCCAGGAGCCCTGGACGTACCAGCCGCGGAAGTGCGGGTTGGGCAGGGTGCTGTTGCGCCGCTCGATCTCGTAGCGGAAGACCTCGCCCTCCAGCAGGACGTTGCGGAGCTGGAAGGCCGCCTCGGCGCCGTAGACGGTGGCGCTGGCCGAGTCGATCGCGCCGGTGTCGATCAGGCGGTCGCCGGTCTCCCGCAGCTCCGGCCGTTCGCGGATCTGGATCGGATAGCGCACGCCCGCGCCTGTCGGACCGACGGCGTCGTTGGGCTGGTAGACGTGCTGGATGTTGCCGCCGAAGTGAGCCTGCCAGTCGACGCCGGAGTATGGCGCCAGCGCCACGCGGCCGATCCAGGCTGTCTGTTCATCGAACTGCTGGGTCCCGCCCAGCGTGTTGCCGGTGAAGGCGCCTGAGGCCAGCCAGCGAACGGCGATGCCGGTCTCGCTGCCGATCGCGTCGTTGGCCGAGAGTTGGATGGCGGCGCGGCTGTCGCCGGCGGCGACGTTGCGCGCGGCCTCCGCGGGCGAGGGACGCTCCAGCAGCGGCATCTGGCTGGTGGACGTGGCCGCCGCCAGGCCGATGTTCGGCTCGAACGCGCCGACCTTCAGGCGGAAGGGCCGCAACGCCGTATAGGTCACCGACGCCTCATAGAGGCGGCCGGCCTCTTCCACGCCGGACCCACCGAACTCGTAGACGAACGAATAGTCGAAATCGCTGAACAGCCTGCCGTCGAAGCCGATGCGGGCGCGGCGGAAGTTGATGCCGTCGTTGAGGTCACGATTGGTGACCGTGGTCGGCAGGTTGTTGTCCTGGAAGTACTTGCCCGCGTCCATCATCAGGATGGCGCGGATGTTGGCGGTGAACCGCCCATCCGCAGTGGCGAAGGTCGGTCGGCCGTTCGGCAGCGTGGTGGTGACCGAATTGGCCGCCGGCGGCAGCTGCAGCGTCGCGATCGCAGCGCTGGACGTTTCGGCCTGGGTCTTCATCTCGGCCAGTTGGGCGGCGAAGGCGTCCAGCTGCTGTTGCATCGCGTTGAGCTGAGCGTTGGGCTGGCTGCCGGCCTGCAGGGCGTCTAGCTGGGCGCGCATCGCGTCCAACTGCTGCTGCATGGCCTGGAGCTTGGCGTCGCTGGGCGGCGCGGCCATCGCGGCGGTCGAGACGCTGCACAGCAGGATTCCGGCAAGGCTGGCGGACATCCACGCGGCGGCGCCGCGCTTCCGGGAGGTCGGCATGTGAGAGACCCTTTTGGTGTCGCGCGTCCGGCGACCGGTTCGAGCGGGTCTCTAGGCTGCGTGTGCGACAGTTCGAAGACAGATCGAACTCAGATATGTGACAATCGCCTTCGATCTGTCGCGTTCACCGAACTGACACGCGGTTGTCACGCAAGCTTCGCACAGGCTCCGTAAACCCGCCCCGACACGACGCGTTTCGGCGTCCATCGACCGAGGGCAAAAGCCAATGTTCAAACGTTACCTTACCGCCATCGTCGCGGCTGCGTCGCTGGCCGGCGTTGGCTCGGCCCAGGCCGCCGACATCTCCGGCGCCGGCGCGACCTTCCCGGCGCCCGTCTACGCCAAGTGGGCGGAGACGTATCGCGCCCAGACCGGCAACAGGCTCAACTACCAGGCCATCGGCTCGGGCGGCGGGGTCCGCCAGATCACAGCTGGCACCGTCGACTTCGGCGCCACCGACAAGCCGCTGAAGCCTGACGATCTGGCCGCAGGCGGCTTCGTGATGTTCCCGACCGTCATCGGCGGCGTGGTTCCGGTGGTGAACCTGCCAGGGATCAAGTCGGGCCAGGTGAAGCTGACCGGGGCGCTGACCGCCGACATCTTCCGCGGCGTGGTCAAGAAGTGGAACGACCCGCTGATCGCCAAGTTCAACCCGGGCGTCCAGCTGCCCAACCTGCCGATCACGGTCGTGCACCGCTCGGACGGTTCGGGCACGACCTTCCTGTTCACCAGCTACCTGGCCATGAAGGCGCCGCGCTGGGCTTCGGAAGTGGGCGCCAACGACGCGGTGAAGTGGCCGACCGGACTGGGCGGCAAGGGCAACGACGGCGTCGCGGCCTATGTCAAGCAGACTCCGGGCGCGATCGGCTATGTCGAGTACGCCTTCGCCAAGCAGAACAACCTCACCTACGCCCTGTTGCAGAACAAGGCCGGCAAGTACGTCGCCCCGGCGGCGGCGAACTTCCAGGCCGCGGCGGCCAACGCCAACTGGAAGGCGGCGCCCGGCTTCTACCTCTTGCTGCTGGATCAGCCGGGCGGCGAAGCCTGGCCGATCACCGGCGCCACCTTCATCCTGGTGAAGGCCAGACAGGACGACGCCGCCAACGGGCGCGAGGTCCTGGCCTTCTTCGACTGGGCCTACAAGAACGGCGACGGCGCAGCCGCTCAGCTCGACTACCTGCCGATGCCGGCGGCCGTGAAGGATTTGGTCCGCAAGTCTTGGAGCAAGGTCACCGGCCCGGACGGCAAGCCCGTCTACCGCTAGTCCGCGCCCCACGCGGGTCACGCAGGGGAGGTCGGCGCGCAAACGCCGGCCTCTTTTCGTTTCCCCCTGGAGTCTGACACCCCGGAAGTGGCTAGACTGGCGTCGACGACAAGACACGGGGAGGCGGCTATGGCCGATGGTACTGTTCAGGGCGTGACGCAGGACCGCTACGCACAGGTCAGAGAGGTGTTCGAAGGCAGCCTGCGGAATGGCGACGACATCGGCGCATCGTTCTGCGCCACCGTCGAGGGCGAGACGGTGGTCGATCTCTGGGGCGGCTGGGCCGATCCCGCCAAGACCCGGCCCTGGACCGCCGACAGCATCATCAATGTCTATTCCACCACCAAAACCATGTGCGCGCTCACGGCGCTGCTGGTGGCCGACCGCGGCGGCATCGACTTCGACGCGCCGGTCGCGAAGTACTGGCCCGAGTTCGCCGCCAACGGGAAGGCCGGGGTGAAGGTCAGCCACCTGATGAGCCATTCTGCCGGCCTGTCGGGCTGGAAGGAGACCATCACCACCGAAGACCTCTACGACTGGGAGAAGATGACGACGCTCCTGGCCGCCCAGGCGCCGTTCTGGGAGCCAGGGACCGCGCCGGGTTATCACGCTTTGACCCAAGGATATCTCGTCGGCGAGGTGGTGCGTCGCGTGACCGGCAAGTCGCTGGGCACGGTCTTCCGCGAAGAGATCGCCGAGCCGCTGGGCGCCGACTTCTGGATCGGCCTGCCGGCCTCCGAGGATCATCGAGTCGCGGAACTGATTCCGCCCCCGCCCGGCGGGGGCGTCGGCGACCAGCAGAATCAGACCGAGCTGCAGCGGAACATGTCGCTGAATCCCGGCATCGACGTCTCGGCGACGAAGACGCGGGGCTGGCGCGGCGCGGAAATTCCGGCAGCCGGCGGCACGGGGAACGCCCGCTCGGTGGCCGAAATCCACACGATCCTGGCCAACGGAGGCGTCGCCAGGGGCAAGCGCTTCATGAGCGAAGCCGGCTGCCGCAAGGCGTTGGAGCTGCAGGTGGAAGGGCAGGACCTGATCCTGGCCAATCCCGCGCGCTTCGGCATGGGCTTCGGCCTGTCGGGCGGCGCCCTGCCGCTTCCCAACCCCAACACCATCTACTGGGGCGGCTACGGCGGGTCGCTGATCATCATCGATATGGATGCGCGCACGACCTTCGGTTACGTCATGAACAAGATGCAGCCGACGACCCAGGGCGACATGCGCGGCCTGGGTCTGGCCATGGCCATGTGGACCGCGATGGGGGCGATCTGACATCCGACGGGCTATGGTCCACCGGAGCGTCATTGAACTGTCGTAAAAGCTTCGTCGAACTGTCACGTCCCCCGCGTAGAGCCTCCGCAAGATCGCCCAGCCTGGAGGTGGCGTGTGTTCCGAAAGATCGTGATCGGTGTGGCGGCCTGCCTGGCCCTTACGGCCTGTGGCCAGAACCAGAAGGCGGATGGCAAGGGCCCGGCGGCCGGCGTTCAGATTGTGGGGGCGGGGGCATCCTTCCCCGCGCCGCTGTACGCCAAGTGGGCCGAGGCCCAGAAGGCCGACACGGGCCTGACGCTGAACTACCAGGCCATCGGCTCGGGCGGCGGCATCAAGCAGATCAAGGCCAAGACCGTGGCTTTCGGCGCCAGCGACAAGCCGCTGAAGCCTGAGGATCTCGACGCTGATGGCCTAGCCCAGTTTCCGACCGTGATCGGCGGCGTGGTGCCGATCGTGAACCTGCCTGACCTCCAGCCCGGCCAGCTGAAGCTGACCGGACCGGTTCTCGCGGACATCTTCCTGGGCAAGCTCAAGAAGTGGAACGATCCGGCCATCGCGGCGCTGAACGCCGGTGTGAAGCTGCCCAACCTGCCGATCACAGTGGTCCACCGGTCTGACGGGTCGGGCACCAGCTTCCTGTTCACCAGCTATCTGACCGCCGTGGCGCCCCAATGGGCCTCGGTGGGCGCCAGCGACGCGGTGAAGTGGCCGACCGGGCAGGGCGGCAAGGGCAACGACGGCGTCTCGGGCTACGTGAAGCAGACTCTGGGCGCCATCGGCTATGTCGAATACGCGTTCGCCAAGCAGAACGGCCTGCCTTACGCCAGTCTCCAGAACGCTGATGGCCAGTTCGTGGCTCCGACCGCTGAAGCGTTCGCAGCGGCCGCGGCCGGCGCCGACTGGACCAAGGCCCCCAGCTTCTACCAGCTGCTGATCAACCAGCCGGGCGCGGGTTCGTGGCCGATCACGGGCGCCACCTTCATCCTGGTCCACAAGTCGCAGTCTGACGCGGCCACCGGCAGGGCCGTCCTCAGCTTCTTCGACTGGGCCTACAACAAGGGCGACGCCGCCGCGGGCGAGCTCGCCTATGTGCCGCTGCCGCCGGCCCTGAAGGCCCAGGTCCGGCAGAGCTGGGCCACGATCGTCGGCCCTGACGGCAAGCCGGTCTATACGCCGGCCGCCCAATGACAACAGCCGCCGACGTCTCGGCTGCAGACGTCCCGACCCCGCCGCGCATTGCGCGCGGCACGGGCCTGGACCGCGCCTTCGAGATCCTCTGCTTCAGCGCCGCCACCTTCCTGCTGACGGCGCTTGGGGGGATCGTGATCTCGCTCGCCATCGGCGGCTGGCCGGCCTTCGAGGCGTTCGGGTTCGGGTTCTTCACCAGCTCGAACTGGGATCCCGTCCAGGAGATCTATGGCGCGGCGGGCGCGGTGACCGGCACGCTGGTGACCGCCACCCTCGCGCTTCTCTTCGCCCTGCCGCTCGCGTTCGGCATCGCGATCTTTCTGGTCGAGCTGTGTCCGCCGATCCTGCGCCGGACCATCGGCACGGCGGTCGAGCTGCTCGCGGGCATCCCCTCGATCGTCTACGGCATGTGGGGCCTGTTCGTTTTCGCCCCCTGGTTCGCCAAGCATGTGCAGATGCCGATCATGATGTCAGTCGAGCCGGGTTCGTTCTGGGAAAAGATCACCGCGGGCGTGCCAAACGGCGCGGGCATCCTGTCGGCCTCGATCATCCTGGCGATCATGATCCTGCCATTCATCGCGGCGACCACGCGCGAGCTGCTTCTGACCATCCCGCCCCAGGTCAGGGAGAGCGCTTATGGCCTGGGCTCGACCACCTTCGAGGTGATCACCAAGGTCAGCCTGCCCTACATCCGCACCGGCGCCATAGGCGCGGTCATGCTGGGCCTGGGCCGCGCCCTGGGCGAGACCATGGCGGTCACCTTCATCATCGGCAATTCGCACGGCTTCCCGACCTCGATCTTCGCGTCGGGCTCGACCATCGCGTCGACCATCGCCAACGAGTTCGCGGAGGCGACCGACCGGCTGCACTCGGCCTCGCTGATCGCGCTGGGTCTCGTCCTCTTCGTCATCACCTTCGCGGTCCTGGCGCTGGCCCGGCTGCTGATCGGACGCCAGGTGCACGCATGACCGTTGCCACTGGCCCGCGCCTTTCCCGGCGCATCAGCGAGGGCGTCTTCCTCGTGTTCTGCTGGATCGCCACCCTGGTGGCGGTCCTGGCGCTGGCGGCCATTCTCTGGTCGCTGCTCAGCCAGGGCATCGGCGGCCTCGACCTCAACATCTTCACCAAGTCGACGCCGGCCCCCGGGTCGGAGGGCGGGCTTCTCAACGCCATCCTGGGCTCGCTCATGATGTGCGCAGTGGCGATGGTGGCTGCGGTGATCGTGGGCATTCTGGCCGGGACCTGGCTGTCGGAGTTCGCCCGCGACAGCTACTACGGCAAGGTCATCCGCTTCCTGAACGATGTGCTGCTCTCGGCGCCGTCGATCCTGGTCGGCCTCTTCGTCTATTACATCCTGGTCGCGCCGCTGAAGGGCTTCTCCGGCTTCGCCGGGGCCGTGGCCCTGGCGCTTATCGCGGCGCCCGTCATCACCCGGACCACCGAAGACGTCCTGCGGCTGCAGCCTGTGGCGCTTCGCGAAGCCAGCGTCGCTCTGGGCGCGCCGATGTGGCGGACCATCCTGGCCGTGATCTGGAAGGCGGCCCGCGCGGGCATGCTGACCGGCGCGCTGCTGGCCTTCGCGCGCATTTCGGGCGAGACGGCGCCGCTGCTGTTCACGGCGTTGAACAACCAGTTCCTCAGCCTCGACCTCACCAAGCCCACGGCCAATCTGCCCGTGGTGATCTTCAACTTCGCCCTATCGGCCTACGACGATTGGCGGCGCCTGGCCTGGGCCGGCGCCATGCTGATCGCGGCCACCGTGCTGACGGTGACCGTCGTGGCCCGCATCCTCGCCCGGGAGCCCAACCGCTCATGAACGTCCAAGTGGAAACCCCGCAGGAGACCGCGGTTCTCGAGCTGCCGCCCGAGACGGTGAAGCTGCAGATCAAGGATCTGAACTTCTTCTACTCCGGCAAGCAGGCCCTCTTCGACGTCTCGGTGTCCTTCGCCGCCAATGCGGTGACGGCGCTGATCGGCCCCTCCGGCTGCGGCAAGTCCACCCTGCTGCGCACGCTGAACAGGATGTACAGCCTCTATCCCGGCCAGAAGGCGACGGGTCAGGTGCTGCTCGACGGCGTCGACGTCCTGGGACCCAGGGTCGATGTCGCCGCGCTCCGCGCCCGGATCGGCATGGTGTTCCAGAAGCCGACGCCGTTTCCGATGTCGATCTTCGACAACGTCGCCTACGGCGTGCGTCTGTATGAGCCGATGTCCAAGCCCGACCTGGCCATCCGCGTCGAAGAGAGCCTGCGCCGCGCAGCCCTCTGGGAGGAGGTGAAGGACAAGTTGAAGGAAAGCGGCCTGTCGCTCTCGGGCGGCCAGCAGCAGCGCCTTTGCGTTGCGCGCGGGATCGCTGTGCGGCCCGAGATACTGCTGCTCGACGAGCCGGCGTCGGCGCTGGACCCGATCTCGACGGCGCGTCTCGAGGAAACCATCGCCGAGCTGAAGCGCGACTACACCATCGTCATCGTCACACACAACATGGGTCAGGCCGCACGCCTCTCGGACCACACCGGGTTCATGTACCTGGGCAAGCTGGTGGAATTCGGCGAGACCGAGCAGCTGTTCACCAGCCCGGTCACGACCCGGGCCCGCGACTACATCACCGGCCGGTTCGGCTAGGAGCGTCCCCGATGGATCATACTCTCAAGTCGGTCGACACGGGGCTCGGCGCGCTTTCCCACAGTGTGGCCGCCATGGGCGACCTGGCGGTCGCGCAGGTGCGCGCCGCCATCGACGTCTTTGTCCGCCACGATCTGGCCGATGCCGCCAAGGTTGTTCGGGCCGATGATGCGCTGGATCTGCAGGACGCCGAGATCGAGAAGAACGCCATCCGTTTCATCGCGCTGCACCAGCCGATGGCTGACGACCTGCGTCGGCCCATCGCCGCCATGAAGATCGCCATGCAGCTCGAACGCTGCGGCGACCTGGCCAAGAACATCGGCAAGCGGGTGGGGCGCTTGGGCGCCGCCGCGCCGGAGGACAAAGCCGCGCTGATCGCGGAACTGGGTCACCTGGCGGCGGAGCGGCTGGCGGCCGTGGTCAACGCCTACCGCGCCGAGGACGCCCAAGGCGCCTACAACGTCTGGCTCAAGGACACCGAGATCGACGAGCGCCACGATGGCGTGCTGCGCGAGATCGTGGCGGGCATGGTGGCGGATCCGGCCGCGGTGGAGGACTCCACCCATTTGCTGTTCATCGCCAAGAATCTGGAGCGGATCGGCGACCACGCCACCAACGTGGCTGAGCTGGTCTACTACCAGATCACGGGGTCGGACCTCACCGAGCGACCCAAGCTCTAGCCGCCGGAATTCGGACGGCTCGGAATCGAGCAGACGCGTTTGCACGCGCCTCTTTCCGCATCGCATGAATCCCCAGCAAAGCGGCGTCGGCGAGACGGCTTGCCTTGCGCGCCCGCATACCTCGACAGTCGGTCCATGGAATCTCTATCCCGTGCCGACCGTCGGCTGTTCCTCCAGCGCTCCGCGGCGATCGGCGGGCTCGGCCTGCTGGGAGGCTGCGCGACGGTGGGGGAGGGCGCGTCGGCCGCGCCAGGCTTCCGGGCCCCGCCGCAGCTGGCGCCGATCGACGCCAAGGCCGACCGGATCATGGGCGTCACCGTCTGCCTGCGCCCCTTCCGAGCGGCCGGCCCCCGCATGGACGCGGAGACCGTTGGCGACAAGCTGGTGGTGCACAACTACGGCCACGGCGGCTCGGGCTGGTCGCTGGGCTGGGGCTCGGCGCTGATCGCGGTGAAGACCGCGCTGGCGGGCGGTGAGCGCGACATCGCGGTGATCGGCTGCGGCGCCCTGGGCCTGACCGCAGCCACCGTCGCCCAGCGGGCCGGGGCTCGGGTGACGATCTACGCTAAGGAGCGGCTGCCCGACGCCCGTTCGGCGCGCGCCACGGGGGTCTGGTCGCCCGACAGCCGCATCGCGCTGGCCGGATCGGTGGACGCCGCGTTTCCCGCGCTTTGGGAGGACATGGCGCGCAGGTCGTTCCGGATGCACCAGCAGTACCTGGGCCTCGCCGATGCCCCGGTGGAATGGACCACCCGCTACATGATCTCGAACACGCCGCCGGCACAGGCCCCCGACCCCATGGGGTTCGCTCACTACGGTAGTCGGGTCGCCGACCTGACCCCGCGCGCCATCGCCTTGGAGCCAGGGGAGCACCCGTTCCCGGCCCCTTATGTCCGGCGCGCGACCTTCCCCATGTTCAACCTGGCCGCCTACGGCCACACGCTGATGAACGACTTCCTCATCGGCGGGGGTCGCTTCGAACTCATGGAGTTCCAGACACCGGCCCAGCTGTCGGCGCTGAAGCAGAAGGTGGTGATCAACTGCACCGGCTACGGCGCCCGCGACCTCTGGAAGGACGAGAGCATCGTCCCCGTCCGTGGACAGATCGCCTGGCTGATCCCGCAGCCGGAGGTCAACTACGGCGTCACGTATCAGGGCGTCGCCACGGTCGGTCGTCGGGACGGGATTGGCGTTCAGGTGATGGGACCGGACGAGTCGCACGGCTACAATGACGCCAACGAGGCGCCCGATCGCGTCGAGGCCGAAACCGCAGTCGCCACGATCGCGACCCTGTTCCGGAAGCGAAGCTGACCTATATTGGCCCCGCTGCGGCGGGCTACGACGGCCGACCGGCGCGCCCATTCCGGGCCCCGTTCAGGACGGTGGGTCAGAGCGTCATCGCAAGAGCGCTCTCCCGCCGCAGCGCCCCTACTGCTGTTGCTGCTGCATCTGGTGAAGGCGCTGCTGGTGCTGTGCGGCGCCCTGGACCCGGCGGTTGGCCTGGCCACCGCCGCGCGACATGGCGGAGACGCGCAGAAACTCAGGCTCGCTGATCGCGGCGCGCGCCTTGCGCACCGTGACGCCCACTGCGAGTTGGCTGTCGGCCTCGCCCTTGTAGACACCGCGTGACGGCGGCACGTCGGAGTAGTCGCGGCCGACCGCGCACGCCACGTGGCGCTCGGTGGCGGGTGTGTTGTTGGTGGGGTCGAAGCCGATCCAGCGGAGGCTGGGCAGGAATACCTCGACCCAGGCGTGGGTGGCGTCCGGGTCCGAGCGGTCGCCATGTTTGCGGTCGGTGAACAGATAGCCCGACACGTAGCGCGCCGGGATGCCCCAGGACCGGCAGATGGCGATCATCACGTGGGCGAAGTCCTGGCAGACGCCCTTCCTGGCCTTCAGCACGTCGTCGATCGGGCTGTCGGCGCGCGTCACGCCCGCCTCGTAGCCGAAACTGTCGTAGATGGTCTGGTTCAGCGCCTTCAGGGCCGACAGCGGATCGCGTCCGCGAAGGCCGTCGATATCGTGATCGGCCATATACTTGTGCAGCGCCTCGCTCTCGCGCGCAAAGCCATGGGGGCGCAGGAAGTCGAAGCACTCGCCCCGCAGGAAATCCGAGCGAAGCCGGTCCCATTCGCCTTGGTCCAGGTTCTCAGGCACGGGCGTGGGCGCCTGGGTTTCCACCGCCGCGCGGGCGGTGATGCTCAGCTTGTCGTGCGGATGCGGCACGTCGAAATGGTAGACGGCGTTGCCGAAGCTGTCGGCGTAGCTGAACACCTGCGCGGCCGGCTCCAGGTCCAGGTCGAAACTCACCAGCCGCTGGCGGATGCTCTTCTGCGGCTGCATCCAGATCTCCATGACGCTCTCGCGCACGGGGACGGCGTAGCGGTACTGGGTGACGTGGCGGATCTCGAGAAGCACGCTGCGATATCCTTAGGCCGGGAGCCGGTCTTCGAGGGAGTAGGCGACGAAGGCGTCGTAGAGGCTGCGGTGGATCGCGGCGCATTCGTCGAGCACGTTCTTGAGGAAGGCGCTGGCGCCCTGCACCTCGATCTCGTCCAGGTCGGCGTACTGCAGGCGGGCCCGCAGGCGGCCCGCCAGACGGTCGGGGCCGACGCTGCCCGCCATGCCCGCGTGGCGGATGATCGCCGACAGATGGGACTCGATCTCCTGGGTGCAGAAGCGGATCGAGCGGGGAAAGTCCTCGTCCAGCAGCAGGAACTGCAGGATGTAGCGAGGCTGCATCTCGGCCGTGTAGACCCGCAGATAGGGCTCCAGCGCGCAGCCCATGCGCAGCACGCTGGTCAGCGCGAAGTGATCGCCCACCGGACGGCGACGGCGGCCCTCGCCAAACACCACTTCCAGCAACGACCCAATCAGCTGGGCGCGCTCGAGATAGACGCCCAGGAGCAGGAAGCTCCAGCCCTCGCCGTGGCTCATGGTGGCGTCGCCGGCCCCTTTGAACAGGTGCAGGTCGGCGATGGTGTCGTGCAGGAACAGCTGGCTGCCTTCGGCGAACGACTTGCCCGCGTCGGGGTCGGTCATGCGCAGGTAGATGAGGTTGAGCCGTTCCCAGGTCTCGGTGGTGATCTGGTCGCGCACCTGCCGCGCGTTCTCGCGGGCCCGAGAGATCGACGAGATGATCGAGCCGTCGTCGTCCTTGTCCAGCGCCAGCGCCAGCGCCGCGTCATAGGGCGTCTTGGCCTTGGCCACGTCGGGGTCGCCCACCGCCGACAGCGCGATCCGCGCCACTTGGGAGGCCGCTTCCGACCGGTCCAGCGTGGCCGACAGCATCACGTCCGAGAGTCGGCACATGTGCTCGGCGCGCTCCACGTAGCGCCCGATCCAGTAGAGGCTGTCCGCCACCCGAGCCAGCATCATGTGCGGTCACCCTTGCCGTCGGAGAGCACCCAGGTGTCCTTCGAGCCGCCGCCCTGGCTGGAGTTGACCACCAGCGATCCCTTCTTCAACGCCACACGGGTCAGAGCGCCCGGCGTCACCACGATCTTCTCGCCCGAGAGGATGAACGGCCGCAGGTCGACGTGCCGGGCCTCGACGGCGTGATCGATCAGGCAGGGGGCTGTCGAGAGCTGGATGGTCGGCTGGGCGATGTAGTTCTCGGGGTCGGCGCGCAGGGCCTCGGCGAACTCGGCCTGCTGGGCTTTGGTCGAATGCGGGCCCACCAGCATCCCGTAGCCGCCCGACGCGCCCACCGCCTTGACCACCAGCTTGTCGAGGTTGGCCAGCACGTGGCTGAGCTGGGACTTCTCGCGGCAAAGGTAGGTTTCGATGTTGGGGAGGATCGCGTCTTCGCCCAGGTAATATTTGATGATCTCCGGGACGTAGGCATAGACCGCCTTGTCGTCGGCGACGCCGGTGCCGGGCGCGTTGCAGATCACCACGTTGCCGGCCCGGTAGGCGTTGAACAGGCCAGCCGCGCCCAGCGAGCTGTCGCGCCGGAAGGTGAGGGGGTCGATGAAGTCGTCGTCCACCCGTCGATAGATCACGTCGATCCGCCGCAGGCCCGTCGTGGTCCGCATGTAGACCATGTTGTCGTGGACCACGAGGTCGCGGCCCTCAACCAGCGGCACGCCCATCAGCCGCGCCAGGTAGGCGTGCTCGTAGTAGGCTGAGTTGTAGACTCCCGGCGTCAGCACCACGACCTGCGGATTGGGCCGCCAATCGGCCGCCATGCTCTTGAGCGTGGTCAGCAAGAGGTCGGGATAGCGGTCGATCGAGCGCACGCCCGAGGCGCGGAAGGTGCCCGGGAACACGCGGCGCGACGCTTCACGGTTGGCCAGCATGTATGAGACGCCGGACGGGACCCGCAGGTTGTCCTCCAGCACCGCGAACTCGCCGTTCTCCTGGCGGATGAGGTCCGAGCCGCAGACGTTGGCGTAGGCCTTGTGGGGCACGTAGAGGTTCTGCATCTCGCGCCGATAGCTGGGCGCGTTCAGCACCAACTCGCGTGGGACCACCCCGTCCATCAGGATCTGCTGTTCCGAGTAGATGTCGGCCAGGAACATGTTCAGCGCGCGCAGGCGCTGGGTCAGGCCGGCTTCGATGCGCGCCCACTCGGCCGCCGCGATGATGCGCGGCAGTATGTCGGTGGGGATGATCCGCTCGGTCGAGCTCTCGGCGCCGTAGACGGTGAAGGTGATGCCCTGGAGCAGGAAGAACCGCTCCTGGGTCCGCTGCCGCTCGGCCAGCTCGTCGGGAGAAAGGGTAGAGAGCCGGGCGTCCAAAGCCGCGTAGTGCGGGCGCACCCGGCCGTCGGGGGTCAGCATCTCGTCGTAGGGCGTGGCCGGCGCAACCGCCGCCGGAGAAGGCGTTTCCAGGGCCGGGTCGTCCCGCTTCACGCTCACGATCGATTCCACGCTTGCCGCCGTACAGACTTCAAATCTGTAGGACGCTTAGGGCCCCGCCGATAGCCGGGCCCTCAAATTCGGTCCGCGCAAGAGATGCGGGCTGAGACTGCCTAGGAATTGGGCGCCCACGTCGGATGACACATCTGCCTCGCACGGCTAATCCTGGGGCGGGGGCTAAACCTGAGGATTCGTGGCTTGGGTCGACTGCTCTACGCCGCCGCCGTCTCGGCGGCCATCTGCAGCCCCGCCGCAGCCGCCGAACCTCGCGCGGTGATCCAGGGCGATATGCCGGCCGACCTGCGCGCGACGATCCAACGGGTCGTGGGCGAGACCGACCGACCCATCGAGAACCGCTTCGAGGCCCGCCGACGCGCCCGCGCCGCCGCCGAGGACGCCATCGCCGTCCTGCGCTCCGAAGGCTACTACGCCGCGGTGGTCGAGCCCGAGGTCAGTGAAACCGATCCACCGGCGCCGCTGGTTCGCGTCGTCCCAGGGCGCCGCTTCAACCTGGCCGCCCCCGCCATCGACTGGCAGGGAGAGCAGCCCGACGCCCAAGCCGAGGAGGCTGCCCGCGCCGCGCTGGCGCTGACCCCGGGGGCTCCGGGCCGCGCGGGCGATGTGGTGGCCGCCGAAGGGCGGGCCGTGGCTGCGATGCAGGAGCGCGGCTACGCCGACGTCGTCTCGGAACCCCGCGAGGTCATTGTGGACCACGCCGACTTCACCGTAAGGCCGACCTACAAGATCGCCGCCGGGCGGCTGGTGCGCCTGGACGGGCTGGACGTCACGCCGGGCCTGCGGACAAGGTCCGCTTGGATGCATCGCCTCGCCCCCTGGAAGTCGGGCGAGATCTACGACCCCAAGGACGTGGCCGAACTGGAGCGCCGGCTGCTGGACACCGGCGTCTACGACAGCGTCACCGTCGCCCTTGCGCCGCCCGAGAAGGCGACGTCCGAGGGCCTGCGTCCGGTGGTCGTGAGCGTCGCCGAACGGGCCCGCCACACCCTGGAGGCCGGCGCCAGCTACGACACCGCCGACGGCCTGGGCGTGAACGCGCGCTGGACGCACTACAACCGCTTCCGCCGCGCCGACACCTCGGCGCTGTTCGGCCAGGTCTCGACGCGCGACAGCCGTGTGGGCGCTGACCTCTCGCTGCCTCACTGGCGACGGCCGCAGCAGACGCTGAAGACCACCGCGGCCGCCTATCGCGTGCGCACCGACGCCTACGACGAGACCGGGGTCGGCGTGGAAGCCGACGTCACCCGACGCTACGGCCGCACCTCTTATGTGACGGTGGGCGGCTCGCTCGACTATAGCCAGACCGAGGAGCTGAAGGCCGGGACGCTCACATCGCTGGGCCGCGACCTCATCACGGTGGGCACGCTGGGCGACCTGCTGCTCGACAAGTCGAACGACCCGCTCAACCCCACCAGCGGCTGGAAGTTGAGCGCGCGGCTGGAGCCGACCCTGATCCTGGGCGACACCAACCTGCCGTACCTGCGTGCTGTGGCTCAGGGCTCGTACTACCAGTCGCTGGACAAGCAGGCCCGCACCGTGCTGGCCGGTCGGCTGCGGCTGGGGCGCATCCTGAACGGCACCGTCGACCAGATCCCGGCCTCGCAGCGCTTCTATGCCGGTGGCGGAGGCTCGGTGCGGGGCTTTCCTTACCAGGCGGTGGGCCCGCGGCTCGCCGACAACACACCGCGCGGCGGCGTCTTCCTGTTCGAGTCGTCGTTCGAAGTGCGGCGCGACCTGACGCCGAAGTGGGGTTTCGCCGCCTTCGTGGACGCCGGGGCCGTAGGCTCGTCGGGTCCGATCGACTTCATGGACCTTGCGGTCGGGGCGGGCCTCGGCGTGCGCTATAATCTGGGCTTCGCGCCGATCCGCATCGACGTCGCCACGCCGGTGGTCAAGCGGCGCGGCGAAGCGCCCTTCCAGGTCTACGTCAGCATTGGTCAGAGCTTTTGAGCTCGGACCCCCACACCTCGCCCGCCATCCCGGCGGCGCTGAAGCGCTCGGCGATCCCGAAGGCGATCACGGCGGTCGCGCTGGGTCTGCTGGCGCTGTTGCTGCTGGGCGTCGCCACGCTGCGCTACGGCGTGCTCCTGCCTCAGGCCCGGATACTGATCGAGGCCCGGACCGACGGCCTGAAGATCGGCCGCTTCGGGCGGCTGAAGATCGAGGGCCTGTCGGGAGACATCTGGCGTGACGCGCGCGTGGCGCGGCTGACCATTCGCGACGAACAGGGCATCTGGCTGGAGGCCCGAAACGTCCATGTGTCCTGGCGCTACCTGGAGCTCCTGAGGCGGCGGTTCGACGCCGACCTGATCGAGGCCGACAGCGTTCGTGTCCTACGGAGGCCTACGCTGGCCCCCAAGGGCAAGGATCGCGGCCTGCCGGTGTCGTTTCACATCGACCAGATCCGCAGCCGCCTGACGATGGAACCCGCGTTCAGCTACACGCGCGGCGTCTACGACATGCGGCTGGCGTTGGACCTCGAGCGCGGGGGCCGGCGATCAGGAAAGCTCAGCGCCAAGAGCGTCCTGCACCCCGGCGATCACCTGGAGCTCGACTTCGCCCTGGGGGGAGTGGGGCCTCTGAGGCTGGTCGCCGACGCCGAGGAGGCGCGGGGCGGCGCCCTGGCCGGCGCGATCGGGCTCGCGCCCGACCGACCGTTCGGCCTCGACATCCGCGCAGATGGGACCGCCTCACAGGGCCGCTTCACCGCCAAGGCCACATCGGGCGCGGCGTCGCCCCTCGTCGCCAGCGGCGCCTGGAACCCGCGGGGCGGGGAGGCGTCGGGGCGCATCCTGCTCACGGCGTCGCGGCTGACGACAGGCCTTGCCCAGCGGTTCGGCGGCGACGTTCGGTTCGGGGTGACCGGTCGCAGGACCGGCCCCGGGGTCTATGCGCTGGACGCCAGGCTGGCGTCCGATGCGCTGAGCCTGCACGCCTGGGGACCCGGCGACCTGGGAAAGCGGAGACTGAGTCAGGTTCGGCTGGACGCACAGGCGGGCTCACTGTCGCGGATCACTGGCGGCCCGAAGATGGGTCCGGCTCGTATCACTGGGGCCATCACAGCCGACGGCTCGGACTGGGTGTTTGCGGGTTCGGGCATGGTCGCGGAAGCCGAACTGGGCGGTTACGGGCTGGCGCGGATCTCGGGGCCGCTGAGCCTGTCGCGCAGCAAGGCCGGCTATGCCCTGAAGGCCCGGCTGGCGGGCGCGGGCGGGCGAGGCTCCGGGTTCGTGGCGACGTTCCTTGGCGGGGCGCCCACCGCCGACTTCGAAGGCCAGCGCCTGGCCAACGGGCAGTTCCTGATGACGTCGCTCGATCTGAAGGGGCGGGGCCTCAAGGTGCAGGCCAGCGGCGGCCGGGGCCTGCTGGGCGGCCTGAACTTCAAGGGCAAGGCCCAGCTGTCGAACCTCGCCGAGGCGCGGTTGGGCGCCTCTGGCGGCGCCAGCCTCGACTGGTCGGCGACACAGGCCGGCGCGGGAGCCCCCTGGACCTTTACCGCCGACGCCACGGGCGACAGGTTCGCCGTCGGCATGGCCGAGCTCGACCGCTTGCTGGGGCCCAGGCCGCGCCTGGAGGTCCAGGCCAACTGGCAGGCGGGCCGCCTGGCCGTGGCCAAGGCCGACCTGGACGGCGCTTCGTTGGACGCCAGCGCCGCGGGCGTGATGGAGCGCGACCGACGTCTGGCGTTCAAAGCCGACTGGACCGCGACGGGCCCCTTCCGCGCCGGCCCGGTCGAAATCACCGGCCGCGCGAAAGGAACCGGCGGCGTCACCGGTCAGCTCTCGGCGCCCCGGCTCGACCTGACCGCCGAGCTGGAACAGATCGATCTTCCGCGCCTGCCGCTCCGCGACGGCCGCCTCACGCTCACCTTCCAGCGCCAGGCCGACGGCTCGTCGGGGCAGGTCGCGCTCACCGCCAGCAGTCAATACGGGCCGGCCCGCGCCAGGTCGGACTTCCGCTTCCCGCGCGGCGGCGTCGACCTGACGGACCTTTCAGTCGACGCGGGCGGCCTCAAGGCGGAAGGCGCGCTCTCCCTGTGCGCGCGCAGCCCGTCGGCCGCCGATCTGACCCTGGACGTGACCAGGGGCGCCTTCATCGACTCGGGCCGTATCGCGGGCGCCGCGCGGATCGTCGATGCGCCTGGCGGACCGCGCGCCACGCTGAACCTCACCGGTCAGAACGTGCGCCAGGGCGCGTCCGACATTCTGTTCCGATCGGTGCGGCTGACCGCCGACGGCCCGCTGGGCCGGCTGCCATTCTCCGTGGATGCGCGCGGTTCGTCAGGACAGGGCGCCTGGACCGCCGAGGGGCGCGGCGTGCTCGACGACCAGCAGTCCGGCTGGCTTGCCACCTTCGACGGGAAGGGCACGCTGGGCGGCCGCGACCTGCACACCACCGAAACGGCGTCGTTCCGCTTCGGCGGGCCTGACCAGAGCGCGAGAGTTCGCCTGGCCGGATCGGATGGGGGGCGCCTGGATCTGGACGCGGCCCTGCGGGGCGACGCGGCCGACATCGACGCGCGGGTCACCCGGATGGGCCTGAACCTGTTCAATGCCGACCTCGACGGCCGGATCGACGCCACCCTGGCGATACAGGGGCGTGGCGAGCAGCTCACCGGCACGTTGAACGCCCGCCTGAGCGAGGCGCGCGGCAAGGGCACGCCCACCGAGCTGGGCATGGATGGCGTTCTGAAGGCCACCCTGGCCGATCAGAGCCTGACCCTGGAAGTCGTCACCAACAACGCGCAGGGGCTGCGGGCCAACGCCAATCTGGTGCTACCCACCGAGGCCTCGGCCAAGCCCTTCCGGATCGCTATCGCGCGCCAGCGCCCGATGCGCGGCCGCTTTTTCGCCGAGGGCGAGGTGAGCCCGCTGTGGGACATCGCCATCGGCGGCGAGCGCGCGCTGGCCGGCTTCGTCCGTACGGAAGGGACGTTGGCCGGCACGCTGGCGGCGCCCCGGGCCACCGGACGGGTCTCGGTGGAGCAGGGCCGTTTCGACGACGGCGGCACCGGCCTGACCCTGCGCGACGTGACACTCAAGGCGGTGTTCGACGAGAGTGCGGTCAATGTCACCGAAGCCCGCGGCGTCGATGGCCGCGGCGGCCAGGTGAGCGGGCAGGGCCGCGTCAGCCTGGCGCGGGACGGTGTCTCGACCTTCCGCCTTGACCTGCGCCAGTTCCGGCTGATCGACAACGAGATCGCCACGGCCTCGGCCACCGGCCAGGCCACCATCAACCGCGCCGCCGATGGTCAGGTGCGTCTGACCGGCGACCTAATCATCGACCGCGCCGACGTAGCCGCCGATCCGCCTGTCCCGTCAGGGGTGGTCGCCATGGACGTGAAGGAGATCAACCGCCCGGACGACCTGCCCGCCGCCTTGCCGCCTCGCGTCCGCCGCGGTGACGGCTGGGCCATGGATGTGAAACTGCGCGCGCCCCGCCACGTCTACCTGAGGGGGCGCGGTCTCGATGTGGAGCTGTCGCTGGACGCGCGGGTGACGGGAACGACCACCCGACCCGAACTGTCGGGCGCCGCCCGCGTGGTGCGCGGCGACTACGATTTCGCCGGCAAGCGGTTCGAGTTCGACGACCGCGGCGTGGTCTACCTCTCGAGCCAGTTGCAGAACATCCGCCTGCAGTTGGACGCGACCCGCACCGACCCGGCCCTGACCGTCACCGTGCGGATTCGCGGCACGGCGGCCCGGCCCGAGATCACGCTGGCCTCGTCGCCCTCGCTGCCTAATGACGAGATCCTGTCCGAGGTGCTGTTCGGACGCTCGGCCTCGCAACTCTCGGCGGTGGAGGCCGCGCAACTGGCCTCGGCGCTGTCGTCGCTGGCCGGAGGCGGCGGCTTCGACATCATCGGCAACCTGCGCGCGTTCGCAGGCCTCGACCGGCTGGCGTTCGGCGGCGACGACGCCTCGGGCGTCACCGTCTCAGGCGGCAAGTACCTGACCGACGACATCTACCTCGAGATCGCGGGGGGCGGCCGCGACGGGCCTTCGGCCCAGGTGGAATGGCGGATCCGCAAGAACCTGTCGCTGCTGTCGCGGCTGACCGGCCAGTCGGGCAACCGCATCGCGATCCGGTGGCGGAAGGACTACTAGGGGGCTCTACGAAGCGTGGGCGCCCTGTTCGCGCGCATACGCCTGTGTGCCGCGCGTGAACACCTTGTCGCTGGGCGTGATCGCGTCGATCGGGATGTCCGTCTGGCCCTCCAGCCGGGGATAGAGCGCGCCGAAGTCGGCCAGGGTGGAGTCCAGAAGCGCCTGCAGCGACGGGATCACGAAGTAGACCTGCTGGAAGTCGTCGATCCGGTAGGGCGTGCGCATGACGCGTTCGAGATCGAAGCCCAGGCGGTTGGGCGAAGGGTCGTCGAGGGCGAAAATCGATTCCGCCCGGCTGGAGACGATGCCGGCGCCATAGATCCGCAGACCCGCCGGCGTCTGCAGCAGCCCGAACTCCACCGTGTACCAGTAGAGGCGCGCCAGATTGTGCAGCTGGCCGAGTCCGAGGGCCCGAAGTCCGCCTTGACCGTAGGCCGCCATGTAGTCCGCGAAGGTGGGGTCGGTCAGCATCGGAACGTGGCCGAACACATCGTGGAAGACGTCGGGTTCCTGAAGATAATCAAGCTGATCGGCGCGTCTTATGAACTGCCCGGCAGGGAACCTGCGGTTGGCGAGATGATCGAAGAACACCGCGTCCGGCACGAGCCCCGGCACAGCCACGACGCTCCAGCCGGTAAGCCTCGTCAGCTCCTCGTTGATGCGGCTGAAGTCGGGGATGCCGGCCCGGTGCAGGTCCAGCGCGTCCAGGCCTTTGAGGAACGGATCGCAGGCCCGGCCTGTCAGCAGCTTCGCCTGGCGCTCGTAGAGCGTGATCCAGACGTCGTGCTCGGCCTGAGAATAGCGTTCCCAGCCCTGGTCGATGGTCCAGTCAGCGCGTGCCCCGGGCGGCGGAATGAGGCTCAGATCGTCGGCCATGCGCGAAGCATGGCGACGTTTCTCGGAAAGTTCCGTTCGGAATTGGCCTCAAAATCGACGAACGCCGGCAAAATCATGCGCCGGCAGGCCGTGCGGCGGATCGGCGCTAGTGCCCGATGCCCGGGCGCAGGTGATACTGGCCTTCCTTGAAGGCGTCGAAGATCAGCGAGGCCTGCGGGTGTCCCACCGGCTGCCCGGTCGCGTCCAGCTCGAGGTTCTGTTCCGAGACATAGGCGACGTAGCTGCTGTCGTCGTTCTCGGCGAGCAGGTGGTAGAAGGGCTGGTCCTTGTGCGGCCGGATGTGCTCCGGGATCGACAGCCAGTACTCCTCGGTGTTCGAGAACATCGGATCGACGTCGAAGATCACGCCACGGAACGGGTACACGCGGTGGCGGACGACTTGGCCGATCGTGAATTTGGCGAGTCGCGTGCTCATAGGCGCGAATCTAAACCCCTGCTTCTGACTGGAAGATGAACGTAGTGCCGCGCGGGCGTCATTCAACCGTCGTCTTCCTGCGATCTTCGACGCTTGCTAAGGTCGCTGCGAAATGAGGCGCCTCCCAGGGCGGCGGCGCCTGCGTAGGACGGAATGACAAGTCCATGAGTGAGGCGCCGCGCGCGCCCGGGCCGAAGAGTGACGGCCGGGGGAGGTCTTTGGGCGAGCAGGTCTGCTACGCCGCGCTGGATCTCGGCACCAACAACTGCCGACTTCTGATCGCCACGCCGGCCGGCGGAAGTTTCCGCGTGGTCGAAGCCTATTCCCGCATCGTGCGCCTGGGCGAAGGACTGTCGCACAGCGGCAGGCTGTCGGAAGCGGCCATGGAACGCGCGCTGGCGGCGCTCAAGGTGTCGGGCGAAAAGGTGCGTCGCCGCAAGGTGGTGAAGTTCCGCGCCATCGCGACCCAGGCCTGTCGCATGGCCGCGAACGGTCAGGCCTTCGTCAACCGCGTCGCCAACGAGACTGGGGTCAAGCTGCAGATCATCACGCCGCAGGAGGAAGCCCGCCTGTCGGTGACCGGATGCCTCAACCTCCTGGACGACCGCCACGAGGCCGCGCTGGTGGTCGATGTCGGCGGGGGGTCCACCGAGCTCTCTTGGGTCGATCTGAAGGCTGCGCCGACTGTGGGCCCGCCGCCGGTGCGGGCCTGGCTGTCGGTGCCGATCGGTGTGGTCACGCTGGCCGAGCGCTTTCCGGAAGGCGAGGTTCCTACCGAGGGCTGGTTCCGCCAGATGGTCGACCACGTGAAGGCCGAAATCGCCGCCTTCAAGCGGGCCGATCCGATGAAGCCGCTGTTCGAGGCCGACAAGGCCCATCTGGTGGGCACCTCGGGCGCCATAACCAGTCTGGCCGGCATGCACCTGCGCCTGCCGCGCTACGACCGGAATCGCGTCGACGGCATCTGGATGACCCGCGACCAGTGCGACGCCGCGGCCGGAAGCCTTCTGGCGCTCAGCGCCGCTGAGCGGGCCGCACAGCCCTGCATAGGCCCGGATCGCGCCGACCTCGTGCTGGCGGGCGCCGCGATCCTTCAAGCCGTGCAGGAACAGTGGCCCTGCAGCCGCGTGCGCGTGGCCGACCGTGGCCTGCGTGAGGGCATCCTCCTGTCGCTGATGTCCGAACGCGCCGGACGCCGCCGTCGCAAGCGCCGCCGCGGCCGGGCCCCGAAGCGTGCTATTGCGGCGGAATGACCGACGACACTCCCCGCAAGCGCATGGTGAAGCCGCCCACCGGCGGCCTGGAAGGCGGGCGTGGCAAGCCCGCGCGGCTGAAGACCGCCAAGCAGCGCACCCCCAGCCAGCAGGCCTGGCTGAACCGCCAGGTCAACGACCCCTTCTCGGCGAAGGCCCGCGCCATGGGCTATCGCAGCCGTGCGGCCTTCAAGATCACCGAGATCGACGACAAGCACCGTTTCTTCAAGCCGGGCGCCCGCGTCGTCGACCTGGGGCTGGCCCCGGGCGGTTGGACCCAGATCGCGATCCTGCGGGGCGTCACAAACATCGTGGGCGTCGACCTGCTTGAGGTCGACCCTCTCCCCCCCGCCAAGATCCTGCAGATGGACTTCACCGACCCCGAGTGCGCGCCCAGGCTGATCGAGCTGCTGGGTGGCGCTCCGGACGTGGTGCTCTCGGACATGGCGCCGAACACCGTCGGCCACCGCGAGACCGACCACCTGCGGATCGTGGGGCTGATCGAGGCGGCCATCGATTTCGCGATCGAAGTGCTGAAGCCCGGCGGGACGTTCGTCGCCAAGGCCTTTCAGGGCGGCGGCACCGATCGGCTGATCGCCGGCCTGAAGGTCCACTTCAAGGACGTGCGCAACTTCAAGCCAAAGGCCAGCCGCCAGGACAGCTCCGAGGTTTTCCTCGTCGCGACGGGGTTCAAGGGGCGGTGATATCGAAGCCGTTTAGGCGCCGGTCTCCATCGGCAGGTCGGGGTCGCGGGTCCACTCCGACATCGACCCGTCATAGACCGCCACCGACGGATGACCTAGCCGGGTGAGCGCCAGCGCATCCATCGTGGCCGAGATCCCGCCGCCGCAGTAACAGATCACCCGCGCTTTCTGCAGCGCG
The DNA here is from genome assembly GCF_004299445.1 of Phenylobacterium sp. Taxonomy (GTDB): domain Bacteria; phylum Pseudomonadota; class Alphaproteobacteria; order Caulobacterales; family Caulobacteraceae; genus Phenylobacterium. The sequence continues at coordinate 41,764 of NZ_SCTC01000074.1, read as the reverse complement.
CCCACGCCGTCGAACAGTTCCCGTAGCCTGGCGTCGCTCACGTAGCAGCCCTGCGCATCCACGAGGCCCGCGTAGGGCACGTTCACGCTGCCCTTGATGTGGCCCTTGCGGCCATAGTTGGTGGACGACTCGCCGCTGTGAACGCTCGCCGCCAAGGCGTTGATCGTGCACACCCCGCCGTCGCCGATGGCGGCCAGCACATCGGACCTGTCGGCCCACGCGCCAGGCCGATCTGCCAGGCCGGGGGCCGCGGTGGGCGCATACTTTCGGATTTCGGCCTCGACCGGCCGCCCGGCCGCCATCCAGGCCGGCAAGCCCCCGTCGAGGATCGCGACGTTTTCGAACCCGGCCGCCCGCAGCATCCACCAGAACCGCGTCGCCCACATCGGCGTAGTGCTGCTGTAGGCGACGACGCGATGGTCCCCCCCGATCCCGGCCTGGCCCAGCGCGACCGCGAGACGGTCAGCCGGCAGGTGGGTGAAGTTGAGCGCCGACGACGTATCGGAAAGCTCGGCCGCCAGATCCAGGAAGGCCGCGCCCGGAATATGCGCCGTCTCGTAGTCGGCGCGCCCGCTCTCGATCCGATACGGCCCGGGCGTCGCCGGCCTCAGGTGAACGGTGACGTCGAAGAGACGCAGGTCACTGTCGTTGAGGTGCGCCTGCAGCCAGTCTGCCGAGACAAGGCCTCGGCCATCCCAGGTCTCCATTCGCGGTCCTCCGTCGCTCAGGCGCCATCCGTCGCAACTTCCGAGGCGCCGCGCAATCTCGGCCTAGCCTCTGATCGCGGCCGGCGGCGGCGGCGTCTTCGCGCCCTCGGCCACCAGCCAGGCGCGGAAGCGGTCCAGCGCCCGGCTCTCGGCGCCTGGCGCGGTCAGGATGGCGAAGGCGCTGCCCGAGGTGACGAAGCCAAGCGGCGCAACCAGCTGACCCTGTTGCACCTCGTGCACGCAGAGCGGCCAGGACACCACCGCCGCGCCCAGTCCAGCCAGCGCCGCGTCCATGGCGAAATGCACGTGCGGGAAGGGCCGCTCGTTGGCGGGCGGCAACTCGATGCCCGCATGCTCGGCGAAGATCGGCCAGGCTTCAGGATGCGTCGCGGCCGCGAGCCGAGGGGCGCGCAATGGGTCATTCCCGCAGCGCTCGGCCATGTCAGGGGACATCACGGCCCCCAGGGCGTTACGGATGAAGGCTGTGCAGTGGGGGTCGCTGGTCCGGCTCAACGGCACGATCCGAACCACCGCCTGGGCGCCCCGGTGCGAGGTGGCATGGGCCGACAGCTCCGACAGGTGCAGCCGGATCTCGGGGTGGGCGGCCTGGAATCCCGCGAGTCGGGGGATCAGCCACTTCACCGACAGGCTGGCGTTGACCGCGATATGGAGGTCCTCGCCGCCGATGCGGACGCGACGCACGGCGCCGGCGATCTGGTCGAACGCTTCGGTCAATTGCGGCAGCAGCTCGCGCCCCGCCGCCGTCAGCTCCAGGCGGTTCTTGGGTCCGGAGAACAGCCGCACCCCAAGGCTCCGCTCCAGCGCCTTCACCTGCCGGCTCACCGCCGAGTGGGTCACATGCAGTTCCTCGGCCGCGAGTACGACCCGACCGGTGCGCGCCATCGCTTCGAACGCCCGGAGTGCGTTCAGGGACGGCAGTGATCCAGATGTGAGATTTTCGAACATCATAGGCCGGATAAGTCATTTTCCTCCGAACGGCAATTCCGGCACAAGCTGGTCATGGAAGCCGACACGACCCCTCAGCCCCTCGCTCCGGTCGACTACAACCGGGTCCAGCACCAGGGCTACGCCCAGGGCCGCGCCCTGCCGGCCGATGCCATCCAGCGCTACATGAACGTCTTCGGGGCCCACTTGCCGGCCGTCCGCCCTCTGGTCGGTGTCGATCTGGGCTCAGGGACCGGGCGCTTCACCCCAGCGCTTGCGGGCGCGTTCGGCGGCCCCGTCTACGGGGTCGAGCCCGCGGACGGCATGCGCGACGCCGCCGAGGCAGGCAGTCGCCACCCCCGGGTGAGCTACCGGGCCGGCCGCGCCGAAGCGATCCCGCTGCCCGACGCCATCGCCGACTTCGTGCTGATGTTCCTGTCCTGGCACCACGTGACGGATAAGCCGGCCGGGGCACGGGAAATCCTCCGCGTCCTGAAGCCCGGCGGCCGCCTGATCCTGCGCAGCACCTTCAAGGATCGCATCCCCGACCACTGGTGGCGCAGCTACTTCCCGCGCAGTCATGACATTGAGGTGGCGATGTTCGCGAGCGAGGCCGAGACCCGCGCGCTGTTCGAGGGCGCCGGCTTCCGCACGCTGGCCTCGGTGCGGATGGAGATCCCATTCAAGGGCGATATCGCGGCCCTTGTGGCGCGCCTGAAGCTGCGCGCTGTTTCAGTGTTCGAGCACATGACCGGGGAGGAGCTCGACGAGGGCTTCGCGCGCATCGACGCCGACCTCGCCGCCGGGACCATCGTCGAGAAATCCACCTACGGCGATTTCGTCGTCTTCGAGGCTCCGCAATGACCCGACCGCCGGCCTTGGTCGTCGGGGGCCTGGGCCTGGGTCAGATCGTGGCGTTCGCCTGCTCGTTCTACCTGATGGGCGTGCTGGGCGACGACATCGGCCGCGACCTCGGCGTCTCGGCCACCTTCGTCTTCGCCACCGTGTCGCTGTCGCTGGTGGTCCCGGCGCTGATCGCGCCGCGGGTCGCCCGCCGCATCGACGAGCAGGGCGGCAAGCCTGTGTTGCTGCTCTCGCACGCGGTGCTGGCGCTGGGCCTTGTGATGATCGGGTCCGCCCGCGACGGCCTAGGCTTGGCGGTCGCCATGACGGTGATCGGCTTCGGCCAGTCGTTGGGACTCTCGCCGACGCCCTTTGCCATCCTGGTCCAGCTCTACGGAGAGGCGGCGCGGCGACCGATCACCGGGGTCGCGCTGATCGGCGGCCTGGGCTCGACCCTGGGCTGGCCGCTCACCGCGTGGTTCGCCGGCGAACTGGGCTGGCGCGGCGCCTGCCTCGTCTGGGCGGGCGTCCAGGTTCTGGTCTGCCTGCCGCTCACCGCCTGGCTGTGTCCACGCACCCAGGGCCGCCCCCGGCACGACGCGGCCCACGCCGAAATCCGCTGGGATCGGCCGATGATCCAGCTGGCGGTGCTGTTCGCCTGCGCCTGGTTCGTCTCCACCTGCATGAGCGCCCATCTGCCCAGGCTGCTCACGCACTTCGGCCTGAACCTCGCACAGGCTTCCGCCGCCGCCGGCCTGGTCGGCATCGCCGCCGTCACGGTCCGGTTTCTGGAGTTCACGGTGCTGCGCAGGTTGAACCCCATCGCCACCACGCGAACGGCCACGCTGATGCACCCGACCGGCGCGCTGGTCCTGCTTAGCTCCGGGAGCGTCACGGGCGGCGCAGCGATGGCGATCGGGCAAGGGGCCGGCAACGGGATGCTGGCCGTGGCCAAGGGCGTCCTGCCGCTCACCATCTGGGGACCTGAGGGCTACGCCTACCGCTCCGCGATCCTGGGGCGCCCCGCGCTCTGGGCCCAGGTGCTGGGACCGACCGTCTTCGCCGCGGCGCTGGAGCGCTCTGCGAGCGGCGCGGCGCTCGGCACATCGGCCCTCTGTCTCGTCATGTTCGCCATGACCTTCGGCCTCCGCCGAAGCCGCTCAACCCTCCAGCAGCAGGTAATCGCATGAACGCCCCCTTCACGCCCCTTGCTCCTCACGGCGCCGAGCCCCTATACGCGGATCGCAAAATGGAGAGTCGCATGGAGATCCGAGAAGGTCTCACCTTCGACGACGTTTTGCTCGAGCCCGGCCCGTCCGACGTCATGCCCACGCAGGTGGACGTCTCGACCCGGTTCACGCGCGAAATCAGTCTGAATATCCCGCTCGTGTCCGCGGCCATGGACACCGTCACCGAGAGCCGGCTAGCCATCGCCATGGCCCAGTCGGGCGGCATCGGCGTGCTGCATCGGAACCTGACCGTCGACGAGCAGGCCGACCAGGTGCGCGAAGTGAAGCGCTACGAAAGCGGCATGGTCATCAATCCGCTGACTATTGGACCCGAGACCACCCTGGGAGAGGTTCGCCAGATCAAGGCGCGTCGGCACATCTCGGGCTTCCCGGTGGTCGACCACAACGGGCGTCTCTGCGGCATCCTCACCAACCGCGACATGCGCTTCGAGGGCAGCGACGCCACGCCGGCCAAGTCGGTGATGACGCATGAGGGTCTGGTCACCGTCCGCGAAGGCGTCAGCCAGGCCGAGGCGCGCGACTTGCTTCGGCGCCACAAGATCGAGCGGCTGATCGTCGTCGACGATGACTACCGCGCTGTTGGCCTGATCACCGTCAAGGACATGGAGAAGTCCCAGGCTCACCCGTTCGCAGCCAAGGACGCCCAGGGCCGCCTGCTGGTCGCCGCCGCCTCGACGGTGGGTGACGCGGGTTATGAACGCTCGATGGCGCTGGTGGACGCGGGTGTGGACGTCGTCGTGATCGACACGGCTCACGGCCACAACAGCTCGGTCGCCGACGCCGTCGCCAGGGTGAAGCGCGAGACCAACCGCGTACAGATCGTCGCCGGCAACGTCGCCACCTACGACGGCGCCCGCGCGCTGATCGACGCCGGCGCCGATGCGGTGAAGGTGGGCATCGGGCCGGGCTCCATCTGCACCACGCGGATCGTCGCCGGCGTGGGCGTGCCCCAGCTGACCGCCATCGCCGATGCGGTGCGCGCGGCCAAGGACAGCGATGTGCCGATCGTCGCCGACGGCGGCATCAAGTATTCGGGCGATCTGGCCAAGGCGCTCGCCATGGGCGCCTCGGTGGCCATGATGGGTTCGGTGTTCGCCGGCGTCGACGAGGCGCCGGGCGAGGTGTTCCTGTACCAGGGCCGGTCCTACAAGTCGTACCGCGGCATGGGCTCGGTGGGCGCCATGGGCCAAGGTTCGGCCGACCGCTACTTCCAGAAGGACGTGAAGGACGCGCTGAAGCTGGTGCCTGAGGGCATCGAAGGCCAAGTCCCCTACAAGGGACCGATCGCGCCGATCCTGCACCAGATGGTGGGCGGCCTGCGCGCGGCCATGGGCTATGTCGGCGCGCCCGACCTGGCGCTGTTCCGCGAGCGCGCCCGCTTCATCCGCATCACCGGCGCGGGCCTGCGAGAGAGCCACGTCCACGACGTGATGATCACGCGGGAAGCGCCGAACTATCCGAGCGCTGTCTAGGGTTCACGCCCGGGCGAACGTGGGAGGCTGGAATGGTGGGTGAGATGGCTGTGGAGCTGAAGCTCCTCGGCGCGGCGATCGTCGTCGGGCTGGTCCAGCTGCTGTGGGCCGCCGCGGCGGCGCGCGCGCATCAGGGCGACCTGAAGTGGGCCGCCGGCCCGCGCGACACGCCCATGCCGTTGGGCGGCGTGGCGGCGCGGCTCGAACGCGCCTTCTGGAACTTCGCCGAGACGTTCCCCTTCTTCGCCGTCGCGGTCCTGGCCTGCGCCTTCGCGGGCAAGCTCGGGACCGATCTGACCGTCTGGGGCTCCGGCCTCTATGTCGCCGCCCGCGCCCTCTATGCGCCGCTCTACGCCTCGGGAATCCCGACCATCCGCACGCTGGTCTGGCTCGCGGCGATGGCGGGGCTCGTGATGGTGCTCGTGGCCCTCTTCAGGTGAGTTGATGCGCGACGGCGGACGTCTGACGGCGGCCATTGAGGTTCTGACCGAGATCGAGACGCGGCATAAGCCCGTCCGCCTCGCCATGAAGACCTGGGGTGAAGGCGCCCGCTATGCGGGTTCGAAGGACCGCGCGTTCATCTCGGGACTGGTGCTCGACGTCCTGCGCCGTCGGCGTTCGCTGGGCTGGCAGATGGGCGACGACAGCCTGCGCGCCGCCGTCCTGGCCACGTTGCATCTGCATTGGGGTTGGCCGCTCGACCGGCTGGCCGAAGCCGCGGGCGACGAGGTGCATGGCCACGGACCGCTCACCGAAGCCGAACGCGCCGCTCTGGCCGCGCCGCGTGACCTTGCTGACGCGCCGCCGGCGGTTCGTGGCGACTATGCCGACTGGCTCGAGCCGGCCTTCACCCGCGCCTTTGGCGAGAACCGGGCGGAGGAGGGCGCTGCCCTGGCGGAGCGCGCGCCGGTGGACCTTCGGGTCAACACGATCAAGACCGATCCGGCCCGAGCGCTGAACGCGTTGAAGACGTTCGACGCCCTGCCGCCGGGCCTCATGCCCAACGCACTGCGCGTCGCGGCGCCGGCCGCCGCGGATCGGGGCGCCGCCATCGAGGCCATCCCACAGTTCTCGAAGGGCTGGTTCGAGGTCCAGGACCTGGGTTCCCAGGTGGCCGCGGCGGCGGCGGGCGACGTGAAGGGCAAGCAGGTGCTCGACCTTTGCGCCGGCGGCGGCGGCAAGACGCTGGCGCTGGCGGCCGCCATGAACAACACCGGCCAGATCTATGCCTACGACAGCGACGCGCGCCGCCTGACCGACACGATCCGTCGCGGCGATCGCGCCGGCGTTCGTAATCTGCAGGTCCGCACGCCGCTCAATCCCGAGCCGCTGAAGGACCTCTTGGGCAAGATGGACGTCGTGTTCATCGACGCGCCATGTTCCGGAACCGGCTCCTGGCGCCGTCACCCCGACACCAAGTGGCGGCTGACTCCTGACACGCTGGCCAAGCGGCAGAAGGACCAGGATCAGGTGCTCGACGACGGGGCGACGTTCACCAAGGCCGGGGGACGTATGGTCTACGTGACCTGCTCCGTGCTGCCCGAGGAAGACGAGGACCGCGTCGAGGCCTTTCTGGTCCGCAACACGGCCTTTGCGCGCCGTCCGGCCGCCTGGGCGCCCGAACTCGAACCCTTCGTGACCGCCGCGGGCGACCTGCGGCTGACCCCCCGAACCTCGAATACCGACGGCTTCTACGTCGCGGTCCTGGAGAAACGCACTTGAGCCCGCCCGCCCACGAAAAGGTCCTGATCGTCGACTTCGGCAGCCAGGTGACTCAGCTCATCGCGCGGCGGCTGCGCGAGGCGGGCGTCTATTGCGAGATTCACCCCTACGACAAGGTTGAGGGCATGCTGGAGGCTTTCGGGCCCAAGGCGATCATCCTGTCGGGCGGCCCGGCCAGCGTTCACGAGGCGCACAGTCCCGCGGCGCCCCAGAAGGTGTTCGAGCTCGGCGTGCCGGTCCTGGGCATCTGCTACGGCGAGATGACCATGTGCGCTCAGCTGGGCGGGGCGGTGGAGGGCGGCCACGACCGCGAGTTCGGCCGCGCCGAGATCAGCATCGAGCGGGAGTCGCCGTTGCTCGAGGGGCTGGGCGCCCTGGGCCACACCGAAACGGTCTGGATGAGCCATGGCGACAAGATCACGGCGATCCCGCAGGGCTTCGATGTGGTCGCGACCTCGCCTGGCAGTCCCTATGCCGTGATCGCCGACGAGGGACGCCGCTTCTATGGCATCCAGTTCCACCCCGAGGTGGTTCACACGCCGCGCGGCGCCCTGATCCTGCGCAACTTCACCCACCGCATCGCCGGGCTGACGGGCGACTGGACCATGGCCTCCTACCGCCAGGAGCAGGTCGAGAAGATCCGCGCCCAGGTCGGCGACGCCAAGGTGATCTGCGGCCTCTCAGGTGGAGTCGACAGCTCTGTGGCCGCCGTCCTGATTCACGAGGCCATCGGCGAGCAGCTGACCTGCGTGTTCGTCGACACCGGCCTCCTGCGCAAGGACGAGGCGACCCAGGTCGTCACCATGTTCCGAGATCACTATAACATTCCGCTCGTACACGTTGATGCAAGTGATCTTTTCCTGGGGGAGCTGGCGGGCGTCACGGATCCCGAGACCAAGCGAAAGACCATCGGCCGGCTCTTCATCGAGGTGTTCGACAAGGAGAGCGCCAAGATCGAAGGCGCCGCGTTCCTGGCCCAGGGCACGCTCTATCCCGATGTTATCGAGAGCGTGTCGCCCACCGGCGGGCCCTCGGCCGTCATCAAGAGCCACCACAACGTGGGCGGCCTGCCCGACTACATGAAACTGAAGCTGGTCGAGCCGCTGCGCGAGCTGTTCAAGGACGAGGTCCGCGCCCTGGGTGTCGAACTTGGCCTGCCGCCGGCCTTTGTCGGGCGCCACCCGTTCCCCGGCCCGGGCCTCGCCATCCGCATCCCGGGCGAGATCACCCGCGAGAAAGTGGCCGTGCTGCAGCAGGCCGACGCCATCTACCTCGACGAGATCCGCAAGGCCGGCCTCTACGACAGGATCTGGCAGGCCTTCGCGGTGCTGCTGCCGGTGAAGACCGTCGGCGTCATGGGAGACGCCCGCACCTACGAGGACGTCCTGGCCCTTCGCGCTGTCACCTCGACAGACGGCATGACCGCCGACTTCTTCGAGTTCCCCTGGGAGGTCCTGGGTCGCTGCGCCACCCGGATCATCAACGAGGTGAGGGGCGTGAACCGCGTCGTCTACGACGTGACCAGCAAGCCCCCCGGCACCATCGAGTGGGAATAGGGCGTCGGCGCGGCTAGGCCTTCGGCTTCCTGAACTTCAGCACGAACTGGTCGGTCTTGCCGCGGATCGACTTGTCGAACACGTCGGACGTGCGCGGGTCGGCCGGGTTGGCCAGGAGCTGGCTCTCATCCTCCAGAACGAAGCCGGCGGCGGTCACCTGTTGCTTGACCGTGTCGACGTCGATCCGGTGCAGGGTGTCGGTCTCCTTCATGCCCGTGCCGGGCCGGCCCGAGTGGTCGATGATCACATAGAGGCCGCCGGGCTTCAGGGCCCTGAACACCGCCGCGTTCAGCACCGCCGGATCGACCTTGCCCATGAAGGGGTCGGGATAGTCGTGGTAGTTCTGCGACGTGAAGACGAGGTCCAGCGGCTCAGGCGCGCTGAACGCGTTGGCCGGCTGGGTCATCACGACAACGTTGGTGAACGGCGCCGTCGCGGCCATCTTCCGCATCACGTCGGAGTCCGGCTTGGAGACCTTGTCGTATTCGTCGGGCCACACCGCGAAGACCTTGCCGGTCGGGCCCACCGTCAGGCTGAACAGGCGGGTGAAGTAGCCGCCGCCCGGGATGAGGTCATAGACCCGCTGGCCCGGCTTCACCTCGGCGAAGGCCACCAGCTCGGGCCCGTGCCGGGTCGCGTCCTTGGCCACGTCGGCCGTGCGCGCCGGATCGGCGGCGATACTCGGAGCCGGGGCCGACGCCGGGGGCGCGGTCGCAACCGGCGCCGCGGACTCGGACTTGGAACAGCCAGACGCCAGGGCGGCGGCGAGGGCGACGGTCAGGATCGGGCGCATCGGCAGCCTCCTTCGAACGTGATCGCGGCCGAGGCTAAGCTACTCGCGCAGCCCCGCCGACAGCCTTGAGACCAACGGGCGTATTGCCTATCTCAACGGCGTGAGTGGATTCTGGCCCTTTCGCCATCCGTGTCCAAATCCGTCGACTGAACATCAGAGGCGAATGGACGCAGTGTCGCGCACCTCTTGCGTGATCCTTGAAAGGCCTTGGAAACCGTCCACATAAATCATCGAGCAAGCCGCCGGGCATCGGCGGACGGGTCGTCCGACTCAAGCGCATCGTTTGAGTGACCGCGATCCGGCAGGGCGAGCTGCCACAAAAGGGGCCCGCCAGGAGTTAGAGCAATATGTCTGAGATCAAGATCCTGCCGATCCTGCCGTTGCGGGACATCGTGGTCTTCCCACATCAGCCGGTGCCGCTCTTCGTGGGCCGGGAGAAATCCGTCAGGGCGCTCGAAGAGGCCATGCGGGCGGAAGGCAAGCAGATCCTTCTGGCCACTCAGAAGGACAAGGACGACGACGATCCGTCGCCGAACGCCATCTATGACGTGGGCGTGGTCGCCACGATCCTGCAGCTGCTGAAGCTGCCCGACGGCACCGTGAAGGTGCTGGTCGAGGGCAAGGCGCGCGCCGGCATCACGAAGTTCACCGGCCAGGGCGAGTGGTACGAAGCCGAAATCGCCATGGTTCAGGAGGACGGCGCGGGTTCGCCTGAGGCCGAGGCCCTGAGCCGCGCCGTCATCGAGCAATTCGAAAACTATGTGAAGCTGAACAAGAAGGTCCCGCCCGAGGCGCTGGCTGCGATCCCGCAGATCGACAACCCGTCGGAACTGGCCGACCGCATCGCCGGCCACCTGAGCGTCAAGATCGCCGAGAAGCAGCAACTGCTCGAGGTCTTCAACGTCGTGAAGCGTCTGGAGAAGGTCTACGCCCTGATGGAGGGCGAGATCTCGGTCATGCAGACCGAGAAGAAGATCCGCAACCGCGTGAAGCGGCAGATGGAGAAGACCCAGCGCGAGTACTATCTGAACGAGCAGATGAAGGCGATCCAGCGCGAGCTGGGCGAGCAGGACGACCATCGCGACGAGCTGATCGAGCTCGAGAAGCGCATCAAGAAGACCAAGCTCTCGAAGGAAGCCCGCACCAAGGCCGAGGCGGAGCTGAAGAAGCTGCGCAACATGAGCCCGATGTCGGCCGAGAGCACGGTCGTTCGGAACTACCTCGACTGGCTGCTGTCGATCCCGTGGGGCAAGGCCAAGCAGAAGCCCATCGATCTGCAGAAGGCTGAGGACATCCTCAACGAGGACCACTACGGCCTCGACAAGGTGAAGGAGCGGATCCTGGAGTACCTCGCGGTGCAGAGCCGCGTCGGCAGCCTGAAGGGCCCGATCCTGTGCCTCGTGGGCCCGCCCGGCGTTGGCAAGACCTCGCTCGGCAAGTCGATCGCGAAGGCCACCAGCCGCGAATTCGTTCGGGTCTCGCTGGGCGGGGTGCGCGACGAGGCCGAGATCCGTGGCCACCGCCGCACCTACATCGGCTCGATGCCGGGCAAGGTCATCCAGTCGATGAAGAAGGCGAAGACCACCAACGCCTTCTTCCTGCTGGACGAGATCGACAAGATGGGCAGCGACTGGCGGGGCGATCCGTCGTCGGCGCTGCTCGAGGTGCTGGACCCCGCGCAGAACTCGACGTTCGGCGACCACTATCTGGAAGTCGACTACGACCTGTCGCCGGTGATGTTTGTCACCACGGCCAACTCGCTCAACATGCCCCAGCCGCTGCTGGACCGCATGGAGATCATCCGCATCCCCGGCTACACCGAGGACGAGAAGGTCGAGATCGCCAAGCGGCACATCCTGCCGAAGCTCACCAAGGACCACGGCCTGAAGCCGGAAGAGTTCTCGGTGCCCGAGGAATCGATCCGTGAGCTGATCCGCTACTACACGCGTGAAGCGGGCGTGCGGAACCTCGAGCGCGAGCTGGGCAATCTGGCGCGCAAGACGGTCCGTGACCTGGGCCGTGAGAAGCTGCTTTCGATCACGGTCGACGGCGAGCGGCTCGAGAAGTACGCGGGCGTCAAGAAGTACCGCTATGGCGAGACGGACAAGGAGGACGCGGTCGGCATCATCACCGGCCTGGCCTACACCGACTTCGGCGGCGACATCCTGACGATCGAAGCCGTGAAGATGCCCGGCAAGGGCCGCATGTCCATCACGGGCAACCTGAAGGACGTGATGAAGGAGTCGATCGCGGCGGCGAACAGCTATGTGCGCAGCCGTGCGACCAAGTTCGGGATCGAGCCGCCTTCGTTCGAGCGGACCGACGTGCACATCCACGTGCCCGACGGCGCCACGCCCAAGGATGGTCCGTCCGCCGGCGCGGCCATGGCCACGGCGATCGTCTCGGTGCTGACGGGAATTCCGATTCGCGCCGACATCGCCATGACCGGCGAAGTCACTCTGCGGGGTCGGGTGACGGCCATCGGCGGCCTGAAGGAGAAGCTGCTGGCGGCCCTGCGGTCAGGCGTGAAGACGGTGCTGATCCCGGAAGAGAACGAAAAGGATTTGGCCGACATCCCCGAGAACGTGAAGTCCGCGATGGAGATCATCCCGGTCAACACCATGGACGAAGTGCTCGCCAAGGCGCTCGTCCGCCAGCCGGTGGCGATCGAGTGGACCGAACCCGTGCCGGTGGCCGTGGCGGTGGATGATTCGGACGGGTCCGACGCGATCGGGATTCACTAGTTCGAAAGGCGGGTATCCCCGGTAGCTCAAAGCCGCCGGGGATCAAATTCTGTGACAACGCGCGGCGCGGGAGGGATTCCCGCGCCGCTGCCGTTTGACGGTTCCGCTTTGTCATGCGTGAATTCGAACAAGGCGTAGGGGGCGCGGCCCAAGACCTTCCACGCCAAAGATAGAATTGGGCTGGGAGAAAACACACCATGACGAAGGCCGAACTTGTCTCGGCGATAGCCGACAAGGCGGGTCTCAACCGGGCGCAGGCCAAGGAGGCGCTGGACGCCTTCATCGCCTCCGTCTCCACTTCGCTCAAGGCGGGTGATGAGGTTCGTCTCGTCGGCTTCGGGAGCTTTGTGCCCGTCAAGCGGGCTGCGGGTGTCGCGCGCAACCCTCGCACCGGCGAGAAGGTGAAGCGTCCAGCCACGCAGACCTGCCGATTCCGCGTAGGCGACGCGCTGAAGAGCACGCTGAACAGCTAGGGCGTATCGACAGAAAGAAGGGGCGGCCGCTCGTCGCGGCCGCTCTTTTCGTTTGGACGGCCGCACGCTGGCAGGTTAGGAGAGCCGCCTCTTCGGGGAGTAGCCGTCCGCGCGACAGCGGAGCCCGCGTCAACAAACTTGGCCCTTCGGGACCATGGCGCGTGCGGCAGGCCTTCGGGCCTGGATTGGCGAGACCGGCGATGCAGCCTCCATAGCCTACGGGCGCGGCGGGGGTCTTGCGTCGTCGTGTCGAACGCCGCGTCCCGGAGTATCCGCCTTGGAAGCCTTCCTCGTCTCAACCGGGCTCGTCGCTGTCGCCGAGATTGGCGACAAGACCCAGCTGCTCGCCATGGTCCTGGCCGCGAAGTTTCGGCGGCCTGTCCCGATCATCCTGGGCATCCTCGTCGCCACCATCCTGAACCACACCGGCGCGGCCGCCCTGGGCTTCGTGGTCGCCCGCTGGCTGAGCGGCCCGACGTTCCAGATTCTGGTGGGCGCGGGCTTCATCGCCATGGCCCTATGGGCGCTGGTTCCCGACAAGGATGACGAGGGCGCCGCAAACCGGGCGGCGGGCGGTGTCTTCCTGACCACGGCCGTCGCGTTCTTCCTGGTGGAGATCGGCGACAAGACCCAGATCGCCACGACCCTGCTGGCCGCGCGTTTCCAGGATATCGCGGTGGTGGCGGCCGGCACCACGCTGGGCATGATGATCGCCAACGTCCCGGCGGTGCTGCTGGGCGAGGCCGCCACCCGGATCGTGCCGCTGCGCTACGTCCGCGTCGGGGCTGCCCTCATCTTCCTGATCCTCGGGGCATGGGTGCTGGCGGCAGCCTTCCTAAAGCCCGGCATTTCCTTCTAAGGTTCGGCGGGGTTTGGAGAATCTTATGGCGCCCACGACGGTGAGGGACGGGGACAGGGCTTTCTTTGGCCACCCGAAGGCTCTGGGCTACCTGGCTTTCACCGAGGCCTGGGAGCGGTTCTCCTACTACGGCATGCAGGGCCTGCTGGTCCTCTACATGACCAAATCGCTGCTGCTGGCCCCGCACGTCGATCAGATCTGGGCCTTCGAGGGCTTCAGGGCCGTCATCCAGCTCATCTACCGGCCCGGCCCCTCGACCCAGGACGTCGCTTCGACGATCTTCGGCATGTACACCAGCCTCGTCTATCTTACCCCGATCCTGGGCGGTCTCCTGGCTGACCGGCTGCTGGGCAAGACGCGCACGATCGTCCTGGGCGCCCTGCTGATGGCCGCCGGCCACTTCCTGATGGCTTTCGACCAGACGTTCCTGCTGGCGCTCCTGTGCCTGGTTCTCGGCACCGGTTGCTTCAAGGGAAACATCGCGGGCCAGGTGGGTTCGCTGTACGCCGAAAAGGACCTCCGGCGGGCGGACGCCTTCCAGATCTTCTATCTGGCCATCAACGCGGGCGTGATCGCGGCTCCGCTGGTGGCCGGCACCCTGGGCGAGAAGGTGGGGTGGCACTATGGCTTCGGCGCGGCCGGCATCGGCATGCTTCTGGCCCTGGTGATCTACCTCTGGGGCCGCCGCCACCTGCCGCCCGAGCCGATCGTGCGCCGCGCCGACCGCGTGGAGCGTCCCAAGCTCACGGCCCACGACTGGCGCGTGGTGGCTCTGCTGGTCCTGCTGATCCCCGTGCTGACCGCTTCGGTGCTGTGCAACCAGCAGATCTTCAACGCCTACTTGGTTTGGGCCGACACCAGCGTCGATCTGACCCTCATGGGCGACAAGGTGCCCACGACCTGGCTGATCAGCCTCGACAGCATCGTCTCGGTCAGTTTTCTCGCCATCATGGTGGTCTTCTGGCGGCTCTGGGCCACCCGCTTCAAGGAGCCGGACGAGATCGGCAAGCTGACCATCGGCGCCTTCGTGTCGGTCACAGGCGTGGCGTCGCTCGCCGTGGGATCGATGATCGCCGAGGCGAACGGGACCCAGGTCAGCATCTGGTGGTGTGTGCTGTTCCACGTCCTCAACAGCATCGCGTTCGCCAACATGCTGCCGGTGTCGCTGGCGCTCTATGCGCGCGCCGCGCCGGCGGCGATCACCTCGACGATCATCGGCATCTACTACCTGCACCTGTTCGCCGGGAATCAGACGGTCGGCATCCTGGGCACGCTTCTTGACGACCTGGGCGCGAGCCGGTTCTGGCTGATGCACACGGCGATCGCGGCAGGCGCGGCGGTGGTGTTCCTGATCGTGGGCCGGTTCTTCTCGCCGCTGCTGAGCCCGGCTGCGATCGGGGCGGGACGCGAGGCGCCTGCGGCTTGACGATGGTGGGCGGCGACGGGTTCGAACCGCCGACCCCCTCGGTGTAAACGAGGTGCTCTAACCAGCTGAGCTAGCCGCCCTTGGCGCGTTCTACTGCCTCAACAGGAGCCCATTGCGCAATGCGCTGGAGAGCCGCGATCATCCTTCTCATGTGCGCCACATCAGCCCAGGCGGCTCCCGCCACCGTCGACGACTACATGGGCCAGCCTCAGGCCAAGGCCGACGCGCGGATCGCCTACGGTCCCGCGGCGGCCCAGGTGGTCGAGTTGTTTCTGCCCAAGGGGAAGGGGCCGCATCCGGTCGTGGTGCTGATTCACGGCGGCTGTTTTCTGGCCGAGTACCAGGGCCTGTCCCAGACCAGCGGCATCGCCGCCGACCTGGCCGGCCGCAGCTACGCCGTCTGGAATGTCGAGTATCGCAAGCTGGGCGAGGACGGCGCCGGCTATCCGGGCACATTCCAGGACGTCGCCGACGCCGTTGACCGGATTCGCACCGAGGCGCCCACGTACCGGCTCGACACTCGGCGAGTTGTGGCCGTTGGCCATTCGGCCGGAGGGCATCTTGGCCTCTGGGCGGCGTCGCGCGGCAAGTTGCCCAAGAACAGCCCGCTCTGGCGCGACAGGCCCCTGAAGATCCGCGCGGTCGTCAGTCTGGGTGGGATCGGTGACCTCAAGGCGCACGCCGGCGTTTTCTCCGGCGCCTGCGGGCCGACGATCTCTCAGATCGCCCCGCCTAGGACCTACGCTGAGACCTCGCCGGGCGAAATGCTGCCCGCCGGCGCCGCGGTGACGATGATCCATGGGGAGTTAGACCATGTCATGCCGCCCGAGACCGGCCAGGACTACGCCGCCAAGGTCCGCGCCTCGGGCGACGCGGCGGAGGCTATCGAGATCAAGGGCGTCGGCCACTTCGACCCGGTGATCCCGACGACCGATGCCTGGAAGACCGTCGTGGTCCCGGCCATCGAGCGCGCCTTCGGCCAGCATCGCTGATGCACTATCGCCCGCTTGGCCGCACCGGGCTGACCGTCTCGGAGCTGGGTTTCGGTTGCGCCAGCTGGTGGGGCAAGCCGCGCTTCGACGAGGGGACCGCATTGGGTCTTGTCCACGAGGCGATCGACCTGGGGGTCACGCTCTTCGACACCGGGGCCAGCTACTCGGCGGGCGAGGCCGAGCCGCGCCTCGGGCGGGCGCTGAAGGGCCGCGACGTCTCGAAGCTGGTCATCGCCACGAAGGCCGGCACCTACCATGCGGGCGGCGGCCGCATCGCCCGCGACATGACGCCTGGGGCCATCGTCGCCAGCGCCGAGCGCAGCCTGCGGAACCTTGGCCTCGAGACCCTGGGCCTGCTTCAGCTCCACGGGCCGTCCGCCACCGAACTGGACGATGAGATGCAAGCGGCGCTTGAGAGCCTGAAGGCGAGGGGCGTGGCGCAGGCCATCGGCCTCAACAGCTTCGACCCCGAGGTGATCGACCACGCGATCGGCCTTCCGGTCATCGACGCGGTCATGGTCGACTACAACGTTCTGCGGCCCGAGCGTGAACCCCTGATCGCCCGCGCCGCTGCGGCGGGGAAGGGCGTGCTGGCGGGCATGCCCCTGGCGATGGGCCATACGCGGCCGCTGCTGGCGCGGCTCAGGGGGCCACAGGACCTCTGGTATGCCGCCCGCGCCCTCGCCAAGCACGGGGACGAACTTCGCCGCGGCCGTCGCTTCGGCTTCCTGCACCGATTGCCGGAATGGTCAGGGTCCCAGGCGGCCTTGGCGTATGTCCTGGCCAACCCGGACGTCAGCGCCGCCGTCTTCGGCGCCACGCGCCTGTCGCACCTGCACGAAAACCTCCAGGCGTCGGGCCGCGAACTGCCTGCGGAGGTCATGGCCAGGATACGGTCTGCGCAAACCTAAGTCCCTGACGCGACGTGAGGACTTCCGCCGCGCGCCGCCCGCGGGCATGCTGGTTTCAGAACAATGATAACCTAGGGCAGGAACGGCAGATGGCAGTTGCGCGCGCGGACATCGAAGAGGCCCTCAAGGAGGCCCACCTCCCGGCGCTGATGGCCGCCCTCGTACAGATGACGGGCGACCTCTCCTGGCTCCGCGCCGAGTGGACGCCGGTCTACAATCCGCTGTCGCGCGGCGACACGGGCCTGCCCGAGGAGGTCCAGGCCGATATCCGCAGGCGCGCCGCCGAGGCCATCGAGGCGTACCTTGGCGGCAAACCCCTGCAGATGCTGCGTCCCGACCACGCCACGATCTGCAAGCAGATGGACTTCGTGGCCGGCGCGCCGATCCCGGAGCAGTACGTCGACTTCCTGGTGGATGAACTGGTGCTCGAAGAGCGCAGCACCAAGGATCCGCACTTCGAAGCGCCGAACCTCCAGCAGGCCGCCCGGAAGATGAAGGTCCTGGTGGTGGGCGCTGGCATGTCGGGCCTGCTCACCGGCATCCGGCTGAGCCAGGCCGGCGTGCCGTTCGAGATCGTCGACAAGAACCCCGACGTCGGCGGCACCTGGTTCGAGAACACCTACCCGGGCTGCCGGGTCGACAACTCCAACCACATGTACAGCTACTCGTTCGAGCCCAACCACGCTTGGCCGCAGCATTTCTCGCCCCAGCCCGTGCTGCTGGAGTACTTCCGCGGGATCGCCAAGAAGTACGACCTGAAGAAGCACATCCGCTTCGAGACGCTGGTCGAGACCCTGGCCTGGGACGAGGGCCGGAACGTCTGGCGCGCCACGCTGAAGGGTAAGGACGGCAAGACCGAGGTGGTCGAGGCCACCGCCGTGGTCACCGCCGTGGGCCAGCTGAACCGCCCACGCTTCCCCGACATCGAGGGATTGGGCGCCTTCGAGGGCCCCGCGTTCCATTCGGCCGAATGGCGCCATGACGTCGATCTCAAGGGCAAGCGGGTCGCGGTAATCGGCACGGGCGCCTCGGCCTACCAGTTCGTGCCTGAAATTGCGCCAGACGTGGCCAAGCTGACGGTGTTCCAGCGCAATCCGCCCTGGGGCCTGCCCGTGCCGCACTACCACGAGGATGTGCCCGAGGGCGTGAAGTGGACGCTCGAGCACGTGCCCTATTACGACAAGTGGTACCGGTTCTGGCTCTTCTGGATGACCACCGAGGGCTTCCTGCCGATGGTGAAGTCCGACCCGGCCTGGAACGCGACCGACTCGGTCAGCGGCGAAAACGCCATGCTGCGGGCGATGGCCACAGAGTCCTACCGGACCCAACTCGCCGATCGCCCCGACCTGCTGGAAAAGGTCACGCCCAGCTACCCCATCGGCGGCAAGCGCTCGGTGCTGGACAACGGCGTGTGGCTGGCGGCGCTGAAGCGCGACAACGTCGAGCTGGTCACCGACAAGGTCGTGAAGATCACGCCGAAGGGCGTGCTGACCGCCGATGGCAAGGAGCACGAGGTGGACGTGCTGATCTACGGCACCGGCTTCCAGGCCTCGAACTTCCTGTCGTTCCTCAAGATCAAGGGCCGGGGCGGGCGCGACCTGCATGAGACCTGGGGTGGCGACGCGCGCGCCTATCTGGGCATGACCCACCCGGGTTTCCCCAACCTGTTCACGATCTATGGGCCCAACACCAACATCGTCGTGAACGGCTCGATCATCTTCTTCTCGGAGTGCGCCGTCCGCTACATCGTGGGCTGTCTCAAGCTGCTGGGCGAGACCGGGGCCGCGGCCATGGAGCCGAAGCAGGCGGTCTACGACGAGTTCAATCGCAAGGTCGACGAGGCTAACGCCGGCTGGGCCTGGGGTTCGCCCAACGTTTCGAGCTGGTACAAGAACGCCTTCGGACGGGTCAGCCAGAACTGGCCCTTCGGCCTGATCGACTACTGGCGCGCCACGCTGGCGCCCAACCCGGACGACTACGTCCTGGAGCGGACGCCCGAACCGGTGGCCTGACTGGGCGGCGGGTCCGGCTAGGGCGCCAGCAGGGCCAGCAGGGCAAACGACGCCAGCCAGTGCTCACCCATGTAGTCGCCTGCCACATGGGGCAAAGCCACAGCCAGGTGCGCGTTGGCCGCACGTTCGGCGGCCTCGCGGGCGGGATTGGCGGCCGGCAGGCCCGATGCGATCTCGCGCCAACACCAGGCCCTGGAGAGGTTCAGGCCGTCCAGGTGGGCGATCTTGCCATCGGTGCGGTCGCTGACGGTCGCAGGACTGAACAGGCTGGCCGGACGGCGATCTCCGGCCAGCGGCAGATAGTTGTCGAACCAGCGACGCCACTCTTCCTGCGGCAGCAGCCGTCGCAGGCAGACGGCGGTCATCAGGGTCGGCGACAGGAAGTCGTCCTGCGACGGCTCCCAGGCCTGGGCGGCGCGGTCGTCACGGTGCCAGCGCCGCGCCTTGGTCTCGAACATGTCGAACAGTTCGGCGTCGCCGGTGGCGCGGGTGTAGTCGCTGGCCAGCGCCAGCGCGAAGCTCGTTGAGGAATGGACTCCTGTCCGGATGGGATAGGTTGCGAGCGGCAGGAAATCCCGGAACCGCTGCGCGAACGCGTCGGCCAATGGTCGCAGGGTGGCCGACCAGGGCGCGTCATGCGCCAAGAGCTCGGCCTGCAGCTTCAGCAGCCAGGCCCAGCCGTAGGGCCGTTCGAAGCCCCGGGACGCGGGGCGCAGGACATAGGCGGTCTCCACGGCCACCTTTGCGGCCGTGAAGCTGTCATCGAACAGCGGGCGGATGTCGGCCGCTTCGGGAAGGTCCGGGTGCAGCCGCAGCACGGTCGCCAGGGTCCAGTAGCCATGGACGCAGCTGTGCCAGTCGAAGCTGCCGAAGAAGATCGGATGCTGCGCGCGCGGGCCCTTCACGTCGCCCGGCCCGGTCAGGACGGTGTCCATCTTGTTGGGGAACTCGCGCCCGACGTGGCGCAGCGCGATGCGGGCGAACTTCGACGCCAATTCCGGCGTCAGGCGGTCAGAAGGCAAGGACATACATCAGGATCACATTGGCGATGAGCAGGGGGAGCGCCGTCGGAATCTGCGCCTTGATGACCGCATAGCGGTCGGGCAGTTCCAGCAGCGCGGCGGGCACCAGATTGAAGTTGGCGGCCAGCGGGGTCATCAGCGTGCCGCAGAACCCCGACAACATCCCGATCGAGGCGACTACTGCAGGATCGCCACCGAACTGCTTGATCAGGATCGGCAATCCGATCCCGGCGGTCATCACCGGGAAGGCCGCGAAGGCGTTGCCCATGATCATCGTGAACCCCGCCGTGCCCAGGCAGTAGACAGCGACGGCGGTCAGCCGGGCGTCCATCGGGATGTAGCTGGTCACCAGCTGGCCGATCAGCTCGCCCACGCCCGCGATGGCGAACACCGCGCCCAGGGCCGCCAGCATCTGGGGCAGCAGCGCCGCCCAGCCCACGGTGTCCATCAGCCGCCGGCCCTCCTGCAGCGGGCTCATCAGCGGCTGGCGCAAGAGGATGAGGCCGACGCCCACGGCGATCACCGCGGCCAGGGCCAGGGAAATCAGTGTCGCTTGCTTGGGATCGAGCAAGGGTGCGCCGCCGATCGTCGCCGGCTTCAGCACCAGCACGCCGAACGCGACGACGACCGGCAGGGTCAGCGCCGGGATGAACAGCTTTTCCCCGAACCGCTCGGCCAGCGCCTGGCGCTCCTCCCGTGAGGTCGTGGCGGGTTCGCCTAGGCCCAGCAGACCCAGGCCCGCGATCAGGGCCAACGCCAGCACAAGCACGCCGTTGCCCAGGTCGCCGAGATAGTCTCCCGCGAGGAAACTGGCGGCGACCAGGGCCCAGAAGGCGGCGTTGCCGAAGCGCTTCCGGTTGTTGCGATCCATCGCGCTGAGAACGGCGAACGCGCCGAAAACCAGGCCCGCCAGGACATAGACCGCGCCCAGCTTGATCATGCGCCGGCCCTCGCTCGGAGCTTGCGGTCGAAGACGAGCAGCCGGCCGCCGTGGATCAGGAACGCCACGATCGCCGTCGGAATCGCCCAGATCGACAGGTGGATCGGGTCGATCGTGATACCCGCGGTGGCCAGGAAGCCCACCATCAAGAGGATCGAACCGATAGCGATGAAGATGTCCTCGCCGAAGAAGAGGCCGATGTTGTCGGTGGCCGACGCCATGGCGCGCGTGGCCTGTCGGGTTTCGGCGTTAAGGGGGCCCGTGCGGGCCTCCACCGCGCCCTCTGCCATCGGGGCCACCATGGGCCGGATGCTCTGGGCGTGGCCGGCGATCGAGGTCAGACCCAGCGCCGAGGTGATCTGTCGAAACGCCAAGTAGACGATCAGGAAGGGGCCGACCGATACGCCCTTGAACCGGCCGATCAGGGTGCGGGCCCGCTCCTGCAGGCCCGCCCGCTCCACCACGCCGATCACCGGCAGGATCAGATAGGCGGCGCTGACGAAGCGGTTCTCATTGAACGCCTTTCCGAACGCCTTGAGCACTTCGACCGGCGAAAGCCCGGCGGCGAGGCCCGTGATGAAGGCGGCGATCACCACCACGAGGAGCGGGTTCAGCCGAATGGCGAAGCCGACCACCACGGCCGCCACGCCCAGTAGCGTCAGCATTGCAGCTCCCCCGTCCCCTGATCCGCCTTGGCGAATCCGCGACCATAGTGGGCGACGGTCTAGCGGTGCGCCAGCCAGGCGTCGGCCAGGGCCAGGAAGCCCTCGACCGGGATCACCTCTGCGCGGGCCTGCGGGTCGATGCCGGCGTCCAGGATCAGGCTCTCGCCGCCCATCAGCTTGAGGCTGGAGCGCAGCATCTTGCGGCGCTGTCCGAAAGCGGCGGCCGTGATCTGCTGGAGGGCGTCGAGGCGCTCCGCGCTGGGCCGTTCCACGTGGGGCTCCAGCCGTACCACCGCCGAGTCCACCTTGGGCGGCGGCGTGAAGGCCCGCGCCGGCGCGTCCAGCACCCGCTGGGCGCGGCAGGTGGCCTGGACGATGACCGCCAGGCGGCCGTAGGCGTCGTCGCCTGGTCCCTCGGTGATGCGGTCGGCCACCTCGCGCTGGAACATCAGCGTCATAGAGGCTGGCGTCCACGGCCCGGTCAGCCACTTGATGAGCAGCGGCGTGCCGACGTTGTAAGGCAGGTTCGAGACGATGTGCGCCGGCTGGCCGCCCGCGATCGCCGCCTCGTCAGCCTTCAGCGCGTCGTCGAACACCAGGGTCAGGCTGGGCGCCACCGCGGCCACCTCGGCCAGCAGCGGCTGGAACCGCTCGTCCTTCTCGATGGCCGTAACCTTCGCGCCGGTTTCCAACAGCGCCCGCGTGAGGCCGCCGGGGCCGGGGCCCACTTCGATCACGTGATCGCTTTCGCCCACCTGCGCCAGCCGCGCGATCTTGCGCGTCACATTGAGGTCCAGCAGGAAGTGCTGCCCGAACGCCTTCTTGGCCCAGAGACCGTGCGACTCCAGCGCGTCGCGCAGGCTGGGAAGGGTGTCGAGGCCGCTCACGTCAGGCTCATCGGGGGCGGCGCTCAGCGATCTCGGCGGCCAGCCGGATGGCGGCGATCAGGCTGTCGGGTCGGGCGATCCCGCGGCCGGCGATGTCGAAGGCGGTGCCGTGGTCGGGCGAGGTGCGCACGATGGGCAGGCCCAGGGTCACGTTCACGCCACCCCAGAAGTCCAGCATCTTCACCGGGATCAGCGCCTGGTCGTGATAGAGGCACAGCGCAGCGTCATAGGTGGCGCGCACCTCGGCCGGGAACATGGTGTCGGCCGGGTAGGGGCCCTTGGCGTCAACGCCCAGCTCGCGCAGCGCCCTGACGGCTGGCTCCACCAGCCTTACTTCTTCCTGCCCGATCGTTCCGCTCTCGCCCGCGTGGGGGTTGAGGCCGGCCACCGCGATCCGGGGCGCGGCGATGCCAAAGTCGCGCTGCATGGCCTGGGCGGTGACGAGACCCGCATGGACGATGGCGTCGAGAGTCAGCTTGTCCGCGACCCTGGCCAGCGGCTCGTGCACGGTCACCAGCGTGGCGCGCAGGTCGGCGGCCGTCAGCATCATGATCGGTCCGCGCGCGCCCTCGAACCTAGCTGCGGAGGTCAGCTCGCCCAGAAACTCGGTGTGGCCGGGAAACTTGAAGCCGGCGGCGTAGAGCGGCGCCTTGGCGATCGGCGCCGTCACCACGCCCGAGACTGCCCCGGAGAGGGCGAGGCCGACCGCCGTCTCGATCCACTGGATGATCGCCCCGGCTGCCGCGGGCGAGGGTTGGCCCGCCACGACCGGGGTCGTCAACGGCAGATCCAGGATGGGGATCGCGTCCGCGAAGACGGCTTCGACCTCGTCGGGCGACGAGATCGTGCGCACGGCGTCGCAATCGCCGTTCGCGGCCGAGGCCACGGTCCGCGCGTCGCCGACCACGAAGAAAGGGGTCCGTTCGAGCCGGAGCGCCCGCCATGCCTTGACGACGATCTCGGGGCCTATGCCAGCCGGATCGCCGAGGGTGAGGGCGAGCGGCCCGGTCTTCACCGGGTCTCGATGGTGGCCGAGTTGCGCAGGTCGCGCATGTAGCGACGCGCGATCATGCTCAGTTGCTGGCCGCGCAGACGGCGCTCGATCTGCTCCTTGTCGGCGATGCCGCCGCCGGCCGCGCGCCGGGCGCATACCGCCACGAGGTGCAGGCCGGCCGAGGTGCGGATGGGGTCTGAGACCTCGCCGACCTTCAGCTTCTTCGCCGCGTCCTGGAACTGCGGCGCCAAGTCGGCGACTTCGGCCTCGCCCAGGTCTCCGGCCACCACGCCAGGCAGCTTGGCCGCGGTGGCTTCCAGCGTGGCGCAGTCCTTGATCTGCGGCTTCAGGCCCGACAGCTTTGCGCGGGCGGCGGCCTCTTCGTCGGCCGACGCGCCCTGGGCCAGGGCCACGGCCGCCTGTTTCAGGTTCACCAGCTCGGCGCTGCCGCCAGCGCGCTTGTCGCGCAGGTAGAGGATGTAGACGCCGTCGCGCACCTGGATCGGCTGCGACAGTTGACCCGGACGCATCTGCTCGAGGACCGCCTCGACCTCGGGCGGCATCTCGCCGGGGCTGACCCAGCCAGCGTCGCCGCCGTTGGCCGCTGTGGGCAGGGCCGAGAACTGGCGGGCGACCGAGGGGAAAGGTGCGCCCTGCTGCATCTGTTGCACCAGCTGAGCGGCGCCGGCCATGGCCTGCTGCATGCCGCCCACGCGGTTGGCGTCGATCAGCACTTCGCCGATCTGGTACTGCGGCTTGCTGGCCTGAGCCGCCAGCAGGGCCTGGGCCGCGGCGATCTGGTCGTCGCCCACACGCAGGCGCGAGCCGTAGCGGCCCTGGATCCATCGGCCCCAGCTGATCTGGGCCCGCAGCTGCTGGCGCAAGGTGTCGGCGCCGATGCCGCGCGAGGCCAGGTAGGCCAGGAACTGGTCCCGGCTCATGTTGTTCTGCTTGGCCATGTCGTCGATGTCTTCGTTGACGTCATTGTCGTCAGCGACGATGTCGATCTTCTGCTCTTTCTCGACACGGCGCAGTTCCTGGAACTGCAGGTGCTCGTCCACCAGCGAAACCAGCGCCTCGCGCTGGAACTGAGGCAGGTTCTCCTGGGTGGGCTGCACGCCCGACGTGGCGATCAGCAGGCGCATCCGCTGGCCGAGGTCGTAGGTCGATACGATGTCGTCGTTCACGACGGCGGCGACGGATTCCGAGAGACCCTCAGGGGCGGCGCGAGCGGGCGCGGCCGGAGCGTCGGCCGGAGCCGTGCCGACCACCTCCGGCTGCTGGGCGAGCGCGTGTGGCGCGCCGAGCGCACAAACGAGGATCGCGCCAAGCGCCGCAGAGCCTGACAGTAGACGCTTCATGGGTGGGAAAACCTTATAAGACACCGCAGTTCGGTGACCATTCTAACGCCCACTGAATGAGCCGCCCAATGTGGCGAGCGTTAGGCGTACGGACACCGACTCGCTGGGTAGCAGACGACCGATGATCGTGTCTTCGCGGCGATAGATCACATCAACCCGTAGACAATCATCGCGATAGAACACGCCGACGTCGCGAATGACCCAACTGTCCTGCGACAGATCGCGCTGGCCGTAGAAGCTGACGCCATAGCGCTTGCCGAGGTTCAATTCGCCGCCGAGGTCGAGGTTCTCGCGCTTCGTGCCGTTGATGTCGAAATCGTCGGTGAGGTAGCGGACGAAGCCGGAACCGTACTTGTTGTAGACGTTCGCGCCGGCTTCCAGCCTGTGGACGTCCAGCGAGTCGCTGTCGAGGCGGGCCCGGGCGAACACCGACATGCCGCGCATCGGCTGGGCGTCGGCTGACACGATCCAGTCCGAGGCCTTGGTGCGCAGGCCGCTGCGGTTGGTGAAGACCGCGTTCTCCTCGGTGCGGAAACTGCGGCCGATCAGGAAATTGGCCCGGCGGCCGTCGTCCCACATCACGGTCGCGCGCCCCGCCATGTTGAGGCGCACGCCGTCCTCGTAGAGGTCGTAGCCGGGGAACTTGTTGGGCCGGAAGAGGGTGGTCTCGTCGAACTCGAAGGCGATCGAGTCCTCGTTCAGGTAGATCGGCTCGCCGGCCGTGTTGCGCCCGATCACGACCTGTTTGGCGTTGGGCGAGGCGGCGACCTGCACGACCGGTTCGACCACCACGGTCGCGTCGCTCAGTCGCTTGTAGAACGGATAGGTGATGTCGACGCCGGCAGTCGCCAGCGCGCGGGTCATGTTGTCCTTGCGGGTGGCCGAGCCCACGCCCGTCAGGATGTCCTGGATCCGGTAGGCGTCGGCGCGCACGGTGGCGAACGGTTCCAGCCGCAGACCGGCCGACGAAATATAGGCCCGCCGCCAGTCCAGGTCTGCGGTGACCCGGGCGCTGTCGAGGCCGGGCAGCCGCCGCGTCAGGTCGGTCTGCGACTGCTCGCGGCTCAGCACCACGGCGCTGGTGTGGGCGCGTAACCGCCCGCCGAGGATCTTGGGGGCGGGCTCGTAGTGGCCTTCGACCAGCGGACCGATGATCGGGAAGACGCGATCGTTCTCACCGACCGCTCGTCCTGTCACGGGGTCGATCGCGCCCGGGCGCAGGCCCTGGATCGTCATCCCGGCGACCGAGAAGTACGACCGCTCGTCCTGACGCATGGCATACAGCTGTGAGATCAGGCGGCGGTCGTCGGCGATGTACGGCCCGCGGGTGTCATAGACCTTGCCGATCTCGTACTTGTCGAAGATCAGGTCATCCGACGCGCGCTCGGCGGTGAAGCCCCAGAGCCACTTTTCATCGATCTGGAACGAGCCGCGGCCCAGGATGTAGCTGCGGTCGGTCGAGGTGCCGGGCAGCTCGTTGCCCTTGCCGTCGAAGTCGCGGGCGTGGGTGTAGCCGAACCGGAAATCCACATCGCCGGAGTAGAAGCGCTTGCGCAACTGGCCGTTCAGGAACGGCGCGATCTTGGAGTTCACCTGCGGGCTGATGATCGCGTCGGTCGAGGGCGAGATCACCCAGTAATAGGGCTGTTCGTACGACAGGCCGCGCCGGTCCGACACCGAGGCCTTCGGCACCAGGAAGCCCGATGACCGCTCGGCGGCCGGGTCGGCGTGCCAGAACAGGGGCAGATAGACCACCGAGACGCCGAACAGCTTGAAGCGGGCGTTGCGGTAGTAGACGACGCGCCGCTTCTTATCGCGGATCACCCGCTCGGCGGCGATGGACCAGGTGGGCGTCTTGACCGAGCCGTCCTTCGCGCAGATCTCGCACGGCGTGTAGATCGCCTTGCTGAGTTCCTCGACGTTCTCGTTGCGCTTGGCGGCGCTGGCCGCCGCGATCTTCACGTTCTCCTGCAGGCGGGCCGAGAAGCCCAGGGCCACGCCGGCGCGCATATCCTCGTCGAGGACGATTTCCTCGGCGTACTCGAACGTGCCGTCCGAGTTGATGATGACGATGTTGCCGTAGGCGCGAATGACGCCGGTCTGGTCGTTGTAGATCAGGCGATTGGCGCGCAGCGTGCGGCCGTTGTAGCGGACCTCGATGTTGCCGTTGGCGGTCGTCAGCCCGGCGTCGTCTTCACGGATGACCTCGTCGGCCTCCATGTACATCTCGTCCTTCTGGAGCCCGTCCGGGCTAGGCCCGGCAGGCGTCTGCGCATGTGCGCAGGCCGTCCAGAGGAACGCGACCGCGGCGCCCGCGAACAGGGCGCGCTTACCCGGAACGCGTTCGGCGAAAGTGGAAGCCGGTTTCGCCATTAGAACGCACTCCAGACAAGCTTCAGGCGCCGCTCGCCATAGGCAAACGGCTCCGGGGGTCGCGGCGTACGCCGACGCGGACTCATCAACCCTCTCGATCCCCTACGGCGCGAAGCTCAGCGGCGGCGCTCATTCAGTCAGGCCTGGGATGTACTAGCTCCGCAGGCCGGCGATTCAACCGTCTTCCGTGTAGCAAAGCAGGGTGAGCCCTGCGAGCGCGGCGACGACCGCCGGCGCCCAGGCGGCCGCAAACAGCGGGATGATGTCGGCTTTCGCCAGGGCCCCCGCGAACTGGTTGAAGAAGAACAGCACGAACCCCAGGGCCACGCCGGCCCCCGCCAGGCCCGCCAGGCCGCCCAGCCGCGTGAGTCGCAGCGAGAAGGCGGCCGCCAGAACCGCCATCGCCGCAAAGAGCAGCGGGGTCGCCAGCAGTTGGTGGAACCGGAGTCGGTAGCCAGAGGCCGAGAACCCCGCCTGTTCGGTCAGCTGGATCGCCTTGGGCAGCCGCCAGAACGCGATCGCCTCGGGCGAGGCCAGGCTCTCCATCGCGGCCTCGGCGTCGAGGGTTGAGCGGATCGTCAGGGTGTCGGATCGGATCGACGAGTCGCCCGCGGTCGCCTCGCGTACGTCCTTCAGCCGCCAGAAACCCGGCATCAGGGTGGCCTCGGCCGCCTCAAGGCGTCGCCGGAATTCCGGCTGACCCTTGGCGTTTTTCTCGTAGATGAACAGCGAGACGCCGCGCAGCGTCACCGCTCCCTGGCGGGCGTCGCGGGCCTTCGCGTGAATAACGATCTGGCTGGTGTCGTCGCCCTGGCGCAGCCAGATGTCCTTGGGCTGGTCGCCCAGGTAGTTGGCCATCAGTCGCGCGCGCTGCAGCTCGAACTGGCCGTTCATCGCCGCGGCCATCGGATTCACGCCCGCCACCACCAGCACGCCCAGCGCCATGGCCGCGGCGGCCGAGGGCAGGATGAAGCGCCAGGCCGAGACGCCCGCGGCCCGCATCGCCACCAGCTCGCTGCGGCGGTTCAGCCCGACGAAGGCGGTGATACCCCCGAAGAGGAAGCAGAAGGGCAGCAGAATCTGAACCAGCGAGGGCAGCCGCAGCATCGTCAGCTGCAGGATGCTGCTGGCGCCCACGTCGGCCCGCGTGCCCACCTGGCTGGACAGCTCGACGAACTGAATCAGCATCACGACCGACGACAGAATCGCCAGCCAGATCAGCACGCCCAGCAGGGTGTAGCCGACCACATAGCGCTCGATGCGTCCCAGGCCCATCACGCGCGAGCCCCGGCGCGATCGGCCAGCTGAAGCGGTCGCTTGGTGATGTCGATGTGGCGGCTGACCTTGCCCCGGAAGATCTGGGCGAGGGCCGCCCAGATCGTGATCAGCGGCACGAGATACTGCAGCACGTTCAGCCACGCCTCGTCCTCGGCCCCGGACTGTACGAGGAAGCCCACCAGCCGGACGCCCGCCGCCACGGCCCCCATGGTGGCGATGCGCCGCCCATAGCCCAGGCGCGAGAAGCCCCCGCCAATGATGGCGTTCAGCGCCAGCGCCATGAAGGCGATGTTGTAGAGCGGGGAGGCGATCCGCGCGTTGCCCTCGGCCAACAGGTCCAGGCGGTTCTTGCGCTCCCAGTCCTGCTGCAGATCTGGGAAGAACAGCTCGTGCAGGTAACGGTCGGACGGCTTGTAGTGGATCAGCTCGTCGGCGCGGGCGAGGGGAGCCAGGTCGAAGATGTACTCGTCGAAGGTCAGGTAGTTCAGGACGCCGCGGCTGGAGAACTCCTGGTTCGTGCCGTTGGTCATGAACAACACCGGCCGACCCTGGGCGCGGCCCACGCGGCCCTGCTCGGCGGTATAGGTGGTGGTGGCCCCGTCGGGCTTGATCTGGTGGATGAACAGGTTGCGCAGGTTGCCCTGGCCATCGACGCTCTGGGCATAGACAGTCAGGCCCGGGGTCGGCTCGGTGAACTCGCCCTCGCGCACGAGCGTGGCGGCCAAGTCGGTCCTGACCTCGAACAACTCCTGCCGCAACGTCCGGAACGACAGCGGCTGGACGAAGATGTTCATCAGCAACGCCAGGAAGGCGACGGTGCAGGCCAGTCGGATCGCCGGCGAGATCACCCGCCAGCGGCTCATGCCGCCCGCGAAGCAGACCACGATCTCCTGTTCGGTGTGCAGCCGGTTCAGCGCCACCAGCGCGGCCACGAACACGGCGATCGGCAGGATCAGATTGATGAGCTGCGGCATGTACAGCAGCGTCACCTTCAGGAACACGAGGGCGCTCTGGCGCTGGTTCACGATCAGGTCGAGGCCGGCCAGGCTCTGCGAGAGCAACGCAACCGCCGTCAGCGCCAGGGTGGCCAGGGCCACCGGCCCCATCAGCTGGCGCAGGAGATATCGGTCGATCAGGCGCATCAGTGCAAAAAACGGCCTAGGCTGAGATTGGGCGCGCCCCGTCCGCGGACCTGTTCTAAACCATGCGTCGCCCCGCCGCACAACTCACCGTGGCTGTGGCGAAAGTGAGCCCGAGAGAGAACACGGAAGATGGATATCCAGTTCGTTGCGGCCGACGCCGCCATCCCCGCCAAGACGGCGGTGGCCCGCATTGTCTTTGAAGGCGACGTCCACGAAGGCGCCGTCGGCGAGGCCGTCTCGGCGAGTCGGTTCACCGGCGGCAAGGGTCAGACGCTGGACATCCTGGCGCCTCAGGGCCTGGGCGCGGCGCGGCTGGTCCTGGTGGGCGCGGGCAAGCGCGACGCCTTCGACCTGATCGGCGCGGAGCATGCCGCGGCCACCGGCTACAACGCCGTGAAGGCCTCGGGCCTTGAGACCCTGAGGGTGGAAGTTTCCGGCGGCGCCGATCTGGCCGCCCACGCCGCGCTGGGCGTGCGCCTGGCGAGCTACCGATTCGACAAGTACCGGACCAAGGAAAAGGCCGAAAAGAAGCCCTCCATCGCCAAGACCCTGGTGGCGACCGTCGACCCCGATGCCGCGCTGGCGGCGTTCCCCGATCTGGCGGCGCTGGCCGACGCCATCAGCTTCACCCGCGACCTGGTCTCGGAGCCGCCGAACGTCCTCTACCCCGCCGAATTCGCGTCCCGGGTGAAGGCGCTGGAGTCGCTGGGCCTCGAGGTCGAGATCCTGGGCGAAGCCGAGATGATGAAGCTGGGCATGGGCTCGCTGCTGGCCGTCGGCCAGGGCAGCATCCGTGAGAGCCAGCTGGTGATCGCGCGCTGGAACGGGGCGGCCGACAAGACGGCCCAGCCCGTGGCCTTCGTCGGCAAGGGCGTCTGCTTCGACACCGGCGGCATCTCGATCAAGCCGGCCGACGGCATGGAGGACATGAAGTGGGACATGGGCGGCGCGGGCACCGTGGCCGGCGTCATGCACGTCCTGGCCGCCCGCAAGGCCAAGGTGAACGCTGTCGGCATCCTCGGGCTCGTCGAGAACATGCCCGACGGCAACGCCTATCGCCCGGGCGATGTTCTGACCTCAATGTCGGGCCAGACGATCGAGGTGGTGAACACCGACGCCGAGGGACGCCTCGTGCTGGCCGACGCGCTCTGGTACTGCCAGGACCGCTTCAAGCCCAAGTTCATGGTCGACCTCGCAACCCTGACCGGGGCGATCATCATCTCGCTGGGCAACGACTATGCCGGCTGCTTCTCGAACAACGACGAACTGGCCGGCAACCTGCTGGACGCCGCCAAGAGCGAGGACGAGGGCCTGTGGCGAATGCCGATGCCCGACGCCTACAACAAGCAGATCGACTCGATGATCGCCGACATGAAGAACACCGGCGGCCGGCCGGGCGGCTCGATCACCGCGGCGCTTTTCCTCAAGCGCTATGTGAACGACGTCCCGTGGGCGCACCTCGATATTGCGTCCACCGCCTGGAAGAAGCCGTCCTCTGTGCCGACCATTCCGGACGGCGCCGTCGGCTACGGTATTCGTCTGCTGAACCGGATGGTGCGGGACAAGTACGAGGGCTGAGGTGTCCGCTAAGGATCCAGAGGGGGCCGCCGCCTGCGAGGTCTGGTTCTATCACCTGGAACGCACCGGGCTGGACCAGGCCTTGCCGGAGCTCCTCGAGAAGACCCTGCAGCGGGGATGGAAAGCCATCGTTCGCTCGTCTGCGCCCGAGCGGATCGAGCACCTCGATGGCTGGCTCTGGTCGTACCGTGACGAGAGCTTCCTGCCGCATGCGCCAGCCGACGAGCCGGGCGCCGCGCGCCAGCCGATCCTGCTGACGACGGGTGTCGAGAACGCCAACGCCGCCGACGCGCTGTTCCTGGTGGATGGCGCCGAGCCCGGCGAACTGGCGGCCTTCAAACGCTGCGTCGTGCTGTTCGACGGCAATGACGACGACCAGCTGCGGAACGCCCGGGCCCAATGGAGCGCTGTGAAGGCGAGAGGCCTGCCGGTCTCATACTGGAAGCAGCAGGCGCGCGGATGGGAGAAGCAGGCTTGAGGCGGGCGATCCTCCTGGCGACTCTTTTGACGGTGGCGGCCTGCTCGACGCCGACGGAGGCTCCGCCGCCCGCGCCGCCGCCCCCAGTCGCCAATGTGACGCCGCCCCGCGAGCCCGACAATGCGGTCGCCGACGCGTGCAACGCCGCCGCCCACCGCCACCTGATCGGACGTCCGCGCTCAGAGATCCCGGTGCCGGTGCAGCCCAACCTGCAGCGCGTGCTCTGCACCACCTGTCCGATGACCATGGATCACAATCCCAACCGGCTGAACTTCCTGTTCGACGCCGGCTCTGGGAAGATCACCGAGGTTCGCTGCGGCTAGGGCAGGGCCAGGCCCAGCTCCTGCAGCAGGCTCAGCCAGGCCGCGCGGCCCTTGGTCCGATCAAAGGCCGCGACCGCCGTGGCGCGCGCCGCCGCGCGCATCCCGGCCGCCGCCGCAGGGTCGCGGCACGCGGCGATCAGGGCGTCCGACAGCGCGTCGATGTCGAAAAACGGAAGGAGGCGGCCGTTGACGCCGTCCTCGATCGCATCGTGCAGCGGCGGCGTGTCCGACCCGATCACATAGCAACCTGACGCCATCGCCTCGACCAGCGACCAGGAGAGGACGAAGGGGTAGGTGTAGTAGACATGCGCCGTCCCCAGCCGCAGCGCCGCCAGCATGCGGGCATGGGCGACGCGTCCCAGGAAATGCACGCGGGCTGGATCGTAGTCCACGCCCTCGAAGCAGACATCCCGCCAGGTGCGGCCCTCGGGCGCCGAGCCCCCATAAGCCCGCTTGTCGGTGTCGCCGACGATCAGGACCTGGGCGTCCGGGACCTCGCGCAGCAGGCGGGGAAGGGCCCGGGCCAGGATGTGCAGGCCGCGCAGCGGCTCCATGTTGTTGTTCACATGGGTGATCACCGGCGTGCCCGGTGCGATCACGCGTCCGTCGTCGAGGGCGAAGGGCTCGGGCGGCCCGGGCCGTATCGCCTCGACGTCCACGCCTTCGTGGATCACGCGGGTCCGCTCGCGGAAGATGCGCGGCAGGGCCGCGGCTTGGAATTCGGTCGGCGAAACGATGGCGTCGGCTTCGGCGTAGGCCAGAGCCATCACCGCGTTCTTGGCCTCGGCCTTGAAGACCGACTCCTGCTCGAACGGGAAGAATTCGGTGTCGAAGCCCACGTCCAGGCCGCGGCCGCGATAGTAGAACTCGGCGAACGCGACCTGCTTCGCGTTGGGGAACGCCTCCCGCAGAAAGGTCATCTCGCCCCAGCCCGGATGGCCCACGATCACCTCGGGGTCCCAGCCGTCGTTCTGTAGCGCTCGCGCGGCGTCATAGGCGCTCCGGGCCCGCAGCAGGTCGGCCTCGGCCCGGACCGCCAGCGGGTAGATCCCGGGGGTCGAGCCCCGCGGCAGGGTGTACCGGGCGGTTCGCACGGCGCCCATGACGCCGGCATGGTCCTGGGCGATCGCGCAGCAGGGCACGCCGCGCGCGACGAGGCCCAAGGCCAGGTCCCGGAACTGGGCGGGAAAGTTGTTATGAACGAACAGAACGCCGCGTGGCATGGCTGGGCTTTAGCGTGGCCGACCGAGCCCTGTCACGCGCTGCCGCCTGCCTTCACCCACTGAGCTCCGGCGCGGCGGCGCTGGCCGGAAACGGCCTGCCCTGCCGATGCGGGGTCCTTCAAGCGAAGGCTGGTGCGGATGAGAGGAGTCGAACCTCCATGCCTTGCGGCGCTGGAACCTAAATCCAGTGCGTCTACCAATTCCGCCACATCCGCATGAGGCCGGCGCCTGCCATCGCGGCCCCGCGGCTCCGCGTCAAGGGGCAGGGGGCTTGGAGGCGCCCGCGGGGCGTGACATAAGGGCGCCTTCGCGCCGCCGGGCCCTGTTCGGCGGCCTTCCCCGTTTGGCCTAAAGACGGACAGGGGCGGATGGCCGCCCTGGTTCGGGAAACTTGAGAATGTCGATGCAAATCGTTGAGAAGTCTGGTGAAGGCCTGAGCCGCGTCTATGGCGTGACGGTTCCGGTTTCCGATCTGAATGAGCGCCTGGAAGCGCGGATCAAGGAAATCGCGCCTACCCTCAACGTGAAGGGCTTCCGCCCTGGCAAGGTGCCCGCGGCCCATGTGCGCCGCCTGTACGGCAAGGCGCTGATGAGCGAAGTCGTCCAGGCCAGCCTCAACGAAAGCACCCAGAAGGTGCTCGACGACAACAACCTGCGTCCCGCCGGCGAGCCCGAGCTGAAGCCGGAAGGCGACATCGAGGCCGTCATGGATGGCAAGGCCGACCTGGCCTACGAGCTGACCATCGACCTGATGCCCGAGTTCACGCCGGTGGACGCCACGACGCTGACGCTGACCAAGCCCGTCTACACCGCGACCGACAAGGAAGTGGACGAGGCCGTCGCCGACCTGGCCAAGCAGAACCGCACTTACGAGACCAAGACCGGCAAGACCGTGAAGGCCAAGGACGGCGATCAGGTGATCATCGACTTCGTCGGCCGCGTGGACGGCGAGGCCTTCGAAGGCGGCACGGCCACGGACGTTCCGCTGGTGCTGGGCTCGGGCCAGTTCATCCCCGGCTTCGAGGAGCAACTGGTCGGCGCCAAGCCCGACAGCGACATCGTCGTGAAGGTGACGTTCCCGGCCGACTATCAGGCCGCCAACCTGGCCGGCAAGGACGCCGAGTTCGAGACCAAGGTGAAGGAGGTTAAGGCTCCGGTCGACGCCCCGGCCGACGACGAGTTTGCCACGCGCCTGGGTCTGGAGAGCCTGGACAAGCTCAAGGAACTGGTCCGCGGCAACCTCGAAGAACAGTACGCCGGCGCCAGCCGCTTCAAGCTGAAGCGCGCCCTGCTGGACGAACTGGACAGCAAGCACGACTTCCCGCTGCCGCCCAAGATGGTGGAAGCCGAGTTCGCCTCGATCTGGGGCCAGGTGCAGGCCGACAAGGAAGCCGGCCAACTGCCGCCTGAAGACGCCGAGAAGACCGAGGAGCAGCTCCAGAAGGAGTACCGCAAGATCGCCGAGCGGCGCGTGCGCCTGGGCCTGGTGCTGGCCGAGATCGGTCGCGCCAACAGCATCCAGGTCAACGAGGCCGAGCTGAACCAGGCGATCATGAACGAGGCCCGCAAGTACGGCGCTCAGGCCCAGCAGATCTACAACCTGCTGCGCGAGAACCCCAACGCCCAGGCCCAGCTGCGCGCCCCGATCTTCGAGGACAAGGTCGTCGACCTCATCGTCTCCCAGGCCAAGGTCAAGGAGAAGAAGGTGTCGAAGGACGACCTGATGAAGGAAGACGACCTGCCGGCCGGCTACAGCGAATAAGCCGCGCTACAGACTGACAGTCAGACGGCGCCGTCCCCCAGGGGCGGCGCCGTTTTCGATTCTTTCCCTCCCCTTCATCGGGAGGGACAGGCGGCGTAGCCGCCAGGGTGGAGAAGTATAGATAGGCCAGAGTGCGGAGGTCGGGGAGGATCTTGACCTCCCCACCCGTCTCGCTTCGCTCGCCACCCTCCCCATGAAGGGGAGGGATGATTTCAGAGCGACCGCAGGTGCTTCAGCAGCTCGGCGTTCTCGACCTGGGCGCGGCGCTCGTTGATGGCGCGGTGCAGGTTGAAGGAGTCCGTCGGGTCGAGCGGCGACAGCGACGAGGCCGGAAGGTCGTCGAATGCGTCGAAGCTGACGGGCGCGTTTTCGGGCACGCTGATCTCGGGCATGTCCATGAGTCTCCCATTCCTCCGCACAAGGCGGAGCCTCTCCCGCGATTAAGGTATCATTTACCTGTCACACTCGCCAACATCGGAGCTGCGCGAAACTTCCCGGCCGCGATCACAGTCTGGTGTGGAAGATCCTGCCTCGCGGAATCGGAGCGAACCGAGGTGGTCGAGGTCGCTCTGCGTGGAAATCGGTGAACCCCGACCATGAATCGGTTGGCTTCCGTAGGGTGTGGGACTTAACCTTCGACCTTAACGCCGCGTCGGGGCTGCGGAGCCATCTCTGCCCGAGTGCAGATGAGACTCACGACCTCGGGAGTAGAGCGCCCAGGAAGGAAGTGAGCTTTGCAGCGCACGCGTGAGGTTGGCGCCGACTACTTTCACAAGGTTGTCGATTGCCAATGGGCCTGTCCGGCCCACACCCCGGTCCCCGAGTACATCCGACTGATCGCCGACGGCCGCTACGCCGACGCCTACATGATCAACTGGAAGTCCAACGTCTTCCCAGGCGTTCTTGGACGCACCTGCGACCGCCCCTGCGAGCCGGCATGCCGGCGGGGCCGCGTCGAGGAGGAGCCGGTGGCGATCTGCCGGCTGAAGCGGGTTGCGGCCGATAACAAGGGCGACGTCGAGGGGCGGATGCCGCCGCCGGTCAGCCATTCCAACGGAAAGCGCGTGGCGCTGGTGGGCTGCGGTCCGGCCTCGCTGACGGTGGCGCGCGACCTGGCGCCGCTGGGCTACCAGATCACCATCTTCGACGGCGAGACCAAGTCCGCCGGCATGATCCGCAGCCAGATTCCGCGCTTTCGCCTGCCCGAAGAGGTGATCGACGAGGAGGTGGGCTACATCGCCGCTCTCGGCGGCATCGAGATGAAGTTCGGCCATCGCATCGACAGCCTGAAGGCGCTGCTGGCCGAGGGCTATGACGCGGTGTTCGTGGGTTCGGGCGCGCCGCGCGGCCGGGACCTGGACATTCCTGGGCGCGCCGAGGCCGCGGCGAACGTCCATATCGGCATCGACTGGCTCTCCAGCGTCTCGTTCGGGCACATCGAGAAGATCGGCAAGCGGGTCATCGTCCTGGGCGGCGGCAACACCGCCATGGACTGCTGCCGCACCTCGCGACGCCTGGGCGGCGAAAGCGTCAAGGTGATCGTCCGCTCGGGCTTCGAGGAGATGAAGGCGTCCCCCTGGGAGAAGGAGGACGCGATGCACGAGGACATCCCGATCCTCAACTTCCGGGTCCCCAAGGCTTTCACGCACGAGAACGGCAAGCTGACCGGCGTCGTCTTCGAGGTGGTCAAGGCGGAGTACGACGAGCGGGGCAGGCGCCGGCTCGTCCCGTCGGGCGAGCCGGACGAACACCACGAGTGCGACGATGTGCTGGTGGCCGTGGGCCAGGAGAACGCCTTCCCGTGGATCGAGGACGACATCGGCCTCGAGTTCGACGAATGGCATATGCCCAAGGTGGACGCCGCCAGCTTCCAGTCGACCATCCCGAACGTCTTCTTCGGCGGTGACGCGGCCTTCGGACCCAAGAACATCATCTGGGCCGTGGCGCACGGACACGAGGCGGCGGTCTCGATCCACAAGTTCTGCCAGGGCCAGGACGTCGCCGACCGTCCGCCGCCGGGCGCCACTCTGGTCAGCCAGAAGATGGGCATCCACGAGTGGAGCTACGACAACGACGTCTCCAACGACCTGCGCTACCGCGTCCCGATGCGCGACAAGGCCGAGGCGCTGGCCAGCGTGCGCCTCGAGGTCGAGCTGGGCTTCGACCGCGAGCTGGGGCTCAAGGAGGCTCAGCGCTGCCTGAACTGCGACGTGCAGACGGTCTTCGCCGACAAGCTTTGCATCGAGTGTGACGCCTGCGTCGACATCTGTCCGATGGACTGCATCACTTTCACCGAAGAGGGCGAGGAGGACGACCTGCGCGGACGCCTCAAGGCCCCGGCGGTCAACCTGACCCAGGACCTCTACGTCTCGGGCAAGCTGCCCACCGGCCGGGTGATGGCCAAGGACGAGGACGTCTGCCTGCACTGCGGCCTCTGCGCCGAGCGGTGCCCAACCGGCGCCTGGGACATGCAGAAGTTCTACCTCGAGAT
This sequence comes from Phenylobacterium sp., assembly GCF_004299445.1. Classification (GTDB taxonomy): domain Bacteria; phylum Pseudomonadota; class Alphaproteobacteria; order Caulobacterales; family Caulobacteraceae; genus Phenylobacterium. Next base: position 4,542 of record NZ_SCTC01000074.1, on the reverse strand, counting down.
GACGCACGCCGGGGGGTGCAATGCCTGAGGCTGCCCAGTCCCAAGGGGGCGTGTCCGTGGGGGGTAAGTCCCGCGTCAACGACTTCGTGGTCAAGTTCGCAAACGTCAACGGCTCGGGCTCGGCCAGCGCCAACGGCCTGTTCGCCCGCTCGGTCATGCGGATGGGCGTGCCGGTGGCAGCCCGCAACATCTTCCCATCGAACATCCAGGGTCTGCCCACCTGGTATGAGGTCCGCATCACCGAGGCCGGGCACCTCGGCCGGCGCGGCGGCGTCGACCTCATGGTCGCGATGAACCCGCAGACCTGGGACCGCGACGTGGCCGAGATCGAGAGCGGCGGGTTCCTGTTTTACGACTCGACCCGGGCGATCCCGCCGTCGAAGTTCCGCGACGACATCACGGTCATCGGCGTGCCGCTGACGGCCATGTGCAACGAGGCCTACGAGCTGCCGCGCGAGCGCCAGCTGTTCAAGAACACCATCTATGTGGGGGCGCTGGCGGGCCTTCTCGGCATGGAGATCCAGGCGATCGAGGACCTGCTCGCCGACGATTTCGCCGGCAAGGACCGCCTGATCAAGGCCAACGTCGAGGCCCTGCACATGGGCCTGAGCTATGTGCAGAAGTTCCTGGCCCCGCTGCCCCTGCAGGTGCGCCGCGCCGATGCGGTGGGCGACCGGATCTATGTCGAGGGCAACAACGCCGCCGCCCTGGGCGCCGTCTATGGCGGAGCCACCGTCTGCGCCTGGTACCCGATCACGCCGTCGACCTCGCTGGCCGAGGCCTTCACCGGGTACTGCCAGGACCTGCGCGTCGACCCCGAGACCGGCAAGAACCGCTTCGCCATCGTCCAGGCCGAGGACGAGATCGCCTCGATCGGCATCGTGGTGGGCGCTGGCTGGAACGGATGCCGTTCGTTCACGGCCACCTCGGGCCCGGGCATCTCGCTGATGACCGAGTTCATCGGCCTCAGCTACTTCGCCGAGATTCCCGCGGTGATCTTCGATGTGCAGCGGGGCGGGCCGTCCACGGGCATGCCGACGCGCACGCAGCAGGCCGACCTGCTGGCCGCCGCCTATGCCGGCCACGGAGACACCAAGCACCCGATGCTGTTGCCGGCCGATCCGGGCGAGTGCTTCGAGATGGGCGCTCAGGCCTTCGACCTGGCCGATCGTCTGCAAACCACCGTCTTCGTCATGCTCGACCTCGACATCGGCATGAACGAGTGGCTGACCCATCCCTTCCAGTGGGATGACAGCCGCAAGCTCGACCGCGGCAAGGTAATGACCGCCGAGCAGCTCGAGGCCGGCGCGGACTTCGGCCGCTATAAGGACGTCGACGGCGACGGCATTCCGTACCGTACCTATCCCGGCACGCACCCGACCTTGGGCGGCTACTTCACGCGCGGCACCTCGCGGAACCCCTACGCCCGCTATTCGGAGGAAGGGGCGGTCTACGTCGACAACATGGAGCGCCTGCTCCGCAAGTTCGACACCGCCAAGGCCCTGGTGCCTGCGCCGGTGCTGCGGGCCGGCAAGCGCAAGACCCGGGACGGTGTGATCTACTTCGGGTCCACGACGCCGGCGATGCATGAGGCGCTGGAGATGCTGGAGGCCGAGGGCCGCAGCCTGGACGCGCTGCGAATTCGTGGCTTCCCGTTCGCCGACCAGGTGTTCGACTTCATCGACCAGCACGACCGCGTGTTCCTGGTCGAACAGAATCGCGACGCGCAGCTCAAGACGCTGCTCATGACCGAGGGCGAGGTCGATCCGGCCAAGCTGGTCTCGATGCTCCACTACGACGGCACGCCGATCACGGCGCGCTACATCGCCGGCGAGATTGCGCGCCGAATGCAGCTTGGCCAGAGCGAGGCGGCGGAATGACCTACATCCTCAAGCCCCAACTGCATCACCCCAAGCTGCCGACCAACAGCCTGGGCTATACCCGCCGCGACTACGAGGGATCGGTTTCGACGCTCTGCGCCGGTTGCGGCCATGACTCGATCTCGGCCGCAATCATCCAGGCCTGTTTCGAGCTGGAGCTGCCGCCGCATCGGGTGGCCAAGCTGTCCGGCATCGGCTGCTCGTCGAAGACGCCGGACTACTTCCTGGGCAACTCGCACGGCTTCAACACCGTGCACGGTCGCATGCCTTCGGTGCTGACGGGGGCCAACCTCGCCAACCGCGACCTCATCTACCTTGGCGTATCGGGCGACGGCGATAGCGCCTCGATCGGCCTGGGCCAATTCGCCCACGCCATCCGGCGCAGCGTGAACATGCTCTACATCGTCGAGAACAACGGCGTGTACGGCCTCACCAAGGGCCAGTTCTCGGCCACGTCCGACAAGGGCTCCAAGTCCAAGCGCGGTGTGGTCAACACTGACGCCGGCATCGACATGGTCAGCCTTGCGCTGCAGATGGGCGCCACGTTCGTGGGGCGCAGCTTCTCGGGCGACAAGGACCAGCTGGTCCCGCTCATCAAGGCCGGCCTGAGCCACAAGGGTGCGGCCTTCATCGACTGCATCAGCCCGTGCGTGCAGTTCAACAACCACAACGGCTCGACCAAGAGCTTCGACTATGTGCGCGAGCACAACGAGGCGGTGAACCGTCTGGACGTGATCACGCCCCGCGACGAGATCAAGGTCGACTACAAGCCCGGCGAGACGGTGCGGGTGCAGCAGCACGACGGCTCGGTGCTGTCGCTGCACAAGCTGAACGAGCTCTACAATCCGAACAGCCGCGCCCAGGCCCTGGGTTATCTCCAGGCGCGGCAGGCAAGGGGCCAGATCGTCACCGGGCTGTTGTTCGTCGATCCCAAGGCCGGCGACCTGCACGACGCCGTCGACACGGTCGAGACGCCGCTGAACCAGCTGAACGAGCACGAGCTGGTGCCGGGGCAGACGGCCCTGGCCCGCATCAACCAGTCTCTCCGCTGACCCTTTCCCTCCCCCAATGGGGAGGGGCAGCCCTTCGTAGCCTTGGCGAAAAAGGGGAGGGGTGATGAGGTCAGGAGAAGGGCGGGGCGTTGGGTGGAGATGGGCATCGCGCCCCGGGCGCCTACTGCCATTCGCATCGTAAGGGTCAACTCTAAGGAACCCTCCCATGCATGCGCCGCTGACAGAAGATGCTGCCCTGTCGATGCTGACCCCTGAGCCGGGGCTGGTCGTCCTGATGTGCGGCGTCGCCGGGAGTGGCAAGACCAGCTTCTCTCTGAAGCTTGCGTCGAAGGGCTTCGCGCGGCTGTCGATCGACGAAGAGATCTGGGCCCGTTTTGGCAGATATGGGTTGGACTACGCGCCGGAACAGTACCCCGAACATGTGGCCACCGCGCGGGAAACCCTCAAAGACGTCCTGCGCCGGCGCTTGGCCGCGAGACAGTCAGTGGTCGTAGATTCCAGTTTCTGGAGCCGCGCGCACCGCGACGACTTCAAGGAACTGGTCGAGGCGGCGGGCGGCGCCTGGCTGCTCGTTTACCTAAAGGCGCCTGAGCCCATCCTGCGTGATCGCCTGGAGGCGAGAAGCCGGCGCTTCGACGCGAACGCGGCGTTCCCCATCGGCGTCGATGTCCTCGCCGGTTTCCTTGAAAGTTTCCAGGCGCCCATCGACGAAGGCGAGATGGTCGTCACCGTCACCTGATCGCGGACGTCCCTACTGTTCGCGGGCCCCAACGCCCGCGACCCGCACGACGCGGCCGCCACGGTCGAGACGCTCCTGCGACGAATTTTCGCATTCGCCGGTTAACCGGGCGTCCACCCGGTTAGATCACATTCGCTCCAGGCACATTCGTGAGTTGTGTTGTGGACGAAGCCCCCGTCGTAGACGTCGAAGACCTCGATGCCTCCCCGTCGGCCAATCAGGCGCCGACTGAGGCCGATCCCTGCGCGCCGTTCACGACGGCGGACGGTCGACAGGTTCGTGTCACCGCCACACTCGATCCGGTGTTCGAGGCAAAAGGCTTCACGCGCATCGGATTCCGCCTCATCCGGCGCGTTATGCTGCAGCGCTACAACGGCGAAGACGAGCTGACGCCCCAGCAGGTAAGCCAGCTCTCGTCGGCCGAGTTGCTGCGGGTCGATCTGGCGACTATCGCCCGGGGCATCAGCCGGCTGAGGTCGGACACCGCCCAACACCTCAGCCTGATCGTGCCGATCTCCTACACAAGCCTGTCTGGCCTGAAGGGGCGCACCGAATTGGTCGCGCGCCTGAAGGAAGCCGGCAGCCTGGTGAAGCTGGGCGTGATTTGCGAGATCCTGGACGCGGACGGGGTGCCGCCGGCGTCGCTGCTGACCGTTGTGACCGTGGTGAAACCGATCACGCTTCTGGTCGTGGGGCGCCTCGCAGACACGAACCCGAAGTCGATTGTGAGGCTCGAGGACGCGGGGCTACAGGCGCTGTCGTTCGAGTGTCCGCCCGCCCTGGGCGACACCGAGTTCCAGATCTGGGCGGCCGGCGCCGTCATCGCGGCGAAACGCGTCGCCAAGGCGGTGCTGGTCTATGGCGCGGGCACGCCCGCGCGCGGTGGTGTCCTCGCCGCCCTGGGCGCCAG
>NZ_SCTC01000073.1 GCF_004299445.1 Phenylobacterium sp. | reverse complement strand
GCAAGATCCAGCCGGGCCAGACGCTGACCCTCACCGACAAGGCCGAGGGGCGGCTCGAAGGCTTCACCGCGGTCCTGAACAAGCCCACGGGTTATGTCTCGGGCCAGCCCGAGCCGGGCTACACGCCGGCGGTGCGCCTCCTGACCCGTCAGGCGCTGGTGGGCGAGAGCGCCACGATCCCGGACGCCAGGATGAGCCTGCCGCCCCTGGGACGCCTCGACCTCGACAGCCATGGCCTGCTGATCCTCTCCAACGACGGGGTGCTGGCCAAGGCCGTGATCGGGCCGCAGTCCGAGCTCGACAAGGAGTACGTCGTTCGGGTCGCCGGCCGGATCGACGAGCCCACGCTCAACCGTCTGCGCCACGGCCTGGAACTGGACGGTCGCAAGCTGCGCCCGGCCAAGGTGACGCGGATCGAAGGCCAGACCCTTCGCTTCGTTCTCACCGAAGGCCGTAACCGCCAGATCCGGCGCATGTGCGAGCTGGTGCAACTGCGGGTGATGGACCTGCTGCGGGTCAGGATCGGGCCTCTGGAGCTGGGCGACCTGCCCGACGGCCGCTGGCGTGTGCTGACCTCTGTGGAGCGCGAGGCGATGATCGCCGCGTCGACGCCTAAGTCTGTGGGACCGGGGTCCGGTCGGCCGCAAGGGGCACGACCCAGTCCGCGCGGCCCGGCATCTCCTCGAGGATCCACCGCGTGATCCGTTCGTAGTGCTGCACGAACTGTCCGACCTCGGCGTCGCTCATCCCGCGACCGGTGCGGGCCCGAAGCTTGGCTTCCTGCTCGGCGCGCCAGCCCCGGACCACTTCGAACCCCGGGGGCTGCAGCATCACCAGCCGGTCCAGCCGGCCCCATAGCGCCTGATAGCCCTCGCTGAGCTGGCGGTTCACATAGCCGCGCCAGGCGCGCGTGGGATCGTCGCGGCGCTCCAGCGTGTTCACATGCGCCATGAGCCGGTCGCTGGGCTCGGGCCTCGCCCCCACGCACCAGCCTTCCAGGATCACCACGTCCGCCGGTCCCTCGACCTGGCGCCAGGCGCTCTTGGGGCGCCGCTCGTCGGTGGACTTGTCGAATGCGGGCAGGGGCGTAGCGCCGTCGCCGCGCAGGTGGTCCAACACGGCGCAGGCCAGCGCCACATCGTGCGTTCCCGGCGGACCTCGCACCTGCAGCAGGCGGTGCGCCTTGCCCGCCAGCCACGTCCGCGCCTCGCGACCCAGGTAGAAGTCGTCCAGCGAAATGGCCACGGCCTTCAGGCCGCGTTCGGTCAGGATGCGGGCGGTGGCGGCCGCTATCGTGCTTTTGCCGGCGCCCTGCGGCCCGCAGAGGCCCACGAAGGCCGTTCGGCCGAAGTCATGGCGCCAATCCCAGGCGCGGTCGGCCAGCGGCCCGCATACCTCGGTGAACGTGGTCCGGAACGCTTCGGGCAGGTGCTCCTTGGCCATCAACTCGCCAAGCCATTCGTCCAGGCGATCTCCGCCTTCCGTCGTCATTGGCCGTAGGCGTCGAGACCGCGGCGCAGATCGGCGATCAGGTCGTCCGGACTTTCCAGCCCCACGTGGAGGCGGATCAGCGGGCCGCCGTAATCGCGGGCGAACTGACGGACCTTGAGCTGCGGATCGCACGCGATGGCCAGGCTCTCGAAGCCACCCCAGGAGAATCCGAGGCCGAACAGCTTCAGGCCGTTGAGGAAGGCATTGACCGCCTGGGTCGGGCCGGGCTTCAGGACGATCCCGAACAGGCCGCACGCGCCGCTGTAGTCGCGCGCCCACAAATCGTGACCCGGCGCGCCGGGCAGGGCGGGATGCAGCACCTGGGCCACCTCGGGCTGGTCGCGCAGCCAGCTGGCGACGGCGAGGCCGCTCTCGGACTGTCGGGCCATGCGGATCGGCAGGGTGCGCAGCCCCCGGAGCATCGCATAGGCGTCCTCGCCCGACACCGCCCAGCCCATGTGATTGATCCCGTCGGCCAGTTGCCGAACCAGCTTCGGATCGCGCGCCGCGGCCGAGCCCATGAACACGTCTGAGTGGCCGCCGACATACTTGGTGAGCGCCTGCAGCGAGATATCGACGCCATGTTCCAGCGGTTTGAAGATCAGGCCGGCGCCCCAGGTGTTGTCGATGGCGGTGAGGATGCCTCTGCCGCGCGCCAGTTCGGCGATCCTGGGGATGTCCAGCATCTCGAACGACAGCGACCCCGGACTTTCGAGCAGGATCATGCGCGTGGCCGACGATGCGCTCTCCACCAGGGATTCGGGCGAGGCATGGGGATCGAAGTAGGTCACGTCCACGCCAAACCGCCGGAGGACGCTGTCGCAGAAGCGCCGAACCGGCTTGTAGATGCTGTCGACCACCAGGATCTCGTCGCCGGCCTTCAGCAGCGCCATCGCGACGCCCGAGATCGCGGCGATCCCCGACGGGTAGAGCGTGACACCCTCGGCGGCCTCCAGCATGCCCAGAGCGTCCTGCAGGCAGGTCTGGGCCGAGAGGCCCCCGCGGCCGTAGGTCAGGAAATTGGCGTCGTCGTACAGCGCCTCGGCGTTAGGCAGCAGCACCGTCGAGCCCTTCTGGATCGGCGGGCCAACCGTGCGGACCAGGGTGTCCGCGGCCTTGCCGGCGTGGATGAGGCGGGTCTCGTCGGACATGCGGGGTTGCGGCTCGTCTCAGCGCTGGCGAAAGTGCTTTCCCCTTAAAGGCCCAACCGACTCGTCGTTTCAAGGAGCAGCGATGATCTCCCGCTTCGCGGCGACGGTTCTGCTACTCGTCGCGCTGGCCGCGTGCAGCGGACCGACGCCGGCGGCGAAGGGGCCGGAGGTGAAAGCCTCGCCCCGAACGGCCGCGTCCGATCCCGGATACAAGCCGGCCGTCAGCGTCACGCTGGGGATGGTGCGGAAGCGCGGTTACGTGGCCTGCGGGGTCCATGCTGGGCTCCCGGGATTTGCCCTGAAGGACGCCCGGGGCGAATGGCGTGGCTTCGACGTCGACATCTGCCGCGCGGTGGCCGCGGCGACCCTGGGCGACGCGGAGAAGGTCCGATTCACGGTTGTCGACGCCAAGGACCGCTTCGGCGCCTTGCAAAGGGGCGAACTCGACATCCTGTCGCGTAACACCTCGCAGACCTTCGCCCGCGAGGCGGGGCTGGGCGTGAGTTTCCCGATCATCACCTACTACGACGGCCAGGGCTTCCTGGTTCGCCGCGAACTGGGGCTGGGCAGCGCCCAGGAACTTACCGGCGCACGGGTCTGCGTCCAGGAAGGCACCGCCAGCGCGGGTAATGTCGACGACTGGTTCCGCGTGCGTGGCATCAAATACCGCGCCGTCATGGCTGCGTCCGAGCAGCAGGCGCGCGCGATGTACGAGGGCGAAACCTGCGACGCCTTCACCGCCGACATCTCGGCGCTCGCCGCCTCGCGCTCGGTCATGAACAACCCCGGCAGTCACGTGATCCTGCCCGACGTGATCTCAAAGGAGCCGCTCGGACCGGTCGTGAGGCGCGACGACCCAGTCTGGGCCGAGATCGTGCGCTGGACCGTCTACGCCACGCTGCTGGGCGAAGAGCTTGGGGTCACGTCGCGGACGGTCGAGCAGGCGCGCGAGACCGCGACCGATCCGGAGACCCGGCGGCTGCTGGGCGTGGAGGGTGACCTGGGGCCGTTGCTGGGGCTGGAGAAGGACTGGGCCTTCCAGGTGATCCGGCAGGTGGGCGCCTACCACGAGATCTTCCGGCGAGACCTGGGCGGCGACTCGGCGCTGCGTCTGGATCGCGGGCTGAACGCCCTGTGGAGCGCGCCCAAGCCGGGCCTGATGTACGCCCCGCCGATGCGCTAAAGCGCCATCACCATCGCGCAACGGTCGGAAAGCCCACTGGCGGCTTCCTGGCGCAAGGCCTGGCGAATGCTGGCCGGAGCCTCGTCCGAGGCCCACTCAGCGAAGCCGAACGACGCGTAGTAGGGCGCGTTCCACGGGATGGTGCGGAACGTCGTCAGGCTCAACGACTTGAGGCCCTGCGCCCGCGCCCAGTCGCGCGCCTGGCCCAACAGGCGCTTGCCAAGCCCCTTGCCGTGCTGGCCGTCCTGGACGTCCAACTCGTCGATGTGGAGACGGTCGCCCTCGACGCGGGCCGCGAGGAACGCCACGGGGCCGTCGCCGTCGTCGGCGATCCAGAGCGTCCCGCCCATGAGGTGGGGCCTGTAGGCGTCGGCGGGCGCGCAGTCGGTGAGCAGGAAGGCCGGCGTGTCCTGGCCGACGAACTTCTGCGCGGCGCTGAGCTCGATGCGCGGAAGGTGCTCTAGATCGGTCTCTCGGGCGAGGCGTATGTCTATGGATCAGGCTCCGGTGACGACGGCCGTGTCGGAGCGTCCGCCCCATTCGGTCCACGAGCCGTCATAGACCGCAACGTCGAAGCGCCCAAGCCGCGCCAGAGCCAGCGCCAGCACCGAGGCGGTGACGCCCGACCCGCAGCTGGTGACGATAGGCCGGGTCAGGTCGATGTGTCCGAAGACGGACGCGAGCTCCGTCGCCGGCTTCAGGGTGCCGTTGGCGTTCAACACCTCATTGAACGGCAGGTTCAAAGCGCCTGGCATGTGTCCAGAGCGCAGGGTGGCGCGAGGCTCGGGCGCCTCTCCCCGGAACCGCCCGGCAGAACGGGCGTCGACGACTTGCGCTGCGCCGGATCCCAGCACCTCGGTGACGTGGGTGATGTCGGCCACCAGGTCCGGGATGAAGGCGGGCGCGACAGCCACGGCGTTCGGCGACGACTCTGCGGTCTCGACCGCACGCTTCTCCGCGACCCAGACCTTGAGGCCGCCGTCGAGGACGAACACCTGCGGATACCCCATGACCCGGAGCGTCCACCAGACGCGCGGCGCGCAGTAGATGCCATGGGCGTCATAGACGACGATCGTGTGGTGGCGTCCCAGGCCCAGCTTTGCCGCCGCCTCGGCGAATGCCGCGGGGCTGGGAAGCATGTGGGGCAGGTCTGTGTCGGGATCGGCGATGGCGTTGATGTCGAAGAAGACCGCGCCGGGAATGTGACCTGCGACGTAGCTGTCGCGGCCGTGCCCGGGCTGGCCCACCAGGGGCAGTGTGGCGTCGACGACCCGAACGTTCGGATCGCCCAGCCGCTCGGCGAGCCAGGCTGTGGAGACGAGGGGATCGGACGAGGCGTCGGCCATGGGGCTATTCCAGCCAGCTCGGGGCCGGCAGGCCCTTCTCGCGCAGGAAGGACGGATTGAAGATCTTCGACTGATAGCGCTGGCCGTGGTCGCAGAGCACGGTGACGATGGTGTGGCCTGGCCCCATCTCCTTCGCCATGCGGATGGCGCCGGCCACGTTGACGCCGGTGGAGCCGCCCATCACCAAGCCCTCGAACTCCATCAGGTCGAAGATCGTCAGCAGCATCTCCTCGTCCGAGATGCGGTAGGCATGATCGATGGTCAGGCCGTCGAGGTTTGCGGTGATCCGCCCCTGGCCGATGCCTTCGCTGATCGACCCGCCCTCGGCCTTCAGTTCGCCGTCCGTGTAGTAGCTGTAAAGCGATGCGCCGTGCGGGTCGGCGAGGCCGATCTTCACCTGGGGATTCCGTTCCCGCAGCGCTTGGGCCACGCCTGCCAGTGTGCCGCCCGAGCCCACGGCGCAGACGAAGCCGTCAACCTTGCCGTCGGTCTGGCTCCAGATTTCGGGACCCGTGCCCTGCACGTGGGCCTCACGGTTGGCGACGTTGTCGAACTGGTTGGCCCAGACCGCGCCGTTCGGCTCCTTAGTATTAAGTTCAGCCGCCAAGCGCCCGGAATATTTCACGTAGTTCATCTCATTGGCGTAAGGGACAGCGTCCACCTCGACCAGTTCGGCCCCGAACAGCCGGATGGCGTCCTTCTTTTCCTGGCTCTGCGTGCGCGGGATGACAATCGTGCACTTGTAGCCCAGCGCCTTGCCCACCATCGCCAGGCCGATCCCGGTGTTGCCCGCCGTGCCCTCGACGATCCGACCGCCAGGCCGCAGCAGGCCCTTCTTCTCGGCGTCGCGAATGATGTAGAGCGCCGCGCGGTCCTTCACCGATTGGCCCGGGTTCAGGAACTCGGCCTTGGCGAGGATTTCGCACCCCGTGATCTCGCTGGCGCGGCGCAGCCGCAGAAGCGGCGTTCCGCCGATGAGATCGAGGATGGAAGGCGCAACTTGCATGGCCGCCTACTTAGGCAAGCTGCGCCCGGGAGAACAGAGGGCCGTTCAAGCTTTGCTGAGCGAAGGGGCCGCCACGTTGGTCCGTTGGGCGGATGTGACCTAGCAGCGCGCCCCCGGTTTGCCTACGCTCTTCGGAAATTGTCGGCAGTCATCACAACTCGTTCGGGGGCGGGTGCTCGTGAGACAAGAAGTCGAACACCTTCTCGTCAGCTCGATGGGCGACGTGGGCGATTCTGGCGGCCTGATCGCCTCGGCGCCGTCGTTCAACCGACGCGCAATCATCGCGGCGGTTTTCAACCACGCCGGCGACCCGCTCATCGGCACAAGGGCTTACACGGATATCCGCGACTACCTATCCATCGCCCCGGACGGCTTCGAAGCGGCGAGGCATGGCGCCGTCGTCCGGACGCTCGCAGAGTTCGAACCCCCGTGGGGTGGACGGGAACTCGTGCTGGCCGCGCTTGGTCCGGCGCGCGTTGCGTTCAATTGGCGTTTGCCGGAGGAGATCGCGGAGGTGGCCGGACGCGGCTCGGGGATCGTTCTGCTGACGGCCATGCCGGCGAGCGACGAGCAGGTCCTGATCGGGGCGTGCCAGGCCTTCGGGCTCAACGGCCTGGAGACGCGTGTGGCGATGGGCGCTGTGCGCGCCGGTGACATCCAGCCGATCGCGCGGATCGCTCAAGTCTCTCCAAACACGGCCAAGGAGGCCCTTGCGGGCGCAATGCGCAAAGTCGGCGTCACCCGCCGTGCCGCCCTGGTCGGACGACTTTCGTTGGTCGCGCTGGGCACTGTTCCCAAGGATAGCCATCCGTCATGGCTCAGCGATGCCTGGGGATTGACGGTCCGCCAGGCGCAGATCGCGGGTCTGATCGGCAATGGGATCAGCCGGGGAGACGTGGCGACCGCGCTGGGGCTCGGCCAGGCGGTGGTCCGCAAGGAACTAGAGGCGATCTACCAGACCTTCGGTGTGAACACCGCCGCAGGGCTCGCCCGAAAGCTGGCGGAGTCCCTCGCGGTTCGTTGGCTGACCGAGGCGACGGCCGGCGATATTGGCTTCGACGATGAGTGGTCGGAGCCGCTCAGCATCCTCCGGACGAAGCAGGGGCGGCGCGTTTCCTACAGCGACTACGGCCCGCGGTCCGGACGACCGACACTGGTCTTGCACTCGGCGAGCTCCAACCGGCCGGTCTCGCGCGCCCTGCTTCGCGCCCTACATGGCGCCGGGCGACGCGTAATCGCCATCGACCGGCCAGGATTCGGACTCACCGACGATTTCCGGCGGTCGCGAGAGGTGAGGGCGCGCATGGTCGCCGCCGTCCAGGACACCCTTGAGGTCCTGGACAAGCTGAATATCGCGCAGGCCGACATCGTTTCCCGACACACGCCGCTCGCCGTTCGCTGCCATGTTCTGGCCCCGGAGCGGTTCGGGGTGATCGTGCTGGTCAATCCCGGCCTTCCCGCAGTCGTGGATACGCGGCGATCCGGCCTCTCGGGATTCTCAAAGACGATCTTCGAAGCCAATCCCTGGGCGATCCGCCAGACCCTGCGCGGCGTGGCGGCGCACATGTCCATTCCCCGGCTCGCGCGTCTGTTGCGCACTTGGATGCGGGACAGCCCCGCCGATCGCGCAGCCGCTGAGAATCCCGAGCTGGTGCGCGACTACTTCCGGGGCGTGCGGATGTTCGGGACCGGCCGCGTGAGCGGGTGCGTAGCCGAGATGATCGAGCGGATCCGGGAGGGGCCGATCGAACCGCTGCCGTTCTACAACGAATGGCGAATCCTCGTCGGCTCCAGCGATATCCTGTACGATCCGAGCGAAATGACCGCGTTCTGGCGTCCCCGGCTGCCGGGCGCCACCATCCGGGAGGTTAGGGGCGCCGGCCGCCTGCTGCCCTACAGCCATCCAGAAGCGATCGTCGAAGCCCTCGAGAGCTGATCACCCACCGAATGGCGATGGCCGCGCCGCCAGTGTCGCATCAGGGTGGCGGTTGGTGATGGGGGGAATGACGATGCAGTTCAGGATCAGATCATCCGGCGCGGGCGCTCGTATCGCCGCATTGACATGCTTGGCGCTCGCGAGCGCCGCCGCGGAAGCCCGCGCGGACGTGACGTACTCGTCGGGCGCGTCAGCGAGCGCCTTTAGCCGCGCCGTGCGTTTCGGCGCTGGCGTTTCGCCCCCGGGGGCGACGACTGCGACCGGGACACAATCGTTCAGCCGGTTTGACGCCGGCCCGGTGCCGACCCAGGTCGCCACCAGCGATACGACATACACGTTCCCATTTGCGGGTCCGACCGCGACTGGGACCGCTCAAGCCATGGCCATGGCCGATCTGGCGTCCGGACTGCTCAGAGCCAGGGCGAGCGGCAATTGCGATGGACCTTTCGCCTTCGGCGCCGGCACCGCCTGCAACGTGAGCGGTGAGGCCAACGCCCAGGCCGTTATCACCGATCTGCTCACGTTCACGCCCACCCGCGCCGATGGCCTCGCAGAGGTGTTCCTCAACATCGACGGTAGGGTCACGGAACAGTTTGCCGGAAACGCCCTCGTGTCGGCCTATCTGATGCTGACGCCAGTGGTGTCAGGCAGCTTCGGGACGCCACTGATCGTCAATTTCAACTCCGGGACCGGAACCGTCGTATCAGGCGGCTGGATCAATCCTAACGCGGGCGTGTCCGGCTCGGGCGGCGATATCGCTTTCGGGTTCTCAGCCCTACTGCCTCTGGCCCAATAAACGACCTATGCGATGCGGATGCAGTTGGACGTCCAAGCCCAACGCGGTTCTTCTGTCGACTTCTCGCATACGGCGACGACGAGATTCGGCGTCTCAGGTGTCGAGGTCACTTCCCAGTCCGGCGTCTTCAATGCCGTGACGCCCATCGGCGGCGGGGTGCCCGAGCCGCAGGCGTGGGTCCTCATGCTCGCAGGGTTCTTTTGGGCCGGCTCGGCGCTCCGGGGCTCGCGGGCGTTGGGGCCGCGGCGCGGCTGAGCGACGGCGCCAGAGCCGCTCAGCCGCGCATCAGGCTGAGTTGCACCACGTCGGTCCGCGCGGTGCGGAAGCCGGCTTCGCAGTAGCTGAGGTAGAAGCGCCACAGCTTGCGGAACCGCTCGTCGAAGCCCAGGTGCACGATCTCGTCCCAGGCCGCTTCGAACCGTCGCGCCCACTCGGCCAGCGTGTCGGCATAGTGGACGCCGAAGCGGCTGATGGGCCCCCACGAGAGGCCCGCGCGGTCGGTGGCCGCCCTGAGCCTTTCCTCCGACGGCAGCATGCCGCCCGGGAAAATGTACTTCTGGATGAAGTCGGGCGTGCGTTTGTAGTGCTCGAAGTACTCGTCGCGGATCGTGATGATCTGCAGGCCGGCCTGGCCGCCGGGCTTCAGGCTCTCGCGCACCTTGTCGAAATAGGTGGGCCAGTAGCGCTCGCCGACGGCCTCGAACATCTCGATGGAGGCCACCCGGTCGAACTGGCCCCCCACGTCGCGATAGTCCACCAGCCGGATGTCTGCCCGCTCGTTCAGGCCCTGGCGGAACATCCGCTCCTTGGCGAACTTGAACTGTTCTTCCGAGATCGTGATGGCGGTGACCTTGGCACCCACGTCCTTGGCCGCGAACTCGGCGAAGCCGCCCCAGCCGCAGCCGATCTCCAGCACGTGGTGGTCGCGAGCCAGCCCCATGCTCTCGCACAGCGTCCGGTACTTGCGGGCCTGGGCCTCTGACAGCTTCTCGCCGGGCTTCTCGAACCGCGCCGCCGAGTAGGTCATCGAGGAATCGAGCCATCGCTCATAGAAGGCGTTGCCCAGGTCGTAGTGAGCCTGGATATTCTTCTTCGACCCCGCCCGGCTGTTGGCGTTGCCGAACGCATGCTCGAGCACGTTGAGCGCGGCCATGAACCGGTTGCCGAACGAGACCTTTTCGAAGCGGGCGTAGTTCGAGGCCAGCACCTCCAGCAGCACCGAAAGGTCGGGGGTGTCCCACTCGCCGGCCATGTAGCCTTCGCCGAAGCCGATGGTCCCGTTCGAGATGGTGCGCTTGATAAAGTCGTAGTCGTTGACGATCAGGCGCGCCTCGGGGCCAGGCGTCGCGCCCTCCAGCCGAATCTCGCGGCCATCCGGCAACACGAAGGTCATGATCCCCGTGTTCCAGTTCCGGATGATCGTCCGGGCCGCCGTCCGAAACACAAACGGCGTTCCTGAAAGGTCCGTCACTGGCGAACCTCTAACCATTCCTGACGCCCCCATACGCATGCCGAGGATAAACGCCGACAGCGGTGCGCGCTATCGGATGCCCGAGGGATACGGTCAAGACACTCGAAGGGACGCGCGGCGATCGAAGTTGCTCCAATGGGTCTTGACTGATCAACGCGCCGGGCGACTTAGGGCGCCACTGCCTGTGCAAGGAATATCATGGCCGTCCTCACCCTGAAGAGCCGCAACCTCTCCATCGGCGACGGATGTCCCCTGGTCGTGATCGCCGGGATCAACGTCTTCGAAGACCTGGATATGGCGCTGGAGGTCGGGCGCGAGCTGAAGACGACCTGCGCGGATCTTGGGCTGCCCTATGTTTTCAAGGCCAGTTTCGACAAGGCGAACCGCTCGTCGATCACCAGTTATCGCGGGCCTGGCCTGGCCGAGGGCCTGAAAATGCTGGCGGCGGTGAAGACAGAGCTGGATGTGCCGATCTGTACCGATCTGCATGAGATCGACCAAGCCGAGCCCGTGGCCGCGGTCGCGGACCTGGTCCAGATCCCAGCCTTTCTGTGTCGACAGACTGACCTGGTGGTCGCCACGGCCCGCGCGACCGCCGCGGCAGGGGGTCTGCTGCACGTAAAGAAGGCCCAGTTCCTGGCGCCCTGGGACACGCGCGCGATCGTCGACAAGATCCGTGACGCCACCGACGGCAAGGACCTCACCATCCTGTGCGAGCGCGGGGCCTCGTTCGGCTACAACAACTTGGTCGTCGACATGCTGGGCATCGGCCGGATGAAGGAGCTGGGCGTGCCGGTTACGATCGACGCCACCCATGCGGTCCAGCTGCCGGGCGCCGACCCTAGGGGCAACAGCATCGCGACGGGCGGCCGGCGAGAGGGCGTGCCGATTATCGCCAAGGCGGCGGTTGCGGCCGGGGCCGACGGCGTCTTCCTGGAGTTCCACCCCGATCCCGATAGGGCGCTGTGCGATGGCCCCAGCGCGCTGCCCGTGACGGATGCGGCCGCGCTGCTGGCGACGCTGAAGGCCGTGCACCAGGCCGTGCGCGCCGCTTGACCGGCTCGCCGACGCGACGCACAGGCTAGCGCCATGGATTTGGCCGCACTCCAGAGCCTGCTCGGCGCGCTTCCCGGAACCCGCGTCGCGTGCGTTGGCGACCTCATGGTCGACCGGTTCGTGTATGGCGCGGTGACGCGCGTATCGCCCGAGGCGCCTATTCCTGTTCTCGCGCGCTCGCATGAGCTGAAGATGCTGGGCGGCGCCGGCAACGTGGCGCGCAACGTCGCCGCGCTCGGGGGCTCGGTCGCCCTGGTGGGCCTCGTCGGCGGCGACGGAGAGGGGCACGAGGCGTCTCGTCTGGTGGGCGAGGAAGAGCCGGCCATCGAGGGCTATCTCGTCACCGACGCCGATCGGCCGACCACGCTGAAAACGCGCTTTGTCTCCAGCGGCCAGCAGCTGCTGCGCGTCGACCTCGAGGAGAGCCGTCCGGTCACAGGCGAGGTCGAGCAGCGGGTCATCAGGACGCTGCGCGACGCCGCGCGCGGCGCCGGCGTCATCATGATCTCGGACTACGGCAAGGGCGTCGTCACCGACGGGGTCATCGCCGCCGCGCTGGAGGCCGCCGCCGAGACCGGGGCCATGCTGATCGTGGACTCCAAGGCTCGCTCGTTCGCCCGCTATGGCGAGGTCGACCTGGTGAAGCCCAACGCGGCCGAGCTGTCGTACGCCACCGAACTGCCCACCGAGACCGACGAACAGATCGAAGTCGCCATCGCCCGGGCGCTTGAACTGTGGGCGACCAAGGGCGTGCTGGTGACCCGCGCCGCCAAGGGCGTGTCGCTGGGCCTGCGTGGCCAACCGGTGCGCCACTTCCGCACAACCGCGCGCGAGGTGTTCGACGCCTCGGGGGCCGGAGACACGGCGCTCGCGGCCCTGGGCCTGGCGCTGGCGGCGAACGCCAGCCTGGATGACGCCATCGCCTTCGCCCAGCTGTCGTCGGGTGTCGCGGTCGGCAAGGCGGGAACGGCCACGGTCGGTCCGGACGAACTGATCGAGGCGGTGCTGTCGGCCCATACCGCACAGGCCGAGGGCAAGGTCGCCACGGCCCAGCGCATGGTCGAGGAGGTCGCCCGTTGGCGCGCCCAGGGCCTGCGGATCGGCTTCACGAACGGCTGCTTCGACATCCTGCACAGGGGTCATGTGGCGTATCTGGCCCAGGCCCGGAGCTGGTGCGACCGCCTGATCGTGGGCGTGAACTCCGACGCCTCGGTTCGCGCGCTCAAGGGCGAGGGGCGGCCGGTGAACGATCTGGAGTCTCGCGCCCTGGTGCTGGCCGGACTGCGCAGCGTCGACCTGGTGGCGCCGTTCGACGAAGCCACGCCGATCAAGCTGATCGAGGCGGCCCGGCCCGACGTCCTGGTCAAGGGCGCTGACTATTCGGAGGATCAGGTGGTCGGCGGCGCCGAGGTGAAGTCCTGGGGCGGCATCGTTCGGCTGGCCGACATCGTCGATGGACAGTCCACGACCGCCGCGATCGCGCGCATGGCCCTCAAGGAGGCGAAGGGATGAGCAGGCGGATCGTCTTCGTCACCGGCGGCGCCGGCTTCATCGGCTCGAATATCGTGGCCAAACTGGCCGAGGACCGCTCGCTGGACCTCGTGGTCTGCGACCGGCTGCGCGAGGTCGAGACCGGCAAGTGGCGCAACCTCGCCAAGCACCCCATCGGCGACTTCGTCCACCCCGAGGACATGTTCGACTGGCTGGAGAAGCGCTGGCGCGACGTCGAGATGGTGGTCCACATGGGCGCGGTGTCGTCCACCACCGAGCTCGACGCCGATAAGATCATCCGCTCGAACTTCCAGCTCAGCCGCGATCTCTTCCGCTGGTGCGCCGATCGCCAGCGGCGGCTGATCTATGCCAGTTCTGCCGCCACCTATGGCGCCGGCGAGCACGGGTTCGACGACGACAATGACTATGAGGCGCTGGCCCGCCTGAAGCCCCTCAACACCTACGGGTGGTCGAAGGCCCTGTTCGACCTGTTCGCCGCGCGGCAGGCGGGTCGGGACTACGCGCCGCCGCAGTGGGTGGGCCTCAAGTTCTTCAATGTCTACGGGCCCAACGAGGAGCATAAGCACTCGATGAAGTCGGTGGCCTCGCAGATCTGGCCGAAGGTGCGCGAGGGCCACGCTGTGCAGTTGTTCAAGAGCTATCGGCCCGACGTGGCCGACGGCGGGCAGAACCGGGACTTCGTCTACGTCCGCGACGTCGCGGACGTGACCCGCTGGCTGCTCGACAGCCCGCAGGTGAATGGAATCTACAACCTGGGCTCCGGGACCGCCCGCAGCTTCGAGGACATGGCGCGGCAGGTGTTTGCGGCGGCGGGGAAAAACGCCCAGATCGAGTATACGCCCATGCCGCCGGCGATCCGCGACAAGTACCAGTACTTCACCGAGGCGAAGATGCACCGGTTGGCCGCGGCCGGTTATGAACGCCCGCTCACGGGCCTGGAGGAAGGGATCGGCGACTACGTCGGGCGCTACCTCAGCCAGCCGGACCCGTACCGCTGAGCATGGCGCAGGCTCCGCGACGCACGCGCTGGTGGCTCGCGGGGCTTCTCGCGCTGCTGATCGTGCTGACGGCAGGGATTGCGGTGTTCTGGGGCGATCTGGTTTCGACGGCCCTCGACCCCAAGGTGCCTTTCCAGACCTACGATCCGCCGCCTGGACCCGACTACGCGACGAAGGCGGCCTGGCATTTGCGGCCCCAGGCGAACAACCCGCTGGACGCCGACGTTTTCTTCATCGCCCCGACCACCTATGACGGCGGCCGCAACTGGAACTCGCGACTGAACGCCAAGCGCGCCAACCGGCAGTTCCAGAACGTGATGGCGCCCAACTATGTGGGCCCCTTCGTCAGTGTGGGCCGGGTCTTTGCGCCGCGCTACCGCCAGGCCAGCCTCTACAGCCTCACCACCCTGCGCGAGGACGCCCGCGAGGCGCGGCAGTTCGCCTACGGGGACATCCGCGACGCCTTCCGCTGGTACGTCGATCAGGACAACGGCGGCCGACCGTTTGTCCTGGTGGGCGTGGAGCAGGGCGGCACGCTGGGCCTGCGGCTGCTGACCGAGGAGATCGCCCGCGACCCGGCGCTGCGCAGCCGGCTGGTGGCCGCCTACCTCATCGACACCGTGAGCCCCGCCGACGCGCCGCCCATCGCGCCTTGCGTCCAGCGGCGCCAGGCGGGCTGCCTGGCCGCCTGGGCGCCGGTCTATGAAGGCGACTTCGACGCGGGCAAGCGACTGCTCGAGCGCGCCCTGGTCTGGAACACCCGTGGAGAGCTCGAGAACATCAGTCCGCGGCCGGCGTTGTGCTTCAATCCGATCCTGGGCGCCGTCACCGACCAGCCGGCGCCGATGCGCCTGCACCTGGGCGCCGCCAACGCGACGGGGCTGGAATGGGGCGCGCGGCCGGCGTTCATGGCCCGTCAGGTCGCGGCCCGCTGCGAGGATGGCGTGTTGCATGTGACCCGACCCCGCTCGGCGTCACTCAAGCCTACGGGCAGTTGGGCCGACCGGCGCAAGGCTCCGGGGTTCAACCTGTTTTACGCCGACCTGGAAGCCGATGCGAAAGCCCGGCTGGCGGCGTGGCGCGCGCAGTGATTAGGTCGCGCTCAAAGAGAGGGAACCGCCCATGACCAACCGCCAGATCGTGCTCGACCGCCTGCCCGGCGGCGAGCGCCTCGCGCCCGAGCACTTCGCCCTGCAGACCGCAGAGCGGCCCACGGCTGGCCCGGGCGAAGTGCTGCTGAAGACCCGCTACATCTCGCTGGACGCGGCCAACCGGGCCTGGATGCAGGGAGCGACATATCGCGCGGCGCTGGCGGGCGGTCAGGTGATGGCCGGCGGCGGGCTCTCGGAAGTCGTGCAGTCCAATGTCGATCACCTGAAGCCCGGCGACCTCGTGTTCGCCGACGCCGGCTGGCAGGAGTATGCCGTGCTGCCGGGCAAGCACCTGTCGAAGCTGCCCGACCTGAAGCCTGAGACGCACCTGCTCAGCGTCTACGGGGTTGCGGGCCTGACCGCGTACTTCGGTTTCCTCGAGTGCGGCCAGCCTAAAGCCGGCGACACCGTCGTCATCTCGGCCGCCGCGGGCTCGGTGGGCTCGATCGTGGGCCAGATCGCCAAGATCAAGGGTTGCCGGGTGGTGGGCATCGCCGGGGGCGAGGAGAAGGGCCGCTGGCTGACCGATGAGCTCGGGTTCGATGCGGCCGTCGACTACAAGAGCCCGGAGTTCAAGCGCCAGCTGCGCGCTGCCGTTCCCGACGGGATCGACGTCTATTTTGACAACACCGGCGGCGACATCTTCGAGGCCTGCCTGTTCGCCATGAAGAACCACGGCCGGATCGCCTGCTGCGGCGCGCTCTCGTCTTATGACGGCGCGCCGCCTCCGCATGGGCCTCGCGGCATTCCGGGGCTCATCGTGACCAAGCGCCTGACGCTGCGCGGCTTCGTGGTGATGGATTTCGCAGACCAGAACGCCCGCGCCCTGGCCGATCTGCAGGCTTGGGTCGCGTCAGGCCAGCTCAAGGTCCAGGAGGACATCATCGACGGCCTGGAGAACCTGCCCGCGGCGCTGATCGGCCTGCTGGGCGGTGAGAACCGCGGCAAGCGGATGGTGCGCGTCTAGTGGCGGAGGGGCCCTTCAGCGCCACCTATGCCGTGGCCCGCAGCAAGTTCCTGGATGCGGCCCAGGCGGCGGGCGCCTCGATCGCCAGCTACGTCCATCCCGAGAAGGGGCCCGACGGGGGCGAACTCGCCACTGACACGGCCTGGATCGGGCCCGCCGACGCGGCAGCTGTGCTGGTCCTGGTCTCGGCCACCCATGGGGTCGAGGGCCACTGCGGCTCGGGCGCCCAGGTCGACTGGCTCCGGCGCGGGGAGGCGGCCCACATCCCGACCGGCGGCGCCGTCCTGCTGATCCACGCCATCAACCCCTACGGCTTCGCCTGGAGCCGGCGGGTGACGCACGAGAACGTCGACCTGAACCGCAACTTCATCGACTTCGCCAAGCCGCTGCCTGCCAATCCGGCCTACGACGCGCTGGCGCAGGCCGTTAAGCCGCAGGCCTGGACCGAGGACGCGCGCAACCAGTCACGGGCGGAACTGCTGGCCTACGCCCGGGAGCATGGCTTTCCGGCGCTGGTCCAGGCGATGTCGGGCGGCCAGTACGCGCATCCCGACGGGATATTCTACGGCGGGACGGGCCCCACCTGGTCGCGCCGGACCCTGGAGGCGATCTTCCGGGAGCGGCTCTCCGCGGCCCGCGACATCGGCATCATCGACTATCACACCGGGCTCGGACCCGAGGGCTATGCCGAACAGATCGTCAGCGCCTTGCCGAACACCGACGAATACCGTCGCGCCGCCCAATGGCATGGTCTGGCCGTCGCCAGCCAGAGCGGCGGCGAGTCGGTTTCGGCCAAGCTGGCCGGCGACTGGCTGGACGCGGCGCCGAGGCTGATGGCCCATGCGCGGGTGACCGGGATCGCGCTGGAGTACGGCACGGTCGCGACCGCCGAGGTGCTCGAGGCCCTCCGCGCCGACAACTGGCTGCACGTCCACGGCGACCCCCTGAGCCCGGAGGGCCAGGCGATCAAGGCTCAGGTGCGCGACGCCTTCTACGTGGACACCGACGTGTGGCGCGGAATGGTTCTCGGCCAATCGCTGATCGCCACGCGTCAGGCCCTGGCGGGCCTGGCGCGGGCGATCGCCTGATCTCAGCCGATATCGAGCTCCGGCCGCACCTCGATCGTGCCATGCCGGGCCATGGGGATGCCCTGTGCGATCCGCAGCGCCTCGTCCCGGTCGGTGGCCTCGATGAAGATGAAGCCGCAGAGGACTTCCTTGGTCTCGGCGAACGGACCATCGAAAATCAGCGGCTTGCCCTTTCGCACCCGGACGCTGCGGGCAGTCTGCACACCCTGCAACGCCGAGGCGGCAAGGAAATGGCCAGCCGCCTCCAGCTCATTGTCGTAAGCGAGGGAATCGCGGTCGAGCTCGGCCTTCTCCAGGGCGGAAAGGCGGGAAAGGGCTTCGGGTTCGGCGTAGACGAGGCAAATGAATTTCACGGCGCACTCCGGATTGGGTCACGCCCAAGGTCGAATGGAGCAGGCCCGATCCGACATTTTCGTCAGCCGGCGTCTCGCAGGGCGAGGCCCGCCTTCCAGTCGAACAGTTCCGAAAGGATCCTGAGCGCCTTGCCGCGCTCAGATGTCATCCCCGGATCGCGGTTGACGATCAATCGCGCGTCGTCGCCGGCGGTTGCGATGAGGTCGCGGTGGACGAACGGGTCGGCGAAGACGTAGTCGGGCAGACCGCTCTGGCGAAGACCCAGGGCGTCGCCGCCGCCGCGCAGCTCCAGGTCCTTCTCGGCGATGACGAACCCGTCGTCGGTGCGCCGCAGGATGTCAAGGCGCTGTTGCGCGGTCTCGCTGAGCGGCGGGTCGTAAAGCAGGACACAGGCGCTCTCGCGGCGACCGCGGCCCACCCGGCCGCGCAGCTGGTGCAGCTGGGCTAAGCCGAAACGCTCGGCCTGCTCGATGACCATGATGGTCGCGTTGGGCACGTTGACGCCCACCTCGACGACCGTGGTGGCCACCAGCACCGAGATCCGGCCATCGGCGAAGTCGGCCATGACGGCGTCCTTCTCGGCGCCGCTGAGCTGGCCGTGGACGAGACCCACCTTGTCGCCCAGCACCTCGCGCAGCGCGATCGCCCGCATCTCGGCGGCGGCTAGGTCGCTGACCTCGGATTCCGAGACGAGGGGGCAGATCCAGAAGGCCTGGGCCCCGCCGGTCACCGCGTCGCGCAGGCGTCCCACGATCTCGTCCAGCCGAGGCATCGGCACGGCGCGGGTGGCTACGGGCGTGCGGCCGGGGGGCTTCTCGTCGATGCGGCTGACGTCGAGGTCGCCGTACATCGTGAGCTCCAGGGTCCGCGGGATGGGCGTGGCCGACATCGCCGCCAGATGCACCGCCTCGCCCTTCGCCTGCAGCCGCTGGCGCTCGGCTACGCCGAACCGGTGCTGCTCGTCGATCACCACCAGCTGCAGCCTGTGGAACGCCACCTCGTCCTGAAACAGGGCGTGAGTGCCGACGGCGACCTGCGCGGCGCCGCTGGCCAGGGCCCGCAGCTTCTCGGCCCGCGCGGCGCCCTTGTCGCGACCGGTCAGCAGAACGACGCCGATGCCATGGGCCGCCAGGGGCGCGGACAGCGTCTCGAAGTGCTGGCGCGCGAGGATCTCGGTGGGGGCCATCAGCGCGCTCTGCCCGCCGGCTTCGGCCACGTCGGCCATGGCCAGCATCGCGACCACCGTCTTGCCTGACCCCACATCTCCTTGGATCAGGCGGCTCATCCGTTCGCCGGCCTGGAAATCGGCGCGCACATCGGCCAGCGCCCGCTCCTGCGCTCCGGTCAGCGCGAAGGGCAGATCGGCGCGGACGCTTTCGGCGAGCGCGCCGGGCCGGATCGTCGGCGCAGGTTCCCGGCGGCGGGCCGCCTTGCGCTGGGCCATCGCCAGCTGGTGGGCCAGCACCTCGTCATAGGCCAGCCGTCGACGGTGGACGCTGAGAGGCGAGAGGTCGGCGTCGCTCTCGGGATGGTGCATGCGCGACAGCGCCTCGCGCCAGGTCGGAAACCGCTCGCGCGACACGAACGCTGGATCCTGCCACTCGGGAAGGTCAGGCGCTTGGGCCAGCGCCTCCAGGGCGAAGCCGCGGACCCGGCGTGGCGGCAACCCCTCGGTCGCCGGATAGATGGGCTCGATCTCGGGGATGTCCTCGGCCTTGGCCGGATCGATGATGTAGTCGGGGTGGACCATCTGTCGGCCGAATTTCGTCTCTTCGACCCTTCCCGAGACCAGGCGACGCGCGCCCACGGGATGGCGCTGTTCCAGCTGCCCGCCAAAGCCGCCGAAGAAGGCCAGGGTGAGGAACCCGGTCTCGTCCGCCACCCGCACGCGCCACGGCTGGGCGTTGGTGCGCGGGCGCTGAAAGTCGTTGATGACCACGTCGAAGGTCATGACCTGTCCGTCGATGGCTTCCGCGAGCGTCCCGGTCGTGCGCCGGATGACCGAGTGCGGGCGTAGCCAGAGGACGTCGCGCACGATCGGTCCCGCGACGCGCTCGAGCAGCGGCGCGACGCGGGGGCCGACCCCTTTGAGGGTCGTGATCGGCGAATAGAGCGAGAACAGAATCTCCGGCCGCATGACTGCACCATAGCCTTCCGGCGAGAGCCCGCGCATCATGCGCCGTACGCACCGGCCGCGCGCCGGGCCAGAGTTGGGGGCAGGGATGCGAGCAGGGGCTTTTGGCGCGGCGCTGGCTGCGTTGGTCTTGGTGGGTTGCAGTTCAGGAGGGCCTGGCAAGGACGTCGCCGCCGTCGTGGGCGGGGAGACGATCACAATCGCGGAACTGGACCGCGAGCTGGCCATCTCGGGCGTCGCCAAGGCCGCCGACCCTGCGGCGCGCAAGGCCGCGCTGGACGAGATCGTCCTGCGCAAACTGCTGGCCAAGGCGGCGCGGGCCCAGGGGCTGGACAAGTCTCCCGACGCGCTGCAGGCCAAGCGGATCGCCGATGAATCGTTCAACGCCAACCTGGAGCGGATCGCGACCATCGCGAAGGCGCCCAAGCCGACCCCGGATGAGGTCAAGGCGTTCATCGCGTCCAGGCCGGAACAGTTCGCGCGGCGAACGGGCTATCTGATCGATCAACTGCAGGTGCCCCAGGCCCATACCCCCGACATGGTCGCGGCCTTCCTCCCGACCAAGACGCTGGAAGAGGCCGAGGCTGTGCTGAAGGCGCGGCAGATGCCGTACCGGCGTGTCGTGCTGCCCATGGATACGCTGCGTACCGACCCCCGGCTCTCAGCCGCCGTAGCCAAGGTGCCTACCGGTGAGCCGTTCGTCCTTCCGGGCGCCGACAGCTTCACGATCAATCGGATCCGCGGCTCGCAGGTCCAGCCGCTCACGGGGCCGCAGGCGGAAGCGGTCGCGCGTGAGATGATCCATGCCGAGCGGATCAACAAGGCGCTCAAGGACCACATCGACGCGCTGCGCAGAGAGCAGGTGGTCTACGGTCCGGCCTTCGCAAACGAGACAAAGGCCACCGCCCCGTCGACCTGACGAGTTCCGCTGGCGCACGGGGCCCGGGGGCCCTATATCCCCTCGTCCTCGAATGAGCACCGACGAAGCACGCCTTAAGAAACTGAAGCTGCGCGCATGGCGCCGGGGCTTCAGGGAAGCGGACCTCATTCTGGGGCCGTTTGCGGACATCCACGTCTCGACGTTCTCCCCTGACGAACTCAACTGGTTCGAGGGGTTGCTCGACGTTCCGGACCAGGACCTATACGGCTGGATCCTTGAGCGCGAGCCGACGCCCGCCGAGTTCGACGGCCCCTTGATGAACAAGCTCAAGGCCTTTCGCGATCAGGCCTACAAGGGCATCTCTCCCAAGGGTCAGGCCGGTGGCTGACGGCAACCGGCCCTCCGGCCAGGCCCTCATGCGCCGGGTGGCCGATGATCCCGGTCGCCTCGACCTGGTGGGCGCGCCCGAGGGCTTCGACGCCCTGGTGATGGCCGACATGGTCAAGGCGCGCAAAGGGCTATCGGTGTTCGTGGCCCGCGACGCCGCGCGCCTGTCGGCCTTTGCCGACGCCTTCGCGTTCTTTGGCCAGGGCGTCGAGGTCCTGACGTTTCCGGCGTGGGACTGCCTGCCGTACGACCGGATCGGCCCTTCGTCCGGTGTCGCTGCGCAACGCATGGCGACGCTGTCGCGGCTGGGGCAGGGGCTGGACGACAAGCCGCGGCTGTTGATCACCACCGTGCCCGCCCTGATCCAGCGCGTGCCCCCCAAGGTCGCCGTCCAGCGCGCCAGCTATTCGGCCAAGGTCGGCAACTCGGTCGATATCGCCGAGGTCGAGCGCTATTTCGCCGTGAACGGCTACAGCCGCGCCTCGACCGTGTCCGAAAAGGGTGAGTTCGCGATCCGCGGCGGAGTGATCGACGTCTACCCGTCCTCGGCCGAGGAGCCGGTGCGCCTGGACCTGTTCGGCGACACGCTGGAAAGCATCCGCGCCTTCGATCCCGAGACCCAGCGTTCGACGAAGCAGCTCCGCGAGATCTCGCTGCTGCCCGTCAGCGAGGCCCTGCTGGACAAGGACGCCGTGAGCCGCTTCCGCACCGGCTATCTGGAGACGTTCGGCGCCCCCGGCGGCGACCCGCTGTACGACACCATCTCCGAGGGGGGTCGGCGCGCGGGGATGGAGCACTATCTGCCGCTCTTCTACGCCGACCTGGCGACGCTGTTCGACTACCTGCCCGACAACACCGCCATAGCGCTGGATCACCTGGCTCGCGACGCCCGTGACGAACGGCTGGCCATGGTGGAAGACGCCTACGACGCTCGGGCCAATACCGAGCGGAAGTCTCACTACCATCCGCTGGAGCCCCTGCGTCTCTACCTGGACGCGGCCGAGTGGGACGAGCGGCTCAAGGTTCGGCCGGTCCGCCGTTTCTCGGGTTTCAATGAAGCCGAGGGCGAGGCGGTCATCGACATGGGCGCTCGCGCCGGCCGCAACTTCTCGGCCGAGCGGAAGCTGGACAGTGTCAATCTGTTCGAGGCCACGGTCGATCACGCCAACAAGATATCGGCCGACGGCAAACGGGTGCTGTTCGCCTCTTGGTCCGACGGCTCCTCCGACCGGCTGAGCCATATGCTGGCTGACCATGGCCTGAAGTCCCTGCCGCTCGCGCCGTACTGGGATGCGGCCAGGGCTGCCGATCCCAAGAAGCCTCAGCGCGTTGTCCTGCCGCTCGATGCGGGTTTCGAGACCGACACGTTGGCGGTCATCTCCGAGACCGACATCCTGGGCGACCGCCTGGCGCGCCCGCGCAAGCGCAGGCGGGCGGCGAACTTCCTGGCCGAAGCCTCGGCGCTGACGCCCGGCGACCTGGTCGTCCATATCGATCACGGTATCGGCCGCTACGAGGGCCTGAAGACCCTCGACGTCCAGGGCGCCCCGCACGACACCCTGGAATTGCAGTACGGCGGCGAGGCCAAGCTGTACCTGCCGGTCGAGAACATCGACCTGCTCACCCGCTACGGCGCCGAGAGCGAAGGCGTACAACTCGACCGCCTTGGCGGCGCGGCCTGGCAGGCGCGCAAGGCCAAGGCGAAGGAACGTCTGCGCGAGATGGCCGGCGGTCTGATCCGCATCGCCGCCGAGCGCGCCACCAAGATGACCGACGCGGTCGAGCCGCCCAGCGGGCTGTTCGACGAATTCTGCGCCCGCTTCCCCTATGAGGAGACCGAGGACCAGCTCAACGCCATCGGCGACGTGCTGGAGGACCTGGGCGCCGGGCGGCCGATGGACCGCCTGATCTGCGGCGACGTGGGCTTCGGCAAGACCGAGGTGGCGCTCCGGGCCGCGTTCGTGGTGGCCATGAGCGGCCAGCAGGTGGCGGTCGTGGCGCCGACGACGTTGCTGGCGCGTCAGCACTACAAGACGTTCTCCGAGCGCTTCGAGGGCTGGCCCGTGCGCGTACGCCGTCTGTCGCGCCTGGTGCCCGCCAGGGAGCAGGCCGAGACTCGCGACGGCCTGTCGAACGGCGAGGTCGAGATCGTCATCGGGACGCACGCGGTGCTCTCGAAGCAGGTCAGCTTCAAGAACCTGGGTCTGGTGATCGTCGACGAGGAGCAGCACTTCGGGGTCAAGCACAAGGAGAAGCTCAAGGAGCTTCGCGCCGACGTGCACATGCTGACCCTGACCGCCACGCCGATCCCGCGCACGCTGCAGATGTCGCTCTCGGGCATCCGGGAGATGTCGATCATCGCCACCCCGCCGGTCGACCGGCTGGCGGTGCGGACCTACATCACGCCCTGGGACCCGGTCGTCATCCGCGAGGCCCTGCTGCGCGAGAAGTACCGTGGCGGCCAAGCCTACTTTGTCTGCCCACGCATCAGCGACCTGCCCGAACTGGAGCGGTTCATCCGCGAGCAGGTGCCTGAGGTGAAGTTCGTCGTGGGCCACGGTCAGATGGCGCCGACGCAGCTCGAGGAGGTGATGACCGCCTTCTACGACGGCCAGTACGACGTCCTTCTGTCGACGACGATCGTCGAGAGCGGCCTGGATATCCCGACCGCAAACACCATGATCATCCACCGCGCCGACATGTTCGGCCTGGCCCAGATGTACCAGCTGCGCGGCCGGGTTGGGCGGTCGAAGGCGCGCGCCTACGCCTACCTGACGACGCCCGCCGAGAAGCAGATCACGCTGTCGGCGGAGAAGCGCCTCAAGGTCCTGCAGTCGCTGGACAGCCTGGGGGCGGGCTTCCAGCTGGCCAGCCACGACCTGGACCAGCGCGGCGGGGGCAACCTGCTGGGCGAGGAACAGTCGGGCCACATCCGCGAGATCGGCGTCGAGCTGTACCAGCAGATGCTCGAGGATGCGGTCAACGAGCTGAAGGCCCTGGTGGACGCCGGTGAAGTCCCGGACCGGGGCTGGTCGCCGCAGATCAACACCGGCGCCGCTGTCCTGATCCCCGACGACTATGTGCCGGACCTCACGGTGCGCCTGTCGCTGTATCGCCGCCTGTCAGAGGCCGAAAAGGCGCAGGATCGCGAGGCTCTGGCCGCCGAACTCATCGATCGCTTCGGTCCGCTTCCTCCCGAGGCCGACCAGCTGCTCAAGGTGGTTGCGATCAAGGGGCTGTGTCGCGAGGCCAACGTCGCCAAGATCGACGTGGGACCGAAGGGCGCCGTCGTGAGCTTCCGGAACGAGTTCTTCAAGAACCCGGCCGGTCTCGTCGCCTTTGTGGCCAAGAACCAGATCGCCTGGCGGATCCGTCCGGACAACAAGGTGGTTGTGAAGGGCGAGTGGGAGACGCCCAAACAGCGCCTCGATGCCGCCGAGAAAGTGCTCGCCGAGCTGGCCAGGCTGGCGGCGTAGATCTGAAAAGGAATGCGCCGATGCGCCGTGTCGCCTGCTTGCTTGCCCTGACCGCTGGGGTGGCCGCCGCTGCCGGGCCCGTCGCGGCCCAGGCGCCGCTGACCGCTGATCAGGCCGACGTCCGCTGCCTGATGGTGATGCAGGTCGTGGCCCGTGATCCGAAGGTGAAGGAGCAGGGCACGAAGGGCGTCATCTTCTACACCGGCCGCCTGTCTGGTCGCGGCGCGGTGTCCCGCATCGAGGCGATCATCAAGGCCGAGGCGGCCAAGATGTCGCCCCAGCAGGCCAAGGCCGAACTCCAGCGCTGCTCCAACGACCTCAACGCCCGTGGCCAGGAGCTGAATGCGGTCAATCAGCGGCTCGCCGCGTCGGTGAGACCGGGCGCGCCCACGCCTCCCAGGAAGTAGCGCTCTGGCGAAACGCCGTTAGCCGGCGCATCCTTCAGCCACGTCGCATCAGATGACGGGGGGAAACGTGAGGATGCTTCTGCTGGCGGCGAGCTTGCTCGCCGCGACGCCGCTTGTGGCCGCCGCCGAGGACGAATCGGTTCGGGACGCGAACCGCCAGGACGTCCGCTGCTTCATCGGCATGGCCGTGATGAGCCGCAACGAGCAATACAAGTCCTGGGGCGCGCTGGGCATGTTCTTCTATGCGGGCCGCGTCGAAGGCCGCACGCCAGGCTTTGATCTGTCCGACGCCGTGAAGCGCGAGGCGCGGGCTATTGCGCCCGCCAGCTACAACGATCTGATCCGGGAATGCAGCGACAGGCTGGGCGAGAAGAGCCGGTCGCTGGAGGCGATGAAGCCGCCCCCGCCTCGTGGCGTCGGCCGCTAGCGCGCGGTCGCCTTCGCCTCCGAGATCATGCGGCGGGCGCGGATCCACCACTCCAGGCGCTGGGTGGTGACCACGCCGACCGCCAGCAGGAGGAAGCTGTCGGTGATCTCGGCAGCCGTGAGGTGCAGCACCGAGGCCTCGCTGCCCAGCACGCTGCGCAGAATGTAGCGCAGGGCGAAGATCCCCAAGATCAGCAGCATGCCGATCGGCGAGACGCGGCTGGTGACCACATGGGTCTCGGGGTCGATGGTGAAGCGGCTGGCGCGGCCGCGCCACCAGCCGAGCAGCGCGCCCAGGCCGACGGCGAGGATATCGACGCCGACTCCCAGCAGGCCCGGCGGCGGACTTGTCGCGAAGACCGCGAGGCTCAGCGCCGTCAGGATCGCGGGCGAGATCCACAGGCGCTCGACCTTGAGTGTGCGGGCCCGCGAATTGCGCAGGATCACGAGGCCGATAACGAGGAGCGGGATCAGGTAGGACCAGGTCTCGGGGCCGAACGTGCGGCCCTCCGGAGAGAACGGAAGCATCAGCTCGCCTTGAGTGAGTGCGCCATCGCGGCCGCCTGCTCCAAGGCGTAACCCACACTTTCGGGAGACGCCACTTCTGCGACCCCCAGGTCGAACTCAACCACAAAGGGCGTCGCGCCCTGGCCGGCTTCGAAG
Organism: Phenylobacterium sp.; assembly: GCF_004299445.1. GTDB lineage: Bacteria > Pseudomonadota > Alphaproteobacteria > Caulobacterales > Caulobacteraceae > Phenylobacterium. The sequence continues at coordinate 6,673 of NZ_SCTC01000073.1, read as the reverse complement.
GCCGTGCAACCGATCACGGCGGCGATGCGCTCGCCGGCGGCGCGGGCGGCATGCAGGGGCGTCGCGGGCAGGGCCAGCGCGAACACCTCGGGCGCAAGACGTGCGGCCGTGTCTTCCACGCGGACCAGTCGACCGATCATCGAACCGATCTGCGGCACGGCGCGGGCCACCCAGCCCCCCGCGCGCGGCGCCTTCAGTTCAGCCTTCTCCGAGACTTTCAGCATGCAGACGCTCAAGGGGCGATTGCGCTCGCGGGCGCTGCGCGCCAGGCGCATCAGGTGGCTGGCGAAGAGGTCGCGGGTGAAGAGGCCGGTCGCGGCGTCCATCAGGCCTGAGTTGCGCGCCTGTTCCAGCGCCGTCCGTACCGATTTCTGCCGGCGATACGCGCGGGCCAGTTCAACCACGCGCACCGCGGTTTCGGATTCGGGCGTGTCGGGCGAGGCGACGTCCGAGATGCCACGATGGAAGGCTTCAGAGGCCGTCATCGCGGACTCGGCGCGCATGTAGAGCAGGGCGGGGGTGTGATAGAGGCGGGTGTTGCGGCGCAGGCCCGCTGCGATCGATAGCGCTTCGTGCGGGTTGTCGCCTGCCCAGAGCACGACGGCGTCGAACGGTTTTTCGTGCAGATAGTCGAAGGCGGTAAAGGCGGTGAAGGCCCCCACCACCTCGGCGCCATTGCGCGAGAGGGCGTTGGAGAGGGCCAGGAACTGCGGCGCCGGCTCGCCGATCGCCAGCACCCGGAAGGCGGTGGGATCGCTCGAGGGCGGGTCAAGCGCATGGCCGCGCTCGGAGAAGGTCTCGATCCTGACCTCGAACTCTTCCTCGGCCACGGCGGTGCGCACCAGCGTCTCCAGCCGCATGGCGGCCTGGGCCGGATGCAGCGGACCTGCGAGAGTCACGTCGAAGCCGCGGTCGCGGAGCAAGGGATCCGGCGATCCCATAGCCATGACGGGCAGACGCCTTGGGGCGCAGGCGGCGCGCAGACGCTCGGCGATGCCCTCAGGGGCGCCCTCGACGCCGGCGATATCGACGATGGCCGCCTGGATCTGCAGGTCGGCCAACGCCGCGCAGGCCGCAGCCTCTGTGCGCGCCGTGAGCGTACGCCAGCCAAGGCGATCAAGTCCCTCGGCCAGGGGACCGGCCGTGGAATCGTCGCGCGCCAAAATCAAAACCCGCGCCTGGACCCCTGCCGTCATATCCTCATCCAATTGCGCCCATTCGATCCAGAGCACGGAATCGCGCGCGGCCGGAAGGTCTTCCCATACCTTGGGTCAGGTTGCAGAAGGGTTTCTTGTCGCACGGGGAGGTTGGTCTTTGACTGCGGATCTGACGGGAAGTGTCGCGTTCATCACGGGCGCGAGCGGCGGGCTGGGGGCGCACTTCGCCCGGCTCCTGGCGCGACGGGGCGCCGCGGTGGCGATCACCGCGCGTCGGGTCGACCGGATTTCGGCCCTCGCCGATGAAATCTGCGCGGCGGGCGGCAAGGCCATCGCCCTCTCGCTGGACGTCGCCCAGGCCGAGGCCATCGGTCCCGCACTGGACGCGGCGGCGGCTCAACTGGGGCCCATCAGCATCCTGATCAACAATGCCGGCGTGGGCGGGGAAGGGTTGGCCCTGGACCTGTCGATCGAGGACTTCGACGCCACCTTCGCGGTGAACGTCCGGGGGACCTACTTCGCGGCCCGTGAAGCGGCGAGGCGGATGATCGCCGCCGGGATCGAGGGGCGGATCGTGAACATCGGGTCGATCGCCAGCCACACCGTCTTGCCGGGTCTTTCGGCCTACTGCGGCTCAAAAGCGGCGGTGGCCATGCTGACCCGCAGCATGGCGCGCGAATGGGCCCGCAAGGGTCTGGCCGTCAACGCGCTGTGCCCCGGCTATATCGAGACCGCCATCAACGATGCCTGGTGGCCCACCGAAGGCGGCCAGAAGCAGTTGAAGGGCTTTCCGCGTCGCCGCCTGATGGACGCCGAGGATCTGGACGAGGCCTTCCTGATGCTGGCGGGTCCGGGCGCCAAGGCGATCACCGGCAGTGTCATCACCATCGACGACGGTCAGTCTCTGCCGGGCGGCGGTTGATCCAGCGGCTTGGCTGACCGAGCGGCAAGGCGGTTAGATTCCGCGAAAGACCAGGGAGACACGCATGCGTCAGGGACCGCTTACCGGCCTGAAGATCGTTGAGTTCGCGGGCATCGGGCCGGGCCCATTCTGCGGCATGCTGCTTTCGGACCTGGGCGCGGACGTGGTCCGGGTGGACCGCAAGGGGCAGGGCCGCGGCGCGCCCAGCGATGTGACGGCGCGCGGTCGCCGCTCGGTGGCGCTGGACCTGAAGACGCCTGAGGCGGTCGAGGCTTGTCTGAAGCTGATGGACGCCGCCGACGGCATCATCGAGGGCTTCCGCCCCGGCGTGATGGAGCGCCTGGGGCTGGGACCGGACGTGGCGCTGAAGCGCAATCCCAAGCTGGTGTACGGCCGCATGACGGGGTGGGGCCAGACCGGCCCGCTGGCCCATTCCGCCGGCCACGACATGAACTACATCGCCATCACTGGGGCCCTGCACGCCATCGGCACCGACGACAAACCGGTTCCGCCTCTGAACCTGGTGGGCGACTTCGGGGGCGGGGCGCTTTACCTCGCCTTCGGCCTGATGGCCGGGATCATCCAAGCCCGCGAGACCGGTAAGGGCCAGGTTGTGGACTGCGCCATGAGCGACGGCGCCGCCTCGTTGATGGCGATGTTCTACGGCATGAAGGGCGCGGGCATCTGGAAGGAGGAGCGGCGCAAGAACCTGCTGGATGGCGGCGCGCACTTCTACGACACCTACCAGTGCAGCGACGGCAAGTGGGTCTCGATCGGCTCCATCGAGCCGCAGTTCTACGCTCTGCTGCTGCAGAAGACCGGGATCAACGACCCCGACTTCGCCAAGCAGCACGACCGCGGGATGTGGCCCGAGCTGCGCGAGAAGCTGGCCAACGTGATCGCCCAGAAGACCCAGGCCGAGTGGACCGAGATCATGGGCGGCACCGACGTGTGCTTCGCCCCGATCCTTGATCTGGACGAGGCGCCGAAGCATCCGCACAACGTCGCACGCAGCACGTTCGTCGAGGTCGCGGGCGTGACCCAGCCGGCGCCTGCCCCGCGCTTCTCGGCCACGCCGGGCGCGATCCAGGGTCCGCCTCCGGCGATCGGCGCGCACGACCAGGAGGCGCTCAGCGACTGGGGCTTCTCGGCGGGCGAGATCGGGGCGCTCAAGGCGGCCGGAGCCCTCGCCTGAGCTGAGGCTGCAACCTCCAATTTGCGTGAAGGCGCCGTTCAGCCTGGGTTCAGCCGCGCGGCGCGAGATTGATGCTCGGATCGGACGTCGCGCTCTCCCGTCCCTCGAAGCGGCGGACGATCCGGATGGAACGACACGCCCATCGACGGCGCGCTGCCTACTAACCCAGGCGGCGCGCCGTTATGGTATGGGGCGGCCCCTTTAGCGGCCGAGTCGGCCCGGATATGCCGCCCGAATGAGACTTCCAACGCTGATCACCCGCCTTCGGGCCCGGGATTTCGATCCCCTCATGGCCCTGCGGATCAGCCTCATCGTCCTGGGCAAGTCGCTGACCCGCCTCTGGGGGCGCGACGTGATGCTCTATAACGGCGGCGTCTCGTTCTTCGTCATGCTGGCGATCTTCCCGGCCATCGCCATCCTGATGGGCCTCTACTCGATCCTGGCCGATCCGGCGTTGGTGGCGCAGCAGGGCGAGACGCTGGCTCAGGTCATGCCGGATGCGGCGCGTCTGATCTTCCAGAGCGAGCTGATCCGCCTGTCCCAGGCGCCGCCCACCACGGTGTCGGTTCAGAGCGGCCTGGCTCTGTTCATCGGGGGCTACGCCTCGCATCGTGGGTTCAAGGCGCTGCTTGCGGGCCTGTCGTTCATTCACGACGAGGACAAGCCCCGCGGCTTCGTGGGCTTCAACCTGCTGGCGCTTGCGGTGCTCATCGCGGCGATGGGCGCGCTCGGCGCCTTGTCGGCGGTCTTCTTCACGTTCCGAATCCTGGGCGAGACCCTGGACCTCCGGCCGCTGCGCGGCACGCTTTGGCTCTACAGCGAGTGGACCTGGGCCAGCGTCGGGATGACGCTGGGAATGACCTTGATCTATCGCTGGGCCATGTCGCGCGAGCCCGTCGAATGGCGCGCTTCTCTGCTGGGCGGGATCGTGGCGGCGGGCTTGTGCATCTTTGCGTCGTGGGGGCTGGGGATTTACGTCGAGCAGATCGTCCAGCTGGGCGCCACCTACGGCTCGGTCGCGACCGTCGTCATCTTCCTGATCTGGCTGTCCTGGAACGTGAACGCCATCTTCTTTGGGGGCGCGCTGGCGACCGAGGTCGAACTCGCCGCCCACAGTCGCCGCGTGCCGCTGGCCTCGGAGCACCCGAACTAGCGGCGCGCCACCACGAAGCTGAGCGCCCCGTCCGTCTCCGACATCTCAATCACCTCGGCGTCGGCCTGGGCAGCGAAGTGCGGCACGTCGATGCGGGCCAGGGGATCGTCGGCCAACAGCCGCACCCGCGCGCCCGCCGGCGCGGCCTCCAGCGCCCTGCGCAGGCGCAGGGTCGGGACCGGACAGCGATGTCCCCGCGCGTCGACCAGGATCTCCGTCATGCGCGCCGCATACACCAACCGGTCGGCCGGGCACAGGGTGGGCTGGCCACGGGACAGGCGCGCCGCTAGCTAGGCTCGGATGGAAGCCCCGCATGCGATCGTCGTGGCCGTCAGCCGCAAGTCCGGTCATGGCGTCGACAAGCCGAACCAACTGATGATCCGCCTCGTCGAGGGGCGGGGAGTCGAGGGCGACGCCCACTACGGCGCGACGGTGAAGCACCGCAGCCGCGTCCGGCAGAACCCCGATCAGCCGAATCTGCGTCAGGTCCACCTCATCCACGCCGAGTTGCACGACGAACTCGAGCCCCTGGGCTACCGAGTGACGCCGGGCCTGATGGGCGAGAACATCACCACCCGCGGGGTCGACCTGCTTGCGCTCTCGCGCGGCGCGCGGCTGCGCCTGGGCGGAGAGGCGATTGTGGAAGTGACCGGGCTGCGCAATCCCTGCACGCAGCTGGACGCGCTCGAGCCCGGCCTGATGGCGGCCTGTCTGGGGCGCGGGCCAAATGGAGAGCCCGTCCGCAAGGCTGGCGTGATGGCCGTGGTTCTCCAGGGGGGCGAGGTCAGGGCAGGCGACCCCATCGTGGTGGAGCCGCCCCCTGACCCTCACGAGCCGTTGAGGCCCGTCTAGCGCGAGAGATGCAGGGCCGCGATTTGGCCGGCCACGCTCTCGAACACCTGCGTGAGCGTCCCTGAGCTGTGCACGTCGTAGAAGTAGTCCCGTCCTGAGGCGCAGTTCTTCAGCAGGTCGCTGGTGCCCGTGTCGACCTCCACCCGGATCGTATAGATCTCGATGTGCTTGGCCTTGATGTTGTCGCACAGCTTGCTGAGACGGGAATCCAGGGCGGCGGTCCGCTCGGCCTTCGAGGCCCCCTGCTGCAGGGGCGTGTTGTTCGACTTCAGCACGCGTCCCTGCCAGATGTAGCCGGTGGCCGCGTAGCTGCCGTCGTTCGGCGTATCGCGCTGCGAGATCGTGTTCTCGCCGTCGGTCATAAGCACGATGACCTTCTTCGTCTTCGGGGCGTCATAGGCCGAGCCGTCGCTGAACGGCGCATGCGGCGTCAGTGTGTTCCACCCCCACATGAGGCCGATCGGAATATTCGTGTTCCCGCTGGCGCTCAGCGCGTCGACCCAGCCGGTTAGGGATGTAAAGTCGGTCGTCAGGCGGCGGATCTGCGACATGCCGCAGCCCGCATTGGGGCCGAAGGTGGTGTCCAGCGTGGCCTTCTTCTTCCCGCCGTACTTGTTGACCATCCCCTGGCGCACCCGCCAGTTCGAGCTGTTGGTGTTGTCCGGGATGTAGTCGTTGTCGTAATCGTCGCCGTAGCCGCTGGTCTTGCTGTCGGGCTCGTCGACTGCGAAGTACGGCGTGTACAGCGTGGCCGGGGTCGCCGTCGTCGGCGCGTCGTCCTGGATGTCGTAAGGGGCCTTGCGCATCTCCAGGCAACCGCGCCAGGTGACCGCCAGCGTCGAGAACAACTGAAAGCGGTTGGCGAACTGTGTGCCGCTGGACGTGGTGAAAATCTCATTGTTGATCGGCGAGATGCCGTTCTGATCCACCCACGTCGAATTGCGATACGTCGTGCCGTCGACCCGCACGGCGTTGGCGAACGGCACCAGCGAGATCTTCACTGCGTCAGGCTCGACATGCTTGTCCGAGACATCCTTCATCTTGGCGATGAAGGCCTTGGCGGCGTCCTTCATGTCGTCGAGCTTGTCGCCCTCGTTCATCGAGCCCGTGGTGTCGAGCACCAGGGCGATCTCGACCTTCATGTCGGCTCGGACCACCTCGGTCGAGGCGTTGATCGTCATGGGCCCGCCGGTGACCAGTCCCGCCACGAAGGGTGTGACGGTTACCTGGGCCGTGGCCTGGACCTTGCCGTCGGCCGAGAATTTGAAATTGGACGCCGCCAGCCGATAGTCGGTTCCCAGCTTCAGGTTCTGACCCAGGTAGCGGTCGCCGTAGGTCTTCAGCTGAGCGTCGGTCGTGGCGTTGGTGCGCGCCGCGGCGAGCGCGGCGGCGTC
>NZ_SCTC01000072.1 GCF_004299445.1 Phenylobacterium sp. | reverse complement strand
GGTTCGGCCTTCGCCGCCGCAGCCAGCGTCGTCGCCAATCCGTAGGCGCAGTCGACGAGCCCCTCCAGCATCTGGAGCTCACGCGCATCGCGGGCGGCCTCGGTCGACATGAGAACAAAGGTAGAACATTCATCTGGGTTCGTCAAGACGCCGCCTAGTGTCCGGTGTCTGGCGAGACGCCGAGGAATGGCTTCGACCCGTCGTGGACCCTACCTCCCCCGCGCAGCGGCGGGAGGTAAAGTCCGCAAGCCACCCACGGGCGACATTGAGAACGCCCGCTCGTCGACAGGTCTCGGATGGTGCTCAGAGGACGTGCGGATGTCCCCCCCGAAGCGAGGGAAACTTCAGAGCTTTCGCTTCTGGGCCAGGGCGGTGCAGCTGGCGGAGCCGATGTGGCCTTCGATGTCGTGGAGCAGGCAGTCGCCCACGGCCACGCCGTCGGTGGCGCCGTGGGTGAGGCTTTCGAAGCCGATCCACTCGCCCACCGGTTCACGGTGCAGGTACACGGTGACGTCGGTGTTGATGTAGCCCAGGCCCTGGTCGCCGACGTGGGCGAAGGGGCTGGCGAAGTCGGCGGCCACGGCGACGCGCTGGAAGGGCGTGAGGTCGAGGCCGTCGACGATCTCGCGCACCTCGGCCATCCAGGTGCGGCGGGGCTCGAAGCCGCGCATCGTCCCGGAGATCGGACGCATCTTCCACATGCCGCCCATCGGGCCGTCCTGGGGCGGCGTGTCGTCGGGGGCCGGCGCGCCCCAAGGCTCGCGCTTCCAGACGTTGCCGGGGGCGTTCTCGGTCTTGCGCAGTAATTGGCAGGTGGCGCGGCCTGCGCTGACGCCGCCCGAGATGAACTCGGCGTCGATGACCTTGATGCGGTAGCCATCCTTGACCGCGCGGGTGACCACCTCGACCGGCGACAGGTCGGGCAGCTTGTACATGTCGACCGTCAGGCGGGCGGGCATGTAGTCGGCGCCGCCGTGGCGGCGCTCGATCTCGGCGCCCAGCAGGCCGATGATCACCCGGCCATGCAGCGAGTTCTTGTCCCAGGGGCCGATGCCGGCGTTGGTGGGGACGAAAAGTTCGCCGTCCTTTCGAAAGAAGGGTTCGTTCTGCGTCATGTCGGGCGGGAACCTGCCGGAACGGCTCAGGCTTGGCTAGCTTCCGCTGCGTCGGGCTCCAGCTCGTCCTTCGCCAGGATCGCGGTCACCGCCATGTCGCCGGTGACGTTGCCCAGGGTGCGGAAGATGTCGGGGGCGACCTCGACGGCCAGCAGGATGGGCAACAGGTCGATCGGCAGGCCCAGGGCGATGCAGATGGGCGCCACGCTGACGATGAACGACACCTGCCCCGGCAGCCCTACCGACCCCACGCTGACCGCCAGGGCCACGAAGACGGCGCCGGTGTACTGCAGCGCCGTGGGTTGCAGGCCGTAGACGTGGGCCACGAAGATGCAGGCGGCCAGGTTCACGGCCGGGCTGGTGAAGCGGAAGACCGCCACCGCCAGCGGCAGCACCACATTGGCGATCCGTTCGGGCACGCCGAGTTCGTCGCGCGACCGCTCGATCATCGCCGGCAGGCAGGCCAGCGACGACTGGGTGGCGAAGGCCGCCGCGAGCACCGGCGAGGTGGCCTGCGCCCAGCGGCCGACCGGCACCCGGCCGACGGCAATGGCCAGGACGTAGCCGATGATCGCGATGACCAGCCCCGCCATCGAGGCCACAATGATGTACTGGCCCAGCACGCCCGCCGCGCCGACACCCGCGCGCAGGCCGACGCCCAGGCCGAGCGCGAAGACGCCCAGCGGCGCCACGACCAGCACCCAGCGGACGATGACGATCATCGCCTCGCCCAAGGCGTCGAACACGTCGAGGAGGACCCGGCCCTTGCCGCCCGGCAGGCGGGTGATCGCGAAGCCCACGAAGATGGCGAACACCACCACCGGCAGGATCGCATCCTCGGCGGCGGCCTTGATCGGGTTGGAGGGCGCCAGGCTCTTCACCCAGGCGACGAAGTCAGGGGCCGTGGCGATGTCGGCGGCGGGCGCCTGGGCGCCGGCCCGCAGCGCCGCGGAGGCCGCCTCGCTCACCGGCCAGGCCGCGAGCACGCCGTTGACCAGCAGCACCGAGGTGACCGCCGACAGCAGCAGCAGGGCCAGGAACCAGACCACAGCGCGCACCGCCAGCCGGCCGGTGGCCGCGGCGTCCGACACCTGGGCTATGCCGCTGACCAGCACCGCGAAGATCAGCGGCACGACGGTCATCCGCAGCGCGTTGAGCCACAGGCCGCCCAGCGCCTCGACGCCTTCGACCACGCGGGTGGCCGGACCGCCGCCATAGGCCGCAGCGGCGGCGCCGACGGCCACGCCCAGGGCAAGCGCGATCAGCACCTGGACGCTCAGGGATTTCAGGAACTTCAACTTGGCCCCGCTGGCTGCTCAGCCCGCGATGTGGCCCGCGCCGGCGCGGAAGGGCAAGGGGAAGCGCTAGCCGGCCTTGGGCTGGTAGCGAACCGACAGCGAAGCGGGCGTCGAGCCATCGGCGTCGCGCAGTCGGGTGGCGACATCCTGCAGCGCGGCGTCCTGGTCCGGAAAGCGGGCCAACTCGGATCCTTCACTGCGGACGATCCACTCGCCGGTCTCTTCGACAACTTCGTAACGCATGGAGCGGCGTTTAGGGTGAACGCCCGATCTGCAACAACTGCGCGCATCGTCGCACGGCGGTTCACCTGACGCGCGAAACCACCTCGACGTCGCAGATGGTGAACGCCGCCCCCTTCTCCCGCTTGAGCGCGGCGACCCGGGCCTGGAAGGCCGGCCCGCGGGTGTCCATCACCTCGAGGCTGGGTCGCTCGGGCGGCGGCAGGTCGGCCAGCATGCGGACCTTGAGCATCAGGTCGGGAACCTTGGGCGGCTCGCCGACCGCCACGGTGTTGATCGCGCTCTGGCCCGCGACGACGCGTCCGACCACCGTGTACTCGTGGTCCAGCCGGCGCGCGGGCGCGCGCATGAAGAAGATCTCGCTGTTGGCGGTGCCGGGATCGGCCTGGCGGCCCATGCCGACGACGCCCGGGCAATAGGCGCCCCAGCCGCGGATGCGGGGATCGGGCCGCAGCGCCTGTTCGGCCGCCGACACCGCCTGGAAAGGCGTCGCGCCCACGAAGCCTTCACGGGCGTCGCTGCGCTCCACGACGACGGCGGCCAGTTCCGGCGCGATCCGGAACGAGAACTCAGGGGGCAGATCCGGATGCTTCGACGCTCCGCCGTCGCGGTTGTTGGGATTGCCGGTCTGGGCGACGAAACCGTCCAGGACGCGGTGGAACTGCAGGCCGTCGTAGACGCCCTCGCGCACGAGCTGGCGGATCCGCGCCACGCCCTGCGGCGCGAACTCGGGCCGCAGTTCGACGATCACCTGGCCCTTGGTCGTGCCGATGACGACGGTGTTGTCCGGGTCGAGCGGACGCCAGTCGCCGGAGGCGCCAGGGGGTGGGCCGGCGCCCATAAGGAGTCCAGCGACAGCGATCACCCCCAAAGCTCGAAACATCGTGGCCCCCGGTTTCAGCAAGCATGCGGGACGCAGCCCGATTTGCGAAGCCGCCGAGGGCGGGGTCGGTCCAGCGGGCGAGGTCGCGCCGACCTGTCCGACAGCTTGCGAACCGCAGGCGCTGTCGGTTGAACCGCGGAGACCGTGGAGGGACGCAGAGCGGCGGGCCGACCTCTCTCCTCTGCGAATCTCTGCGCTCTCCGCGATTGAATCGCCCGCAGGAGAGCGGCCAGCGAAGGCTTAGTACTTCCGGCAGAGCAGGTCGCGGATCACCGACGAGCGACCGACCGGTTCGCCGTCGGGGCCGATCGCCTCACGGGCCCGCTCGCTGGAGTCGAACCAGACCGCGCCGCCCAGGCCTTGCGCGCGGCAGAAGGCGTTGGCGCCGCGGTCGCCCGCCGCCACGTCCACGCCGCGGACGGTCGGGCGCGCGAAGAAGACCGTGCGGGCGCCGTCGACGCCACGCGAGCCGCCCTGCCAGCCGCCGCCGGGGTAGCCGCCGCCGGGACCGCCCGGATAGCCGCCGCCGGGCCGGCCGGCCGGCTCCATCGACGAGACCTGGGCCATCAGCCCCAGAGTGTGCAGGTTGGCCACCTCGCCGCGGACCTCCTGGCAGCGGCCGCGGAAGTCGTCGTGCTCGCAGATCAGCCAGCGCCCTTCGAAGCGGGCGCTCTGGGCGCGATCGTTGAAGCGCCACTTGCCGAGATCAGGCGCCGACTGGGTGATGGTGACCGAATTGCCCTGGAAGTTGGGCTGGTCGTACAGCGTGGCCGAGCCGCCACGATAGGGCTGGGCGCTCGCAGCGCCGGCCAGGGTCAGGGCCGCGAAGGCCGCCAGGTAGATCGTCTTGGACATCGGGGCCTCCATAGCCGGTATGGCCGCCACTGAAGCTGAGCCGTGATGAACGACGGCTGACACGCCGGCGCAGGCTTGTGTCAGCTTCGGCCTATTCATGCCCATATGGATACAATCATCTTCTGAAATGCCCATTTATCCCCGAATGAGACATATTACCTTGTCCTCCCAAGACGGCGCGCTCCCCCGCGCCTAAGGAGAGACACAGATGATCGACAAGCGTCCCTTTGCGCGCCTCGGCGGCGCCGACCACGGCTGGCTCAAGGCCCGCCACCACTTCTCGTTCGCCAGCTACTACGACCCGGACAACATGGGCTGGGGCCCGATCCGGGTGTGGAACGACGACGAGATCGCCCCCAACTCCGGCTTCCCGCCGCATCCGCACGCCGACATGGAAATCGTCACCTACGTCCGTCAGGGCGCCATCACCCACCAGGACAGCCTGGGCAACCAGGGCCGGACCGAAGCCGGCGACGTGCAGGTGATGAGCGCCGGCAGCGGCATTCGCCACGCCGAGTACAACCTTGAGCCGGAGACCACGACGCTCTTCCAGATCTGGATCGAGCCCTCCACCACCGGCGGCAAGCCCAGTTGGGGCGCCAAGCCCTTCCCGAAGGGCGACCGGGCGGGGAAGTTCGTAACCCTGGCCAGCGGCGTGCCCGGCGACGACGACGCACTGCCGATCCGCACCAACGGCCGCGTCTCGGGCGCCACCCTCAAGGCCGGCGAAACCACCGAGTACGTGCTGGGGAAGGACCGCCACGCCTATCTCGTCCCCGCGGTCGGCTCGGTCGAGGTCAACGGCGTTCGCCTGAACGCCCGCGACGGCGCGGCGGTGAAGGACGAGGACGTGCTGAAGGTCACGGCCCTGGAAGACGCCGAAATCGTGCTGGTCGACGCCGCCGCATAGGCCGCGAAGCCGAGACCCCGCCCTGACCGCAAGTCCGGGCGGGGCTTTCCGGGTCAGGCGGCGTGGCGCGTCCGCGCGGCCGCGGTCCGAGCAGACGCGCCGCCTATGCGGAACTGCCGGACCAGGGCGAACAGGTGATCCACCTGCTGGTTCAGAGTCAGGGTCGCGGCGGTCGACTGCTCGACCATCGCGGCGTTCTGCTGGGTCATCTGGTCCATCTGGTTCATGGCCGAGTTGACCTCAGCCAGGCCGGTCGATTGCTCGGCGGACGACTGGGCGATGTCTGAAACCAGGCTGTTGATCTCGGTCACCTGGCCCAGGATGCGCTCCAGTGCTTCGCCGGTACGGCCGACGAGGTCGACGCCCTGGCCCACCTGCTGGGTCGAATTGGAGATCAGCGCCTTGATCTCCTTCGCGGCCTCGGCCGAGCGCTGGGCCAGACCGCGGACCTCCGAGGCCACGACCGCGAAGCCCTTGCCGGCTTCGCCCGCGCGGGCCGCTTCGACGCCGGCGTTCAGCGCCAGCAGGTTGGTCTGGAACGCGATCTCGTCGATGACGCCGATGATCTGGCCGATCTGCTGCGACGACTGCTCGATGCCGCTCATGGCCTGAACCGCTTCGCGGACGATGACGCTGGAGTCCTCGGCGTCGGACTTCGAAGCCGCGACGACCGCCTGGGCGCGCCGGGCGCCCTGGGCCGACGTTGCGACCGTGGCGGTGACCTCGTCCAGGGCAGCCGCCGTCTGCTCGAGGTTGGCCGCCTGCTGTTCGGTGCGTCGCGACAGGTCGCCGGCGGCGGCGCCGATCTCGCCGGAACCCGAACGGATCGCCTCGGCGGCGTCCACGATGGTGCGCAGCGTGTCTTCCATCTTTGCGATGGCGTCGTTGAAATCGACCCTCAGGCGCTCGTAGTCGCCGTCGAAGGTCTGCTCCAGGCGGAAGTCCAGCTCGCCGGCCGACAGGCGATGCAGGCCGTCGGCCAGCCGCTCGACCACGTCGCGCAGAGCCTGCTCGCGAGCCCGCCGCTCGGCATTGACGGAGCTCTCGGCCTCCATCTCGGCGAGACGCCGGCGTTCGTCGGCCTCAGCCGCGGCCTTGGCGACGATCATCTCCTGGAAGCGGCGTACAGCGCGGCCGATGTCGCCCACTTCGTCGCGACGCTCGGCGCTCTTCAGCTCGCGGTCGATATCGCCGTCGGCCAGGTGGCCCATCTCCTCGGCCAGGTCGTTGATCGGCCGCACCACCGAGCGCAACGCCAGGATCACCAGCCCGATCCCGAACAGGATCGCGACAGCGACCGAACCCGCCATGAGCGACTTTCCTACGAGGGATTGCCGCTCGGCTGCGGCGGCGTCGGCGCTGGCCGCCGCCTCGATCTTGTCTGAAGCGGCGGCCATGGCGACTTCCAGCGTGTCGAAGCTCTGCTTGAACGCGGGCATCCGGGCCTTGGCCGCAGCCGGATCGGTGGCCTCGAGCCTTCCGATCTCCGTCGCCTGGCGGATGTAGTCGTCCAGCGGCCGGGCGAGGGCGTCGAGGGCCTGCTGGATCGAAGGATCGACCGCCAGTTCACGGCTGGCGCGCAGCGCGTCCCGGAACTCCTTCTCGTGCTCGGTCAGGTCCTTGGTCGCATCCGCCAGATTGATCCCCATTTCGGGGTCGGCGCTGGCCAGCACCGACAGCACGTCCGAGCGCAGCGCATCGTGCATCATGTCGGCGTGAAGGTGATTGCGCAGCAGCGTCGACGAGACCGACGACCGGTGCAGCGCGTCCGTAAGCGTGGCGGCGACCCAGAGTCCGCAACCCGCCGACGCAGCGCCCAGCGCCAGGACCGCGATACCGGAAAATACAACCTTTTGACGAATACTATTGAGCAAAACGGACCCCCATCCGGTGATGGCGGAGAGAAAGCGCCCCGCGGCTTAATGTCACGTAAATCCCAGGACTGACCCAAAATGGTGAATGCTCTGCATTTACACAAGTTTCACGCTGCTCGCCTAGGTCGGACGTCCCACTGCAGAGACATAGATTGCATGAACAGGTCAGTATTCGACTTCCGTGTAGCAACACTTGTTGCTTCTGCCGTTGCACTACCTTCGATATCACACGCGGAGGACTCGCCCGTCTGGAGCCATGACGTCGTCTACACGGCAGACCTTATCGGCCCCGTCCAAGGCGGAGCCGCCAAGGCCGGCCGATATCTGGACAACCTGGACGTGACCTTGGACGGGGATCTTGAGCGCGCCATCGGCTGGAAGGGCGCCAAGCTCCACGCCTATGTGCTCAACAACATGGGCGGGCGGCCGAACGACGTGGCCGGGACGCTTCAGGGCGTCGACAACATCGAGGTCTCGCGCGCACGCCTGCGTCTCTACGAACTGTGGATCGAGCAGTCGCTGGCGGGCGGGGCGGCCAGCATCCGGGCCGGCCTCTACGACCTGAACAGCGAATTCTACGCCACCGACTCCTCAAGCCAGCTGATCGCGCCGCCGTTCGGCATCGGCTCGGAGTTGGCGTCGACCGGCCCCAATGGCCCCTCCATCTTCCCGCTTACCGCCATGGCCGTCCGCGTGCGGGCGGGCGGCGAAACGGGCGGCTATGCCCAGGCCGCCGTGGTGAGCGCCAAGGCGGGCGCCTTCGAGGCGCCGGGCGATCTGCAGGGCGGGCTGGACCGCGGCGCCATCCTGATCGGCGAGGCCGGCCACTCGGGCCGTGTCCGCCTGGCCGCCGGCGCCTGGACGTATACCGACCGCCAGAGCGACGTGCGCGACGTGACCGCAACCGGCGATCCCGAGCGCAGCCCGGCCTACGGCGCCTATGTGCTTGGAGAAGGCCGCATCTTCGGCGAGGACGACGCCCCGCGCGGCAGCGCCTTCGTGCGCCTGGGCCTGTCGGACGGCGACACCTCACCCTTCCGGGGCGGCTGGCAGGCAGGCCTGCGCTGGGATCAGGTGGTGGCGGGTCGTCCCGACAGCGCGTTCTCGATCGGCCTGCACCAGGGTTGGTTGTCGAAAAAGTATCGGGCCAACATCCGCGACACGGGCGCGGCGCCCGGCAAGGCCGAGAGCGGCCTGGAAATCACCTACTCGGACACGATCGGCCGCCTGACCGTCCAGCCCGATCTGCAGTTCGTCCACCATCCCGGTGGCGAACGGGGCCGTAAGACGGCGATCGTCGCCGGCATGCGTTTCACGATCGACCTCGACTAGCCGTCCGAGGTCCGGACGCGATTAGGCCCGCAGCTGGGGCGGCTGCGGGCCCTTTCGCACGTCCGCTTCGAAGGGAGAGCTAGCGGGCGGCGAACGTCGTGGAAGCTTGTTCGAGCTTGGCGGCGCGGATCCCGGCCACCTTCTCGTTCAGCTCAGTCTTGATGGCGACGCGGCAGTGCGCGGCGGCGCTGAGGCTCCGCTCGTCGCGGCAGAAGTCGCGGGCCGCGTAGTCGGCGCGCTTCGAGAAGGTCGACATGCCTTCGGGGGTCAGCAGGTTGATGTCGGCGATCTTCACCGAGGCGGGGGCGGCGAGCGCGGAAGCCGGCAGCGCGGCGATGGGCAGAGCGGCGAGGGCCAGCATGGCGAGGCCGGAGACTTGGGCGGTGAGGTTCTTCATGGTCGTTTCCTTCGGGGCGGTTGTGCTCCGGCGGTGTTGTCCGCCGGCAAGGAAACGAATACTTCGGACATGCCGTTAATTCCCGTGAATAGGGAGTAATGACGTCGATTTAAGAATGTTACAGCGACTTAATACTTTACGCGCCTGTAATGGTGAGGCGCGCGACCTACTACGCGCCGCCCTTGGGGACTGGCGGCGCCTGGATGCGCCGACGCTTCAGGCCCGCCCAAGGCCGCGCCACCGGCGAGCCGGCCAAAGCGTTCAACAAGGAAAGGTCGGGGCCCGGCTAGTGCGGGCGGGTCGGCTCGACGATGGTCTGACGCCACTCGCCGTCTTCGTCGCAGACGAGAATCGGCCACGGCATCTCGATGAGGCGGACCCAGTCGCTGGCCGCCGCCAGGGCTTCCTGGTGCGTTTCATAGGCGCCCAGGTCGCCGGCTTCGGCATCCTGCAGAACCCAGTGGCCGCTCCGGGCCCTTACGGTGAAGTCGAACATCTCGCGGTCCTCAACCTGTGAGCATTTTCCCAGGAAGTGGTTTCCCAAACACGAAGACCCCCTGCCGCACCCGGTGCGGCGCGTCGGCGCAGGCGACGTCAGGATTTCGCAGGCAACCATTGCGAGGCGATCGGCGTTCCGGTCCCGGGCGTAGCGGTCGCTGGAATGGTGGGCGCGACATTCAATCCATGTTCAACTAGACAGAGATGGTATGCACGGATGCCGGGTGACCTAGCCGCCCACGTTGGAGTTCGGGGAATGACCAGTCACGCCGACCTTAAGGGCCTGCGCGTCCTCGTCGTGGAAGACGAAATGATGGTCTCGATGCTGATCGAGGACATGCTGAGCGATCTCGGCTGCACGGTCGTGGGCCCCGCCTCGCGTCTCGACGAAGCTATTGAACTGGCCAACAGCGCCGAACTGGATTGCGCTGTCCTGGACGTGAACCTGGGCGGACAGCCGATCTTCCCGCTGGCGGACCTGCTGCGTGAGAAGGGCGCCCCGTTTGCGTTCGCCACCGGCTATGGCGATGCGGGCCTTCGGGATGTCGATCGGGGCTCCCCGGTCCTTCAGAAGCCCTTCCGCGAGGGCGACCTGGCGCGCGTGCTGAGCGAGCTGCGGGCTCGCGACTAGAGCCTGTCGGGTTCAGATGGAATCATCTGAGCCCGATGAACAGGCCCGATCTCATTGATTTAGAGCGCGTTTCGGGGCGAAACCGGCTTCCACTTTCGCCCAACACGCTCTGGCGCGACTACAGGTAGGGGAAGGCGTGCCCGGCCCAATCACTGACCAGCAGGCCAATCGAGCCGGCCAGGGTGGTGATCGCCAGAAACAGTTTCACGTCCCTATCTCCTCGAACCGGCACATCGCCGGTGCGAGGCAGCAAGTAATGGGCCATTCGCCGTCGCGGTAGCCACCTTTTTTGCAGAAGAGTTCTGCACATCCGGCATGGATCCGGCGGCGTATCCACCCCCTGCCCGCAAGAATCGCCAGCCGCCTGAGCGGGTGGGGAGGCGTCCTATTTCAGCGCATACGCGATGACATAGTCGGCCTTGGGCGCCTTCGCCGCTCCCGCGCCGCGGACGCGGTCGCCGCCGGCGACGACCACGACATACTGCTTGCCGGTCTTGGGCGAGGTGTAGGTCATCGGCGTGCCCGCGGCCGCCACCGGCAGCCGGCCCTGCCAGAGAAGGGCGCCCGTGGCGTTGTCGTAGGCGCGCAGGTAGGGGTCGGTGGACGCGGCGCGGAAGGTGACGCCGCCGGCCGTGGTGATCGGACCGCCGATGCTGAGCGTGCCGATCGGGATCGGCAGGTGCGACTTCAGCCCCAGCGGCGCCTGGGCCTCGGCGGTGCCGGCCGGCACCTGCCAGACGATCTGCCGGGTCTTGACGTCGATCGCGGTCAGCATGCCATGCGGCGGCTGCAGGCAGGGCGCGAACAGCGGGCTGAGCATCCACTTGTTGTCGGCCTTGTAGGGAATCGCCTTGGCGCTCTCGGGCGGCCGATCCTTCATCAGGGTGACGGCCAGCTCCTTCTGGTCCGACTTCTTGAGCGCGACGGTCTGGGGCATCCGCACGTCCGAGACGATCAGCAGACCGCGGCGCGGATCGAAAGCGCCCGAGCCCCAGTTCATCCCGCCCGCGTTGCCCGGGAACTGCAGGCTGGGCTTGCCGGGACTGCCGGGCGGCGTGAAGTCGCCGTCGTAGCGCGTGCGCAGGAAGGCGATACGGCAATAGAGCTGGTCCAGGGGAGTCGCGCCCCACATCTTCTGCTCGGTCAGACGCTCGACGCCGATCGCGGGCATGTCGACCGAGTACGGCTGGGTCGGCGAGAGCCATTCGCCGGGCTGCGGCCCCTGTGGGACGCCGACCTCGACCACGCGGGTCAAGGGTTTGCCGTCACGACGGTCCAGCACGAAGATCTGGCCGCGCTTGGTGAGCTGGACCAGGGCCGGCGCCGAGCCCCCCTTGATCGGGAAGTCGATCAGCATCGGCTGGGACGGGACGTCGTAGTCCCACACGTCGTGGTGCACGGTCTGGAAGCGCCAGCGCTCGCGCCCCGTCGAGGCGTCGAGGGCCACGACCGAAGACGAGTAGGTCTCTGACGCCTTGGACCGGTGCGAGCCCCAATAGTCGGGCGTGGCGTTGCCGATGGGCAGGTAGACGAGGTTCAGGTCGGGGTCATAGGCGGGCGTCGACCACATGTTGGGCGTGCCGCGGCTGTACGTCTGCCCCTCGGGCGGCAGCTTGGTGATCGCCGGGTTGCCCGCGTCCCAGGCCCAGGCAAGTTCGCCCGTGCGCACGTCGAACGCGCGGACCACCCCGGACGGCTCCTGCAGTTCCTGGTTGTCGGCGACCCAGCCGCCGATGATGACCACGTCGCCGGCCACCATCGGCATCGACGTCTGGAAGTAGAAGCCGCGCTTGATCGGGCCGATGCCGACGGTGAGGTCGACGACGCCGTCCTTGCCGAAGCCGGGGCAGCGCTGGCCGGTGTCGGCGTCCAACGCGAACAGCTGGGCGTTGATGGTCGACGACAGGATGCGCTTGCGGCAGGCGGGCGGCCCGGCCGGCGGCGCGGCCGCGACCTGGACCGCCGGCGCGGCGGGCGGAGACGGCGCCGGCGTGGTCACCAGCTTGGGCGGCGCGGCCGCCTTTTCCGGAGCCTTGGCCTTGGGCGCAGGCGCGGCCTTGGAGGCAGGCTCGGCCTTGGAGACGGGGGCCGCCTTGGACGCGGGCGCGGCGCCCTTGGCGGGCGGAGTCGCGGCGGCGACCGCGGCCGGGGCCGACGGGACGGCCAGCTTGGTCTTGGTCCCGTCCCAGTAGCCCACGCCACGGCAGCGGTTCCAGAAGAAGGGCTTCACCTTGGGATCGTGCCGCCACTTCTCCTTGCCGGTGTCGGCGTCGACGGCGATCACGACATTGGTGGGCGTGCAAACATAGACCGTGTCGCCCACCATCTGCGGCGTGTTCTGGTCCTGGTTGCCGCGATGGACCGCCTCGCCGGTGCGGAAGGTCCAGGCGACCTTCAGTTCATCCACGTTCTCGCGGTTGATCTGGTCGACGGGGGCGTAGCGCGAGCCGCCGCTGTCGCGGCCGTACGACCGCCAGTCGGAAGCCTGCTCAGCCACGGGCGCGTTGGGGCGAACCTGGGCCGGAATCATCGCCTGGCCCCAGGTGAAGGTGGCCGGGAGGGACGCGCCCAGAGCGCCGATCGCCAGGATCGAAAGCGCGCCGACCGCCATCAGCGACTGGTCGCGCATCCGGCCCTTGGGCGCGGTGGGGATGATCAGCAGCATGAACAGGCCCAGCACCGCCGGCGCGAACAGGCGCGGCAGCAGAGGCCAGAACTGGAACCCCGAGGCCTCCCAGAGCGCCCAGCCAAGGGTCGCGGCCAGCACCGCGGCGTAGACCAGCCCCGCGCCAGGGTGACGACGGATCAACATGACGCCGCTGCCGATGATCGCGGCGCCCGCGAACAGGTAGTAGGGCGAGCCCCCCAGGAAGATCAGGTATCCGCCGCCACCCAGCAGGATGACGCCGATCAGGGTGATCAGACCGCCGCCGATCGCCGCCCAGATCCGAGCCGGCCAGCTCGCTACCGTATCCGCCGCCATCCGTTTCCCCCGGGACTTGTGGGCAGCGACCTTAGGCAGAATCGCGGGCCGCATGAAGGGCGCTGGACCGAGACGGCTCGCCGGGCGATGATCATACGCAGTCTTCGAAAAACGAGAGCTTGAGGAAACGCGGATGACGGGACGGATTTTCGCAACGCTGGCGCTGGGCGCGGCGCTGGGCATCGGGGTCGGCGCCGCCCACGCCCAGGCGCCGGCGAAGAACGACTACGCCAAGCCCGAGACGTGGCTGTGCTGGCCCGGCAAGGCGGGCGACGCCTGCGCGATCGACCTCACGGCCACCGTGGTGAAGGCCGATGGCTCGACGTCGGTGGAGACGTTCAAGGCCGACCCCAAGGCCCCCATCGACTGCTTCTACGTCTATCCGACGGTGTCGAACGACCCGGGCGTGGTCTCGGACATGACCGCCAACGCCGAGGAGCTGAACGTGGTGAAGCAGCAGCTCGCCCGTTTCGGCTCCAAGTGCCGGATCTACGCGCCGCTGTACCGCCAGTTCACGCTGACCGCCCTCCGCGCCATGGTCAGCGGCACGCCGATCGCCGGCGCCGCCGACCCGGCCGTCCGGCAGGTCGGCTACAACGACGTGGTCGACGCCTGGAACCACTACCTGGCGACGGCGAACAAGGGCCGCGGGGTGGTGCTGATCGGCCATAGCCAGGGCTCGGGCCTGCTGCAGCGGCTGATCCCGGCCGAGATCGAGGGCAAGCCGGTCCAGAAGCAACTGGTCTCGGCCCTGATCCTGGGATCGAACCTGGGCGTCGAAAAGGGCAAGGACACCGGCGCCTTCAAGTCGATCCCGCTGTGCAAGTCGGCCCGCCAGGTGGGCTGCGCCATCAGCTACGTGACCTTCCGCGACACCATCCCGCCGCCAGGCAACAGCCGCTTCGGCAAGGCGGCCAATCCCGCGATGGAGGCGGCCTGCGTGAACCCCGCCGCTCTGGCCGGCGGCGTGGGCGAGCTGAAGGCCTATCTGTCGAATGCGGACAACATCTCCAACTCAGCGGCGGCGACGCCGGAGTGGGTGAAGGGCAAGCCGAACCCGAAAACGCCGTTCGTGACCGTGCCCGGCCTGATCAGCGGCCAGTGCGTCTCGAAGGATGGGTTCAACTATCTGGAAGCCAAGGTGAACGCCGACCCGGCCGACCCTCGCACCGACGTCATCAATGGCGACGTCACGGGTCCCGGCGGCGTGATCGCCAAGGACTGGGGCCTGCACCTCATCGACGCCAACATCGCCATGGGCAACCTGGTCGAGGTGGTGGGCGAGCAGGCCAAGGCCTACGCGGCTAGGAAGTAGGGATAGCGGGCGCGCCTAGAGCGTGTTGGGTAGTGGACGCCGGTTGCGCCAAAAAGAGCGTGCCTGTTCATCCGGTTCAGATGGTTCATCTGAACCGGACAGGCTCTCGGCGCGCCCGCCGCCTTCCGCTATCGTCCTGTGATCTTGCGGCCGGCGAAGACGCCCAGAGCCAGGAAGATCAGGAAGCCGATGACGGCGACGATGAACAGGAACTTCGCGATGCCCGCAGCGGCGCCGGCGATGCCGCCGAAGCCCAGAAGGGCCGCCACGACGGCGACGATCGCGAAGATCAGGGCCCATTTCAGCATTTGAACTCTCCTGGGAACGAAATCCTGGGCTGGAAACGCCGCCACGGCCGCGCTGTTCCGGACGGCCACGAAACCGTGTTTCCGCCAGAGCTTCCCATGCGCCCGCTCGCGACTTTTTTGCGGGCTGAGCGCAAAGCCTTGGTTTGCGCGGCGGCAGCCCTGATCTAAGACCGACCCGACATGGCGAAGAACCCGGAAAGCCCTCTCGAGCCCTTCAAGCGCGCGCTGGCGCACGCCGCGCGATCGCTTGCCGAGACGCCGGACCTCGAGATCGTCTACTCGGGCGAGGGCCCGCAGCTGTCGGGCAACCGCGCCGTCCTGCCCCACCCGCCCCGCGACCTGACGCCTGAGGACGCCGCGCGCATCCGCGGCCTGGCCGACCAGATGGCGCTGCGCATCGCCCACCACGACCCCGCCGCCCACGCCAAGACCCGCCCGCAGTCGGGCGCCGGCCAGCCGATCTACGACGCGCTGGAGCAGGCCCGGATCGAAGCTATCGGCGCCAACGCCATGGGCGGCGTGAAGAGCAATCTGCGCGCGGTGATGGACCACAGCTGGGCGCGGCGCGTGTACAACGAGGTCGAGGCCATGGCGAACCCGCCGCTGGCCGAGGTGGTCTCGCTGATGGTTCGCGAGCGCCTGACCGGCGAGCCGCCGCCGGCCATGGCGCGGGCCCTGGTCGACATGTTCCGCGGCGAGATCGAGGCCAAGGCCGGCGCCGACCTGGCGAAGCTGGAAGGCACGGTCCACGACCAGAAGGCCTTCGCCCGGATCGCGCGCGCTATCATCCGCGACCTGGAGATGGGCGACGACCTGTCGGACGCGCCCGAGCAGCCCGACGACGAGGACGGCGGCAGCGAAGAGGGCGAGCCCGAGACCTCGGACAACGACGACGGCGACGGCGAGAGCCAGTCCCCGCAGCAGTCGGCGATGGACGACGACGAGACCCAGTCCCGGGAGTCCGAAGACGCCGACAGCCAGATGATGCCGTCGGAACAGGACCCCGACGCCGACGACACCGACGAGCCCCCCGAGATGGGCGACGGCGACACCCCCGCCCGCCCTGACCCGTCGGGCGACAACCGGGCGGTCACCTACAAGGTCTTCACCACGGCGCACGACGAGGTCGTGGCCGCCGAGGAGCTCTGCGATCCCGAGGAGTTGACGCGCCTGCGCGCCTACCTGGACCAGCAGCTGGCGTCGGTCTCGAACGTCGTGAGCCGCCTGGCCAACCGGCTCCAGCGCAAGCTGCTGGCGCAGCAGAACCGCTCGTGGTCCTTCGACCTTGAGGAAGGCCTGCTGGACACCGCGCGGCTGACCCGGGTGATCACCGATCCCACCGCCTCCCTGGCCTTCAAGGAGGAGGAAGACACCGAGTTCCGCGACACGGTGGTCACCATCCTGATCGACAACTCGGGCTCGATGCGGGGACGGCCGATCATGGTGGCGGCAGTCTGCGCCGACATCCTGGCGCGCACGCTCGAGCGCTGCTCGGTGAAGACCGAGATCCTGGGCTTCACCACCCGCGCGTGGAAGGGCGGGACCAGCCGCGAGGACTGGCTGAAGGCCGGCAAGCCCGCCCAGCCGGGCCGGCTGAACGACCTGCGCCACATCATCTATAAGGCCGCCGACGCGCCCTGGCGGCGCGCGCGCCGGAACCTGGGCCTGATGATGCGCGAGGGCCTGCTCAAGGAGAACATCGACGGCGAGGCGCTCATCTGGGCGCACCATCGCCTGATCGGCCGTCCCGAACAGCGGCGGATCCTGCTGGTGATCTCGGACGGCGCGCCGGTGGACGATTCCACCCTGTCGGTGAACTCGGGCCATTACCTGGAGCGCCACCTGCGCGAGGTGATCACCGAGATCGAAGCCAAGAGCCCGGTGCAGCTGATCGCCATCGGCATCGGCCACGACGTGACCCGCTACTACAAGAACGCCGTGACCATCGTGGACGTGGAACAGCTGGCCGGCGCTATGGTCGAGCAGCTGGCCGACCTGTTCGACGAAGAGGTCCGCCGGGTGACGCGCAAGAACGCCAACCTGCTGTCAGCGCCGCCCAGCACCGAGGGCCCGCAAGGCGGCGGCGGGATGCGCCGTTCCACCTTCAAGGAAGTCCGGAGGGCGACCGCTTGAGGTTGCTGGCAGGTCTGTCGGCGGCGCTGCTGCTGGCGGGCTGCGCCGGACCGATCGCGCCGCTGCCGCAGGCGCCTGTCGCCGTGGGCGCGGCGATCCAGGTCGACGCCGAGGCCGTTCCGCTGGACCCCGCCAATCCGGCCCGCGACCGCATCGGCGGCTTCGTCTACGCGGGCGGTGTGGCGCTGACCTCGCGCCAGACCAGCCGCCTGCACGGTCTCTCCGACATCAAGGTCTGGCCCGACGGCCGGCTGCTGGCGATCGGCGACCAGTCCGACCTGCTGGAAGCGCGGGTGGCCCTGGACGCCTCGGGGCGGCTGATCGGCCTGACCGGCGCCACCCTGGTCTCGCTGAAGGCCCCCACGGGGATCGACCTCTTCGCCGGCGGCCCCCGCGAGTACGACTCCGAAGGCGTGGCGCGACTGGCCGGCGGCGACCTGCTGGTGAGCTTCGAGCAGCACGACCGCATTCTGCTGTTCCCCAAGGGCGGCGGCGTTCCCCGCCCCGCCCCGCAGCCCGACGTGAAGTATACGGACAACAAGGGGATGGAGGCGCTAACCACCGCGCCCGACGTAGCCCCGGACGCCTACCGGGTGGGGCTGGAAGACAGCGGCCAGACCTTCATCTGCCGGGTCTCGACGGCCTGCGTGCGCGACCGCGACCTGGCCCTGGACGGCTCTGAGCTGGTGGCCTTCGACAACCTGCCCGGCGGCGGTCTCGTCTATCTGCTGCGCTCGTACTCGGCGCTGCGCGGCAACGTCGTCAAGCTGAAGGTGCTGGACCGCGAGGGCCGGCTGGCGGGCGAGATGGAGATCGCCCGGCCGCTGACTGTCGACAACCTGGAGGGCGTGGCCGCCGTGGCGCGTCCGGACGGCAAGGTGCGATTCTACCTCGTGGCGGACGACAACTTCGGCTTCTACAACGGCAGCCCCACCGGCCAGCGCACGCTCTTACTGGCTTTCGACTGGGCGAGACCCTGAATCCTGCCCTCCCCTGGCGGCGGGTAGGCAGGCGCAAAAGAAAAGGCCGCCCAGTGGGCGGCCCTCTCGGAACGACACTCTGGAAGTGTGCTTAGGCGGCCTTCTGCTCGGCCAGCTTCGCCTTCACCTGGCGCTTGATCTTCAGCGCCTTGGCCGAGAGCACCTCGTCCTTGGCCTTCAGGAGCACGGCGTCGAGGCCGCCCTTGAAGTCGAGGGTGCGCAGCGCCGCATTGGTCATGCGCAGGCTGAACGACTGACCCAGCGATTCCGACTGAACCTTGGTGTCGACCAGGTTCGGCATGAACCGGCGCTTGGTCTTGATGTTCGAGTGGCTCACGTTGTGGCCGACCATCGGACCGACACCCGTGATTTCGCAGCGACGCGACATGACGAAAACCTTAGCCAGAAACAGGGACGCGGCGGACGTTCCCATCCGCGCGAAGAACGGGCGATTTAGAGGAACGCCCTGCCCGCGTCAAGGTGAGGCGGCGCGCAAGCCGATCCGCCGCACCTGGCGGCAAACCTTCGTTGTGGCCCGAAGCGACTCAACTACAATATCTCGTAGGGAACGAAAGCTGAATCGCTGGGAGTCAGTGATTCGGACGCGATTCGTTTCGCGCCTGTTCCCGGACTCCCGACATCGCCATTAAGCCTTGCCGTCCGAGGTCGCTTCATGGGTACGCCTGCTGAAAAACGCGCCCGATTCCGCCAGCTGCACGAGGCCGGCTGTTTCGTGATCCCCAACCCCTGGGACGCCGGTAGCGCCCGGATGCTGCAGGCGCTGGGCTTTCCGGCCATCGCCTCAACCAGCTCGGGCATGGCCTGGTCGTCCGGCCGGATCGACAACGAGGTCCCGCTTGAGGATGCTCTGGCTCACCTGGCCGTCCTGGCCGACGCCGTGGATATCCCGCTGAACGCCGACTTTGAGAACGGCCATGCCGACACGCCCGAAGGTGTCGCGGCGAATGTGACGCGCGCCCTGGCGGCAGGCGTCGCGGGCCTCTCCATCGAGGACATGAGCCACGATCCCGGCAAGCCGCTCTACGACTCCGCCCTGGCGGTGGAACGGGTGAAGGCGGCGCGGGGCGCCATCGACGCCGAGGGCGCGGGCGCGGTGCTGGTGGCGCGCGCCGAAGGCATGCTCCTGGGCCAGCCGCTGGCCCCGACGCTCGACCGGTTGGCCGCCTTTGCTGAGGCGGGCGCCGACTGCCTCTACGCTCCGGGCCTGAAGACCGCCGAGGAGATCGCGACGGCCGTGCGCGCCGTGTCGCCCCGGCCGCTCAACGTGCTGATGGGCGCCCCCGGCCTGACGGTGGCTCAGCTTGAGGACCTGGGCGTGCGGCGCATCAGCGTGGGCGGCGCCCTGGCGCGGGCCGCCTGGGGCGGCTTCCTCAGGGCCGCGCGCGAGATCGCCGACGAGGGGCGCTTCGACGCCCTGGGCCAGGCCGCCACCGGCGCAGAACTGAAGGCCCTGCTGAAACCTTAGCCCAGCCGCACCCAGCCCCGCCCCTCGTGGCCGAAGGCGAACAGGTCGGGGTTGAGGATCTCGGCGACCATCTCGGCCGACTCGACCAGCCGCGGGCCCGGGCGGTTGAAGTAGTGGTGACCGTCCAGGACGAAGACGCGGCCGCGACGCACGGCGCTGAGCCGGGCCCACTCGGGTCGCGCGGCCAGCAACGGGACATCGGCCAGGCTCTGCGCGATGGTGAACCCGCAGGGCAGCAGCAGGATCACCTCGGGATCGGCGGCGGCCAGCGCCGACCAGTC
The DNA here is from genome assembly GCF_004299445.1 of Phenylobacterium sp. GTDB lineage: Bacteria > Pseudomonadota > Alphaproteobacteria > Caulobacterales > Caulobacteraceae > Phenylobacterium. The sequence goes on along the minus strand of NZ_SCTC01000072.1, from coordinate 7,610 downwards.
CAGCCACGGCGAATGCTGGCCGGCGGTGGCGAACAGGCTCTCGCCGCCGGCGGCCTCGATCAGCTCAGGCATCCAGTTACCGCCCGCCATCAGGGGCTCGATCCACTCGATGGCCGCCACCGTGGGGCGATGCGGGGCCAGGCTGGCGATGCGCCGGATCCGCTCCAGCCGCGCCTGAAGGCCGACGATAGCGGCGTGAGCGGCGTCCTCCACCCCCAGGGCGCGGCCGACCCGGCGCATGTCGGCCCAGACATCGGCCAGGTCGTCGGGCTCCAGCGACACCAGCTTGGGCGCCAAGCCGGTCCATTCGCAGAGCGCCTCCTCCAGGTCGGCCGGGGTGACCGCGCAGACGGCGCACTGGGTCTGGGTGACGATCACGTCGGGCTTCAGCGCCCGCAGCCGCTCGGCGTCGACGCTGTAGACCGACACCCCTTGGGCGATGATCTCGGACACGCGGCGGTCGATGTCGGCCGACGTGCCGTCGAGGCGAACCTTCGTGGCGCTGAGAACCGGCAGAGCCTGGACGCGCGCCGGAAAATCGCACTGGTGCGAGCGGCCCACCAGGTAGTCGGCCATTCCCATCGCGGCCACGATCTCGGTGGCGCTGGGCAACAGCGAGACGATGCGCAGGCCGCTCATGGCGCGCGCCCGAAGGCCGGCAGCGACGGGGCCGTCCGGGCGATCAGGGCGTCGACGGCGAGCAGGCCCGCGAACCAGGCCGCGTTGATCAGGCCCACCTGGGCGATGATCGCGGGCCGGACCTCGCACCAGCCGACGACGATCTGCTCGATCCCCAGCATGGCCGCCTGCTGAGCGCAGAAGGCCGCGCCGAAGGCCGCCCCGGCGCGCAGCCACGCCGGCCGATTTGGCAGCAGCCACAGCACCGCGACGGCCGTCGCCAGCGCCACCAGCGCGCCGGCCCCCAGGCCGAAGCCCCAGGCGATGGTCTGCCGGTCGCGCGGATAGTCGTGGAGGCCGAAGCCGACGGCCTGGCCCGCCGCCCAGGTGGCCAGCACCAGCAAGACGGCGCGACCCGGCGACAGCGCGCCGGCGGCGATCACCGCGACGGCCACCAGCGGGTCGAGACAGCCGATGGCGAAGCAGCCACCGGCGACGGCGGCGACGAGCCCGGCGGACCAGACGCCGGTGCGGAAGTTGGAGTTCATGCCGAAAACCTCGCGGCGGACGTGACACGTCACCGCGAAGACAGCAGGCCGCCGCGGGCGAGCCTGCGGCGGTCCACTCACATCGGCACACCCCGTCCGACGCGATCGCGCGTGACCACGGCTTGTGGCAGGTCTCCTGGCTCGCGGGTCAGCGCCTCGGACCTGCCTTCCCGAGGTCTTGCGACCCCAGTGGCGTAAGAACGGTCGTCGGCTCGCCGCTTACAGTTGCGGGGGCAGCCGCGGCTTTGCGCCCGAAGACGCGCACCGCATTCCCTATTGAGCCCTTGCGGGCGCCACCCCCATTCCTTGCCCCGCGTGCGCGGCGGGGGTCAAGACGGGCTCAGTCGGCGGACGCGATCTCTGTGGGACGGTATTCGGCCGTGATCATGCGGGTCGCGTCGATGCGCACGCCGCGCCGGTCGATGATCTCCAGGTGCACGTGGTCGGTCATGCCGCCGGGGTACTTGCGCTGCAGCGACTTGGCCGTGCCCAGCGGGCGGCCCATGGCGACCGGCTGGCCGACGTCGACCTTGGGATTCACATAGAAGACCCGGGCGGCGACCCGCAGCGCGGGGTTGGTGATCTCGACGAACTTCAGATTCTGGTCCTCGGCGTAGGCGAAGCCGATCTTGGTGACGTAGCCCGAGATAGGCGAGACCACGGTCTGGCCCGCCCTGGCGACATAGTCGACGCCCTCATGGCGGCGAACCCCGCCGTCGCGGCGGGCTCCGAACTCGCCCTGGCCATAGCTGTCATGCTCGCGCGGGGCGTGGCCCGTGGGGTTCGTGAAATCGCCCCGGCCGTCGCCGTCGAGGTCGGCCCCGGTCCAGACGCGAACCACCTGCGGAGGCTCTTCCGGCGCGGCCTGGGCGGTGACGGCCTGCTCGACGACCGAGGCCATGGCCTGGCGCGTGGCCGGCTGGCTCAGGGGAGCCGCGGCAGCCGCGGTGGCGGCGACACAGCCGAAGACCGCCAGGATGGCCAGGGGCCGCCTTTCGGCCAGCTCAAGAAGACGCGCGCGTACGCCCAACTTCATTCGGTACCCTTACTCAACAGAGCGCCATCGCCGGACTTGCGCGCCGGACTTCGAGGCGGAGTGGAACTGGGACGCCGCGGGGTGCGGGCGGAAGCGAGGGGTCCTGGCCCCTGACCGCGGCGGAAAATGGGCAGCGGCCGTAAACAAATCCTTTGGTGCGAGGTCGCGCCCCTGCGCGCCGGCCGGATTGCGCCGGTATGTCGCATGTGTTACTAACTGACTGGTCAGTTATTAGTTGAGTCAACGATGGACGCAGGCACCCCGAAATTCCGCCGCCGCAAGGCCGATCGGCCCGAGGAGATTGTGAGCGCCGCCCTCGCGGTGTTTGCTGAAAAAGGCTTCGCGGCGGCCAAGCTGGACGACATCGCGCGGCGCGCGGGCGTCTCCAAGGGCGCCGTCTATCTCTACTTCGAGACCAAGGAGGACGTCTTCCGGGCGGTGGTGGAGCGGGCGATCCTGCCCAACCTGAGCGTCGTGAAGGCCATGGCCGCCGCCCACCCGGGCCCCCTCGCCGACCTGTTGCGCGGCCTGGCCGGCCACATCGCAGGCGTCGTCGAGACCACGCCGATCGGCGGGGTTCTGAAGATGGTGGTGGGCGAGGCGCGGAACTTCCCCGAGCTCGCCCGGGTCTGGCATGACGAACTCATCGTCCATGCGCTGGGCGCCATGGCCGAGGCGATCCGCAACGCCCAGGCGCGCGGCGAGGTGAAGCTGGGAGACCCCCGCACGTTTGCCCTTCAGCTGATCTCGCCGCTGCTGGTCGGCGTCCTGTGGCGCGAGACGTTCGTGCCTGTCGGGGCCCAGCCGTTCGACCTCCCGGCGCTGATGCGCCAGCACATCGACACCCTGCTGGGCGGGATGCTGACGGAAGGGGCCCGCGCATGAATCGTCCCCCTGTCCTGGTGCTGGGCCTGCTCGCGGCCGCCGCGACCGTCGTCGGGCTGATCGTCTGGCTGCCGCGGATGGGCCAGCCCAGGACCCTGTCCGGCTACATCGAGGGCGAGCCGCTGTACCTGGCCGCGCCGGTGGCCGGAACGGTGACGGTCGTGAACGTGGCGCGCGGGCAGGAGGTGGCGCAGGGCCAGCCCTTGTTCGTCGTCGATCCAGCGCAGGTGCGCGCCCAGTATGACCAGGCCGCCGCCGAGGCCGACGCCGCGCGGGCGCAGGCTGAGGACGCCCGCAAGGGCCAGCGGCCGGCAGAGCTGGCCGTGTTCGAGGCCAACATCGCCGCCGCCGAGGCGCGCGCCCGCGACGCGCAGGCCGATCTGCGCCGGATCGGGCCGCTGGTGCAGCAGGGCTGGTACGCGCCCGCCCGGATGGACGACGCCAAGGCCGCCGCCGACGCCGCCGAGGCCCAGGTGCGCGCCGCGCGCCGGCAGCGTGACGCCGCCGCCCTGGGCGCCCGCGAGGATCAGGTCCGCGCCGCCGACGCCCGCGTGACCCAGACCCGGGCCGCCGTGACCGGCGCCGGCGCCCGGCTGGCCGACGTGGCGCCCACCGCGCCCCGGAAGGCCCGCGTCGAGGACGTCTTCTTCCATGCCGGAGAATGGGCCCCGGCCAACCAGCCGATCCTGAGCCTGCTGCCCGACGAGCGGATCAAGGTCAGGTTCTTCGTGCCCGAGCGCGAACTGTCGGCCTACCGTCTGGGCCGCACGATCCGATTCGCCTGCGACGGCTGCGCCAAAGGGCTGTCGGCCAAGATCGAGTTCGTGAGCCCAAGGCCCGAGTTCACCCCGCCGGTGATCTACAGCCGCGAGGCCCGTGACCGCCTGGTCTACATGGTGGAGGCCCGTCCCGGCGTGCGCCTCAACCCCGGGCAACCCGTCGATGTGGAGCCGCTGTCGTGAGGGGCACGAACGTCTGGCTCAGAGCTGACACCGCCTTGGCGGCCCCGCGATGACCCTCGCCATCGACGTCCACGGCCTGAACAAGACCTTCGGGGACAAGCACGTCGTCAACGATGTGACCATTCAGGTCGAACAGGGCCGGATCTGCGGATTCCTGGGGCCCAACGGGTCGGGCAAGACCACGACCCTGCGGATGCTTTGCGGCCTGCTGACCCCCGACAGCGGGTCGGGCGAGGCGCTGGGCTACGACATCATCCGCGACGCCGACGAGGTGAAGCGGCGCACCGGCTACATGACCCAGAAGTTCTCACTCTACGAGGACCTGACCATCGCCGAGAACCTGCAGTTCACCGCCCGCGTCTACGGCCTGGACCGGCGGCGCGAGCGGGTGGACGCGGCGCTGGAGCGGCTGGGCCTGACGTCCCGGCGCGGACAGCTGGCCGGCACGCTGTCGGGCGGCTGGAAGCAGCGGCTGGCGCTGGCCACCGCCACGCTGCATGAGCCGAAGTTGCTGTTGCTGGACGAGCCCACCGCGGGCGTCGATCCCAAGGCGCGCCGCACGTTCTGGGACGAGATCCATGCCCTGGCCGCCGAGGGCCTGACCGTCCTGGTCTCCACCCACTACATGGACGAAGCCGAGCGCTGCCACGAGATCGCGTACATCTCGTATGGCCGGCTGATCGCCCGCGGCACAGCCAACGAGGTGATCGCCCAGTCGGGCCTGATCACCTTCCGCGGCGAGGGCCCGAACGCCGACAAGCTGGCCCATGCGCTCGCCGCCGCGCCCGGCGTCGAGACGGCCGCCGCGTTTGGGGCGGCGATCCACGTCAGCGGAACCGAACGGACGGCGCTGGAGACCGCGATCCAGCCTTACCGCGAGGGCCACCGCTGGAACGAGGGCGCGCCGACCCTGGAGGACGTCTTCATCCAGCTGATGGGCCGCAGCGAGGACAACATCCAGTGAAGGGCCTCAGCTGGAACCGCGTGGTCGCCGTCTTCATCAAGGAGTTCAAGCAACTCACCCGCGACCGCATCACCTACGCGATGATGCTGGCGATCCCGGTCATCCAGCTCACCCTCTTCGGCTACGCCATCAACACCGAGCCGCGCCACCTGCCGACCGCCGTGCTCATCCAGGAGGACAGCCGCTACGCGCGCTCGATCACCGCAGCGCTGAAGAACTCGCTCTACTTCGACTTCGTGGCCCAGGCGCGCAGTCCGGCCGAGCTGGACCGGCTGCTGCGCAACGGCGAGGCCCAGTTCGCGGTGACGATCCCGGGCGACTTCTCGCGGCGCGTGGCGCGTGGCGACCGGGCGCAGATCCTGGTGGAAGCCGACGCCACCGACCCTTCGGCCACCGGCGGCGCGGTGGCCGCGCTCGCCACCCTGCCCGGCCAGGCGCTGCGGCGCGACCTCACGGGCGCCATGGCCGCCAGGGGCCAGACGCCGGCGCCATTCGAAGTGGTCGTCCACCGCCGGTACAATCCCGAGGCCATCACGGCCTACAACATCGTCCCGGGCCTCCTGGGCATCATCCTGTCGCTGACCCTGGTGATGATGACCGCGCTCAGCGTCACCCGCGAGATCGAGCGGGGCACGATGGAGTCGCTGCTGTCCACGCCGGTCGAGCCCCTGGAGGTGATGATCGGCAAGCTGGCGCCCTACGTCCTGGTGGGGCTGGTCCAGACGGTGATCATCCTGCTCATGGCCGCGACCCTGTTCGAGGTGCCGATGGGCGGCGGATGGATCGGGCTGTCGGCCGGGATCGGCCTGTTCATCACCGGCTCACTGGCGCTGGGCTTTCTGATCTCGACGGTGGCGCGCTCGCAGCTGCAGGCGATGCAGATGAGCTTCTTCTACATCCTGCCCTCGATCCTGCTGTCGGGCTTCATGTTCCCCTTCCGGGGCATGCCCGCCTGGGCGCAGTGGATCGGCGAGGTGATCCCCGTCACCCACTTCCTGCGCGTGGTGCGGGGCTCGCTGCTCAAGGGCCAGGACCTGGGCGACCAGTGGCGCGAGCTGTCGGCCCTGACGGCCTTCGTCCTGGTGGTCACCGCCGTCGCCATGGCCCGCTACCGCAGGACGCTGGACTAGGGCATCTATCGGGGATGAGCTCGACGACCACCGCCTCCCCCGCCGATCTTCAGGCCGCCTGGGCCCAGGGCACGCAGGCCCTGCGCGAAGGCCGACACACCGACGCCGTGCGCCACTTCCAGCGGATCACCGCCAGCGGCCAGGCGACGGCGCCGGTGTGGGTCGCCGTGGCCATCGCCGAGAAGGGGCGCGGCGACGCGAAGGCGGCCCTGGCCGCGCTGGACCAGGCCCGCGCGCTGGACCCCCGCGACATCCGCGCCCTGATCATGACCGCCGACCACTACCGCGACGCTGGCGACGCGCGGGCGGCCTCGTCCTACTACTCGGCCGTCGTGGGCGTGGCCGTCGAGGCCGGGACCGTGGAGAAGGGGCTGGAGGCCGAGGTCGGTCGCGCCCAGCACATGCGCGAGCAGTACGCGGCCCGGTACGAGGCCCAGCTACAGGGCGCGCTGACCGGCAAGGGCCTGGACCGCCCCGAGGCGCGACGCGCGGCCAAGGCGGTGGATCTGCTGACGGGCAAGGCCCAGCTCTATCTACAGCAGCCCAAGAACTTCTACTTCCCCGAACTCCCCAACATCGAGTGGGCGCCCCGCGAGGACTTCGCCTGGCTCGACAAGCTGGAGGCCGCCACCGACGAGATCCGCGACGAGCTGAAGCGGGTGCTCGAGGAGGACAACGCGTTTTCCCCCTACATCGAAGCCGAGCCGGACCGCCCGTTCTTCGACGACCACGGCATGCTGGGCAATCCGAACTGGAGCGCCTTCTATCTCTGGAAGGCGGGCGCGCCGGTCCCCGAGAACGCCGCGCGCTTCCCCAAGACCATGGCGGCGCTGGCCGACGCGCCTCTGTGCAAGATCCCGGGCCGCACGCCCTCGATCCTGTTTTCGCTGCTGACGCCCGGCGCGCACATCCCGCCGCACCACGGCTTCATGAATGGCCGCTACATCTGTCACCTGCCGTTGATCGTGCCTGAGGGATGCGGCATGCGGGTCGGCTCCGAGACCCGGCCGTGGATCGAGGGCAAGGCCTGCGTCTTCGACGACTCCATCGAGCACGAGGCCTGGAACCGCAATCTGGAACGTCTGCGGGTGGTGCTGATCTTCGACGTCTGGCGCCCCGAGCTGAGCGAGCTGGAGCGGGATCTCATCGCCGCCATCCTGGGCGCGGTCGACAACTTCGGCGCCGGCTGAACGCGGCTTGCGCCCGCCCCTGCTCCCTGTAGCGTGGCCGTGGGCAGAGGGGGCCCCACCCATGCGGACCACGGCGAACGAACCCTCGGTCGAGGGGTTGGACCGGCGCACCCTGCTGGGCGTCGCGGCGGGCGCGGCGCTGAGCGCCGGCTTCGAGGCGCAGGCCGCCACCACCATCACCGGCATGAGCGCCGTGGCCCTGGCCCGGGCGATCCGAACGAAGGCCGTCAGCTGCGTCGAGGTGATGGGCGCCTATCTCGACCAGATCGAGCGGCTG
>NZ_SCTC01000071.1 GCF_004299445.1 Phenylobacterium sp. | reverse complement strand
CTCGCGCGCGAGCGGAAGGTCAAGGTCGTCGTCAAACCCGACCCGACCCTGCACATCGAGCAGTATGATATCGTGATGATTTGAACGGGCAACTTGACGACGCCCCGAATCGTTGGCTATGGTGAAGACGTAACGTCTGCACATCCCGGCACCAGACCCAGGACCAGACACGAACACATGAAACCGAGCGTGCACACAGCTCCGGCAGGGAAAGGCGTCGCTCTCGACCTGGCCGACGAGCGCTACCCGGCCTGGCTGCGCGCGATCCCCAGCCCGCCGGCCGTCCTCTACTGCGACGGCCTGGTCGAGCCGCGCGACCGGCAGGCGGTCGCGATCGTGGGCGCCCGGCAGGCGACGCCGCACGGGCTCCGTACGACCGAGACCCTCGCGCGCGAACTGAGCGGCGCGGGCTTCACCATCGTCAGCGGGCTGGCGCGCGGCATCGACGCCGCCGCCCACCGCGCGGCGCTGGACGCCGGCGGACGGACGATCGCCGTGCTGGGCTGCGGCCTCGACGTGACCTACCCGCCCGAGCACGCCCGCCTGCGGGAGGAAATCGCCGGATGCGGCGCCGTGCTCACGGAGTTCCCCGCGGGCACGCAGCCGAAGCCCGCGCATTTCCCCCAGCGCAACCGGATCATCAGCGGCCTGTCGCTGGGCGTCGTGGTGGTCGAGGCCGCCGAGGACAGCGGCTCGCTGATCACGGCCCGCCGCGCGCTGGAGCAGGGCCGCGAGGTGTTCGCCGTGCCGGGCTCGATTGACGCGCCGCTCAGCCGCGGCCCGCACGGCCTCATCAAGCAGGGCGCGAAACTGGTGGAAGCCGTCGATGACATTGTGGAGGAGCTCTTGCCTCAATTGGATATGGCAGGTATGCCGAAACGGCGATCTGTGTTGTCCAAGGCCGAGGCGCTCCCCAATCTCTCGCCGGAAGAGCGCCTGCTTCTGGACCAGATGGACCGGGAGCCGCTGCATCTCGACGACCTGACGGAACGGAGCCACTTGACGTCGGCCGGCGTGGCTGGCATTCTCCTCGGCCTGGAACTGAAAGACGTCGTGCGCCAACTGCCGGGACAAAGGTACTATCGTTTAAAGTAAAAGAACCTGAACGGAGTCTTAATGTCCAAGTCGCTGATCATCGTTGAGTCGCCGGCCAAGGCCCGGACCATCACCAAGTACCTGAAGGGCAAGTACACCGTCATGGCCTCGGTCGGCCACGTGAAGGACCTGCCCACGAACAAGCTGGGCGTGGACCTCGAGCACGATTTCAAACCGCAGTACGTGACCATCAAGGGGAAGACCCAGGTCCTCGCGGACATCAAGAAGAAGGCGAAGGAGGCCGACAAGGTGTTCCTCGCCCCCGATCCCGACCGCGAAGGGGAAGCCATCGCCTGGCACCTCGCGGAGGAGATCGACGGCAAAGCCAAGGTCAAGGACCGCAAGGTCTTCCGGGTCCTCTTCAACGAGATCACGGAGTCGGCCATCAAGCGCGCCCTCCAGTCCCCGGGCCACGTGGACATGAACCTGGTCAACGCGCAGCAGGCCCGCCGCGTGCTCGACCGCATCGTCGGCTACCAG
>NZ_SCTC01000070.1 GCF_004299445.1 Phenylobacterium sp. | reverse complement strand
CGCGGTGGTGTCCTCGCCGCCCTGGGCGCCAGCCACGTCGGCGTCAGCTGAGAACGATGGGCCGCATTGCCGGCAAGCGGGCCGCCATTCAGCGCGCTTCCGCAGTTTCCGATGCAACGGCCTCGCCGTCCTTGGCCTGACCGCCCCTCGCTCCGCTGAGATCCGGGACGTAGAGGCCGGTCGCCAACTTGGCCAGGAACCCCTCAGGGCGCAGGCGCGGCCCGTAGGCGGCGCATGGGTCGTCATCGCCGATCTTACGCGACTTGAGCCCCTCGGGCGTGGCCGCCGCCGCCGCCGCGTCGGCGAACGGTTCGACCAGCTGTAGCGCATCGCCCAGCCGGCTCAGCGAGGGGTTGTCGGTGCCGATCGGCTGGGCGTCACGGGTCCAGATGACGGCCGCCAGTTGCCGGCCGCGACGATCCAACATCTCGGCCTCGGCGCCCAGGCCGCCGACCGCGCCAGGTACGCGCAGACCGATGGGGCCAGGGATGAAGAAGCCGGACGCCGCCGAGAGCGCCGACGCCACGCGGCCGGTGGGTTCGACGCGGGTGATAATGGCGCGCACCCTGGCGTCGGCCTCGGCAGGGCTGGCGGCCAGAGCGTAGCGCTCGGTGAACTCGAAACAGAGCTGCGCGTCGGCTTCGCGCGCCAGCAACGCACGTTCTGTGTCGGTCAGCCAGGCGGTCTTGGGGCCGGCGATGACGACCGTAGGCTCGATGGCGACGCTTGCGACCCGAACCTCCGCCTTGCGTTGGGCAAGGCCGGTCCTCACGGCGCTCTCGCGCGTCGCGAGGCCCTCGTAGGTTGAGAGCTGGCCCGACGGCTTGGGCGTGGCGGCGCAGGCCCCCAGCATGAGGAGAAGGGGGAGGGCGGCGACGGCCTTCATGGGCGGCTCTTGAGGCACACGATGTTGCCTCGCCCAACGCCCGAGAGCTCATTTGGAGCCGCCCGCGGCCCATTCAAGCGGCCGCGCCGGATTTAGGCGCGGGTCAGTTGGCCCATCACAAACGCGTCTTCCCCGGCCTGCGCCAGACCCGCCAGCACATCGGGCAGATCCTGAGGATCGACCACCAGCATCAGGCCTACGCCGCAGTTGAAGGTGCGGCGCATCTCGTGCTCCGAGACGCCGCCCGTCTCAGCCAGCCACTGGAACACCGGCGGCATCGTCCAGGCCTCCCAGTCGAACCGCGGGATCAGGCCCTCGGCGATGCAGCGCGGCGGGTTCTCGATCAGGCCGCCGCCGGTGATGTGGGCCAGGCCCTTCACGCGGCCGGCCTTCAGGTGGGGCAGGACGGTCTTGATGTAGATGCGCGTGGGCTCCAGCAGCGCCTCGGCCAGCGTCTTGCCCTCGGCGAACGGGGCAGGGGCGTCCCAGGCCAGTCCGGAGCGCTCGACGATGCGGCGGATCAGCGAATAGCCGTTGGAGTGCGGGCCCGACGAACCCAGGCCGATCAGGATGTCGCCGTCCTTCTGGTCGCCCAGCCGGGGCAAGACTTTGTCGCGGTCGACGGCGCCCACGCAGAAGCCGGCCATGTCGTAGTCGCCCTCGGCGTACATGCCGGGCATCTCGGCCGTCTCGCCGCCCACCAGGGCGCAGCCGGCCTGTCGGCAGCCCTCGGCTATGCCCGCGACGACGGACGCCGCGGCCTCAACGTCCAGCTTCCCGGTGGCGTAATAGTCCAGGAACATCAGCGGCTCGGCGCCCTGGGCCAGCAGGTCGTTGACGCACATGCCCACCAGGTCGATGCCGACCGTGCCGTGCAGCCCCGTCTCGATGGCCACCTTCAGCTTGGTGCCCACGCCGTCGGTGGTGGTCACCAGCAGCGGGTCGTCGTAGCCCGCGGCCTTGAGGTCGAAGAGGGCGCCGAAGCCGCCCAGCGAGGGCTCGGACCCCGACCTCCGGGTGGATCTGGCCAGCGGCTTGATGCGCTCGACAAGCTCGTTTCCGGCGTCGATCGAGACGCCGGCTTGCGCATAGGTGAGACCGTTTGGCCGTTCGGACATTTACGAACCCGGACTTGGAGTGCAGAGAGACGCGCTTGCGGACTGGAGTCGTCCGCGCGCGGGGCTATAGCTGATTTATGACGCCTATCACTACCACCGCCGAACTCGCGGCGTTCTGCGACAAGATCAAGGGCCAGCCGTTCGTGGCGGTCGACACCGAGTTCATGCGTGAGACCACGTACTGGCCGAAGCTGTGCCTGATCCAGGCCGCGGCGCCCACGGCCGAGGCGTGCATCGATCCGCTGGCCGAGGGTATCGACCTCGAGCCCTTTCTTGAGATTCTGCGCGACGAGAAGATCCTGAAGGTGTTTCACGCCGCGCGCCAGGACGTGGAAATCTTCAACAACCTGCAGGCCATGCCCCGGCCGCTGTTCGACACCCAGGTCGCCGGGATGGCGGCGGGCTTCGGCGAGCAGATCGCCTACGACGCCTTGGTCCGCCAGATGCTGAAGATCGAGCTCGACAAGAGTTCGCGCTTCACCGACTGGGCCCGCCGGCCCCTGACCGACAACCAGCTGACCTATGCCCTGGCCGATGTGACCCACTTGGCGAAGCTCTACCCCATGCTGCGCGAGCGGCTGGAGAAGGAAGGTCGCCTGGGCTGGGTCACTGACGAGATGGCCGACCTGACGGCGCCCGCGAACTACGACGTCGAGCCCGAGAATGCCTGGAAGCGGCTGCGCCCGCGCCGGCACACCGCCAAGTACCTCGCTGTCTATCGTGCGGTCGCCGCCTGGCGTGAGCGCACGGCGCAGCTGCGCGACCAGCCGCGCGGCCGCATCCTGAAAGATGAGGCGATCGACGAGATCGCCACCCAGTCGCCGACCGACGCCGAGGGCCTGGACCGCCTGCGTTCGGTGCCCAAGGGCTTCTCCGGCTCCCGGTTCGGCCCCGATCTGGTGGCGGCGATCCGCGAGGCGTTGAAGGATCCCGAGGCCTACGCGCCGGTGATCGAGAAGGTGCGCCAGCAGGCCTCGCCGGCCGCCGGCGCCGTCGTCGAACTGTTGAAGGTGCTTCTGAAGGCGCGCGCCGAGGAAGCGGGCGTGGCCTCCAAGCTGATCGCCACCGTCTCGGATCTCGAGCAGATCGCCAACGACGACAGCGCTGATGTCGGCGCCCTCAAGGGCTGGCGGCGTGAGGCGTTCGGCGAGGACGCGCTCAAGCTCAAGCGCGGCGAACTGGCCCTCGTGCTGGATGGCTCCCGCGTGCGGGTGGTCGAGGTGCGCCGGGCGCCGAGAGCGGCCTCCGCGGGCTGATCGCCTGTTCCCTGAGGATAACTGAAGCGTCGGATCGTGAAGGTCTTTTGACGCTTGTCCGACCGTTTTCCACAGGTGCTCCACCGTCTGTCGACCCTTCGCTCCACAAGGCTGGAAACCCGGACCGTTGCGCCCCGCACGGGTCTGCGAGACCCTCAACTTGCCGAGAGGGAAAGCGGCGCGGCGGACCGGGCGACCGGGCGGCAAGCGGGCAGGAGGCTCTCCGGATCTGAGGGCGCCAGGGGCAACCCAGGCGAGTTCGGGCCCGGAGGCGGCACGGAAGTCGGAGCGGAGTTCAGCTGGGCGACCAGCGGGACCGAGTGACCCCTTCCACCTCGAAGGCTCAGGTCCCCCAACGGATCTGGATTAGAGGGCGGTGTTCCGGGCGACCGGTGCGCCGCCCTCTTCATTTGGGCCCTGAGGCTTCGGTGTCCTGATAGTCTTGGCCGAAGGTCCGACTGACCGGGGCGCGACCTGCACCCTCGCGCTCCGGTCAGCTCAATTCCAGCTTCAACTTGAGCGCCTGAGCCAGGGTCTGCGCCCGGCGGGTCGTCTGCTCGCCCAACAGCATGTCTTCCCAGCCGGTGAGGGCGGTGACCACCAGGCGGTCGCCGCGGACTGTCAGCGACGACTTTTCAAGCAGCCGCACATTGTGGCCGGAAAGGTCGCAGCCGAGGCGCAGGGCCGAGCCCAGCGCCCGCGCGCGCTGGCGGCGTTCCTGGGTGAGGACGCGCGCGACCGAGGTGTCCGGCGGCTGGGGCGCTGCGGAATGGCGCGAGAAGGCCACCGAGGCCAGGAACACCCGCTCGGCGTGGTTCATGCCGGCCAGCGGCGCGCGCAGCACCTGCTCGAACGCCAGGTCGGCGCGATGGTCGGGGTGCAGCCGTGAGCCCAGTTCGGCCAATCGGCTGGCGGCGGCGGTCAGGATCATGTCGCGCCCGCCGAACAGCGGCGGCAGTTTCTCGAACAGCGGCGCGACCCAGGCCTCCAGCGCGTGGCCCAGCTCGGGAGAGATGCCCCGCTGCGACGTCAGCGCCTCGCAGCCCTCTATGAGGGGGTTCAACTGGCGCGTCTCGGGCGGCATGGCCTCCAGCAGCAGGCCTTCGCGCACGCCATAGGCCGAGATGGTGATTGTCTCGACGCCCAGGCGCTCGATCAGCCGCTCCAGCACCAGGGCCGCGTAGGGAAGGCTGTCGAAGCGCTTCTTCGACAGGCCTTCGATCCGCTCCAGCGAGCTGCGCGACTGGCGCTGGACCAGCCGCGAGAGATCGAGCGCGTCGGCGCCGCTGATCTCGTACTGGTGGGCCACGTGCAGCGGATAGTCCGCGATCTGCATGTGGAGGAGGGCCAGGTTGCGCCAGGCGCCGCCGACGGCGTGGAACTCGGGGCTGGCGTAGCGGTTGGCCAGCGGCGCGAGGTGGTCGTCCACGAGCCGGCGCGTACGCTCGAGGTTCAGGGGTTTGGGGGCGCCGAGGGCGAACGGGCCCAGGGGCAGGGTGACGCCTTCGATATGCGCCATGCCGTTCAGGCGCACCAGTTCCAGGCTGGACCCGCCCAGGTCGCCCACCACCCCCTCGGCGTCGGGCTGCCCGCAGATCACGCCCAGGGCGGCGTAGCGCGCCTCCTCCTCGCCGGACAGCACGCGCACCTCCAGCCCGGTCTCGTCCTTGATGCGCTTGAGAAAGGCCTTGCCATCGGCGGCTTCTCGCACAGCGGCGGTGGCGCAGGCGGTGACCTCATCGGCCTTCCAGCCGTCGAGCACCGAGCGGAACCGGCGCAGCGCGCCGATGGCGGCTTCCACGCCCTCGGGGGAGAGACGGCGCGTGGCGGTCAGGTCCTTGCCGAGGCCGGCGACGACCTTCTCGTTGTAGACAGTCCAGAGCGCACGGCCGTCGACCCGGTAGATCACCAGGCGAACGGAGTTGGATCCGACGTCGATGACAGCCGCCTGACGGCCGTCCGGGCGGCTGGCGCTATCCCCGCGTGGCCACATTTTCGATCGCGCGCGGCATGTCTTTCACTTTCTGCCCGCGACCGGAGAGGCTGGGATTGGTCATGAAGTAGTCGTGCGCCGAAAAAGCGTTCGGGTGGTCCCAGGCAGGATCACGCCTATAGCCGCCGTCGGCATCGAGGGTCCAGCTTTGCGCTTCGTCTTTCAGGTTCGCCAGCATGATCTGCTGGAGAACCTGCTGGTGCACCGTCGGGTTTTCGATGGGCGTCATCACCTCGACCCGGCGGTCCAGGTTGCGCGGCATCCAGTCGGCCGACGACATGTAGAGGCGCGCGTGCTGCGAGGGCATGGGGTGGCCGTTGGCGAAGGCCACGACCCGGCCATGCTCGAGGAAGCGACCCACGATCGACTTCACCCGGATGTTCTCGGACAGGCCCGGCACGCCCGGGCGCAGGCAGCAGATTCCGCGAATGACCAGATCGACCGGCACGCCGGCCTGGCTGGCCTGATAGAGGCCGTCGATGACCTCCGGGTCGACCAGCGAGTTCATCTTGGCCCAGATCGCCGCCGGCTTGCCCGCTTCGGCGTTGGTGATCTCCTGGCGGATCATCTTCAGGAGGTCGCGCTTCATGGTGACGGGCGAGAACGACAGGCGTTCCAGGCCTACCGGCTGGGCATAGCCGGTGACGTAGTTGAACAGCTTGGCGGCGTCCCGGCCGAACGGAGGCTCGGTCGTGAACAGCGACAGGTCGGTGTAGATGCGCGCCGTGATCGGGTGGTAATTGCCGGTTCCGAAGTGGCAGTAGCTGCGCAGTTGTTCGCCCTCCTTACGGACGACGACCGACAGCTTGGCGTGGGTCTTGTACTCGATGAAGCCGTAGACCACGTGGACGCCGGCGCGCTCCAGGTCGCGCGCCCACTTCAGGTTGGCCTCCTCATCGAAGCGGGCCTTGATCTCGATGAGGGCGGTGACGTTCTTGCCGTTCTCGGCCGCCTCGATCAGGGCCGCCACGATCGGGCTGTCCTTGGACGTCCGGTAGAGCGTCTGCTTGATCGCCAGCACGTTCGGGTCGCGGGCGGCCTGGCGCAGGAACTGGACCACCACGTCGAAGCTCTCGAACGGGTGGTGGACCAGGATGTCCTTCTCGCGGATCGCGGCGAAGCAATCACCGCCGTGGTCGCGGATGCGTTCGGGGAAGCGCGGCTCGAAGGGCTTGAACTTGAGGTCCGGCCGGTCGGACGGAATGAGCTGGGTCAGTTCGTCCAGGCCCAGCAGCCCGTCGAACACGATCACGTCCTCGGGGCCCGCTTTCAGGCTCTGCAGGATGAAGGCCCGTAGCTCCTCGGGCATGTCGTCCTCGATCTCGATGCGCACAACCGAGCCAAGGCGCCGCTGTTTCAGCCGGGCCTCGAACTCGCGCACCAGGTCCTCGGCCTCTTCCTCGATTTCGACGTCGCTGTCGCGGATCAGGCGGAACACGCCTTGTTCCTCGATCTCGCAACCCGGGAACAGGTGGTCGAGGAACAGCGTGACCATGCTCTCCAGTGAGATCACCCGACGCTGCGCCTTGCGGCGCGTGGGCCGGCCGGGGGCGACGTCCCAGAACCGCGCGACCTGGGCGGGCAGGGGAGCCAGGGCGTACAGCTGCCGGCCGTCTGACGTGCGGCGGATCTTCAGCACCAGCGAGAAGGCCAGGTTCGGGATGAACGGGAAGGGGTGCGCGGGATCGATAGCCAGCGGCGTCAACAGCGGGAACAGATCCGCGAGGAACCGTTCCTCAAGCGCCACGCGCTCGGCGGGCGTGACCTCATTCGCCGAGATGTAGTGCAGGCCCTCGGCGGCGAGTTCGGCGCACAGTTCGCGCCAGCGGGTCTGCTGGTCGCCCATCAGGTGTCCGGCGGCCTCGTTGACCCTCACCAACTGCTCGGCCGCGGTCAGGCCGTCGAGGCTCAGCGTGCGGACGCCCTCGCGGACCTGGGCCCTGAGACCCGCCACCCGCACCATGTAGAATTCGTCGAGGTTGTTGGCGCTGATGGACAGGAACCGCAGCCGCTCGAACAGCGGATGTCGCAGGTTCATGCTCTCGGCCAGCACGCGCCTGTTGAAGGCCAGCCAGGACAGCTCGCGATTGAAGAACCGGGCCGGGGAACCCCTGAGATCATCGGTCGCCCCCGACGCGGCGTCGCGTGTGGAGGACGCGGCGGCTTTCATCGGTGAGACGTCGTTGGGCATGTTGATTCTCTAACGCGGTCAGGCGCTCTGCAAACGTGGCCTGGAAAGGTTAAGGTCCTTCTTGCGATCGCCCGGCAGCGACCAGAACGGCCTCACCTTGCGATACGCTTTGAACGCGTCGCTGGCTGCATCGATCACGACGTCTTCGTCATGGGTCAGCCGGCCCACCTCCAGCCCGGCGGCGAACGCCAGCTCGCCCGATCGGCGGCCGACGGCGCGCATGGCGATCGTCCGGGCCACGGCCATGTCGTTCAGTTCGCCGAGGTGATCCTGCAGGGTCCGGAGCGCGGCGATGAACCGCGCGCGCCGCTTGGGATGCTCGGGGAAGGCTCCGCCGAAGAACGCCGCCGCATAGCGCAGCTTCTTGGCCAGCTTGCGCAGGTCGTGGCGGGCCTCGACGTCGATCTCTCGGAACTTGTGCGACCTGCGGCGCAGCCGCCGGTCCAGGCGATCCATGACGGGCGCCGCAAGCGCGGTGACGGGTCCCTCGCGTAGCGCGCGCTCGCGGTCGTTGGCCAACCGCTGCCAGCCGCCCACCTCGACCCATTCCCCCAGCATCAGCAGAAGGGCGCGGAACCGGTCCGAGCGGACAGCCGCAAGGGCGTGCTCATAGGCATCGGCCTGGGCGATCCGCAGCGCCCGGAAGAAGGCGGTGCGACCGGCGCTCTCGTCGATCTCGTCGGGTGTGGCGGCGCGCTGCAGGAAGACGTCGAAGTCTCGAGCATCGGCCAGTTCGCCCGCCAGCCAGCGGGTCTCGCTGCGCGCGGCGTTCAGGCCCTCGGGGTCCAGCATCCCGCGAAACACCGACAGCGCCGCACGGAGGCGGCGCAGGCCGACCCGCATCTGGTGCAGGACGTCAGGATTGTGGGCGCGCTGCAGCAGCCGCGCGTTGCCGGCGATCTGAACCAGGGCGTCGCGGGCGATCCGCTGGAAGGCCTCGCCGCCGGTGATTGTCGGGCTGATGGCGGTGTTCTGAGCCTTCAGCGCGGCGACGCCGTCATGACCCACCAGACGGTACCCGCGCTCGGCCTTGCTCTCGAAAGCCAGGGTCAGCGGGGCCTTGCCCAACAACTCGCGCGCCAGGTCGAAGAGCGCCTGCGGCGGACCGGAGAGGAGCTCCAGCTCCATCTCCGCCACCGGCTCCTGGCGGTCGCCGGCCACGATCAGGCCGGTGTCGAAGCTGACCTCAATGCGGACGTCGCCCCGGACCCACAGATGGACGCGGCGCTCCACCTCGACGCTGAAGACCGGCGCGAGCGGAGCGCCGCCGACCGCGGCCTGGGCCGGCGTGTCCGTCAAGGCCGTGAGATCCAGGTCGGGGCCCGGAACCTGCGTCTCCCACTCGTCACGGTCGAAGATGCCGCCGCTGGCGCGGTGCTTCAGGGTCTGGATGTAGGACGATCCCTTGCGCCGGACGCGCAGGCTGAACGCCCCATCGCGCAGCGCCAGGCTTGCCGTGTCGAAATAGACGGCATGAAGCTGGGAGACCTTGGCCTGATCGACGGGGAAGGCTTCGCCCTGCAGCGCCTCGAGGGCGCCGACGCCGAGCTGGAACTTCAGTTCCAGCTCCTGGGCGGCCGTTGCCGGGATCCGCGCAAGCATTCCCAGGTCCCGTCGAACGCGGCCCGATGCGCCGCGCCCAGAACCACTGCCGGAAAACGAATCGCTCTGTCTATCGCGCTGCGAAAGATTCTTCGCGATTCGGCCGAAGCGCCCCCGTCAGAAGTCGAGCGAGCCCTGCGCTTCCAGAATCTGCCGCGCCAGCACGCGGGTCACCGGCCGAAACCCTTCATCGCCGGCCTCGTCCAGCTGCTTGACGATGGCCTTGGCGTCCGGGATCGAGCGGCGCATGCGGGTCAGCAGGTAGGAGTAGACCTCCTCGGGCGGGCGAATGTTGCGGTCACGGAAGAACCGCCGCAGCACGCCCTCCAGCACGATGTCGTCGGGCGCGTCGATCTCGACGACCGGGAAGGCGTTCAGGCGCGAGCGAAGGTCGGGCAGGGCTGTGGGCCACGTCGAGGGTCGGGTCCGGGCGGTCAGCAACAGTCCGCCGCCCTCGCGGGCCGCCAGGTTGAACAGGTGGAACAGGCCCTCTGTGGATGCGCCGCGATCGGCGTCTTCCAGCAGTACCGGGCGCCCCGCGACCGCCTCGACGTCAGGCGTGCGTGGATCGAGGATCAGCGCATCGACGCGTGCAGCCCAGGCGCGCGCCAGGTGAGACTTGCCGACGCCCTTCTGTCCCACAATCGCCAGGCAGCCGCCCTGCCACGCCGGCCAGGCTTCGACGGCGTTGACAGCCAGGGCGTTGGACGGACCCCGGACGAACGCGTCGAACGACGGCGCCTCAGGCTCCTGGCCCAGGCTCAGCCGAAGTTGCCGCGTCATGCGTCGTGCCGGTCGGTTGGTCTCACCCGTGGAATTTAGGCCCCAGGGGCCCGCCGCGCCAGCAACCCGCGCAGTTTGTCCACGACTACTCGGGCTTTGCGCCGTTCAGCTCACGTGCGCCCGCCAGGCTCCAGCCCTCAGGCTTCAGCAACTCGATCGGCGAGAAGCGCACCTTGTAGTCCATCTTCTGCGAACCTCGGACCCAATAGCCCAGGTACACGTAGGGCAGGCTGGTCAGGCCCGCCTGGATCACATGGTCCAGGATCACATAGCTGCCCAGGCTCCGGCGGCTGACGTTCGGATCATAGAAGCTGTAGACCAGCGACAGCCCGTCGTTCATCAGGTCGACCAGCGTGCAGGCGATCAGGTCGCCCGGGCCGCCGTCCTTCGATCGGGTGCGATACTCGATGATGTGCGTGCGGACCGCGGTGTCCTCGACCATCGCCACGTAGTCCGGCCACGTCATCTCGGCCATGCCGCCGTCGGCATGGCGGGCGGTCAGGTAGCGGCGGAGCAGGTCGAACTGCTCCATCGTGGCTTCGGCCTCGACCAAGTGGCGCTCGATGTCCTCGTTGCGGTTCAGGATCTTCCGTTCCGAGCGCGAGAAGACATAGTCGCCGGCCGGAATTCGGGCCGAGACGCAGGCCGAACAGGCCTCACACGCCGGGCGATAGGCGATGTTCTGCGAGCGGCGGAAGCCCACGGCCGTCAGGCTGTCGTTGACGGTGGCGCCGTCCGACAGGGGCAAGTGGGCGAACACCTTGCGTTCGAAACGCTCGGGCAGGTACGGGCACGGGGACGGCGCAGTCAGGAAGAACCGGAGCTGTCGGGTCGGAAAGTGCTGCGTCACGGACCGGGTGTCGCTTTCTCAGGAGAGCGTGTTCGCCGATTAGGCGTCATGCCGGGCCTCGGCGCAAGAACTCCCTACAGCCCCGAATCCTCGGGCAGCACCGGCGCCTCCCGCAGCAGGACGATGGCGATCCGCCGGTTGCCGGGCAGCATCGGGTCGTCGGGATAGAGCGGCTCGGACGCGGCCTTCCCCGAGACCTGATAGACCCGGTCGGCCTCCACGCCGGAACCCTGCAGCACCTTGCGCGAGGCGTCGGCGCGGGCCGACGACAGCGCCCAGTCGCCCTCGGGCTTGGCCCCGTTCGCGCTGGCGCTGGTGTGGCCGTAGATGCTGATCCGGTTGGGCAGCTGGTTGATGGTCTTCGAAATCGCCCGCAGCAGCACCTTGGCCCGGTCGTTCGGCTGGGCCGAACCCTGGTTGAACATCGAGCGACCTTCCTGGTCGATCAGCTGGATGCGCAGACCCTCAGGGGTTTCGTCGATGATGATGTTTTTCGACAGTTCGGCCAGCTCAGGCATCGACTGCAGCGCCTGGCGCAGCGACTGGGCGGCCGACTGGAAGGCGGCTTCCTCCCGCTTGGCCTGGGCCTCGGCCATGGCGGCGGCGGCGGCCTCCTCGGGCGTCTTGCCCTTGCTGCCTTCCTTGGAGTCGCCGGCGTTGGGATTCTGCGAGCTGGGGGCCAGTTCCTCGATCACGTCGCTGGAGCCGGCGCTCTTCGAGCCGTCCGATCCCAGGGCCGAGCCGCCCAGGATGCCGCCGGCGCCCGACATGGTCTGCGAGACGCTGGCCGGGGCGAAGTAGTCGGCGATGCCGCGCTTCTGCTCGGGCGAGGTGGTGTTGATCAGCCACATCAGCAGGAAGAAGGCCATCATGGCGGTCACGAAGTCGGCGTACGCGACTTTCCAGGCCCCGCCGTGGTGCCCGCCGCCGCCGCCCTTCTTGATCTTCTTGATGATGATCGGCTGTTCGCCCACAGCCATGGTTCACCCGCCTTAACTCTGATTCCGCCGCAAATTGCGGGAGGCGCGTTAAGATGGTGTTGCCCGCTGGTTGTTGGGGCCCGCTAGCCGTTGGGGATTGCCTTGGTCGTCCTGGAAACCGAACGCCTGAGCCTGCGCCAGGTCGAACTGGCCGACGCGCGCTTCATGCTGGAACTGCTCAACTCGCCGGGCTTCCTCGAGAACATCGGCGATCGCGGCGTCCGCGACGAGGACCAGGCCCGCGCCTACATTGAGGAGCGCGTCCTGGGCAGCTATCGCGACCACGGCTTCGGCATGTGGCTGGCGGTGCAGAAGGCCGACGGCGCGCCGGTGGGGCTGGCCGGTCTGGTTCGCCGCGAAGGATTGGAAACGCCCGACGTAGGTTACGCCTTCATCCAGAAGGTCTGGGGCCGCGGCTACGCCCAGGAGGCGGCCGCCGCCGTCCTGGCCCACGCCCAGGGGCCGATGGGCATCCCCAAGCTGGCGGCGATCACCACTCCGGAGAACTTCGCCTCGATGGCTGTGCTGCGGAAGATCGGCTTCATCTACCGGGGCATGATCCAGCTGCCCGGAATCGATCGCGAGAGCACGTACTTCACGGCGGGCGACTGACGCGCCGCGGGCGCGGGCGGCTCGCCGATTCTTCCCTTCACTTTCGTCGGGGAAGGAAGCTAGGCCGTGGCGCAGGTTCAGCAGAGGCTCAATCCATGCAAACGCGGTTCGTCGAGGCCAACGGTTTCCGCTTCGCGGTCGATGAGGAAGGCGAGGGCGATCACCTGGCCCTCTGCCTCCACGGTTTCCCCGAGAGCCGGTTCTCCTGGCGCTTCCAGATGCCGGTGCTGGCGCAGATGGGCTACCGGGTCTGGGCGCCCGACCTGCGCGGCTATGGCGAGACCGAGCCCAAGCCCAAGGCGATGAAGGACTACCTCATCGACCGGCTGATGGAGGACGTGGGCGCGCTGATCGACGCCAGCGGCGCCAAGAAGGTCACCCTGATCGGCCACGACTGGGGCGCCGGCCTGGCCTGGGCCTTCGCCGCCAACCGCGTGCGGCCGTTGGAGCGGCTGGTGATCATGAACGTGCCGCACCCGGCGGTGATGGCGGCCCAGCTGCGCACCAACAAGGCTCAGCGCAAGAAGTCCTGGTACATGTTCTTCTTCCAGCTGCCCGGCGTGCCCGAGTGGACGCTGACGGCCAACGACGGCCGCGCCATCCGCCGCGCCTTCTTCGACATGGCCAAGGACAAGACCAACTTCGGTCCCGAGGTGCTGGAGCGTTACGCCAGGGACGCCCAGCGGCCGGGCGCGATCCGCGGCATGGTCAACTGGTACCGCGCGGCGCTGCGCCTGCAGGGCAAGATGGCCGGACCGTGGGATGTGATCGAGACGCCCACGCTCATCATCTGGGGCGAAGAGGATGCAGCCCTGGGGATCGAACTGCTGGACGGGACCGAGGAATACGTCCGCGACCTCACGATCCGCCGCCTGCCGGGCGTCTCGCACTGGGTCCAGCAGGAAGCCCCTCAGAAGGTGAACCCGATCCTGCAGGCGTGGCTTCCGTCGCTCGAGCCCTCCCTCCCTTAATGGGGAGGGACAGCTCGCTGCAGGCGAGCAGGGTGGGGAGGTGTTGATCCTCACCTGCCCCCCAGGACTAGCCCCGACTTCCCCACCCTGGCCGCTCGCGCGGCCTGTCACTCCCCACTAAGGGAGGGAAAGCGCCGGAAGGATCTGCTCCCCTAGCAGCGGTGCGATCGGGACGTCCGGCGGCGCCTTCGGATCGATCCAGAGAAGTTCCTCGATCTCGGCCTGGATCGCGATGTCGCCGGTGATCTCGACGATGTAGGCCGCAGACCGCACCGTCGCGCCAGGCTCGTTCGCCGCCGCCGCCTCGAAGCGACCCAGCAGCGTCGCCGAGAGCAGCTCGACCCCCAGTTCCTCCATCAACTCCCGCGCCAGGGCCTCCAGGTCGCTCTCGCCGGGCTCCAGTTTGCCGCCGGGCAGCATGAACCGTAGCGTCCGACGTTTGCGCACGGTGAGTAGCCGTCCCGTGGCGTCGCGGATGACAGCGCCGACCACCTCGACGATCATCGGGCCAATCCAAGAGAGGAAACGGCATGGGACGGGCGACCAAGGTGCTGGCCGAGGGCATCTATTTCGGCGAAGGGCCGCGCTGGCGTGAGGGCCGGCTGTGGTTCAGCGATTTCTACGCGCATGCGGTGAAGTCGGTGTCGCTGGCCGGCGACGTGCGCGTCGAGTTCGAGATCGACGACCGACCTTCGGGGCTGGGCTGGATGCCCGACGGCTCCATGCTGATCGTCTCCATGACCAGGCGCCAGGTCCTGCGCCGCACGGCGGACGGGGCGATCGTGGTCCACGCCGACCTGGGCCACATCGCCGACTTCCACTGCAACGACATGGTCGTCGATTCCGCGGGCGGAGCCTATGTCGGCAACTTCGGCTTCGACCTGGATGCGGCGATCGCGTCGCGCGGCGTCGAGAACGTGCTGGCCGATCATCCGACCGCGAAGCTGGCCTATGTGTCGCCGACCGGTGAGGTCCGCATCGCCGCCGAGGGCATGCACTTCCCGAACGGCCCGGTCATCACGCCCGACGGCAAGACTCTGATCCTGGGCGAGACCCTGGGCGCGGTGCTCACCGCCTTCGATATCGGCCCGGACGGCGCGTTGTCGAACCGCCGGGTCTGGGCCCCCACCAGCCCCAGCGTGCCCGATGGGATCTGTCTCGACGCGGACGGCGCGATCTGGATCGCCAATCCCATCGCCCCGATGTGCGTGCGGATCGCGGAGGGCGGCGAGGTGCTCGAGATCATCGACACCGGCCAGCCCTGCTATGCCTGCATGCTGGGCGGCGACGACGGCCGGACGCTGTTCATGCTCACCGCCGCCAGCTCGGATCACGAGGCCGCCGCGAAGACGGCGACGGGAAAAATCATCGTGGCGCGGGTGGACAGCCCGCGGGCCGGGCGGCCCTAGGCCCCGAGCAGCCGCGCCGCGCGCGGGGCGAAGTAGGTGATCACGCCCGCGGCGCCCGCGCGCTTGAACGCGCCCAGGCTCTCCAGGATCGAGCGTTCCTCGTCCAGCCAGCCGTTCTGGGCGGCGGCCATGATCATCGCGTACTCGCCCGAGACCTGGAACGCGAAGGTCGGCATCCCGAAGGCGTCCACCACCTGGCGCACGATGTCGAGGTAGGGCATCCCGGGCTTGACCATCACCATGTCGGCGCCCTCTGAGATGTCGAGGGCCACCTCGCGCAGCGCCTCGGCATGGTTGGCGTTGTCCATCTGGTAGGTCTTCTTGTCGCCCGGGTTGTCCACCGAGCCCGTGCCCAGCTTTCCCGAGCCGATGGCCTCGCGGTAGGGGCCGTAGAAGGCCGAGGCGTACTTGGCCGCATAGGACATGATCATCACGTCCTGCAGGCCCTCGCTCTCCAGCGCCTGGCGGATCGCGCCCACCCGGCCGTCCATCATGTCGGAGGGGGCGAGGATATCGCAGCCGGCCTTGGCCTGCATGACCGCCTGGCGGACCAGCGCCTCGATGGTCTCGTCGTTCAGGATGCGGCCGTCCTCAATCAGGCCGTCATGGCCGTGGTCGGTGAACGGATCCAGCGCCACGTCGCACATGATGCCGACCTCAGGCGCGGCGTCCTTCATGGCCTTCACGGCGTTGGCGACCACGCCGTTCGGATCGTGCGCGAGCTTGCCCGTCGCATCCTTCTTGGCCCCGTCGATGTGCGGAAAGACGGCGATGGCCGGTATACCCAGCGCCTTGGCCTCCTTGGCCGCCTTGGCGCACTCCTTGACCGACAGGCGCGCCACGCCCGGCATGGAGCCCACGGGGACCGTGCCTTCGCCCTCATGCACCACCATCGACCAGATCAGGTCGTTCGGCGTCAGCACCGTCTCGCGCACCATGCGTCGGACCCAGTCGGCCTGGCGCAGGCGGCGCATGCGAAGGGCGGGATAGGCGGCGAGGGGCGCGTTCGTCATGGCGGCGCATTTGCAGCCATGCCTTTCAAGACGCAAGCCCGCAGGCTCAGCAGTTGTGCAGCACGTGGCAGCGGATGCCTGGGTATCCCGACATTCCGGGCGCGTCGCGGTAGCGCTTCACGGCCTCGTTGCGGCGGGCTTCGCGGGCGAACTCGTCCGTACCCTCGTTCGGGTCGAAGGCGCGGTTCACGCCCCGGGCGATGGCCTGCTCCCGCTGACAGGCCGGGCCGGTCATGTCCGGATCGGCGACCGGGTCGCAGGCGCTGCGCATCCAGGGCCGGGGCCATTCGCCGTCGGCGAAGACCGGGCCGAACAGGTCGATGCCGCGGTCCTTTGCGCCGACCTCACTGGCGGGAGGGCCGACGTAGCGCGGCGTCACCGGAAAGACGGGTCTGATCACCGGAGCCGCCAGGGCGTCCTCCTGGTCGGCCCGCGACGGCGGCCGAGGCAGCTTCGCGACGTCGAGCAGTTGCACCACGACCGCGGGCGCAGCGGCGTCCTCCGGCGTGCGGTCCTGCCGGAACGCGAACCAGCCGAGAACCAGACCGTGCAGCAGGATCGACAGCACGAACACCAGGGTCCGCCGTCGCGTTCGCTCCGTCCCGACATTGCCGATCGCGACGGCGGCCATGCATGCAATCTCCCGCCCCACAGCCCAGCCGCCAAAAGCGACCGGCATGTGGCGCCGTGGCTCCAGATGGTGACCCAGCGGACGAGTTGACAGCCCGCGCCCGCCGCGCTCAACCGCTGGCATGGATTTCAACCTCTCAGACGACCAGCGGGCGATCGAGGACGCAGCGCGGGCCTTCGCGCTGGCCGAGCTGGCGCCGCACTCGGCGCGTTGGGACGAAGACAAGATCATGCCGCGCGAGGTCCTTCAGGCCGCGGCCGAGCTGGGCTTCGCCGGCCTCTACGTCCAGGAGGACGTGGGCGGCTCGGCCCTGGGCCGCCTCGACGCTTCGATCGTCTTCGAACAGCTCAGCTACGGCGACGTCTCGGTGGCGGCGTTCATCTCGATCCACAACATGGCTTCGTGGATGATCGACCGGTTCGGCTCGGACGACCTGCGCCGCCGCTACCTGCCCAAGCTGACCACGATGGAATTCGTGGCGTCCTACTGCCTGACCGAGCCCGGCTCGGGCTCGGACGCCGCCGCCATGAAGACCACCGCGATGAAGGACGGCGACCACTACGTCCTGAACGGCTCCAAGGCCTTCATCTCGGGCGCGGGCTATTC
Organism: Phenylobacterium sp.; assembly: GCF_004299445.1. Lineage (GTDB taxonomy): Bacteria > Pseudomonadota > Alphaproteobacteria > Caulobacterales > Caulobacteraceae > Phenylobacterium. The sequence goes on along the minus strand of NZ_SCTC01000070.1, from coordinate 38,635 downwards.
CGACGTCTACGTCGTCATGGCGCGCACGGGCGGGCAGGGGGCCAAGGGCGTCTCGGCCTTCGTCGTCGAGAACGGCGCGCCGGGTCTCTCGTTCGGCGCCCAGGAGCGCAAGATGGGCTGGAACGCCCAGCCGACCGCCATGGTGAACTTCGACGACTGCCGGGTCTCGGAGGCCAACCGGATCGGGGCCGAGGGCGACGGGTTCAAGTTCGCGATGGCAGGCCTGGACGGTGGGCGGATCAACATCGCCTCGTGCTCGCTGGGCGGCGCGGGCCTCGCGCTCGATACGGCCAAAAGCCACCTCGAGACGCGCAAGCAGTTCGGCCAGGCGCTGAAGGAATTCCAGGGCCTGCAGTGGCGCTTCGCCGACATGGCGACCGAGCTGGACGCCGCCCGCCTGATGGTGCGCCGCGCCGCCCATTCGCTGGACACGAAACACCCCAACGCGACCCAGCACTGCGCCATGGCCAAGCGCTTCGCCACCGACACGGGCTTCGAAGTGGCGAACCAGGCGCTGCAGCTTCACGGCGGCTACGGCTACCTGCGCGACTATCCGCTGGAGCGGATCGTGCGGGACCTGCGCGTCCACCAGATCCTCGAAGGGACCAACGAGATCATGCGCGTCATCACCGCGCGGGAGCTGTTCCGCCAATGAGCGATGCCCCCAGAATCGAGGACGAGGTCCTCTGCCGGATCGAGGGGAAGGTCGGCCGCATCACGCTGAACCGCCCGCAGGCGATCCACGCGCTGACCACGAACATGATCGCGCTGATGACCGAGGCCCTGCTGGCGTGGCGCGAGGATCCGGCCGTCGAGCTGGTGCTGATCGACCACGCCGGCGAGCGCGGGTTCTGCGCGGGCGGCGACATCCGGATGCTGGCCGAGAGCGGCGCCGGCGACGGCGCCAAGGCCCGCAAGTTCTTCTTCACCGAGTACCGGCTGAACCACCTGCTGTTCCATTACCCGAAGCCGCGGGTCGCGATCATGGACGGCATCACCATGGGCGGCGGCGTGGGCCTGTCGCGGCCGTGCCGGTTCCGCGTGGCCACCGAGCGGACCACCTTCGCCATGCCCGAGACCGGCATCGGCCTGTTCCCCGACGTCGGCGGGGGCTGGTACCTCAGCCGGATGCCCGACCACATCGGGCTGTGGCTGGCGCTGACCGGGGCCCGGATCAAGGCGGCCGACTGCGAGCTGCTGCAACTGGCCACGGACTACGTCGAGAGCGCCCGCATCCCGGACCTGAAGGCCGCCATCCTGGCCGAACCCCACCGCACCGAGGCGATCCTCACCGAGTTCGAAGGCGACGCCGGGCGGCCCGCGCTGGCCCAGCACCAGGACGAGATCGCCCGCATCTTCGCCGCGCCCAGCGTCGAGGCCATCGTCGAGGGCCTGGAGAACGCCGGCACCGATTGGGCCGCCGAGCAGCTCAAGGTGATGGCCACCAAGTCGCCCCAAACCATGAAGGTCGCCTTCCGGCAGCTGCAACTGGGCGCCCAGGCCAGCAGCTTCGCCGAGAACATGGCCATGGAGTACCGCATCGGCGCCCGGGTGGTGCAGCGCCACGACTTCCTCGAAGGCGTCCGCGCCGTGATCGTCGACAAGGACAACGCGCCGAGGTGGAGCGAGGCCCGGCCGCACGACGTGAGCGAGGCGACGCTCGACGCGATATTCGCCCCGCTCCCTTCCGATCAGGAATGGTCGCCTCTACGTTGACCGGCAAGGCGGCCAGGACCGGCCGCGGGGAGGAACCGAGATGCGAAAAAAGCTTCTGACGGGCGTGGCCCTGGCCCTTGTCCTGTCGGCCGGCATGGCCCAGGCCGCGCCGTCCGCCGCCGTCACCGCCGCGGTGGCCGACAAGGGCCGCCCCGAGGCCGACACCAAGCGTGACGCCGACCGCAAGCCTGCCGCCATGCTGGAGTTCGCCGGCGTGAAGCCCGGCGATACGGTCGTCGATTTCATTCCGGGCGGCGGCTACTTCACCCGCATCTTCGCCAAGACGGTGGGACCCAAAGGCCACGTCTACGCCATGGGCAACCCGCCGCCGCCGAACGCCACCGCGCCGCCGCCGATCGCGGCCGTGGCCGCCGACCCGCAGTACGGCAACATCACGATCGTCTCGATCGCCGGCGGCGACTTCAAGCTGGACAAGCCGGCCGACATCTTCTGGACGGCCCAGAACTTCCACGACCTCTACGCCCGCCAGCGCAACATCGACGTGCCGAAGGTGGTCAAGGCGATCTACGACAACCTCAAGCCCGGCGGCGTCTTCGTGGTCCTGGACCACCAGGGCGCGCCCGGCGCGCCCATCGACCCCGACGACAAGCTGCACCGCATCGACGGCGCCGCCGTCCGCAAGCAGGTCGAGGCGGCCGGCTTCAAGTTCGAGGCCGAGAGCAACGTCCTGCGCAACCCGGCCGACGACCACACCAAGATGGTCTTCGACCCGTCGATCCGTGGCCACACGGACCAGTTCATCTACAAGTTCCGCAAGCCCAGGTAGGGCGTCAGACCAAGAGGTATCCATGACCCGCGTTGCGTTCATCGGCCTGGGGAACATGGGCGGCGGGATGGCCGCCAACCAGGCGAAGGCGGGGCGCGAGGTCATGGCCTTCGACCTGTCGGCGGCGGCCCTCGACAAGGCTGTCGGCGCCGGCTGCGGCAAGGCCGCCTCGGTGGCCGAGGCCGTCAAATCGGCCGACGCTGTCATCACGATGCTGCCGGCCGGCCCGCACGTCCGTTCGGTCTACGCCGAACAGATCCTGCCCAACGCGCCGAAATCCGCGCTGCTGGTCGACTGCTCCACCATCGACGTCGAGAGCGCCCGCGCCGTGGCGTCCCAGGCCAAGGCCGCCGGTTTCCGCTTCGCCGACGCCCCGGTCTCGGGCGGCACGGCGGCCGCCGACGCGGGCACGCTGGCCTTCATGGTCGGTTGCGACGAGGCCGACTTCGCCGCGGTGGAAGAGGTCATCAAGCCCATGTCGCGCGCCACCATCCGGGCTGGCGACCACGGGGCGGGGCAGGCGGCCAAGATCTGCAACAACATGGTCCTCGGCATCTCGATGATCGGGGTCTGCGAGGCCCTGGCGCTGGCCGAGAAGCTGGGTCTGGACCCTGTGAAGTTCCACGAAATCTCGTCGCAGTCGTCGGGCCAGTGCTGGAGCCTGACCAGCTACTGCCCCTGGCCGGGCCCGGTGCCGACGGCGCCTTCGAATCGCAACTACGAGGGCGGGTTCGCCACCGGCATGATGCTGAAGGACCTCAAGCTGGCGCAGGAAGCCGCCGCGAAGGCCGGCGCGGCCACGCCGCTGGGGGCGACGGCGGAGGGGCTCTACGCCCTGTTTGATCGCTTGGGCGGCGGCGGCAAGGACTTCTCGGCGATTCTCGAAATGCTGCGCGGGAATACGCCGCAGGCGTGATCGCGGCGCCGCTAGGAGCGTGCGTTTGATCGGTGTCAACGACGGGTCCGATCACGAAATTTACGTACCCATTCACGAAAGGTGACGCCGGATTCACCTTCGTGTTTGTGGACAAGGTGAAATCCCGGCGCCAAAAGGCAGTCATATCTCAGGGGCCGGGGAAAGCGCGCTCACGTGCGCGCGACCGGGAACAAGTCGATGGATTACAGGGAAGCCTTCCAAACCGCCTTGGACCGTGTCCGGTCCGAGGGCCGCTACCGGGTCTTCGCCGACCTGAAGCGCCATCGAGGCGAGTTCCCGCGCGCCACCTGGACCCGTGACGACGGCACGACCCAGGACGTCACCGTCTGGTGCTCCAACGACTACCTCGGCCAGGGCCAGAATCCCGTCGTGCTGGACGCCATGCACGAGGCCATCGAAGCGGCCGGCGCCGGCTCGGGCGGAACCCGCAACATCTCGGGCACCACCCACTATCACGTCGAACTTGAGCGTGAGCTGGCCGACCTTCACCAGAAGGAATCGGCGCTGCTGTTCACCTCGGGCTACGTGTCGAACGAGGCGTCGCTGTCGACGCTCTACAAGATCCTGCCCGGGCTGCTCATCTTCTCCGACGAGCTGAACCACAACTCGATGATCAGCGGCATCCGCGCGGGCAAGCGCGAGCAGCGCATCGTCTTCCGTCACAACGACCTGCAACACCTGGAAGAGCTGCTGGCCGCCGCCGATCCGGCGGCGCCGAAGGTGATCGCCTTCGAAAGCGTCTACTCCATGGACGGCGACATCGCCGACATGCGCGGCACCGTGGCCCTTGCCAAGAAGTACGGCGCGCTGACCTATCTCGACGAGGTCCACGCGGTCGGCATGTACGGCCCGCGCGGCGCCGGTGTCGCCGAGCGTGACGGCGTCATGGCCGAGATCGACATCATCGAAGGCACGCTGGGCAAGGCGTTTGGCGTCATGGGCGGCTACATCGCCGCCGATGCGGTCATCTGCGACGCGATCCGCAGCTGGGCCGACGGCTTCATCTTCACCACCTCGCTGCCGCCGGCGCTGGCCGCCGGCGCCGTGGCCTCGATCCGCTATCTGAAGGAACACAACGAGGTCCGCGTGGCCCATCAGGCCCGGGCCGCGGCCCTGAAGGCCAAGATGCTGCGGGCCGGCCTGCCGGTCATGCCCTCGGTCAGCCACATCGTGCCGCTGCTGGTGGGCGATCCCGTCCACTGCAAGATGATCTCGGATATGCTGCTCGAAGAGCATGGCATCTACGTCCAGCCGATCAACTTCCCGACCGTGCCGCGTGGCACCGAGCGTCTGCGTTTCACGCCGTCGCCGGCTCACGACGACCGGATGATGGACGAGTTGGTCGAAGTGCTCGAGAAGCTCTGGGTCCACTGCAACATCGCCCGCGTGGGCGGCGTCGCGGCCTGACAACCGCTCATCGCTTTCCGGCTTTCCGACGCGGCTGCAGCCGTCGATGATGCGCGCCCTGTTTTAGCGGAACGCGTCCATGCTGAACCCGAAGACCTTGCCCTGGAGCGGCGGTTGCCGTTGCGGCCAGCTCCGCTTCGAGGTGACCGAGGCGCCGATGGTGACGATGGCCTGCCACTGCCGCGGCTGTCAGCAGATGACAGGCGGGCCGTATTCCCTCAGCACGCTGATTCCCAGGACCGGCTTCAAGGTCACGGCGGGAGACCCCGTCGTCGGCGGGCTGCATGGCGAATTCCGCCAGATGCACTGCGCCCATTGCCTCAGCTGGGTGTTCACCGAACCGCCGGGGATGCCGATGGTGAATGTGCGGTCGACCATGCTGGACGATGCCGCGCACGCTGCCCCCTATGTTGAAACCTACACGTCGGAAATGCTGCCCTGGGCGGGGACAGGCGCGCCATATCGGTTTGAGAAATTCCCGGAAGACGGCGCGTGGATGCCGATCGTCCAGGAATACATGGCCAAGGCCGCTGGCGTCGGCTGAGGCGGTCATCGGCGCACGAGTGGTGCGACAAGTGCGACCCGCGTCGGTTTGGCGCAATAGGAAAACAACCGAAGCGTGCTCAACTCTCACGCAGGAGTTGGTTCGAGCACAACCCGACGCGAGCCGGTTCCCGGGCGCCCCTGTTGTTGACGCAGGGGCGCTCTAAACCTCGCGGCGACCTGCGCTACTTCCGCCGACGCACGCCGCGGCCCAGGCCGATCTTCTTCGCGAACTCGGACCGACGCGCGGCGTAGGCCGGCGCCACCATCGGATAATCCGGGGGCAGGCCCCAGCGGCGGCGATAATCCTCGGGGCTCATGTCGTAGCGCGAGCGCAGATATCGCTTCAGCATCTTCAGCCTCTTCCCGTCCTCAAGGCAGACGATGTAGTCGTGCTGGACTGAGCGGCCGACCGGTACGGCGGGCTTCTGGCGTTCCTCGGGCGCGGCCGGGGCGGCGGCGCCGCTGACCAGCTGGGTCAGCGCGTGGTGCACCGAGCGGATGATATCGGGCACGGCGTCGGCGGTGACGGCGTTGCGACTGACATAGGCCGACACGATGCCGGCCCCCAGGCGCATCAACTCTTCGCCGGACAGTCCGCCGGTGTCGGATCCTACGCTCATGATCACCCTCTGCTTGATGTACGCGCACGATGAGGCCCGGCGCGGCGTCGCCCCCCGAGCCCTCGGGGGGCTCAACGCCATCGCGCGTGAAAGGTTCCGCAGAATTCCTGCGCACGGCTGCGGTTGGAGCCGGGAGCGATCAGGAGTAAAGGAGGCGCCTTCGCCGGACATAGATTCACGCGTCGCCCCAACGAAAGGCCTTGCCCTTGAACCTGCACGTGCAAACCCAGCCTTCCACCGAAGCGTTCTTCAAGGCCGACGTCGGCCAGGCTGATCCAGCGATCGCGAAGATCCTCGGTGCGGAGCTGACGCGCCAGCAGGAGCAGATCGAGCTGATCGCCTCCGAGAATATCGTCTCGAAGGCCGTCCTCGACGCCCAGGGCTCGGTGCTCACCAACAAGTACGCCGAGGGCTATCCAGGCAAGCGCTACTACGGCGGCTGCGAGGTCGTCGACGAGGCCGAGACGCTGGCGATCGAACGGGCCAAGCAGCTGTTCGGCTGCGAGTACGCCAACGTCCAGCCGCACTCGGGCAGCCAGGCGAACCAGGCCGTCTTCATGGTCACGATGACGCCCGGCGACACGTTCATGGGCATGAACCTCGACCACGGCGGCCACCTGACCCACGGCAAGTCGGTCAACCAGTCCGGCAAGTGGTTCAACCCCGTGGCCTACGGCGTGCGCGCCCAGGATCACCTGATCGACTACGACGAGGCCCGTGAGGTCGCGCTGGCCAACAAGCCCAAGGTGATCATCGCCGGCGGCTCGGCCTATTCCCGCCACATCGACTTCGCCAAATTCCGCGAGATCGCCGATGAGGTGGACGCGATCCTGATGTGCGACGTGGCCCACTATGCGGGCCTGATCGTGGCCGGCGAGTATCCCAACCCGTTCCCGCACGCCCACATCGTCACGACCACCACGCACAAGACCCTGCGGGGCCCGCGCGGCGGCCTGATCCTGACCAACTCCAAGAAGCTCAACACCAAGATCAACTCGGCGGTTTTCCCCGGCCTCCAGGGCGGCCCGCTGATGCACGTGATCGCCGCCAAGGCCGTCGCGTTCGGCGAGGCGCTGCGGCCCGAGTTCAAGACCTATGCGAAGCAGGTGATCGAGAACGCGCGCGCCCTGGCCGACAGCCTGCAGAGCGTGGGCTTCAAGATCGTCTCCAACGGCACCGACAGCCACCTGATGCTGGTGGACCTGACACCCAAGAACGTGTCCGGAGCCCAGGCCGAGATCGCGCTCGAGCGGGCCGGCATCACCACGAACAAGAACTCGATCCCAGGCGATCCGCTGCCGGCGATGCAGACCTCGGGCCTGCGCGTCGGCACGCCCGCCGGCACAACCCGAGGCTTCGGCGTCGCCGAGTTCCGCCAGGTCGGCAAGTGGATCGGCGAGGTCCTGGACGCGGTCGCGACCGGCGAAGACTCCTCCGCGGTCGAGGCGAAGGTGCGGTCGGAAGTGGTCGCCATGACGAGCCGCTTCCCCATCTACTCCTAATAGGGGTAAATGGCCGGGAAGGGGGCTAGATATGCGCTGCCCGTTCTGTGGTCACGACGAAACCCAGGTGAAGGACAGCCGACCGTCGGAAGACGGGGCGGCCATCCGTCGTCGCCGGCTGTGCCCGTCCTGCGAGGGGCGTTTCACAACCTTCGAGCGCGTTCAGCTGCGCGAACTCACGATCCTGAAGCGTTCGGGCCGGCGCGCGCCGTTCGATCGCGACAAGTTGGCCCGCTCGCTGTCGGTGGCCCTGCGCAAGCGCCCCGTCGAACCGGAACGCGTCGAACGCATGATCTCCACGATCGTTCGCCAGCTCGAGAGCATGGGCGAGACCGAGCTGCCGTCGTCGACCATCGGCGAGCTGATCATGAAGCATCTGAAGCAGCTCGATGACGTGGCCTACGTCCGCTACGCCTCGGTCTACCGCGACTTCCGCGAGACCAGCGACTTCGCCCAGTTCCTCAGCGAGGAAGGCCTCAGCGAGGCCCTCGCCGACGAGCGTTGAGAGCGCCGGCCCGCCAGGCCGACGCTCCCCGACTTACTTAAACAGTCGCTAGCAGAAGGCCGGCGCGACCGCGTCGATCTTGGCGCGTCCCTCGGGGCTGATCTCGCCCAGCGCCTTCAGAAAGCCCTGGTTGCGCAGCGCCGAGCCCAGGTACGTCCACCGCTGCGCCTGATGCTGCCGCGCCAGGAAGGTCTCGCGGTCGGCGTCAGGGAGCGTCCGGCCGATCGTGGCCTCCAGCGACGCCAGGTCCAGTTGCGTCTGCTGCGCCAGGCCGCCGTCGATGAAAGCGCCGATCGCCAGGAACGCGTCCACCGCGGCCAGCGTCTTCTCGGGCCCGGCCTTGGTCGCCAGCTCGTGGAAGACCATGGCGTCCAGCTTGGCGTGCTGGGACTCCTCCATCCAGTGGTGCTTGAGCAGGCTCTTGAACTGCGGGTCGAGACCCTCGTCGTCCTCCACGCTCTCCAGCCAGTGCTGCTGTGTGGCCCACTCGATCCCCAGGATGAACAGCGCCATGCCCAGGCCGCCATGACTGCGGATGGCCGACCCGATGTCCTCGGCCGGACCGATGAAGCCGCAGTCCACCTCAAAGCCGGCGCGGAAGGCCTGACGGAAACGGACGAAGAGCTCGATGTGCTTCATCTCTTCCGTCACGAAGTTGGCCAGCGCCTCTGTGCGGTGCGGGTCCTGATCGGGCGTCGAAGGCGCATGCTCTTCGATCACCGGCAGGATGCAGCGCTCCACCAGCTCGAACATGGCCAGGTAGCCGAAGCCTCGGATCTGGTTGAGTTTGAGCCGCTCGGCGGGCGTGAGGAACGACAGTTCCCCTGTGCGTGCAAAGCTCTCGGGCAGGAATGGCCGGGTGAAGTCCATCGGCTTGTCGGGGCCGATGATGTCCTCGATGCGCCAGTTCACGCGCTTCGAGATTTCGAGCAGGCGTTGGTAGTTGTGGCCTTGGATCATGGTTCTTCTCCTCGCGCGGACGCGCAGCCCCTCGGGGCGCGCTGGCCGCGATGGGTGAAGTCCGCCGCTAGTTGTTTGCGGTTGTCGGGTCGATGATCTGCGGGATCTCGGTAATGCGCGTCACCGGGAAGCCGCTGAGTTCGGCGTGGGTGTGGATCGTGTCCTCGCCGTCGGCGAGATAGATGCAGTACGTCCGGTCGCCAGCGACATAGCTCTGCTGCCACTGGACGGTCCCGCCGATCTTCTCGATCGCCTGGTTCGAAGCGCGAGCCACTCCGCACAGCTCGACAATGGACATGCCGCCTATGCCGGGAACATCCCGCTCGACCAGGAACCGTCTGAGTTGGGCCATGGCGCCGTCCCCTGCACTTCCCTCGATGACGTCACTGTCGCTGTCGCCCGGCCGGGACACAATCTAAACAATCTGGCTCTGACTAAAGCTTTTGCTTAGTAAGGTGGGATGGTTGCTCCCACCTACCTGAGGTCTCTCCAAGCCCTGGAACTGGCTGTCCGCAAAGGCTCCTTCGTCGGCGCCGCAGAGCGGTTGGGGATCACGCCGGCCGCCGTCGGTCAGCGAGTAAAGGCGTTGGAGGACTATCTGGGCGTGGAACTGCTCTCGCGGGGACGAGCGGGCCTGCGCGCCGCTCCGGGCCTGCAAACGGCCCTGCCGCATCTCGCGCGGGCCTTCGAGGCGCTTGACGCCGCGGCCCGCGAGCTCGAACTCCAGCGCGGCCACGAACTTCACATCGCCGCGGCCTCCGACTTTGTCGACCTCTGGCTGGCGCCGCGCCTGCATCGCTTCCGCGCCGAGCACCCGAACATCCGATTCAACATCAACGGCGAGGGCGACGCGCCCATGCGCCTCGGCCGCGTGGACTGCGAGATCAGCTACGGCGCGCCGCGTGACGGCGTGGCGACCGACCTGCTGTTCCGTGACTTCGTGGCGCCGATCACTTCCCCCGTGAACCTGGCGCGGACGGCCGGTATCGAAGCCAGAGCCCGGCTGGAAGGCTTTCCGCTGGTGCATCTCGATTTCTGCAAGGATGACCCTGCCGGCCTGTCGTGGCCCGACTGGGTGGCGGCCAACGGAGCCGCCCGCACGGCGCCGGAGCGCGGCATGCGATTCCGGCGGATCAGCGCGGCGCTCGATGCGGTGGCGGCGGATGCGGGGGTCACACTTTGCGGCCTCGCGCTGATCGGCGACCTGCTGGAAGCCGGTCAGGTGGGCTTGCCCTATCCGGTCAGCACGGGACGGTGGAGCCGGCACGGCTTCCGCGCCCGCTTCCGCGCCGACATGGAAGGACGCCGTCACGTTCAGCGTTTCCGCGAATGGCTTCTGGCCGAGAGCGCAGCCACCGCGGCGGCCCTGGCGCTCAGTGTGGGTGGGCCGCCCGACTGAGCCTGGCTTGGCGCCCCGGCGCTTCTCGGCCATGAACGGCGGCGAATGACGATCACCCTCAAGCTCGCGACGTCGCTGGACGCCCGGATCGCCACGGCCTCCGGCGAGAGCCGCTGGATCACGGGCGCGGCCTCCCGCGAGCAGGTGCACCGTCTCCGCGCCGCGCACGACGCCGTGGTGGTCGGCATCGAGACCGCGTTGGCCGATGATCCGGAGCTCACGGTGCGATTGCCGGGCTACACAGGCCGCCAGCCGGCGCGTGTGGTGCTGGACAGCCGCCAGCGGCTGTCGCCCGGCTGCAAGCTGGTCGCGACGGCTCGCGAGACCCCGACCTACGTTGTCACAACCGGCGCGCCCGATCCGGCCCTCGTCGACGCTGGTGTCAGGGTGATCGGGGTTCCGGCGACCGACGCGGCGCGTCCGCACCTCAAGAGCGTAGTGCAAGCTCTTGCCGCAGAAGGTCTTTCGAATCTCTTCGTCGAGGGCGGCGGGCAGGTCGCCGGCAGCTTTCTGCGCCATGGACTGGTCGACGCCATCGAGTGGTTCCGGGCGCCCATCGTCATAGGCGGCGAGGGTCGCCCGGCGATCGGCGACTTGGCCGTTGCGGCGTTGGCCGGGGCGCCCCATTTCCGGCGGGTGGAGGTCACTCAGCTGGGCGACGACCTCTGGGAACGTTACGCCCGCGTGGCATGAAGGGGGCTTGAGCTTTGTTCACCGGCATCGTCACCGACGTGGGTCGCATCCGCAGTGTTCGCGACACCAACCGTGACCGCCGTTTCGAGGTGGAGACGAAGTTCGATCTTTCCACCGTCGATATCGGCGCCTCGATCAGCCACGCCGGCTGCTGTCTCACCGTGGTGGAGAAGGGGCAGGGCTGGTTCGCCGTCGAGGTCTCGGGCGAGACCCTGGGCCTGACCACCCTGTCCGACTGGCATGAAGGTCGGCCGGTGAACCTGGAACGCGCCGCCAGGGTGGGCGACGAGCTGGGCGGCCACATCGTCTCGGGTCACGTCGACGGCGTCGGCGAAGTGCTGTCCATCGAGAGCGAGGGCGGTTCGCACCGCGTGAAGGTGCGCGTCCCCCGTCCCCTGCACCGATTCATCGCGCCCAAGGGTTCGATCACCGTCGAAGGTGTGTCGCTGACGGTCAACGAGGTCGAGGACGACGTGTTCGGCGTGAACCTGATCCCCCACACCTGGGACGTGACCACGCTGGGAACCCTGAAGGTCGGAAGCCGCGTGAACCTGGAGATCGACATGCTGGCGCGATATCTCGCCCGCTGGCGAGAAACGGCCTAAGAGCAGCATCCAATAGCTGCCCAAGGACGATCTATGAGCGACGAACCGATCCGAATCCTCATCGTGGAAGCCCGCTTCTACGACGACCTGGCCGACGCCCTGCTCGAAGGCGCGACCCAGGCGCTGAGCGCGTTCGGCGCCGAGTACGAGGTCGTCACGGTCCCGGGCGCGCTGGAAATCCCCGGCGCCATCGCCCTGGCCGAAGAGGCCGGGCACAAGCCGACGGGCGTGCGTTATGACGGCTACGTGGCCCTGGGGTGCGTCATCCGCGGCGAGACCTATCACTTCGAGATCGTCTCGAACGAGAGCGCCCGCGGGATCATGGACCTGACCACAGGCAAGCGCCTCTGCATCGGCAACGGCATCCTGACGACGGAAGACGAGGACCAGGCCTGGGCCCGGGCGCGCTTCAGCGAAGGCGACAAGGGTGGCGGCGCGGCCCGCGCGGCCCTGACGATGATCGCGCTCAAGCAGCAGCTGATGGGCGGCAAGCGATGAGCCAGCACGCGTCCCGTTCGGTCGCGCGCCTGGCCGCCGTCCAGGCCCTCTACCAGATGGAGGTCTCGGCCATCGGCGTCGAGCACGTGATCCGGGAGTTCACCGAGCACCGCTTCGACCGCGCCCTGGAAGGGGTCGAAGGCGAGGGCGACACCCTGGCCTCGGCCGACGAGAGCTTCTTCGCCGAGCTGGTGCGGGGCGTGGTCGCCGAGCAGCGACGCGTCGACGCCGCGATCGTCAAGCGCCTGGCCGAGAACTGGAAGCTGGACCGGCTGGACGCGACGGTTCGCGCCATCCTGCGCGCCGGCGCCTTCGAGCTGGCCCACCGCCCCGACGTGCCGACCGAAGTGGTGATCGACGAGTACGTCGACGTCGCGAAGAGCTTCTTCGAGGGGACCGAGCCGGGCTTCGTGAACGGGGCCCTGGACGCCGTGGCCCGGGACGTCCGCAAGGGCTGAAGCGCCCGCCACGCAACCGCCACCGAATCTGCCTCAGATGGGGTGGTCCCGAAGTTGGCGGAGAGACGAGGCCGATGTCCGAGCCGCCCAGATCGCTCGACGAGTTCGGAGAGATCGCCCGACTGTTCCTGCCGCTGGCCCGCGGCGCGCCGGGCGCGTTCGAGCTGAAGGACGACGCCGCCGTCATCCCGCAGCGCCCCGGCCACGACACGGTGGTGACCAAGGACGCCATCGTCGAGAGCGTCCACTTTCCGACCGGCGAGGCGCCTGACCTCGTGGCCCGCAAGCTGGTCCGGGTGAACCTCTCCGATCTGGCCGCCAAGGCCGCTGAGCCGTTCGCGGCCTTTCTCGCGGTGAGCTGGCCCGCGCACTACACCCTGCGCGACCGCGAGCGCTTCGTGCTGGGCCTGGCCTCGGACCTTGAGGCGTTCAACGTCGACCTCCTGGGCGGCGACACGACATCGACCCCGGGCCCGTTCACCTGCAGTCTCACCGCCATGGGTTGGGTCCCGACCGGGCGCATGATCCGACGCGCCGGCGCCCGCCCGGGTGACCGGGTCCTGGTCTCGGGCGCCATCGGCGACGCCACCCTGGGCCTGGCCGCGATCCAGGGCGAGGTGTCGGACCCGGACGGCCGGCTGGTCCACCGCTACCGCGTCCCGGAGCCGAGGCTGGATCTGCGCGCCACCCTGCGCCGCCACGCCACGGCCGCGGCCGACGTCTCCGACGGCCTGATCGCCGACGCCCGCCATATCGCCGAGGCCAGCGGCGTCGGCCTGATGCTCGACCTGGACCAGATCCCGCTGTCAGGCGCCGCCGCAACCTGGCTGGAAGGCCAGGAGGACGTCGCCGCCTCGCTTTTGCGCCTGGCCACCGGCGGAGACGACTACGAGATCGTCTGCACCATGCCCTCGGGCGCGACCCGGCCCCGCGGTTTCACCGTCATTGGCGAGGTGCGCGAAACTCCTGGCCTTGAGGTCCGCGCCGCCGGCCGGATCGTGGACCCCGGCGCGGGCGGCTGGACGCACGGCTGAGGCGGTCTAGACTCCCTCGAACAACGGAGGCGTCGTGCGTAAGCCCAATGTGATCATCATCCTGGCCGACGACCTCGGCTACGGCGACGTGGGCTGCAACGGCTCAACGCATATCCGCACGCCCAACATCGACCGGCTGGCGGCCGAGGGCGCGCGGCTGACCGACTTCTACGCCTCGGCCAACGTCTGCACGCCGTCGCGGGCGGGGTTGCTGACCGGCCGCTACGCCATCCGCTCGGGCCTGGCGCACGAGGTGATCCAGCCGGCCGACACCACGGGCCTGCCGCCCGACGAGATCACGATCCCCAGGGCGTTGAAACCGCACTACGCCACCGCGCTCATCGGCAAGTGGCACCTGGGCCACGTCGCGCCACATTGGCCGCCGACGAATTACGGCTTCGATCGCTTCTACGGCCTGGCCTACAGCCACGACATGCGCCCCCTGCAGCTGTTCGAAGCCGACGGGCCCGACGTCACGGCCCACGATGGCCGCGTCGAACTGCCGAGGCTGACCCAGCGCTTGTTCGAACAGACGATGGCCTTCGCCGAAGCCCATCGCGACCACCCGTTCTTCGTGCTGCTGGCCCTGACCGCTCCGCATATCCCGCTGCGCCCGAACCCCGACGACCGGACCGGCTCATCCGCCGGCGACTATGGCGAGGTGGTCGAGGAGATCGACCTGAACGTGGGGCGATTGCTGGACCGTCTGCAGGCGCTGGGCCTCGACGACGACACGCTGGTGGTCTTCACCTCGGACAACGGTCCCTGGTTCGAGGGTTCGTCCGGACCGTTCCGCGACCGCAAGGGAGGCTCGGCCTGGGACGGCGGCTTTCGGGTGCCGCTGGTGGCGCGCCTTCCTGGGCGCATCCCTGCTGGAACCGTCGGGCGTGGGCTGGCCAGCAACCTGGACCTCCTCCCCACGGTGCTCAGCCTCGCCGGCCTGAGCCCGCCCGCCGACCGCGAATTGGACGGCGTCGATCTCGTCCCCGTGCTCACGGGCGGGGAGGGCGGCCACGACGAGATCCTGCTGTTCAACAACAACCACGTGGCGGGCCTGCGAACCGCGCGCTGGAAGCTGGTCGCCCGCTCATACTACCGCGACATGGACATCCCCCTGGATGGCCTGCCGCTGCTGTTCGACATGCAGGCCGACCCGGGGGAGACCTACAGCGTCGCGAGCCTCTACCCGGACGTGCTGGCCGACATGCGCGAACGCCTGGCCCGGGCGCGGGCGAAGTATGAGCCCATCGCCGCCCAGTTCCCGCCCCATGTGGCGCCGGCCAGCGCCAAAGATCACCCGGACTGAGCAAAAAGCCCCGGCAGCTCGCTCAGCGACGCCACGATGTGGTCGGGCGTGCAGGCGGCGTCGGCGGGCAGGCCCAGGCCGAAGCCGTCGCACCACACCGCGGTCAGGCCCAGCGTCTGTGGAACGCGGACTTCCCACTCGAGGTGGTCGCCCACCATCCAGGTCTCGTGGGCCTCGGCGCCGAGGGCCGCCATGGCGTGGTGGTAGGCGCGGGCCTCGGGCTTGCCGAAGCCCATCTCGCCCTCGATCTGGATGTGGTCGAAGTAGTCGGCCAGCCCGAAACGCTCGATCTTCGCCCGCTGCGTCGCCGCCGAGCCATTGGTGACCAGCGCCAGCCGGATACCCAGGTCCTTCAGCGCCTGCAGGCCCTCCAGCGCGCCGGGGAAGCAGACCGTCATGGCGTCACGCGCGGCCGTGAAGTCGGCGGCGAACCGATCCGCCAGGTCGGGGCTCAAGGGCGGCAGGGTCGCGAACGTCTCGCGTACGACGCCGCGACGAGCCTCCGTAATGCTGAACCGCGCCGCCTTGTGCCGCTCGGGATCGCTCCAGAAGGCGGCGAGCGCGTCCTCCAGCCGGGCGGCGACCGCCTCGGGGGCATGGGGCGCCAGGTCATCGGCCAGGTCGCGCGCGATCGACAGCAGCACCTGCGGCCGCTGGCCGGCCGCCAGGATCGTGTCGTCCATGTCGACGAGGATCGCCCGGGGTCTGCGCGAACTCACCGACGGTCAGACGAAGTCGAACCGCACCTGCGATCGTCCGAAGTCCAGCGCCACCTGTTCGAACTGCGACAGCAGGTCGATGCCCAGCACCAGCGCCGGACTGTCCTTCAGGCCCCAGATGTCGAAGACATGCATGTCGGCGCAGGTGACCTGGACGTTGCCCAGATGCAGCCCGCCCAGCCGCAGGAACGGCAGGAACACCGACTCGCCCACGAAGACTTCGCCGGCCAGGGATTCCATCCGGACCTCGCGCGGGGGCTCGGTCTTGCCTTTGCGGGCCTCGGAGGCGCGGACCATGTCGCGGAGCTTACTGTTGCACAGGGTGCCCTGGGCGCCGGAGTCGATGATCGCGCTGATGCGCTTCCCCGAAAGATCCGCGTCGACGATCGTCAGCTGGCCATGTCTCCGCCGGGCGGGCACGACGACGACCTTGCCGGGCTGGCTGTCGTCCTGCTGCGACTTGGTGATGAGCATGGACATCTTCCTGAAGTCCATCTCCAGGCGCTGGCCCTTCAGCCAGTCGACTCCCAGGACGCCGTCCACCTCAGAGCCCTTGATCGGCAGCGCCGGAGCCCGAACGCGCTTGCGGTTGCGGGGCCCGACCTGAAGCTCGTCCAGGGTCACGATCGGCCGTTCGCGGACGCCGACGACCGTATGGACCCTGGCCGTCTCGCGCGACGTAAGCGACAGCTTCTCCATCAGCTTGTGCGAGACGCAGCTGGTGTTCGCGCCGGTGTCGAGCAGGAAGTTGAAGGGCCCGCGGCCGTTCACGTTGACGGGCGCCAGCATGTGCTCGAAGCGCGATTCCGTCAGGGCCAGCTTCGCGGCGGGCTCGTCCGCGTCCGGGAGCTCTACGACGGGCGTGTCGGCGAGGGCCTTGGCGGCGGGCAGAGCGGCGGCGCTCGCGGCGAGGACGCCAAGAGCGGCAGTTCGACGCGTCGGAGACATCTCCCCGTACTCCTCCCTTATGTTCTGGCGGCAGGATACCACCGTTCCGACAGCCTAGCCATGAATGCGACAAGCGGCGCCGGTTGCGCTGGCAACGATGCGGAAAGGCTTTTCGCGCATGGTTTACGAGATGCTGCGCCAGACCCTCATCGCCGTCGCCGTGACCCTAGCGGCCTCTCCCGTCCTCGCCGCCGACAAGAAGGAGGAGGGCAAGGGTGATGTCGGCCAGTACGTCGACCTTCAGCCGGTCGGCCTGCCGATCGTCGTGAACCGGCAACTGGTGAACTATGTCTTCGTCAACGTGCGCATCAACCTGACCTCGGGCGCCAATGTCGCGCGGCTGCGCGAGAAGGAGCCCTATTTCCGTGACGCTCTGGTCCGCGCCGGCCACCGCACCCCCTTCACGCTGGCGTCTGACCTTGGCGCTGTCGACGTTCCGAAGCTGACCGCGGCGCTCACCCGCGACGCGGCCGCGATCGCCGGCCCGGGGCAGATCCGGTCGGTTGTGGTGACAGAGCAGGCGCCCCGGCGGCGGGCTCGGACGCCTGTGGTCTGATCCTGCGCCTTCGATGTGAGCGGTTCCCCCAGCGGCGCCGGTTGCGCCGTTCGTCGAAACCCTATTAGTTTCCGCGGTCTTTCCAGGGCGCGCCTCTGCGCCCGGGACGAAGTTGGGGAAACGCGAAGGGGCAGGGAGCCGGCCTGAGCACGCCCGACCGAGGCGGCCCGTCGGCTTTCCTCCGCGCACACAGTCGCAGAGGGGCGATAGCTATCATGAGTTCTGTTCTATTGTTGGTGATCGGCGCAGGGGCGCTGGCGGTGCTTTACGGCATCCTCCAGACGGTCGCGCTCCTGAAGGCCTCGCCGGGCAACGCGCGAATGCAGGAGATTGCGGCCGCCATTCAGGAGGGGGCGCAAGCCTACCTGAAGCGCCAGTACACGGCGATTTCGGTCGTGGGCGTCGTCGTTCTGGTCGCCCTGTTCGTGCTGATCGGCGCCTACGCCGCCGGCGGCTTCCTCATCGGGGCCGTGCTCTCGGGCGCCGCCGGGTTCGCCGGCATGCTGATCTCGGTCCGCGCGAACGTGCGGACCGCGCAGGCCGCCTCGGAAAGCCTGGCCAAGGGCCTGAAACTGGCCTTCACCTCGGGCGCCATCACGGGTCTGCTGGTGGCGGGCTTCGCCCTGATCGGCGTGGCGGGCTACTACGCCTTCCTCACCGGCTCCCTGGGCCTACAGCCGTCGGATCGCCATGTCATCGACGGTCTGGTTTCGCTGGGCTTCGGCGCCTCGCTTATCTCCATCTTCGCCCGCCTGGGCGGGGGCATCTTCACCAAGGGCGCCGACGTCGGCGGCGACATGGTGGGCAAGGTCGAGGCCGGCATCCCCGAGGATGACCCGCGCAACGCCGCCACCATCGCCGACAACGTGGGCGACAACGTCGGCGACTGCGCCGGCATGGCCGCCGACCTGTTCGAGACCTACGCGGTGACCACGGTCGCCACCATGGTCCTGGCGGCGATCTTCTTCGGCGGCTCGGCGATGCTGGGCAATGTGATGCTGCTGCCGCTGGCCATCTGCGGCGTCTGCATCATCACGTCGATCCTGGGCACCTTCGCGGTGCGCCTGGGCAAGAACGGCTCGATCATGGGCGCCCTCTATCAGGGCCTGATCGTCACCGGCGTCCTGTCGGCGATCGCGCTCTACTTCCTGATCCCGTCGCTGGTGACGGAAGACCTGACGGTGGCGGGCAAGACGTTCAACGCCATGGCGCTGTTCTACTGCTCGCTGGCTGGCCTGGCGATCACCGCCCTGATCGTGATGATCACCGAGTACTACACCGGCACCAACTTCCGCCCGGTGAAGTCGGTGGCCCAGGCTTCGGTCTCGGGACACGGCACCAACGTGATCCAGGGCCTGGCCATGTCGCTCGAGGCCTGCGCGGCCCCGGCGATCGTCATCGTCGTCGGCATCATCGTCACCTACAACCTGGCGGGCCTGTTCGGCATCGCCATCGCCACCACCGCGATGCTGTCGCTGGCGGGCTTCGTGGTCGCTCTCGACGCCTTCGGACCGGTCACCGACAACGCCGGCGGCATCGCCGAAATGGCGGGGCTGCCTCCGGAAGTGCGCGTCACGACCGACGCGCTGGACGCCGTGGGCAACACCACCAAGGCCGTGACCAAGGGCTACGCCATCGGTTCGGCCGGCCTGGGCGCCCTGGTGCTCTTCGCCGCCTACACCGAAGACCTGAAGTACTTCGCGGCCAATGCGACGCCGGGGTCGTTCTTCGACGGCCTGGGCGCGGTGGCCTTCGACCTGTCCAACCCGTACGTGGTGGTCGGCCTGCTGATCGGCGGCCTGCTGCCGTTCCTGTTCGGCGGCATGTCGATGACCGCCGTCGGCCGCGCCGCCCAGTCGGTCGTGGTCGAGGTCCGTCGCCAGTTCCGCGAGAACCCCGGCATCATGACGGGCGAGGTGAAGCCGGAATACGGCCGCGCCGTCGACATCCTGACCAAGGCGGCGATCAAGGAAATGATCGTCCCGTCGCTGCTGCCGGTCGTGTCGCCCGTCGTGCTGTTCTTCGTCATCTACGCCATCGCCGGCAAGGTCGACGCCTTCGCCAGCGTGGGCGCGATGCTGATGGGCGTGATCGTCACCGGCCTGTTCGTCGCCATCTCGATGACGTCGGGCGGCGGCGCCTGGGACAACGCCAAGAAGGTCATTGAAGAAGGCTTCACGGACGTGGACGGCGTGATGCACGGCAAGGGTTCGGAGGCTCACAAGGCCGCCGTCACCGGCGACACCGTCGGCGACCCCTACAAGGACACCTCGGGTCCCGCCGTGAACCCGATGATCAAGATCACCAACATCGTGGCTCTGCTGCTGCTGGCGGTCCTGGCCAACGGCGCGGTCGGCTAGCCCGACCTCGCTGCGGCGAAAAAGAAGAGGCCCCGGAGAGCGTTCTCCGGGGCCTTTTTCTTTCCCTCCCCACCGGGGAGGGACAGGCGGCGAAGCCGCCAGGGTGGGGAAGTGTAGGTCGGAGCGCCGAGGTCGGTGAGGATCGATTCCTCCCCACCCGTCTCGCTTCGCTCGACACCCCCCGCAGGGGAGGGAGGCTCCTTACCGCCGGTCGCCCGGACGGCTGCCGGGGACACCCTCGTCGTCCTGCGGGAGCAGGCCGCCGCGGCCGACGCTGCCCAGCAACTGTTCCAGCACGGTCATCTCGCGGCCACGGGTCGGGGTTTCGCGGTCGTTGAACGCGATCACCTTGCCGTCCTTCAGGGTGTAGACGTTCACCGTCTCCACCATCTCGGTGTCCTTGTTGAACGTGATGGCCGTCACGTTGCGGGCGGTCACCTGCGGCCGCCGGAACGCCACGCGCTCCTTGATCTGGTTCACGTAGAACCAGACGTTCGGGTCGAAGGTGGACTGCACCGACGGCGAACCCAGCTTGGCGCGCACGGTCGACTTGGTGTCGGTTCCGACCTTCACGTCCTTGGGATCGGAATCGATGGCCTGGAAGCCGGAATAGCTGGTGATGGGCGAGCACGCCGAGAGGCCGCCCGCGAGGGTCACGGCGGCGAGGAGGGCAAGGGCGGCGTGGCGGGACATCAGGACTCGTTTCTGGCGACCAGACGGCAAGAGGCTTTGACCTATCGCCGGCCGCCCCTTAGTTCAATGCGCCCTTTAGTTCCCACTCGGGGCAAAATCGAGGCCTCCATGCTCAAGCGCCTGTTCAAACCGAGGCACGCGGTGGCCGCGGGGCGCGCCCTGTACGCCCAGACCGTGGCGCAGTCGCGCACCCCGACCCTCTACGCCGACCTCGGCGCGCCCGACACGCCCGAGGGCCGGTTCGAGATCTACAGCGTGCACGTCTACCTGCTGCTCGAGCGGCTGAAGGGGCAGGGGCCGCTGGCCGCCGAGACCGCTCAGGCGCTGTTCGACACCTATGTGAGCGCGCTGGACCATGCGTTGAGAGAGCTTGGCGTGGGCGACCTTTCGGTGGGCAAGAAGATCCGCAAGCTGGGCGAAGCCTTCTACGGACGGATCAATTCCTACGAGACGGCGCTGGCCGCGCTGCCCGACACGGCGCCGCTGGAAGCGCTCATCGGCCGGACGGTCTACGAAGGCGGCGAGGCGCCTCAGGCGCGCGCCTTCCGCGCCTATGTGCTGAAGCAGCGCGAAGCCCTGGCGCTGCAGTCCGTCGACGCGCTGTGCGCCGGCCAGGTGACCTGGGTCGCGCCGTGACCTGGTCCGTGATTGTCAAGCTGCACGAGGTGGCCCGCGGGCCGGTCCGCCTCGATCTCGAGCCCACCGCCGAACAGCGGGCCGAGATCGCCAGGACGCTGAAGCTTCAGAGCCTGCCGGTCTTCAAGGCCCAGGTCACGGTGAAGCCCTGGCTCGACGGCGCCGAGCTGGCCGGCCGATTCGACGGGATGGTCGAGCAGATCTGCGGCATCACGCTCGAGCCCTTCCAGCAGGACATCTGGGGCGCCATCGACCTGCGCGTCGTACCGCCCGGCAGTCCACACGCGACCACCACGGACGGCGGTGAGGTTGAGCTGGATCCCGACGGTCCTGACGCGCCGGACGTG
This sequence comes from Phenylobacterium sp., assembly GCF_004299445.1. Lineage (GTDB taxonomy): Bacteria > Pseudomonadota > Alphaproteobacteria > Caulobacterales > Caulobacteraceae > Phenylobacterium. Next base: position 17,403 of record NZ_SCTC01000070.1, on the reverse strand, counting down.
CTCGAAAGCGACGCCATCGACGTGGCGGCCTATGTCGTCGAGCACCTGGCGCTCGAGATCGACCCGTTCCCCCGGAAGCCGGGCGCGACGTTCGAATATCAGGCCCCGGAAGCCGAAACCTCGCCGTTCGCCGCGCTGAAGAAGCTCACCGACCCAAAGGCTTAGTTTCCACTGCGACCACGTCCCGCTAAGGTCGCGGCGAATCCTCTGGGGACGGACTTCACTTGAGCCAGCCGCTGGTTATCTCGGTCGACGCCATGGGCGGCGACCACGGGGCGAGTGTGGTCGTACCCGCCTGTGCTCAGGCGCTGGCCGACAACCCCCAGGTCCGTCTGCTCCTGCATGGCGACGAAGCCGTCCTGAAGCCGCATCTCGCCAAGCACCCCCTGCTGGCGCAGCGGTGCGAGGTGCGCCATGCCGACAAGGTCATCGCGATGGACGAGAAGCCGGCCCAGGCCATGCGCCGGGGCAAGGGCTCGTCCATGTGGAACGCCGTCGAGGCGATCCGCGACGGCGCGGCGGTCGCGGCTGTCTCGGCCGGCAACACCGGCGCGCTGATGGCCATCTCCAAGCTGATCCTGCGGATGAGCGCCGACCTGGACCGCCCCGCTCTGGTGGCCTCGATCCCGCACGCCAGCGGTGTCACCACCTTCCTGGACGTCGGCGCCAACGTGGACTGCGACGCCGGACGGTTGGTCGAGTTCGCGATCATGGGCGAGGCCTACCATCGCGCAGCGCACGGCGTGGCGCGTCCGTCCGTGGGCCTGCTCAACGTCGGCTCCGAGGAAATGAAGGGCCACGAGGAGGTCCGCGAGGCCAACCGCATCCTCCGCGAAGGCGGCATCGACCTCGACTACAAGGGCTTCGTCGAGGGCGACGACCTCACCGCCGGCACGGTCCAGGTGGTCGTGACCGATGGCTTCACGGGGAACGTTTCCCTCAAGGCCATGGAGGGCGCGGCCAGGTTTATGTACAGCGAGCTCCGCGCCGCGCTGGGCCGTGACCTGATGACGAAGGCGGGCTTCGTGCTGGCCCGCAGTTCGCTGCGCCAGTTCCGCGACAGGATCAGCCCGCCGCCGGCCGCGCCGCTGCTCGGTCTGAACGGTCTGGTGCTGAAATGTCATGGCGGCGCCGACGAGCGCGACTTCGCAAAAGCCATCCGCGCCGCGGCCGATGTGGCGCAAAGCGGGTTTGCCTCCGAGATCGAACGGAATATGAGGCGGCTTCCCGCCGCGCTTGCCGATGCGGGCCCCTCCGCCGCGGATGGAGCCGCCTGAAGTGTCCAAAGTCCTGCGTAGCGTCGTCACTGGGGTCGGCGGCTATCTGCCCGATCGGATCGTCACGAACGACGAGCTGTCGAAACTGGTCGACACCTCCGACGAATGGATCCGCGAACGCACCGGTATCCGCCAGCGCCGCCAGGCGGACGACGGCACGCCGGTCTCCGATCTGGCCGTCGAGGCGGCGAGACGCGCCCTGGAGGCGGCCGGCCGCACGCCGGACGACGTCGACCTGATCATCGTGGCCACCACCACGCCCGACCTCACGTTCCCCGCCGTGGCCACCATCGTCCAGCGCAAGCTGGGTTGCCCCATCGGCATCGCCTTCGACGTCCAGGCGGTCTGCTCGGGCTTCGTCTACGCCCTGTCGGTCGCCGACGGCTTCACGGCCCGCGGTCGCAGCAAGTGCGCCCTGGTCATCGGCGCCGAGACCATGACCCGGCTGATGGACTGGACCGACCGCGGCACCTGCGTGCTGTTCGGCGACGGGGCCGGGGCCGTCGTCGTCGAACCCGGCGAGGGCGACGGCACGACGGCCGACCGCGGCCTGCTGGGGTGGGCGCTGCGGGCCGACGGCACGAAGCAGGAGCTGCTGTACGTCGACGGCGGCGTCTCGACCAATCGCCAGACCGGCTACCTGCGCATGCAGGGCAATCAGGTGTTCCGCCACGCGGTGGTCAACATCTCCGAGGCGGTCGTCGCCGCGGCCGCCAACGCGGGCGTCGATGTGCCCAGCGTCGACTGGTTCATCCCGCACCAGGCCAACCAGCGGATCCTGGAGGGCGTGGCGCGGCGGCTGGGCATCGACGAGGCCAAGGTGATCTCGACCGTGGCCGAACACGCGAACACCTCGGCGGCCTCGATTCCGCTTGCGCTGGACCAGGGCCTGAAGGACGGTCGCATTCGCCCCGGACAGTTGCTGCTCCTGGAGGCCATGGGCGGCGGATTGACCTGGGGCGCCTGCGTCCTGCGTCTTTGACGATCGCTTAGGCATAAGCTGTAAAGCGTGACTTGAAGTCTTTGTGACAATAGGACAATCAGGAACCATGAACGACGTGGCGGCGGGGACCAGGGCGATCATGAAGGGAGCGACCGTCACACGGGCGGATCTGTGCGAGGCCGTGCACGAGCAGGTGGGCCTGACCCGCCAGGATTGCTCAGAGCTGGTCGAACGCGTGCTCGAACTGATGTGCGTGGCCCTGGAGAAGGGCGAGCAGGTCAAGCTTTCGGGCTTCGGCGTGTTTCAGGTCCGGGCCAAGCGGGCCCGCATGGGCCGCAATCCCAAGACCGGCGAACCGGCCGCGATCGATCCGCGCCGCGTGATCGGTTTCCGGGCGTCGCAAGTGATGAAGGCTCGCGTCGACCGCGCGTTGTCGCGGTAGGGGCCGTGTAGTCCGGTGGCCAAGGGGCCCGACGCTTTCCGTACGATTTCCGAAGCGGCGGATGAGCTTCATGTGCCCCAGCATGTGCTCCGGTTCTGGGAAACCAAGTTCACCTTCATCAAGCCGATGAAGCGCGCCGGTGGACGGCGCTTCTACCGCCCCTCCGACATCGCGGTGCTGCGCGGCGTGCGCCGCCTGCTGCACGACGAGGGCTACACCATCAAGGGCGTCCAGAAGCTCCATCGCGAGCAGGGCGTGAAGCGTCTGGTGGCGGCAGGCGAGGGGACGGCGGTCGCGTCGCCCGCGGAGAAGCCGGCGCCGGCGCCCAAGCCTGCGAAGCCCACGGGCGACAAGACCGCCCTTCTCGAAGCCCTGCGCGACCTCGAGACCGCCAAGGCCCGCCTGGACGGCCTGCTCAAGGGCTGAACCCGATCCGTTTGCGCGCAGGGCCGCCGGGCGCCTCGCCGCGCGCATTGCCGTCTGCGATCCAGGAAATCTCGCCGCCGGACGCTGGTCGGAGCGACAGGATTTGAACCTGCGACCCCTTGACCCCCAGTCAAGTGCGCTACCAAGCTGCGCCACGCTCCGTCGGCCCAGCGGCGAGGGGCGTCTTCTAGCGGAACCGGGAATGAGGGCAACGGGAAAGTTTGCCGCGCCGCCCGGTCGCCCCGCTACCCCGCGATCGCCCGCGCGTTGATCCCCGAGCCCAGCTCGAACGTCGCCCCGGTCGCGCCATAGGCCGCCGTGCGGCGCGTCAGCCCCGTGGCGGTCCGCAGGCGCATCGTGGCCTCGATGCCGGTGCAGTGGCCCAGCAGCATGAACTTCACGCCCGCCGTCTTCAGTTCGGCCCCGGTCCAGTCCAGCCGCGCATCGTTCAGGCCGAAGGTGTGCAGGCCGCCGATCAGGGCCAGCATCGGCTTGCCGCCGGCCAGCGCGCGGGCGCGGCGGGTGATGTTGATGACGCCGGCATGGCCGCAGCCCGTCAGCGCGACCACGCCGTCGGCGGTGTCGAACACCATGGCCATGTCCTCGGGCACGTTGTCCTCGGCGCCGCTGGCCAGCTTCCAGCCGACGGGGAAGTTCTTCTCGTCGGTTTCGCGCGGCACGGGGCCGGTCAGCCAGACGCCGGGCAGCAGCTCTTCTGCGCTCTTGTGGACCACAAAGGTCGCGCCGCTCGCCTCCACGGCCGCCTTGAACGTCGCGGTCTCGGGCCGGAATCCCTGGGATCCGCCTTCGAAGAAGCCTTCGGCCACGTGCACGCGGCTCAGCGCCTTGGGGTTGCCCGCCGCCAGCGCCTTGCGCAGCACCAGGAAGCCGCCGGTGTGATCGCCGTGGTGGTGGCTCAGCACCACGTCCTCGATCCCGGTCAGGTCCACCTTCAGATCGCGGGCGTTGGCCAGCACCGTCTCGGGCCGCGCGCCGGTGTCGTAGAGGATCTTCCGGCCGTCCACCTCGACCAGGGCCGCATAGCCCCACTCGCCGATGCCCTGGTCGGCCATCATGGTCGACAGCACGGTGACCTTCAGCTTGCCCACCTGGGCGGCCAGCGCGGGCAGGGGCGCGAGCAGGAGGACGGCGAGGGCGATCAGCAGGCGCGTCATGGAGCCTCCGGAGAACACGGAGGCCCAGCTTAGGTCAGCCTTCGCGGTTCATCCACCGGATCAGCGGGAACAGCGGCACGCCCCAGGCCGTCCCGAAGACGCCGTAATACAGCGCCTGGGCCGCCCAATGCTTGGGCACCATGTCGCCCACCAGGACGACGGTGACGCTGTAGGCGACGAGAAACGCGAGGATCGCGATCATTCCCAGGAATTTGCGCAGGCGGGGAGACATGCCTCCTCATAGAGCGCTGGGCGTCGGCGCGTAAGCCCGCTAAAGGACCGCGGCCAAAGTTCGGCCGGAAAGCTGCGCCAATCGCGACACCATGATTTCGTTCCTGAGTTCGGACCGTTCCAAGCCTGTCGCCATCTGGCTGTTCGTCGTGGCCGCCATGGTGCTCGCCATGGTGATTGTCGGCGGCGCCACGCGCCTGACGGACTCGGGGCTCTCGATCACCGAGTGGAAGCCGGTCACCGGCGCGCTGCCGCCGCTGTCGGAAGCCGACTGGCAGGCCGAGTTCGACCTCTACAAACAGATTCCGCAGTACAGCCAGCTGAACGCCGGCATGACCATGGCGGAGTTCCAGACCATCTACTGGTGGGAGTGGTCGCACCGGCTGCTGGGCCGCCTGGTCGGCCTGGTGTTCTTCGTGCCGTTCGCATGGTTCGCCATCCGGCGGCAGCTGCCGCGACGGCTGTTCCTGCGCCTGGGCGGCATCTTCCTCCTGGGTGGGCTGCAGGGCGCTGTCGGCTGGTGGATGGTGGCCAGCGGGCTGACCCACCGCGTCTCGGTCGCGCCGGAGCGCTTGATGGTCCACCTGGGGCTGGCGTTCGCGCTGCTGGGCCTTGTGATGTGGACCGCGTTCGACGCCTGGGCCGGCACGGCCCGTCAGACGCTGCCCAGTCCTTGGGGCCGGCGCGCCGCGGCGCTGCTGGGCCTCATCTATCTGCAGGTGCTGCTGGGCGCGCTGGTGGCCGGCAACGACGCCGGGCTGATCTACAACGACTGGCCGCTGATGAACGGGGCGCTGATCCCCGACGACTACCTTGGCGCCAACCTCTGGGCCACGCTCGCTCACAGCCAGGGCGCGGTGCAGTTCAATCACCGGATCGTGGCCTACCTCCTGACCGGCGCAGCGCTGGCGATGGGGTTTTTCGCCTGGCGCTCCACCTACCTGGCGCGGGAATCCAAGCTCCTGGCGGTCGCGGTGGCCGCCGCCGTCGGCCTCCAGGCGATCCTCGGTGTCGTCACCCTGGTGATGCGCGCGCCGGTGGGACTCTCCATCGCCCATCAACTGGCCGCCGCCCTGGTCCTGATGCTCGCGGTGGCCTTCGCCTGGCGTGTCCGCCGCGTCTGAGGGGGCGAAACCGGGCGGAAAAGACGCGGTATTATATTACCGTTATGAGATTATCGTGTTAAAACAATGGGATGTCGCATTTCATGCGCGTCGTAGCGCATTGACAGGGCGATCCCTTTTCGGCATATGCCGCGCCTCACGTCGGGCCGCGTCCAGCGAACCCGCATTCGTTCTATTGGATCGTCCCTCATGCTGAAGAGCACTACGGCTTCGCTGAAGCCCGCCGAGGTCGAGAAGAAGTGGATCGTGATCGACGCTCAGGACGCCGTTGTCGGCCGTCTGGCTTCGTTCATCGCCATGCGTCTTCGCGGCAAGCATCGCCCTGACTACACCCCGCACGTCGACTGCGGCGACTTCGTCGTCGTCGTGAACGCCCACAAGGTGAAGTTCACGGGCAAGAAGGCCACCGACGAGGTCTACTACTGGCACACCGGCCACCCGGGCGGCGTGAAGCAGCGGACCCCGGCCCAGATCCTGGCCGGCAAGTATCCCGAGCGCGTCCTGCAGAAGGCCGTCGAGCGCATGCTCCCCAAGGAGAGCCCGCTGGCCCGCAAGCAGCTGACCCACCTGCGCATCTACAATGCTCCCGAGCACCCGCACGCGGCGCAAAATCCCGAGACCATCGCGTTCGCCGACCTGAACGCCAAGAACGTGCGGAGCGCGTAATGAGCGAAGCTGAAAAGCCGACCGAAGTCGCCACCGGCTTCGACGCCCTGAAGGGCATGGGCACCCAGGCGGAAGCCCCGGTGCACGAACGCAAGGTCGACGCCCAGGGCCGCGCCTACGCGACCGGCAAGCGGAAGAACGCGGTCGCCCGCGTCTGGATCAAGCCGGGCAAGGGCACGATCACCATCAACGGCCGTGACCAGTCGATCTACTTCGCGCGTCCGGTGCTGCGCATGATGATCGCCCAGCCGATGGAACTGACGGATCGCGCCGGCCAGTTCGACGTCATCGCCACCGTGGAAGGCTCGGGCCTTTCGGGTCAGGCGGGCGCCGTTCGCCACGCCATCTCCAAGGCCCTGACCTATTACGAGCCCGGCCTGCGCGCCGTGCTGAAGCCGCACGGCCTCCTGACCCGCGACCCCCGCGTCGTGGAGCGGAAGAAGTACGGCAAGGCCAAGGCCCGACGCAGCTTCCAGTTCTCGAAGCGCTAATCCGCGCCGCGAAAACTCGCGTTTGCGGAAGGGGCGCTTCGGGCAACCGAAGCGCCCTTTTCATTTGAACCGCAGAGATCGCGGAGACACGCAGAGTGTCGGGGGCGATCACGAGATCTCCGCGTATCTCTGCGATCTCTGCGGTTGAGTATCGGGGCTTTGGCCCGCACTTGGGGACCACGATGACCCACACGATCTTCATCGACGGCGAAGCCGGCACCACGGGGCTCCAGATCCGCGACCGGCTGGCCAGGCGCGCCGATCTCGAGGTGCTCTCGATCGATCCTGCGCGGCGCAAGGACCCCGAGGCGCGCCGCGAGCTGCTGAACGCCGCCGACGCCGTGGTGCTGTGCCTGCCCGACGACGCCTCGCGTGAGGCCGTGTCGATGCTGTCGTCCAACAAGGTCAAGGTGATCGACGCCTCCACCGCCTTCCGGACGGCGCCGGGCTGGACCTATGGCTTCCCCGAGATGTCGCCCACCCAGCGCGACGCGGTGCGCAACGCCACGCGGGTGTCGAACCCCGGCTGCTATCCCACCGGCTTCATCGGCCTGGTGCGTCCGCTGGTGGCCGCGGGCCTGATCCCGGCCGACTTCCCGCTGACCGTGAACGCCATCTCGGGCTACTCGGGCGGCGGCAAGGGCCTGATCGCCGAGTTCGAGGACAACGCGCCGCCGGCCGACACCAACGACGCCTTCCGCGCCTACGGCTATTCGCTCGTCCACAAGCATCTGCCCGAGATGAAGATCCACACGGGCATCAGCCACCACCCGGTGTTCGCGCCGTCGGTCGGCCGCTACGCCCAGGGGATGCTGGTCGAGGTGCCGCTTCAGCTCTGGGCGATGCCCGGCAAGCCGTCGCCCGCCGACCTGCACGTGGCGCTCGAGGCCGCCTACGCCGGCGAGGCCTTCGTCCAGGTCGCCAGCGGGATGGAGTGCGCCGAGCTCGCCAAGACCCGCGCCGGGGCCGGCGGCTACGTCCAGGCGCTGGATCCCCAGGCGCTGAACGGCACCAACAAGATGCGCCTGTTCGTGTTCGGGAACGCCGACGGCAGCCAGGCCCGCCTGGTCGCCCTGCTGGACAACCTGGGCAAGGGCGCCTCGGGCGCGGCGGTGCAGAGCCTCAACCTGATGCTGGGCCTGCCGGAAGGCGAGGGCCTGTGATCCTGCGGCCGGCGACGCCTGACGACGCGCCGGCCCTCGCAGCCATCCATATCCTGGCGATGCGGACGCTCGCCTTCCTGCCTCAGCTCCACACGGTCGAGGAGGCGGCCGTCTGGATGTCCGGGACTGTGCTGCCGGCCCACCGGGTCACGGTCGCGGAAGCAGACGGCGAAGCGTGCGGCTACATCGCCTGCTCGGAGGGCTGGATCGACCAGCTCTATGTCCATCCTGACCACCACGGCCGTGGCGTCGGGGCGCGGCTACTCGAGTCGGTGCTGGCCGAAGGGGGCTCGCGACAGCTCTGGACCTTCCAGCAGAACGCCCGCGCCCGGGCGTTCTACGAGTCTCGCGGGTTCCGCGCCGTCGAGTTCACCGACGGCTCGGGCAACGAGGAGAAGACTCCAGACGTCCGCTACGTATGGGACGGGCCATCGGCCTAGCGCAGCGGCTGTTATCGGTTCCATGCCCAGGACGGACTTGAAACCGCCGCCCTTCGTCGTGCGTAATCGCGTCATGAACACGCTTCTCGACCGCCGCGGCTTCCTGGCCGCCGTCTCCGCCCTGGCCCTGGGCGCCCCGGCCACGTCCCTGGCCGCCGCCAAAGACGCGTACGCCAACTCGCCGTTCCGCAAGATCACCGACGCCGAATGGAAGAAGCGGCTGCCGCAGGACAGCTACGCCGTGCTGCGCCAGGAGGCGACCGAGCGTCCGGGAACCAGCCCGCTCAACAAGGAAAAGCGCAAGGGGACGTTCGTCTGCCTCGGCTGCGCCCTGCCGCTGTTCAAGTCCGAGACGAAGTTCGAGAGCGGCACCGGCTGGCCCAGCTTCTACCGCGCCTTGCCGGGCGCCGTCGGCACCAAGACCGACTACAAGATCGGCGTCGCGCGCACCGAGTACCACTGCGCCCAGTGCCTGGGCCACCAGGGCCACGTCTTCGAAGACGGCCCGCGCCCCACGGGCCTCCGCTACTGCAACAACGGCCTGGCGCTGAAATTCATCCCGGCCTGATCCCAGACAAGAAAAGACCCGGGCGCATCCGCCCGGGCCAGGTTGGCTGGGGTGCTCTGAGGTCCCGCCTTAGGTCTTCGCGCCCTTGGGTGACGGCGCAGGCGGCGGGGTCGGGGGCGGCGGGGGACTGGGGGCGGGGCCCTCGCTCTGGTGGATCTCGCCGGAGCCCGAGACGTCGGTCTCCAGCTTGCCCGGGCGGGTCAGCAGGCGGATGTCGCCGCGGCCCGAGATGTCCAGGTCGGCCCAATCGGTGGGCGCGATGGTGGCGTCGGCCGAGCCCGAGATGTCGACTTCCGCGCCCTTGGTCTTCAGCCTGCCCAGGTCGGCGTCGCCGCTGCCCGACAGGTCGAGCGACACCTGGTCTGTCTCGCCCGCCGCGGTGATGTCGGCCGAGCCCGAGACGTTCAGGTTCAGCTTGGGCTGGCGGTAGCCCTCGATGGTCAGGTTGTTGCTGCCCGAGATGTCGAAGGTCGAGATGTTGGGCGCGCGGACCACGATGTCCAGCTTGGTGCGGTGGGTGCTGTGGCCGCGGTCCTGGTACTTGATGGTGTCGCCCACCACGACCACGTGGTCGATCAGGCGCGCGGGGCCGGTGATGGTCACCGTCGCCGGGCCGTCGGCCTGGACGTAGCGGACGTCGGCCGCCAGATCGAGGTCCAGCCGGTCAGAGCCGGACCATTCCAGCGTGCGGGTGGCGTCGTCGCCCCAGCGGTCGGACCGGTCGTGGTCGTGATGATCGCCCCAGTCCCAGTCATTGTCGCCGGCGATTCTCCAGCCGCCCTTCGCGACGAAGTCGGGTCCGCCCAGGGCGACGGCTGCGGAGAGGGAGGCCACCGAGAGCACGAAGCCTGCGATGGCGATCATGAAGAGAACGCGGATCATCGGTCTGGCTCCGGCTTAAGCTTCGAGGGCCGGCTTCAGCAGCCGGTAGTGGAGGCGGCCGTACCAGACCAGCGCGTTCATCAGGCCGATCGAGATGATCGTCAGGATCGCGCCGGCCGAGGCCGAACCGGCCATGAAGCCGATGCCGCCCAGGATCGCGACGCCGGGTCCGCCCGGCGGGTCCATGAACGGCCCCCCAGCGAACATGAAGGCGCCGACGAAGAAGCAGACGATGATCGCCACGCCGAACCCGATCAGCGCCGCGCCGACGCCCATCAGGACCGGCAGCAGGATCAGGATGTCGATGGCGCCCAGGCCCAGCACCGCGAACACCGCCGCCGCCGCCGCGCCCGGACTGCGCTCTTCGCGCCAGCGGGCCATGGTGCTCTCGGCGCGGATCTCGCGGGCCAGCCGGTCGGGGTCGCCCAGGGCCGCGGCCACTTCAGCCTCGGTGCGCCCGGCGGCCTCGCCGTCGTTGAAGTGGGCCTCGTAGTCGGCCACGATATCGGTCACGGACTGCGCGGGCAGGCCGCGAAGCCCCTCGCGCAGCCGGGCCAAGAAAGCCTGGCGTGTCATGCCTTCGCCCCTCCAAAGACGATCTGGTCAACGGCGCCCGAGAACGAGGTCCAGGCGGCCTTCTGACTGTTGAAGCTCTGCCGTCCGGCCTCAGTGAGCCGGTAGTACTTGCGCGGCGGGCCGGCGGGGCTCTCGACGAGATAGGTCTCGACGAGGCGTTCGGCCTGCAGGCGGCGCATGAGCGGATAGATGGTGCCTTCGCCCATGCCGATCGCGTCGGCGAGCGAGCTGGCGATCTCGTAGGCGTAGTTGTCGCTGGCGTGGAGCAGGGCCAGAACGCAGAGTTCAAGGGCCCCTTTCTTCAGCTGGATCTCGATGGCCTCGGGCACGTCAGGTGCTCCTTCCTTGCCCATGAGGTACGGCAAGGTAGTGAGTGACGCAAGGTAGCTGGCATTAAACCTTAGTAAGGGTCGGGATGGGCCTTTCCCTCCTCGCCGCGGAGGGACAGCTCGCCGGAGTCGAGCCGGGTGGGGAAGCGCGGGCCAGGCTCAGACGTCGATTGAGATCGCCACGTCCTCACCCTGATCGCTTTGCGATCCGTCCCTCACCGAGGGGGAGGAACGCCTAGCTCTTCACCTTCACGTACGTGCCCGGCGCATCGCCCAGCGGGGGCAGGGGGCCCTTGGCTGGGTCGCGGGCAGGGATCTTCTTGCCCGACTTCGCGGCCAGCCACTTGGCCCAGTGCGGCCACCACGACCCCGGCGTTTCGACCGCGCCGGCCTGCCATTCCTCGAGCGTGGCGGGCAGCTTGTCGTTGGTCCAGTGCTGGTACTTGTTGGCGACGGGCGCGTTGATCACGCCGGCGATGTGGCCTGAGCCCGCCATCGTGAACGTCGTCGGGCCGCCGAACAGCCGCGCGCCCTTGAACACCGAGCGGGCCGGGGCGATGTGGTCCTCCTTAGAGGACTGCACGTAGATCGGGATCTTCACCTTCGAGAGATCGATCTGGACGCCGTCCAGCGTCAGCTCGCCCTTGGCCATGGCGTTCTCGCCGTAGAAGCGGCGCAGGTAGAAGGTGTGCAGCGTCTTCGGCATCCGCGTCTGGTCCGAATTCCAGAACAGCAGGTCGAAGGGCTTGGGCTCCTTGCCCAGCAGGTAGTTGTTCACGAAGAACGACCAGATCAGGTCGTTGCCGCGCAGCGCGTTGAACGTGTCGGCCATCGTCTGGCCCGACAGCACGCCGCCGCCCTCGTCCATCTTCTGCTCGAGGTCCTTGAGCCAGTCCTCGTTCGTGAACAGCAGGAGGTCGCCGGCCTCGGAGAAGTCCTGCTGGGCGGCGAAGAAGGTGGCTGAGCCGATGGATGTGTCGCCCTTGGCCGCCATGTGCGCCAGCGTCGCCGAAAGCAGCGTCCCGCCAATGCAGTAGCCGACCGTGTTCACGTGATCGACCCCGGTCTGCTTCAGCGTCGCGGCGACACCTTCGTAGATGCCCTGGCGCATGTAGTCTTCGAAGGTCTTGGTCGCGAGCGTCGCGTCGGGGTTCACCCACGAGGCCACCAGCACCGTGAAGCCCTGGCTCGCCAGCCACCGGATCAGCGAGTTCTCGGGCCGCAGATCCATGATGTAGAACTTGTTGATCCACGGCGGGAAGATCAGCAGCGGGATCTCGTAGACCTCGTCGGTCGATGGAGAAAACTGCAGCAGTTCAATGATTTCGTTCCGGAAGATCACCTTGCCCGGGGCCGTGGCCACGTTCTCGCCGATCTTGAACATGTCGTAGTCGGTCTGGGCGATCGACAGCGAGCCGCCGCCGCGCTGCAGGTCGGCCTGGAAGTTCTCCATGCCCTTCACCAGGCTGGCGCCGCCGGTGCTCATCACCTCGCGCAGCGCCGTCGGGTTCGAGGCCAGGAAGTTCGAGGGCGAGAACGCGTCGGTCAGCATCTTCATGAAGAACTCGACCCGGCGCTTCTCCAGCGGGTCGACGCCGTCCACCTCGGCCACCATCCCGTTCAGGAAGTTCGCGGTCAGCAGGTACGACTGCTTGATCACGTCGAAGACCGGATTGTCGGACCAGTCGGGGTCGTTGAACCGCTTGTCGCCCTTGGCCGGCGAGACGATCGGGTCCGGGGTCTCGCCCGAAGCGCGCCGCGCCGTGGACTGCCACAGGTCGAGATAGCGCGAGAACAGGTCGGCCTGGGCCCGCATCATCCGGTCGGGCTGGGCCGCCAGGCGGCTCATCACCTGGGTCAGGGCGGGGCCCACGTGGAACGGGTCCGGCGACAGGGCCGCCGGCCGGTCGGCCTGGCGCAGCGCCATCTCGGCGATCGCGCCCTGGGCGGTGATCGCGGCCTTGGCGAGGTTCATCGACAGCTGCTCGATCTGGGCGCGCTGGTCGGCGGTGAAGGTCGCGGGGTCGAAGCCGGGCGGCGCGAAACCGGCCCCCGGGAAGCCCGCGGGCGCGGGTCCGGCGGAGGACGGCGGCGGCTGCGGCTGCGGCGGGGCGTCCTTGAAGGTCTTCGATTCGGGCGCGGCGGCCTTCGCGGTCTTGTCGGCCTTGGCGGCCTTCTTCGCGCCGGTCTTCTTCGCGCCCTTCTTGGACGGGGCGGTCTGTTCGCTCATCGGGTCGCTCTCCCAGCCGGCGGGAGCGACGTCACGCGCGCTCTTTCGCCGTCAACGATCATCGCATAAGACCTTGGCGCAAATGAATGCCCCGCGCCCGCCTTTTTCGACTGCCGCCCGGTCCATCGCCCTCTGCGGCGTGTGCGCGATCGTGGCCGGCTGCACCGGCGTGCCCTTCACCGACGCCAAGATCGACCCCGCCTCGCCGGTGGCCGCCGACGTCGCGAAGATGACCCGCGCCGACGGCAAGTTCCCCACCTTCGCCGGCATTCCCGCCAAGCCCAAGGATGTACGCCCGCTGACGCAGTACGGTCGCGACGCCGACTCGGTGCTGGCCGAGCGTGACGCGCTCATCGCCGCCACCGAGCCCTCGACCTGGACGTTGCAGGGCACCGACGAATTCGCCGAGCGCGCGCGCCGGGACGCCGGACCACAGATCGAGCCGCCGAATCCGGGCGACGCCGAAGCCTTCGCCCGCGAGTTGCGCGAACGAGCTACCCCGCCTCCGCCGCGCTGAGCTCTTCCGGGGGCGAAACGCGCCGCGCGAGGCATAAAAATCCCCAAGCTGGGTTGGCGGACTCCCGCCCGGAGTCTATCGAAGCCCTGACGTCAGCTCGCAGATCGGCCGCAGGGCGTTCGCGGCGAAAGAGCTCTACCTATGACACCTGAATTCCACCGTATCCGACGCCTCCCGCCCTACGTGTTCGAGGAGGTCAACAAGATCAAAGCCCGGCTCCGTGGCCAGGGCGTCGACATCATCGACTTCGGCATGGGCAATCCCGACATGCCGACGCCGAAGCATATCGTCGACAAGCTGATCGAGACGGCGCGCGACCCCAAGGCCGGCCGCTACTCCGCTTCGAAGGGCATCAGCGGCCTGCGCAAGGCCATGGCCGGCTACTACGGCCGCCGCTTCGGCGTGAAGCTGGACCCGGACCGCGAGGTGATCGCGACGCTGGGATCCAAGGAAGGCTTCGCCAACCTGGCCCAGGCGCTGACGGCGCCCGGCGATGTGGTGATCTGTCCGAACCCCGCGTACCCGATCCACGCCTACGGCTTCATCATGGCCGGCGGCGTGATCCGCCACGTGCCGGCCGGCAGCCCCGAGGAGTACCTGTCGGGCATCAGCCGCGCCGTGAAGCACTCGGCGCCGCCGCCCAGCGTGCTGATCGTCAGCTACCCGTCGAACCCGACGGCCCAGTGGGTCGACCTCGACTTCTACAAGGAAGTCGTGGCCCTGGCCCGCAAGCACGACCTCCTGGTCCTGTCCGACATCGCCTATTCCGAGATTTACTTCGACGACAACCCGCCGCCGTCGCTGCTGCAGGTGGACGGCGCCAAGGACATCGCGGTCGAGGTCAACTCGCTCAGCAAGACCTTCGCCATGGCCGGCTGGCGCGTGGGCATGGTCGTGGGCAACGAGCGGATGTGCGCGGCCCTCGGACGCGTGAAGTCCTACCTGGACTACGGCGCCTACACGCCGATCCAGGTGGCGGCGGCCGCGGCCCTGAACGGTCCGACCGACTGCATCGACGAGATCCGCGGCATCTACAAGGCGCGGCGCGACACCCTGGTGGAATCGATGAGGCGCGCCGGCTGGGACATCCCCGCGCCGCCCGCCTCGATGTTCGCCTGGGCCAAGCTGCCGCCCCAGTACGAGGCGGCCGGCTCGATGCTGTTCTCCAAGCTTCTGGTCGAGGAGGCGGGCGTCGCCGTGGCCCCCGGCGTCGCGTTCGGCGAGTACGGCGAGGGCTATGTCCGCATCGGCCTCGTCGAGAACGAGCAGCGCATCCGCCAGGCCGCCCGCAACGTGAAGAAGTTCCTGTCCAACTCGGACGAGATCCTGGGACGGGCGCACAACGCCCTGGCCGCCCAATGAGCGAACCCATGGACCGAAAACCCTGGGGCATCGGCGTCGCGGGCCTGGGCACCGTGGGCGCGGGCCTTCTCACGTTCCTCTCCGAGAACCCGGACTTCGCGCCGGCCGGCGGCATGGCCTACGTCAGCGGCGTCTCGGCGCGCTCGCGCTCGCGGCCGCGCCCGTTCGACATCTCAGGCCTGCCCTGGTTCGACGATCCGGTCGCGCTGGCCACGGCCGAGTCGACCGACATCTTCGTCGAGCTGATCGGCGGGTCGGACGGCCCGGCGAAGGCGGCGGTCGAGGCGGCGCTGAAGGCCGGCAAGCCGGTGGTCACCGCCAACAAGGCGCTGATCGCCGAGCACGGCGCCGAACTCGCGGCCCTGGCCGAGGCGCAGAACGTCCCCCTGCTGTTCGAGGCGGCGGTGATGGGGGGCGTGCCCGCCGTGAAGGTGGTGCGCGAGGCCCTGGTGGGCGACGACATCCACTCGATCTCGGGCATCCTGAACGGCACCTGCAACTACATCCTGACCGAGATGGAGGCCACCGGCCGCTCGTTCGAGGACGTGCTGGCCGAGGCCCAGCGCCTGGGCTACGCCGAGGCCGACCCGACGATGGACGTGGGCGGCTTCGATGCGGCCCACAAGATCACCATCCTGGCCGCCCTGGCCTTCGGCTGCGCGCCCAACTACGCCGCGGCCGAGATCGAGGGCATCGATCAGGTCGCCCTGCTCGACATCCGCATGGCCAAGGACCTGGGTTACCGGATCAAGCTGGTGGCCTCGGCCGAGCGATCCATCCATGGCGCGCTGGTGCGGGTGCATCCCACGCTGGCCCCGCTGGACCATCCGCTGGCTCGCGCCGGCGGCGCCCTGAATGCGCTCTTCATCGAGGGCGAGCGGACGGGCCGCATCTTCCTCCAGGGCCCCGGCGCGGGCGCCGCGCCCACGGCCGCCGCCGTTTCGGCCGACATCGCCGACGTGATCGCCGGCGCGGTGCGTCCTGTGTTCCAGGCCCCCGCCGCCACGCTCGCGCCGTTCGACCCGGTCGACCCGTCCAAGCTGATGAGCCGCGCCTACCTGCGCTTCCTGGTGAAGGACGAGCCGGGCGTCATCGCCGCCGTGTCCGAGACGCTGGCCGAGGCCGGGGTTTCGATCGAAAGCTTCCTGCAGAAGCCGACCGAGGGCGCCGAGGGCGTGCCGATCGTGCTGACGACCCACGCGGTGGCGGAATCGGTGCTTACCGCCGCCGTTGACCGCATCGCAGGACTTCCTGCCGTACTTGACCGTCCGCGACTGTTGCGGATCGCCCGCATCTAGGTTTGATACCGCCTCCGATAGAGAGGCGTCTTTGGGGTTGGAGACGACATGAGTTCTGAAGTTCTGGACCGCAATCTGATCATGGACGCGGTCCGGGTCTGCGAGGTCGCCGCCATCGCCGCCTGGAAACTGGCCGGTCGGGGCGACGAAAAGGCCGCCGACCAGGCCGCCGTGGACGCCATGCGCACCGCGCTGAACGACCTCGACATCGACGGCGAGATCGTCATCGGCGAGGGCGAGCGCGACGAAGCGCCCATGCTCTACATCGGCGAGAAGGTCGGAAAGGGCAAAGGCGCCAAGATCGACATCGCGCTGGACCCGCTGGAAGGCACGACGCTCACCGCCAAGGCCATGGCCAATGCGCTGGCCGTGATGGCCTGGGCGCCCAAGGGCAGCCTGCTGAACGCGCCCGACACCTACATGGACAAGATCGCCTGCGGTCCCGGCTATCCGGCCGGCGCGATCGACCTCGACAAGAGCCCGGCCGAGAACGTCCAGGCGCTGGCCAAGGCCAAGGGCGTCGATCCCAGCGAGATCACCGTCTGCGTGCTGGACCGTCCGCGCCACGCCGACATCATCGCCTCGGTGCGTTCGGTGGGCGCGCGCGTGCACCTGATCACCGACGGCGACGTGGCCGGCGTGATCAACACGGCCGATCCGGACACCGGCGTCGATCTCTACGTGGGGCAGGGCGGGGCGCCTGAGGGCGTGCTGGCCTGTGCGGCGCTGAAGTGCGTGGGCGGCCAGTTCCAGGGCCGCCTGGTGTTCCGCAACAACGACGAGAAGGCGCGCGCCGCCCGCGTGGGGATCACCGACTTCGACAAGAAGTACGACCTGCACGAGATGGTCCGCGCCGACGCGATCTTCGCGGCCACGGGGGTCACCAAGGGCGCGCTGCTGGACGGCGTCACGGTCTCGGGCGGCTTCGTGCACACCCACACCCTGGTCATGAACTCCGCGACCCACACGGTCCGCGAAGTCCGGATGAAGCGTCCGGCGTAGGGGCCGCGCCCCCGCCCTGTCATCCCGGTTTGGCGCTCCACCCTCTTTCTGAACGTCATGGCCGGGCCCGTCCCGGCCATGACGATCTGGGAAAGATTGGAAGCGAGGCGCGCTTCTACGACCGTTTCTGTCGTACCCCCGTGTTCCACTCGCGATCATGTCCGAGCCCACGCCCGACATCTTCGAAGAGGACCAGCTGCTGGCCCAGACGGCCCGCATGGACTTCGCCTTCGCCCGCCACGTGCAGCAGAAGGCGCTCGC